>CAZXCP010000038.1:0-22433 GCA_964639355.1 uncultured Ignavibacteriaceae bacterium
CTCATTTTAAGTTTTTATTTTGCTCATTTTTAGTTTTCGGTTATATTTGATTTGTATTGGATATTTCTTTCTGTTCAACCAGTGTTTAATTAAATAGACACTGATAATCAATTTTCTTTGTTTTTTGTTAATAATTAAACTTTTTTATTGGCATTTTGATTGGCTTCCAGAAGAAGAATTAAAGCTAAAAAGGATGAAGCCATGAAAAAGTTAAAAATATCACTCGCAGTTTTTTTAGCAAGCTTTTTATTTATTGCTTGCGATGTAAATGACACATCTTACGAGTATGATTATACAGCTCCTAAAATTCCATCAGGAGTAGTGGTATTGAATGGTGACGGAAGAGTTGATCTTTCCTGGAATCATAACCGTGAAAATGATCTTGCCGGTTACAACGTTTATTACAGCTATACTTATGAAGGAAGATATACTTTAATCGGAACAACAAGAAACAACTATTTTGTTGACTACGATGTTACAAACGGTACACGTTATTATTATGCAGTTACTGCATTCGATTATAACAACAACGAAAGTGAACTAAGTCTGGAAGTTGTTTATGCGCGTCCAAGACCTGAAGGTTTCAACCAATCCATATTCGATTTCAGAAGATTTCCTAATAACTCCGGATATTCATTTTCTAAATATTCCGTAAGACCTTACAATCATCTGGATACGGATTTCTATTTTGAAATTTTCCAGGGCACAAATTATCTGGTAGTTTATGATGATACAGATATAATCGATATGGGTCCTACAATGGATATCTGGGATATCGATTTTGCCCCCGATGGAGGGTGGTCTCCAAATAAAGAAGAAATTGCTAAAGTCGGACACACATATGTAATCTGGACATATGACAACCACTTTGCCAAGGTTAGAATTAAATCGATAACATCTGATAGGATAGTATTTGACTGGGCTTACCAGACTGCAGCAGGTGATCCCCAACTGAAACCAGTATTTCCGGGAGTTGGAAGAGACCTGAAGATTAAAGAAAGAGGTATTGAATAATATTCCGGCTCAGCATTATTGTAAATCTATATAGTCCTTAGCGACTATATAGATTTACACTTTTTTATTACTTAAATTTGATTCACGGTTTGAGATGAAAAAATGCTTTAACATACTGAGTTTAATTTTTCTGGCAGTAACAGTTTCATCAATACTTCCGCAGCAGAAAAATATGTTTCAGAAAGATGAAACAAAAAAACAATCTGAAGTTGACCCTGTTGTTTTTGATGAAATAGAAACTGCAATTAAAAATGGTGATGTCGTTACCATTTCGCGTTACCTTGGACCACAAACTTATTTCAGCCTGACAAATGGAATTAATGGATATTACAGCGCAAATCAGGCTTTTTACGTTCTTGAAGATTTTTTTAAGATTTATCGTGTTACAAAGTTCAAGTTTGACAACGTTAAAACCGGTACTTCAAATCCCTACGCAACAGGAACTTACCATTTCGACAACAGAGGAAGAAGAAGTTTTGCTCAGGTATACATCTCGTTAACAAAAACCGGAAAGAATTGGAATATTAGTCAGCTCACAATTAATTAATGCTAAAGAAACTATTTCATAAAATTCAAGGCGATAGGAAATATTTTGCTATCGTCTTTTTTATTTTTGTTTTGATTCTGATCTCTGCCTTTCACACTTCCCGAATAGTCGAAAGCGTTAAGAATAACTGGAACGAGGAATTAGCGAATAAGATAGAGAAAATCGAGCTGTCGGTTCATGAACAGTTCGAAGAAAAAATGCTTTCGCTGTTAAACACCACTGATCAGATCAAATCTGATTTGAGAAATATATTTACAACAGGAGATGAAGCTTATCGGGAAATCATTAGAATACTTAACAGGAAGAAATTTGAAGATTACTCAATTGGAGTGTTCGCTCCTAACGGTAGAATGATTGCGTGGAATAATCCTGTTATAATTACACAGGAAAATCTTTTCCCGCTTAACAGTCCGTTGGGTGAAATTTATTTTCTTGAAACCGATCTCATAACCTATCTTAGTCAGACTGACACAGTACTGATTGATAATGACAATTTTTATCTTACAATAAGCAATCCTATTGAAAAAAAATTCAGTCTTCAAAATAAATATTTTAATCCTGTAAGTTTTATACAGGAACTTAGCGAAAAGAACCGGATTGATTTTGAAATAACGTATAATCCATTTTCTCCCAAAACGAGGGATGGTAAAAAGGTTTCATTCGATTTGTTAAATAATGCGGGTAACAAAATAGGGCTGGTGACCTTTTATAAACCTGTACTGATGCTTGAACTCAATAATATTAAGGAAGTATCATCCAAGATTCAGGCTTCACTGGTTTTCGTGCTCATTATTTTTACCGCACTCGGAATGAGACCGGATTATTTGCATATAAAGAGTAGGTTAGTAAAAATATCATTCCTGATATTATTTTTATCAATTGCAAGAACAGTTTTATTTCTGCTTGAGTTCCCATCATCTTTAATAAGCGGATCATTAAGTGATCCTTCAAATTTTTCATCCATATTTGCATGGGGAATTGTTAAATCACCGATAGAGTTTCTTACAACTAATATTTTTTTACTGATAGTTGCCATCCAGATTTATCGTAATTCGCGAAATTACTTCTTCTCTGAAACTCCTGTAAGATTTAAAAAATTAGTCAGGATTCTTTCACTTCCATTACTTATCATCTTTTTATTATTAATAAGAGGAATAAGCGCTTCTGCAAAGAGTGTAATTTTCGATTCTACGATCAGGTATTTTAAGGAACCTGACATAATTCCAAATTTGTCTGCACTATTAATGAACTTTAATATGCTCATACTAACAGTTGCAGTTTTCTTATCAATGCTGGGTATCCTTTTTGTAATATTTAAAGGCTGGAGACTTAATAACTCAAAACTTGCTGATTTAAAGATTATATTTTTTGCAATCGGTTTATTAGTATCATCTGTACTTTTTTATTTCATCCAAAAAGACCCGCTTATTTCTTTATTTCTAACAATTGTTTTTGTCACAATTATACTGCTGATATTTTATCAGATTCGCTTTCGAAATCCGCATTCAATATTCAATTATGTCTACATAACATTTGCAGCTTCAGTTATTTCGATAACACTCCTTAATTTTTTTAATGTTAAGCTTGAACGGGAATCACTTAAGACAACCGCATATGAAATCAACAGGGCGAACGAAAGTTTGCTGCAGTTTCTACTGGATGAAATATTCCGAAGCGCATCAGTTAATGAGGAGATAGGTTCTTCATTTAACAGAAGGTTTATTAACTATGATGCAATTGCATTTAAACTCTGGAGCAGTAGTCCGATCCAGAGAGAATCGCTTAATTCATTCGTCGGCTTATTCGACAAAAACCGGAATCTTGCAGGCAGTTTCAATGTGGGGTTAAGTAAAGATCTCAAGCCATTTAATTATTTGAAACCCCTAAAGACAGGTGAACCTGTAATTCAGGAAGTCTTTCTGGAAAAGAATTCTGACTCAAAGGTATTTATGGGTCTGGTTTCATTTTATGAACGTCAAATTCTGCAAGGTTATTTAGCATTAGCGGTTTCATTTGATCTGAGCAGTATAAGTGCTCTCAACTTTCCTGAATTTCTTGAGTCATCAACCTCAATTCTGAACAGAGTGATAGATATTAGAAATCTTAAAATATTTGAATTTACTAATAACGAGTTAACCCAGGTTTACGGCGATCGATATCCGTCACGTGAACAAATCAAAGAAATTATCTCAACTAAATTATCTGACTTTAATGATGGATGGATTCGACTGAATTTTGAAGGTGAAAATTTTATAACATTTATACTTAAGACCACAAGAGATGACCAGGAAAAAATTACTGCGGTTTTGGTGGGTGAAAAACAATTTACATGGAACCTTTTTAATTTCTTTAAAATATTTATTATTCACACATTTTTTATACTCATTCTTATTATTATTCTATTTCTTGCACGACTCAAAAAAATCAATTACACTTTTAAGTCAAAACTATTGATCGCTTTTCTGCTTGTTTCCATTATACCCGTAATTTCGCTGGCGCTTTACAATCGGCAGGCAGTTAGTAGTAAAGGGGAAGAAGCTATTATTTCTGAATTAAGACAGCGCTCTCAATATGTTGAAAATCATATCTTATACCAGAGAAATAATAATCCCAAAAGAGAATTAAACCAGATATTTGAGAATGCTGCAAAAGAACTCGGTATTGCGTTCTCTATTTACAAATTAACAGATGAGATTTATAATTCAAATGCCATATACCGAAAAGTTGGATTATTCGATGGAAAATTAAACTCTCAGGCACACTATTTTATCAATTACCTCCGCTACAAAGAATATCTTACTGGCGAGAGAATTGAAAATTACAATTATGATGCTCTATACAGGTCAATAAATATAAATGGACAGGAGTATATTCTATCTGTTAACGATGCCTTCAACAAAATAAGAGTTTCATTTTCTACTGTGGAAATTGATGTGGTAATTTTTGGAATATATTCTTTTGCTGTTCTTATTATAATTCTTCTCAGTACTCTTTTTGCAAATCAGCTTGCATATCCTATACGCAGATTAACTAAAGCCGCTGAATCAGTCGGACAGGGTGATCTGAATGTTAAGATCGATCACAATGAAAAAGGTGAACTTAAGGATTTGATTAACGGATTCAATAAGATGACTTCAGAATTGCAGAAAAACCAGGCTGAACTGGCAGAGCTTGAACGTGAAGCTGCATGGAAAGAAATGGCTAAACAGGTCGCACATGAAATTAAAAATCCTCTTACACCAATGAAACTTGCTCTGCAGCAGTTAAATATTGCTTATATGGATAAGAACAAAGATTTTGAATCATTATTCGGAAAAGTCGTAAAAACTGTTCTAAACCAGATTGAAAATTTAAGTCATATTGCAGGTGAGTTTTCAAGATTTGCTAAAATGCCCAGCCTTAAATTGGAAATTATTGATCTGGTTACAGTAATTACAGATACAATAAACTTATATCAGGATGAAAAAATAAAAATTGAATTTAAATCTGAGATTGATTCCGCAATAATCGAAGCAGACAAAAGTCATTTGAGAAGAATATTTATTAACCTGATCCGTAATTCAATTCAGGCAAATGCAAACGCAATTTTAATTGAACTTTTAAGAAATGAAAAAGTTTATACAATTACCGTTCAGGATAATGGTTCAGGAATTAGTCCGGAAGATCAGATGAAAATTTTTGATGAAAGCTTTACTACTAAAAAACAGGGGATGGGACTGGGTCTGGCAATCACACGAAAATTCATCGAAAGCATAAATGGCTCGATCAAATTAAAGTTTTCCAAACCCGGTGATACGGTTTTTGAAATTTTAATTCCGGTTAATGAAAGTGGAACAGAGTCTGACGAAAAATGAGTATGCTTACACCGCATCAAAAATCTGCACTCGATTTTAAAGATCACCTTTCACTCACCGCCAATGCCGGTTCAGGAAAAACCTTTGTCCTGGCAAGAAGATATCTTAATGCTGCTCTCACTCCCGGAATTTCACTTTCTAACATTGCAGCTATCACTTTTACTGATAAAGCTGCCGGAGAACTTTACAATAAAGTGGTTAAACTGGTTGCTGAACGAATAAGAGAATCAGTATCATCTGATGAAAAAATTAAGCTGGAAAAAATCAGGCGATTGCTGGTATCAGCAAACATATCAACGATTCATTCTTTTTGTATTAACATTTTAAGGGAGTATCCGGTTGAAGCTGATCTGGACGCGCGTTTTGTTCCAATTGATGAACAGCTTTCAGATGAATTGATTGAATTATCGATTGAGGAAACGATTAAAATTCTTCTGGATGATAAGTCGACCGAAGATGATGTTAAATACTTAATCAGAATTCTGGGATCAAGAAACAGACTTGAAAGTGAATTATTCGGTTTGATCAAACAGAGAAAAAATCTCTTGAATATCAGGAATGAAATTTATCAGCAGGATGCCGGAACTCTGGCTCTATATTTTAAAGAGCAATTAGATGATCATTTCAATCAGATTTGGAATAAGTATAAAACAGGACTATTAAAAAACATTTCAATAATTAATCAATCTGTCTTAGAAAAGAATTCTGAAAATGAGCAGGCAATTTCTATCCGGGAACTGCCTAAAGAGTTAGATAAAAAGTCAGGAACTGATAAGATATTAAAGTTATTAAACGAGCTGTCTTTAGCTATTCTTACAAGTAACGGTACTGTTAAAATACGAGGATATCTTTCACAAGATATCAGAAGCGGATTGGAAAGTGAAATCAGTACCGTTGAAACCACCCTGAACGAACTGGCAAAAATTGAATATTCACCCTTTTCAGATGCATTAATCAAGGACCTTGTAACTTTCGGGAAAACGCTTCTTAAGGTTTTTGATTTTGTACTTGAAAAATATCAGCAAAAAAAAATTACAGAGGGATATTTGGACTATGAAGATATCCTGCTTTATACTAAAGAGATACTGAAAAATGAAAATGTGCAAAAAGGACTTAGTAATAAATTCAAGTATATTCTTGTTGATGAATATCAGGATACTAACGAAATACAATATGAAATTTTTCTGCCAATTCTCGATTACTTAAAGATTGGAAATCTTTTTATTGTAGGTGATGAGAAGCAGAGTATTTATATGTTCCGCGATGCTGAGCTTGAAATCTTCAACAGAACAAAAACTGACATAAGTTCGAAAGCAGGGAAGCATTCTCTCCTGGAATTGCCGGACAGTTTTCGAATGGCTCCGGGCATTTGTCTTTTCGCAAATAAGCTTTTTGAAAACCTTTTTGCCGATCCTGATGAATTGTTTAATGAAGTTAAGAACACAAACATCGTATGTGCAAGAACAGATGCTAAACCAGGATCCGTTGAATTTATTCTTTCAAACAAAGATCAGGAACATCCAATCTCTGAAGCAGAACTGATTTCAAGAAGAGTTAGGGAACTTAATTCTGCAGGAACAGAATTCAGAGATATCGCTATTCTTGTAAGAAAGAGAAAATCTTTTTCTTATCTGGAAACCGAATTTATTAAAAGCGGAATTCCATTCTCAATTATTGGCGGTAGAGGATTTTATCAGCAGCAGACTATAAGTGATATTTATAATTACCTGTCATTTTTATCAAATAAAGGTAATAGTGTTGCACTTACAGGAGTTTTACGATCTCCTTTTTTTAGTATTCCGGATTCGACTTTGTTTGAAATTTCTTTACATCAGGGCAATACTTACTGGGAGAAGTTAATTCATTATACTTCAGCTAATGAAAATCTGATAAGCATAAAAAATATTCTGCAGGAAAACTTAAAGCTTGCTTCATCGTATGATCTAACCGTGCTGTTAAGAAAAATTTTAACTGATTCAGAATATCTTGCTGTCGTTTCTTCACGTATTGATGGTGATCAGGAGTTAGCAAACATTGAAAAGCTGATAAACATTTCGCGTAATTTCAGTTTAAAAGGTTTTCGAAATCTTTATGATTTTATTGAATATCTGAATGATGCTATTACAGGTTTAGAAGATGAAGCTCAGGCTGCAGTGACAGTAAATAAAGATGCAGTTCAAATGATGACCCTGCACCAGGCAAAGGGACTCGAATTTCCGGTGGTGATTTTGTTTAATTCGCACGAGTCTAGCCAAAAGACTCAGATAAAGTCACGGCAGATTTCAATAAGCAAGAAATTCGGTATTTTGACGAAACTTCCGCTGGATGATGACTACTTGTCTGATTATCATACATCGCATCTTAACGGTCTTTACAACTTTATTGAAGAGAAGAAAAGAATTGCAGAATTAAAAAGGCTGCTCTACGTAGGGGTAACAAGAGCAATGGACCATCTGATAATTTCCGGTGATTGGACTGATAATCAAAAAATTAAAAGTGACTCCTTCCTGCACCTTATTAAATCTGGGTTAAAAATAGACTTTGCAAACAAATTGTATTCTCTCAACGGTGATCTGGAATTTCTTCAGTTGTCAAACGGAAAGTATATAAAGAACTCGAGAGTGGTAAAACTGGAAATACCCATTAACTATATTGTTGATTTCGATGAAAAATTGAAAAAGTCTGTTTCTGATAAATCAGTTGAGCTTAATATTGATGTAAATGTTATTGAACCAACTCTTGAAAAGGATATAATTTCCGCTACCAAATTATCTGTTTATAATCAGTGTCCTACAAAATACTTATTAACATATGAATATGGCTTCGGATCAATTAATGAACTTTTTAAGCAAAACCATTTTATAATACCAGAACCGGAAAACGATCATCTTCAGGCTGAAGAAATTATTACAAAAGATAAATTTACCGAGAATATTCGAAGCGATGTTAAAGGTGCTTTGATTCACCAATTACTTGAAAGGGAAATAAACCTGAATAATGTTGATGATGAGATTACCAGAATTTTGGTGAAATCAGGTTTTATTGATGATGCACTGATCGAAAATAAAAAAGCCATTATTTCTGATTTTAAGAATTTCATCCAGTCTGACATTTATAAAACTATTCAATCATATAAAAATTATAAAAATGAATATCAGATTTATCTAAAAGATGAAGATATATTTTTATTTGGTATCATTGATAAAATTATATTTGCGGAAGATGAACTGATAATCGTCGATTATAAAACCGATGATATTCCGGAAGAAGAAATTGAGATAAGGGCAGAAAATTACATGATCCAGCTGAAATTTTATCTGTACCTGGCTAAAAGGTTGTTTAGTAAATATAATTCATTCAGGCTAATGTTGATTTTTATCAAACATCCGCAGAAACGGGTAATAAAAAAATACACAATGACCGAGTTTTTTTTGGTAAAGAGAGAAATTTCGGATATTATTAAAGGTATAATTCAAAAAAACTTCCATAAAAATATTGAACATTGCGGAATTTGTGTCTATTCTGATAAAAGCAAAAACTGTATACTGAAATAAAGAAAAGCGGTATAAAAATGAAAAAAGTAATATCACATATTCGTGATTTGAAATTGATTGAGAAAGAACTTACAAGAGAGCTTTCCGGAGTGCTGGCAATTCAACTGGATGACGAAAAAATGTATCAGAGTGCTACAAATTTTATTTATCTCGATAAGAATATTTATGTGTTTCTTGAGATTGATGAAGATTTCTATGAACAAATAAGGTTTGAGCATTTTGGATGTTTTACAATTCACAAATCTGAAAGTAAATTTAAAGGTCAAAACCTTTTTGCAGAGTCTACTTATAAACTATTCTCAATTAATATCAATGGAATGGTCAGAGAAGTGGAGGATAAAAAACTTATTGATCAGCTAGTTGAAATTTATCACAATAAGTATTCGTCAAGTATTGCTACGAAAGAGTATAAAAAGGGTAAAACTATTAAAACCATTATGATTGATACGGAAGAAATGCTGGCATTTACTGAAGAAGGTAATTGACATAAAATAACTTTTCAAAAAATCTTAACTACGGAGTACTGTTTTGCTAAATTACGTCTGGCTTACTCTTCTATTTTTGGGAATAGTATCCGCTACATATCTCGACATATCCGATTTTACATCAAACAAATACAAAAATAACCAACCGCTAAGTGCAATAATTCAATTTGAAGATGATTCTGAAAGTGTCACCAAAAAAGAATTAGCTACAGTTTTAATTAGCGCAGAGCATTTATCAGAATTTTACAATACAGAAATCTCCTCCGATGTTGAAATGAATATAAATTTGTCTCCGGTCGACGAAGATGGAAAGAGACAATTCTTTATTATCATTACTAATGAATCACCTGATATCTGGAAAGAATTAGCTCCATTATCCGGAAAGGATACCGATCTTGCTGGTGCTGTTTTAATCTCAGGGCAAATAGAAAAGAATATTTATTCGGCTCAGCTATATTTTGAAGAAATCAGTTTTGTCTGGCTGAAAAAAGTTACAAATGATGCCATAAAAGTAGCACAAACTGCTGTCGAGATAGCACTGGGACTCATCGGCATAATGGCATTATGGCTGGGTGTTATGAAAGTTGCTGAAGATGCCGGATTGATTAAAATAATTGCACGAGCATTAAATCCGATTACGCGCAGATTATTTCCTGAAGTTCCGGCAGATCATCCTGCAATCGGTTCAATGGTTATGAACATCTCTGCAAATATGCTTGGACTTGGAAATGCCGCAACTCCTTTCGGACTTAAAGCAATGGAGGAACTTGATAAGCTCAATCCAACGAAGGGTACGGCAACCAATTCAATGGTGACTTTTCTCGCCATTAATACGGCTGGTATGACGTTGATACCTGCAACGGCAATTGCAGTAAGGGCTGCATCGGGCAGTGCTAATCCTACGGTTATTATTGGAACCTCCATATTCGGTGCTTTTTGCGCCGTGGTTGTCGGCTTAACTGCTGCTAAATTGTTTGAAAGGTTTCCAATTCCTAAAGGGCAATTTTCAGGATGGTTAAAACAAAACCGTAAGTTCTTCTATTTTATTTTTTCAATAGTAGCCATTGTTGGCGCATTAATACTAACCGGTGCAGGTCAGTATTTAGGATCGGTTCTAGGAAATTCATTTGCAGATGTTTTCAAATCAGTTATTCAGGTAATTTCCATTATTGCAATCCCTTTACTGATTTTCGTTTTTATTGGATATGGCGCCATTAAAAAGGTTAAAGTATATGAGCAGTTTGTTGAAGGCGCAAAGGAAGGATTTAATATTGCAGTAAGAATCATTCCATATTTAGTTGCCATGCTCGTAGCTATAGGAATATTCAGAGCAGGGGGTGCAATGGATAATTGGCTTATACCACTACTTAGAATAATAACTGATCCTATTGGATTTCCGGCTGAAGCATTACCGATGGCTTTAATGCGTCCGCTTTCAGGCAGCGGTTCACTTGGTATAATGGCCGAAACTATGGCTGTTCACGGACCGGATTCATTTATTGGTATTCTTGTCTCAACTTTTTTTGGAAGTACCGAAACCACATTTTATGTATTAGCAGTTTATTTTGGTGCAGTAAGCGTAAAGAATACAAGGCATGCACTTCCGGTGGGTCTGCTTGCAGATGTTGCGGGAATCATGGGTGCATTGTTCATAGTGAAGTTATTATTTGGATAATTTGAATTGTTTTGTTTGTGTATTAATATTTGTTTCAAATGAAAATTTTTATTACACGAAAAATTCCTCAAGCTGGAATTAATTTCCTTCAGAAAAAGTATGAGGTGAAGGTTTATAAAGAATCAAATCCCATATCCCGTCAATGTTTCATTAAAGAAGTTAAGCATTGTAATGGAATCATCTCGCTTCTTACAGATAAAATAGACAAAGAACTAATTGACCTAATGCCGAACTGCAAAGTGATAGCTAACTATGCAGTCGGTTACAATAATATAGATGTAAATTATGCTAAGTCGAAGGGTATAATTGTAACCAATACTCCTGATGTTCTAACGGATTCAACTGCTGACCTTGCTATCGCTCTTACACTTGCATGTGCAAGAAGATTTGTTGAAGGTGAAGAAATGATGAGAAAGAAGAAATTCAAGGGATGGCATCCAACTCTGCTCCTTGGTGTTGAACTGAAGAATAAAGTGTTTGGTATTCTTGGAGCAGGCAGAATTGGTGAGGCAGCCGCAGTCCGAGTTCATGCATTCGGATGCAGAATACTCTATTACTCAAATAATAAAAATCTTTCTTTAGAAAAACGAACTAATGCAAAAAAAGTCCAACTGGATACTCTGCTGAAACAGTCCGATTTTATATCAATTCATCTTCCGCTTAACGGCAAGTCCAACCAGCTTCTGAATAAAGATAAACTTGAACTCATTAAGCCATCAGCAATTTTTATTAATACTGCCCGTGGTGAAATTGTTGATGAGAATTACCTTATTAATATGCTTAAAGCTAAAAGAATTTTTGCAGCCGGATTTGATGTTTATGAAAATGAACCAAACATCAACACAAGACTACTAAAGCTTAAAAATGTTGTTCTTTTACCACATTTAGGAAGTGCTACAGTTGACGCAAGGAATGCGATGTCCTTATTAGCTGCAAAGAATGTTGATGCTGTACTCAGCGGCAGAAGTCCGATTACTCCGGTCTGATATTACGGTTTTCATTGATAGGCACCCACTTAATAAGTATTTTTACAAACAAAATATAAGTGAATAATTAAATGAGAATAGGAATACCGAGAGAAACTCTTTACGAAGAAAAAAGAGTAGTGCTCGCCCCTGCAGGGGTTGATGCATTAGTAAGAGCCGGTCATACAGTATATATTGAGAGAGGTGCCGGTGAGGAGAGTCATTTCAAAGATCATGAATATGAAAAGGTCGGAGCACAGATTGTGTATGGTGCAGAAGAAGCTTTCAAAAGAGCGGAAATGATAGTTAAAGTTGCGCCGCTTACTTTTCACGAAGCGCAAATGCTTCAGGATAACCAAACGTTATTTTCTTTTCTGCATTTAGCAGTTGGTAAGAAAAACATTATTGATCTTCTTCTGAAGAAGAAAATAACCGCAATAGGTTATGAACTGGTTGAAGATGAAAATGAACGCCTTCCGGTTCTTCATTCCATGAGCGAAATTGCCGGGCAACTGGCTATTCAGGTTGCTGAAAGACAACTCGAAAGTTTCAGCCAAGGCAGCAGGGGAATTTTACTCGGCGGTATTACCGGGGTTGCGCCTGCTGCAGTAGTTATCATTGGAGCCGGTGTTGTAGGTGTTACCGCTGCAAGAGCTGCATTGGGAAGAGGCGCTCAGGTGATTATCCTGGACAAGGATCTGAACAGGTTGCGTGAAATGGAAACTCGATTCGGTAAAAAAATAACAACGGTGATGGCAAATCCATACACCATATCGAGGGGAGTTAAATTTGCCGATGTACTAATTGGAGCGGTTTTAATTAAAGGAGAAAAAGCTCCGCATATTGTTTCCGAAGAAATGGTAAAGGAAATGAAGAAAGGGGCGGTTATTGTTGATGTTTCAATTGATCAGGGCGGATGTATTGAGACCAGCAGAATAACAACTCTGTCTGATCCTGTCTATCAACTCCATAACGTTATTCACTATTGCGTGCCTAATATGCCTGCAATTGTTGCACGTACTGCAAGCTACGGCATAAACAATGCCGTACTGGATTATGTGCTCGATAT
Organism: uncultured Ignavibacteriaceae bacterium; assembly: GCA_964639355.1. Classification (GTDB taxonomy): domain Bacteria; phylum Bacteroidota; class Ignavibacteria; order Ignavibacteriales; family Ignavibacteriaceae; genus JAGXRK01. Next base: position 13,164 of record CAZXCP010000038.1, read on the forward strand.
TGCTGATAACGGATTATCTAATGCTTTGCTTGGTGATCCGGGATTAGCAAAAGGTGTTTGTACGTACAGTGGCTATTGTTCTAATGAAGCCTTAGCACATACTTTCAATCTTGAGTTCAGAAGACTACATGTATTCTCAACGAATTGATTGTAATGAATTGTTATTATGAATTAATCTAAGAAATATAATATGACAACTTTGGAAGAATTAAAAACTAAAAAGAGTATTCCTGCTAATATTCTAAAAATATATAACAGTAAAGTAGTTAGCTCTGATGAAGCTTTACGCAAAATAAAATCGGGTGATAATGTTGTCGTTCAACCAGGCTGCGCAATTCCACACGAATTGGTAAGAGCTCTTGTAAGAATTAAAAATAATTTAACTGATGTTACTATCTACCATATACTGGTTGTTGGACCATTACCTTATGTTGAACCGGGAATGGAAAAACATTTTAAGCATAAAGCTTTTTTTATTGGCGGCAATACAAGAAAAGCAGTTAATGAAGGCAGATCAGAGTTTATTCCGATATTTCTTTCAGAAGTTCCTTTGCTATTTAAGAATAACATTATTAAACCCGATGTTGCATTGCTCCAGGTATCGCCGCCTGATGAACATGGTTTTTGTTCTTATGGTGTTGATGTCGGAACCATCAAGGCTGCAGCAGAACGATCCAGGATCATAATCGCCCAGGTTAATAGTAATATGCCGAGAACTCTTGGCGACAGTTTTATTCATATAAATAAGATTCATCATATAGTTGAATATGATGAAGAGCTTCAGGAACTGCCACAGATTGATCCTGACACTTCTCCAATGATGCTGGATGTTTACGATAGAATAGGCAGGCATATTGCAAATATGATTGAGGATGGCTCAACTCTGCAGATGGGTATCGGCGCTATACCTGACTCGGTGATGAGATATCTTACCGATAAAAAAGATCTTGGTATTCATACAGAAATGTTTTCGGACGGAATTATAGAACTGGTTGAAAAAGGTATCATCAATGGTGAAAAGAAATCTCTTCATCCCGGAAAAATAATTGCCGGCTTCGTATTAGGAACAAGAAAGATTTACGACTTCATCGATAACAATCCGATAATTGAATTCCATCCTCAGGATTATGTTAATGATCCACTTGTTATCGCTAAAAACATAAAAATGGTAGCCATTAATTCTGCTATAGAAGTTGATCTGACCGGGCAAGTCTGTTCAGATTCAATTGGTACCAAGTTCTATAGCGGTATCGGAGGACAGGTGGATTTTATCAGAGGTGCAGCACGAAGTGAAGGCGGTAAACCGATTATTGCTCTTCCATCAGCAACAAAAGATGAAAAAATTTCAAGGATCGTTCCCTCACTTAAAGTGGGTGCAGGTGTTGTTACCTCTCGAGGCGATGTTCACTATGTTGTTACTGAATACGGTGTTGCTCTATTATATGGAAAAACTATTCAGGAAAGAGCAAAAGCATTAATTGCAATTTCACACCCGAATTTCAGAGATGAATTAACAAAATATGCTAAAGAAGTTTATCACATCTAATCTTTTATATGATTGCTGTTATTGGCGATGTGCATGGCTGCTTTTTTACTCTTAAAAGTTTGACCGAGCACATCAGGGCGAAATACAATACCATTGAAATTTATTGCGTGGGTGACCTCGTAGATAGGGGAAACTTCAGTTTTGAGGTTATGGAGTATGTTGCAGAGGAAAGAATAATATTTACGCCCGGCAATCATGATTTTATGTTTTATTATCACCTCAAAGAACCATCAAACCCAATTGGCAAACCCTGGATTCATAATGGTTGTGAACCCACCTTAAAATCATATCAGGGAAGGTGGGGTAAAATAAATGATCATCTTGATATGATTATTTCAGCACCGTTACTGATCAATCACTATGACTGCTTCATATCTCATGCCGGCATATCAAAATTTTATTCATCTCTATTGGCTGAGGACATTTTAAGCGATGTTCCTAAACTAGAAAAGTTAATGAGAGATGACCTGGATAACATGCATGGTATAATTTGGAACAGGGATGAATTACTGGATCTTGGTAAACTTCAGATTGTTGGACATACGCGGCTATTCGAAATAAGGAAAAATGATCATAATAATACTTTATACATTGATACCGCAGCTGTTGCCGGTAATAAACTTTCTGCAGCTATTGTTGAAAATAATAACGTAGTTGAGTTCATCTGTGAAAAAACTAATGAAATGGACGTAGTTAAAACAAGCTTTTAGATTAAATAAATGCGATATTAAACATCCCTTACAAAATATTTCATTCCTGTGTTTATCATCAGATATGCAACAATTGTAGTTATAGATAATAGTATTAAACTTGTGAAAAGGAGCTGATTTATATTGACTATGTTTCTTTTTTCCAAAGCATCAAAGTAATTGCTTAACGGTGCAAACAGTATTACAATTAAAAATACCAGGAAAACAATAGTAAATAGAAAAGTAATTGATGCACCTTGAGAAGATGCAATTCTAATCGGGTTTCGCTCCTTATAATTTACGAAGACAGCACCCATTCCGAAGTTTAGTGTAACAAGCAATACCGTAACCAGTCCAGTATTAAATTGTGAAATAACGGTTAGGTGAATTGAAAACTGATAGTTGGTTACAAAGTTAAGAACCTGACCTATAAGAAAAATTATACTAAAATAGATTAAAAGCCGGGTCCCAATTATTTTCTTATGATTTAACGGCGCACTCCGAATCTTCCAAATCGATTCACCTTCAAGACTAACTAAGGGAAATACAAATCGTAGTGAAAGTGATGCAATAAGGAAAATGTTAAATAAGTATACTACTAAATATACAAGTGTTTTAAGGTACACATTATACGCATTCAGAATCATTGCATCTATGCTTCCAATCGATGAAATAAATATTGTTATCAGAAACAGCATTACAACTAAATGAGTCCATTGACTTGGCTCACGGAAAAATAAAATAAACTCTCTCTTTAACAATGCTTCATCATGCGGAGCAAGATTCGATTTATTTTCAAATCCAAAAAGTCTTTTCTTGCCATTATTTTTTATCGATAAATCTTCAGCAAGATCAAGTGAAACTAACCAGGTTTTGTAGTACCATCTTTTTGCCAGATACAATGAAAATATAAAAATCACTGTTGAGGTAACAATCAGCAAATAAATAAACCACCCTGAAGCGCTTACTTTTCCTGAAGATATCCAGTATAAAGCCTCCGAGATCCAGTAATTTGGCAGAAATTTAATGAAAGGATGCTCCAGAAATCCAAAGTATGCATTGATGTTCGGGAAATATTCAAATACTTTGTTTACAAGATTAACAGGGCTGCTGAAATAATAGAAGGATATAATAGTACTTCCATAAATTAACCCTATAGTACTTATAACCTGTTTAACTCCGAAACGGGCAGATAATCTTAGAATAATTAATAGAATAATTGCACCAAGTGAACCTGCAATAAACATAAACGGAAATATGATAAATAAAACGGAAACCGGGATGAAATACCATGGCAATCCGAAATATTCTGTGTACCCGAATATCACAGCAGTTATAATTAATAGCAATGTGGATGAACTATAAAAGAAATTATCTAAGAACTTAATAGCAAAAAGTTTAGTAAATGAAACCGGCTTTGTAAGAAGAAAACCAACTTCCTTCGCTCTGAACATTGTTGAATACGAAACAACTATATTTCCTACATTCACAGCCATAAAGAAGATAAAAAGAACTACAAAAATGAATCTGTGCAGAAGGAATGTTCCTATCCTGACTTCTTCTAGCAGATATTGCATTGTGCTTAGAGTAAAAAGGTATGTGGCATAAGCAAATAAGATATAGACTGCTGCAGTACCTGCATTCTTTAGGATATAGGAGAAATTGACCTGACTTTGGGGTTTAAAGAATGAAAAAATTTTAAAACGGAATATGTGAAGAAGCAAAGCCATTACTTTGTAAGCTCAAGAAATAATGATTCAAGATTCTGGTGATCTGTTCCGCGTATCTTTTCCACAACTTCTTTTCGATCTTCAAAAATCATAGTTCCGTCTTTAATAATTCCGATTCTTGTGCATATTTCTTCTGCAACATTAAGACTATGTGTGGACATAAAAATTGCTACGCCTTCATCGGCTTTTCGTTTAAGTACATTTTTTACAATAAGCGCACTTTGAGGATCGAGTCCCACCATCGGTTCGTCAACTACCAATAGTTTTGGATCGTGAAGTAAACCGGATGCTATGGCAATTCTTTGTTTCATACCTTGTGAATATTCTTCGGTTCTTTTGTCAACCCATTCATCTATCTTAAGCTGTTCGATTATCTCTTCAATTTTAATTTTAAGATTTCGTTTATCAATTTTATATAATCCTCCGCAGAAGTAAAGGAACTCTTTGCCGGTGAATTTTTCATATAGAAAGGGTTGATCGGGTATATAACCAATGAGCTGCTTAGCTTCAATAGGATTTTTAGAGATGTCTATTCCGTTAATTAGTATCTGGCCCTCTGTTGGCGAATAGAGACCGGTAATCATTTTGATTGTAGTAGTTTTTCCGGCTCCGTTTTGACCAAGGAAACCGAAAAAGTCACCGGCATTTATTTCAATATTGATATTATTTACCGCCGTAAAACTGCCAAATTTCTTTGTTAGATTAATGAGCTTTAGCATTATTAAGTGATTTTCAGGATTAAATAAGGATAATATTTTTAAACATTAGTTTTTTATGCATTAGTTCTGCAAAACTTAGACCAAATTTAGTCAGATTTAGCATAAAAAAGGCGAGGTTGATCTTCCTCGCCTTTTAACTTTACAGCCGTTTAGCTGATTAATTTGAATGAACTTTTAATACATTCCGTCCATACCGCCCATGCCGCCAGGCATTGGAGGAGCCGGAGCTTCTTTTTCTTTCTTCTCATACACAACTGCTTCAGTTGTAATTAATAATGAAGATACTGAAGCTGCGTTCTCAAGTGCTGTTCTGGTTACTTTTGTAGGATCGATAACACCAGACTTAACAAGGTTTTCATATTTTTCAGTTGCAGCATTAAATCCGTAATCATCTTTGCCTTCACGGACTTTCTGCAGAACAACAGATCCTTCAAGACCAGCATTGTTAACAATTTGTCTTAACGGCTCTTCAAGAGCTTTCTGAACAATCTTAACACCGGTTGACTGATCCATATTGTCACCTTCAAGTTTATCGAGTACTTCGATAGCTCTTACCAATGCTACACCGCCGCCTGCAACTATCCCTTCTTCAACTGCAGCACGGGTTGCGTGTAATGCATCTTCAACTCTTGCTTTCTTTTCCTTCATTTCAACTTCGGTAGATGCACCAATTTTAATAACTGCAACACCGCCTGAAAGTTTTGCCAATCTTTCCTGAAGTTTTTCTTTATCGTAATCAGATGTGGTTTTATCAATCTGGGCTTTTATTTCATTAATTCTCTTTTTTATCTCTTCAGTTTTGCCTGAGCCCTCAACTATTGTAGTGTTATCTTTATCAATAACCACTTTCTTTGCAGTACCGAGATAAGATACAGTTGCATTCTCTAATTTGAATCCTCTTTCTTCAGAGATAACAGTACCGTTTGTAAGAACTGCGATATCTTCGAGCATTGCTTTTCTTCGGTCGCCGAATCCAGGTGCTTTAACAGCAGCTACTTTTAAGGTTCCGCGAATTTTATTAACTACTAAGGTAGCGAGTGCTTCACCTTCGAGGTCTTCAGAAATTATAAGTAAAGATTTACCCTGCTGAGCAACTTTTTCAAGTACAGGAAGCAGATCTTTCATAGCAGAGATTTTCTTATCGTGGATAAGAATGAAAGGATCATCAAGAATGGCTTCCATCTTTTCAGCGTCTGTTACAAAGTAAGGTGAAATGTAGCCGCGATCGAACTGCATACCTTCAACTACATCCAATGATGTTTCAGTTCCTTTTGCTTCTTCAACAGTAATAACGCCGTCTTTACCAACTTTATCCATAGCATCGGCAATCAGTTCACCAATTGATTTATCATTATTTGCTGAAACAGAACCAACCTGAGCTATTTCATTTCTACCTTCAACTTCTTTACTAACTTTTTTCAAGTACTCGACAACTTTGGTTACTGCAAGGTCAATACCTCTTTTGAGATCCATTGGATTAGCACCTGCCGTTACATTCTTTAATCCTTCTCTGTAAATGGCTTGTGCAAGAACAGTTGCTGTTGTAGTACCGTCGCCGGCAACATCACTTGTTTTAGAAGCAACTTCACGAACCATCTGGGCTCCCATATTTTCAATAGGATCATCAAGTTCGATTTCTTTTGCAACTGTAACACCATCTTTGGTAACAGTCGGTGCACCGAATTTCTTTTCAATAATAACATTTCGTCCTTTAGGACCAAGCGTTACTTTAACTGCGTTAGCAAGTTTATCAACACCTGATTTCAATCCGGTGCGGGCTTCTACGCTGTATTCAATTAATTTTGCCATAATTTTATCCTTTTAATTTATTTTCAAAAAAACTTCTTAACTAAGAATTCCAAATATGTCGCTTTCGCGCATAATCAAATATTCTTCTCCATTTATTGTAACTTCCGTCCCGCTGTATTTTCCGTACAGAACTTTGTCGCCAACCTTCACTTCCATCTTAATAACTTTTCCATCATCAGCTACTTTACCGGGACCAGCTGCTACAATGGTTCCTTCAACCGGTTTTTCTTTTGCGGTATCAGGTAAAATGATTCCGCCGGCAGTTTTTTCTTCAGCTTCGGCAGGCTTAACAACTATTCTGTCTGCCAATGGCTTTAAATTTATTTTGCTCATATTTTTACTCCTTTAATTTGATTATTTTATAAAACGAAAATTGTATTAGCACTCTTTAAAAGCGAGTGCTAAAATATTAGATGATCCAGTTATTGTCAATAGCTTTTAAGCCAGTAATTGTAGAAATTTATTGAGTTTTTGTTAATTTTCTAATGAGGTTGGACAATTTGTCGTATATCTTTGTCAAATGTAAAATCTTTAGTTTGCGAAATCTTCTGAAATAAATTATGATGTCCGAACTTAAAAAATTATATAAGATCATTCTTGAACTGGACAGAAAAGTTATTATCATTTTTTTGTCAGTTGCGGTTCTACAGACGGTATCATATTATTATACGTCACGAAGGTTTTTCCGAAGCAACCTGTTTGATGCTATACCTGCTAATTATGATGCACATCTGTTTGAATTCTTTTACTGGTTTACGAGTGATTTTGTCACTCTTTTTGTTCTGCCTGTATTAATAATCAAACTCCTTCTCAAGGAAAAATTGACTGATTATGGCGTTAATAAAGGTGATGTCAAAACCGGAATTAAGTTATCAGCAGTATTTCTTATTATAATGTTACCAATTATTTGGTTTGTATCATCGACAGAAAGTTTCGTACAAAAATATCCTCATCTTCCTGCTGCAAGAGAGTCATGGAACGTATTTCTGCTTTATGAATCCGGAATGCTTTTGTATATGTTTGCCTGGGAATTTATTTGGCGGGGGTTTATGTTGTTCGGACTGAAAGAAAAATTTGGATATTATGCTGTATTAATTCAAATGATACCCTTTGTAATTTTACACAACGGAAAGCCTGAACTTGAAACATTTGGCGCCATAGCAGGAGGAATAGCTCTGGGGATTCTTGCCCTCAGAACAAAATCATTTTATTATTGTGTTATTGTTCACATTGGTATTATGTTTCTGATAGATTTTATTTCTGCATTGAGATTCAGAGCAGACGATTATGGAACAGGACTAAATTCACTTTTAAATATCATTAAGGAAATTTTGTGAGGATACAATGAGATTAACATTAAACGTTGATCATATAGCAACATTAAGAAATGCCAGAGGTGAAGAACAACCGGACCCCGTAACTGCGGCACTTATCGCTGAACAGGCCGGGGTGGATGGTATCGTTGTCCATCTCCGTGAAGACAGACGTCATATAAATGAACGCGATGTAAGGCTGCTGCGTGAATTGATAACAACCAAATTAGATCTTGAGATGGCAGCTACCGAAGAGATAATCAAAATAGCCTGCGATGTTGGTCCTGAACTTGCAACTATTGTTCCTGAAAAAAGACAGGAACTCACTACAGAAGGCGGGATTAACGTTATTGACAATATCAGCCTGCTTAAAAATACTATAAAAGAACTTCATGAATATGATATTGAAGTATCACTTTTTGTAGAGCCTGATCTTAACCACATTGATGCATCTGCTGAAATTGAAGCGGATTTTGTTGAACTTCATACTGGTGTTTTTGCGAATGCTATTTCTGAAGAAGAACAATTTGACGAACTCGAAAGAATTCGTATTGCATCAAAGCATGCAAAAAAACTCGGGCTCGGTGTAAATGCTGGTCATGGACTGAATTATCAGAATATCAAAATTTTCAGAGAATTGACAGATATTGATGAAGTAAGTATCGGACATTCCATTATTGCACGGGCTGTGGTTGTTGGAATAAAAGAAGCAGTTCAGGAAATGATTCGATTGATTAATAAATAGTCAGCTACAACCGGGGAACAATCACATAAATTTTTACAGGTTTATTTAAAAGTATTTTAAGAGAATTCAACTTTGTAACTGATTTTAACAATTTTACATATTTATTTGTTAAAGGCATATCGTGTTATCTAATGGATAGCAATTATTACTACTGATCTAATAATCTTTTTACAAATTTTTAATAATTTCTTTAAAATCACTTGCATTCTTAAAAAGTTAAATTTATTTTTACAACGCAGCATGCAGAAGGTTTACCCCCAGACCTTTTGTATGGGCAGGCCCGGTAGCTTCGGTTACCGGGTTCCTTTTTTTAAACAATACTTTTATCTCGATTAACCGTTTCCGGGCTGAATGCAGGTAGACAAACTGCAATATACTCTGCACCGTGTTCATTTGGAGTACTGTACCTTATCCATTCATTTTTCTCCACAATTATTGCCTGTCCCTCTGAAACATCAATAACTGCATCTTCGGTTTCTACTCTTAGTAGCCCTTTCAGTACAAACGTATATTCATCAAATTCAGGTTTCTGACCGGGTTCGATCCAACCGGGTGGACTTGTCATTTTTGCGATGCTGACTTGCTCAGTTCCTGAATTAACTCGTCCTATGAATTCCTTTATTATTTTCGGTTTATTACCGGCAGCTTCAATTATCGATGGATTCTTGATTAATTTCGGCATTATTTATCCTTTCAAATATTTTTTGTTCAAAAGTAAT
>CAZXCP010000039.1:0-21311 GCA_964639355.1 uncultured Ignavibacteriaceae bacterium
CGCCAAAGGTGCCTGTTGCATTCGGATGTTTAACCTGAATGAATACTTTATCAAGCTCTTCAAGACGTTCAGTATTCCCTTCAGGCTGGATGGGAGTGTTTTCATCAGTAAGCGCAGCAACAATTTCAATATCATCTGAAAGCCTGCCCGATAGCTGAAGCCGCAGTCCGCTGTTCAATGAAAAATCTTTGGTTGTACCGACAGTAAAACCGCGAACGATTGTTCCGCTTTTCTGAATACCCGGACCAAATATAGACTCCGGTGTAAATCCTCCGCCTTCGGGCTGTAAAGTTCTTATTGTATAGCCGGACTGATCATCATACCGGATAACAAGAGTTCTTCTTTTATATTCTTTCTGGAGACCGAGTCTAAGACTTTGATAAGTAACAAACAGTGTATCAAATATTGAGTAAGGGATCGATTCAGATAGTTGGAAAGATGTAATCTCGTAAGAGATAATGTAATCTTCCTTATTCAGCACATTACCCCGCAGAGTAATGATCTCTGTATTGGGAATAATGTTCACTGCGGAAAGGTAGTACTTATTTTCAAGATTGATTGGAATGCTGTCTGTAACAACTACAGCGTTGTAATTTTGCTGTGCAAATACCGATGAAAGTATGAACGAGCAAACAATAACCGTTAAAAGATGGAAATATCGAAAATTCAAAAGCTGATTCGGATTTAATTGTGCGAAATCTAAATGAAGCGGAAGGTTTAATCAAGTCCCATTTAAATAAATGATGGCGGATGGGAGAGGAATCTATTGCTTGATATATACCTGGATTGAATGGTTGGATGGGTGAATGATTACAAAAACCTCCAAGGTTTGGCAAACCTCGGAGGATTGACGGAGGTTTGAATCTCAATATTTCATATTGCTTCTATTGTGCCTGTTTCATAAGTTGAAAACGGAAATAACAACAATTTATTCCGGAGTTTCGAATGAAACCGCATTACGCTCTTTACCTCTCACCATCAAAATCCATAGCATCGGCGCTAAGCGCTTTGCGCTCTTCACATAGCAGCATCTCAGCTACGCTGACCAAAAGAAGTGTGATTATGATTAAGAGGAAACTTGCCGACTGTAGACCGAGGACTGTGGACTTTTTTTGCCTATTGCTTATTGCCTACTGCCTACTTGCATTCACATCCGAACTACACCCAACAATACGCTACGTAAGCCACACCGGCAGCAGCACCCCGCCCTACACAAGCTGGGAAACAGCCGCAGACAGCATACAGAAAGCAATTGATATATGTGAATCCGGTGATACAGTGCTTGTAGCTAACGGTGTTTACTACGAAGCCTTGTACATTGATAAAACCATACACCTTATTGGAAGCAGTATGGATAGTACTATAATAGATGGCACAAATGTAATAGATTATAATATTGTCTATTTTTTTGAGAATAATTCTACTATGAAAAATTTTAAAATTACTTCATCAAATATAGATAGGGCAGGTATTTACGCACGAAGATCTAATTTAATTTCAGAATATGTCCGAATAGTAAATATTAGAATTCCTGTAGCAACCAATGCATCAGTTAAAATATCAAAGTTTATAATTGAAGTAATCCATCTTGCGTTTAGGGACGAATGCCCATCAAATGATTGTTATTCAATTTATTCAGATAATATTCTGATCTGTAACATTTCTGGAAGTTTTGATCCACCCGTACTTTTTCTTTATGGTGGTCGTCCAACTTTTACTAATAATCTTTTAATAGGACTCACGAATAGCAGTAGACGAGGAATATATTCTTTTACATCTGGTACTGTAATTAAAAATAATCTGATAGCAGGATTTCTTACAAATGGAATTAAAATAAGTCGATTGAATGTACCGGGTAATGATTCGGTTTATAATAATGTGCTAAGTGATTTGCCTAGCATTGGAGTTGAAAATACAACTAATCTAATATTAGGTAATAATATTTTTAACAAAGTAGGTACTGGTGTACATACTTGGGGACCACAAACAAGGTCTGATTACAATCTTTACTGGCAGGTCAATCAATTAATTACCGGGCAGCCGTTTATAGGAGACAGCAATGTGTTTGCCGATCCAATGTTCGTCAAAGACACTTTACCAAATCCACAACTTGATTTTGATTATCATTTACAGGCTTTCTCGCCTGCAATAGATAAAGGAAATCCAGAGATACTTGATGTAGACGGCAGCAGAAGTGATATTGGAATGTTCGGCGGTCCGTTAGGACAGAAATATACTTACCTCGATCTTGCACCAAAACCTCCTCGTAATTTAACTGCAACCCTCGATTCAGGACTCGTCCTTCTCAAATGGAATAAGAACACGGAGGCAGATCTTTACCGGTACAGGGTTTACAGGGATACTGTTCCTAACTTCATCTATGACACAACTAAAATTGTTGCCGTGGTTGCAGATACTTTTTATTACGATATCATTCCGGATAAATACAGTCCAAAAGACTTTTATTATAAATTAACCGCAATAGACAGTGCATATAATCAGTCAGCCGCCAGTGAAGAAGTACACATAAACATAACAGGCATACCTGAGGCTCCCCCGGTTGTGGTTGAGCATTATCGTTTGCTTCAGAACTATCCGAATCCGTTCAATCCGTCAACCACAATACCTTACAGACTAAAAGAGCCGGGATATGTAAAGGTAATGGTTTATAATCTTCTTGGAGAATTAGTCAGAGTGCTGGTAAATCAATGGCAGGACAAGGGATACTATGAAGTACTGTTCCAGCCGGATAATATAGAGAGAAAGAAAGCAGAAGGCTTTGTAGAATTTGAAACCGGATATTACGGGAATATAGTCAGCGGCATATACCTGTACAGAATAGAAATAATAGGAGAAGGCAGCATCCCAAGATTTTCAGATATGAAGAAGATGATGCTGGTGAAGTGATATTAAATAAATAAAAACCTCCGAGGTTTGTCACTTCATAGCATTAGTTATCAAGCGTGTGCCCTGACGGTTGGTAATGTAATACCATATCCATTCTGCAAACACACGGAAACGGTTTCTGAATCCGATAAGAAAAAAGATGTGTACAACCGACCATGCAAACCAGGCTAAAAGACCGCTTAGTTTTAATCCCCTTATCATCGCAACTGCTTTTGCTTTTCCGATTGTTGCCATACTGCCTTTATCAACATATACAAATTTTTTGCGACTGCCGTTCTTAACATCGTTTACAATCAGCTTACCGACAAACTTTCCCTGCTGCATTGCAACAGGAGCAACACCGGGCAGTATTTCACCTTTTTCATCTTTCATTAAAGCAGCATCACCAATTACGAAAATATTTGGATAACCCGGTATAGAACAATCATCTTCAACAACAGCCCTGCCTGCCCTATCCAGTTCGATATCTAAAGTTTTAAGAAGCGGCGAGGCAAGATTACCGGCAGCCCATATAACATTTTTGGATTCGATAAAAGTATCGCCTAACTGAACACCATTCTCATTAACATCTGTAACCATTGTGTTGAGCCGCACATCAGCGCCCATCTGTTCAAGATCTTCCTTTGCTTTTTCAGAAAGATCAGTTGTGTAAGAAGTTAGTATTCTCGGCAGCGCTTCAACCAGGATTACTTTTGTATCATCAGCACGGAAGTTTTTATAATCTTTGATCATAGTTTTCTTGGCAATCTCTGCAATTGCACCGGCAAGTTCAACTCCTGTTGGTCCCCCGCCAATAACAACAAACGTGAGGTACTTCTTTCTTTTGTCAGCATCAGGTTCCTTTTCAGCAGCTTCAAGAGAATTAAGGATCAATTCCCTGATCTTCAGTGCATCGGATAAAGTTTTTAGACCGGGTGCATACTTTTCCCAATTGTCATTACCGAAGTAAGAATGTCTTGCTCCGGGTGATAAGATCAGATAATCAAAACTCATTTCTGAGTTTGAAAGTTTTACAATGCTTTTTTCTTTATCAACTGATATTACTTCATCGAGAACAACTTTAATATTTTTCTGCTCACTGAACACAGAGCGGATTGGTATGGCAATATCAGCAGGTGATAACGCCGCAGCAGCAACCTGATACAATAACGGCTGAAACAAATGGTGATTAGTTTTATCGATAATTGTTACATTGAAATCCGTATCCTTAAATTCTTTTGCGGCGAGTAATCCGCCGAATCCTCCGCCGACTATAATTACTTTTTTCTTTTCCATTGTAGTTAATAAATATCTGAATATTTCAAAAAGTCCTGTTAAATGCTCATACTAAACATAAAAAAAAGAGACTGAGTTTCTTCAGTCTCTCATCACGTACTATAAAATATGTTGTTTAAGTCACAATTATCTAAGGAACAATTCAGCACCGGGACCAACCGGAATTCCAAGCATTATCCATACTATCAGTAGAACCGTCCACACAATTGTGAATACAATAGTATAAGGAAGCATTGTTGCAATTACTGTCCCTATACCTGCCTTCTCATCATACTTTGCGAGGAATGCAACTATAAGTGCAAAGTAGGACATCATAGGAGAAATGATGTTTGTTACACTATCGCCAACACGATAAGCTACCTGGGTAAATTCCGGTGAATATCCTAAAAGCATAAACATCGGAATAAAAACCGGAGCCATAATAGCCCACTTTGCAGACGCGCTTCCCATAAAAAGATTGATGAATCCGGCAACAATGATAAATCCTACCATAAGTGGAATATCACCAAGACCGGAAGCCTGAAGCAGACTTGCGCCTTCAACGGCAACGATAAGTCCTATGTTTGTCCAGTTAAAATAAGCAACAAACTGAGCAGCAAAGAAAACCAAAACCATATAAACACCCAGTGATTCCATTGCCTTGCCCATTCCCTTCATAACATCAGAATCATTCTTTAATGTTTTAGCACCAATACCATAAACGACTCCGAGAATAAGTCCTATCAAAAAAATGAATGCAACAATTCCCGACATAAAAGGTGAACGAAGCAGACTGCCGGTTTCAGGATTTCTGAGGAATCCGCTTTCTGGTACTGTTCCAACAAGAATTATAATTGCAATGATAACGGAAGCAACCACAGTAAATTTCAATCCCCTTCTTTCGTCAGAAGTAAGAGGTTTTATTTCTTCGGGTTTAGCCGCACCTTTGTAGGGACCCATTCTTGGTATAACAATTTTTTCTGTTACCCAGGTACCTGCAGCGGCAATGAAAAATGTTGAGACAAACATAAAATAATAATTTGCGGCAGGATTGACCTGGTATGTAGGATCAACAATTCTTGCAGCCTCTTCGGATAATCCGGCAAGTAATGGATCAATTGTGCCTAACAATAAATTTGCGCTGTAGCCGCCGGATACTCCGGCAAAAGCCGCTGCCATACCTGCAATAGGATGCCTTCCAACTGCAAGAAATATTACGGCTGCGAGAGGAACAAGTAAAACATATCCGACTTCACTCGCTGTATTTGAGAGGATTCCTGCAAACACTATAACAAATGTTAATAACTTTTTGGGAGCTTTTATTACCAATAATCTTAATGAGGAACCTATCAAACCGCTGCTTTCGGCTATCCCGATTCCAAGCATTGCAACCAATACTGTACCCAGAGGGGCAAAGCTTGTGAAATTCCTTACCATCTCTGTTAGAATTTTATGAAGTCCGGGAATTGAAAACAATGATACCACTTCAATTGTTTCACCGGTTCCGGGATGAACAACAGAAAAATCGAACAAGCTGATGATCCCGGAAAGCACTACAACTCCAACCGCAAACAAAGCGAATAATGTTGCCGGATGGGGTAACGCATTTCCAACTTTTTCTATAATTGTTAAAAACTTCGAAATGAATTTTTGGTCTGAAGAATTGCCGGACATTAGCACCTTTTGATATTTATTTTAAAGTATACTATTTATTACAAACGTAATATAACTTTATAAATCTATGAAAGACAAAGGTTTTTTTATATTTTGCAATTAGAAAATTTATCTTTACTTTTTAGCAGAGATTTCCCTACAAAGTTATAAAATGAATTAATCCCATATGCAAAGCTCCAAAATCGATTTTATCGGTAAATACAACAATTTAATAAGCAGTGCTTTATTGTATTCTGATGAATTTCCTTCATCACTTTGCGATTTTGTCAGCAATGAATTTGAACTTGAAGCTGCAGTGCTTTTTAAAGTTACCAATGCAAGTACATTTGAAGTTATCGGAAGATCTGTTAATGTTAAAAAAGCAGTTCAGAAAGCTGAGGTTTTTGAGTGTGAAAGTTGTAAAAAGTTAAGTCTTGATTTCAGTCAAACAGGATTGAATGTTCAGAATGACTGCAAGATCAGCATTACCGATATTTTACATAATGAGGTATGTTCGATTTTACATATTTCACCAACGGATAAAGTTTTACTCAAGTTTACAAAGAAAAGTAAATATACCAGGGGTGATCTTGATAATTTAAATGTTGTAAACCTATTCGTGCAAGATCTTTTAAAAATCTGGTATAGCAACAGAACTCCTTCAGGAAATTCCTTGAGTGGAATAATAACATCCATTGCACAGGAACTGCGGACACCAACTAACAGTATTATGGGTTTCGCATCACTGCTTAATGAAGAAAACCTTTCCCCATCACAAATTGAATATGTTAGTACTTTAAAGGAAAATGCTTTCGAATTATTGTCTGTGATTAATGATATTATTGATTTAGCAAAACTCGAGCATGGCTCTAACAAAGCTGTTTTTACTAAAGTAAAACTGAGTGATTTCATCAATGAAGTTGTCACACTCTTCTTAGATAAGATAGATACTCAAAAAATTGAAATAATTACCGAGATTGATAAATCTCTGCCTGATCATATTAATTTTGATACGCAGAAACTAAGGTATATACTTATCAACATTATCACTAATTCAGTTAGAATAACGGAGAGAGGTAAAATTATTCTTTCTGTTTTTTCAGTCAGTAAAGGTAAACTAAGTTTTAGAATAGCAGATTCAAGCAGCGGACTGCCATCTAAAAAACTAACTGAAGTATTTCAGCCCTTTGGACTTAATGAAGTTTATAATTCCAAAACCGGAACAGCAACAGGTCTTGGAATGCCATTAGCCAGGAAGTACATTGAAATTCTTGGAGGAGAAATTTCTGTATCAAGCACAATTGGAAAAGGAACCACATACTCATTTTCAATAAATGCGGATGTCACGACTTCATTAGAGGACCAATTCAGCGCTTTACCTAAACCAACGGAGAAGAGAAACAAAATACTTGTAGTTGAGGATGATTACGCAACATCAAAACTGCTTAGCAACTATTTAACTAAGTGGGGTTATGAGCCGGTAATAGTTAACTCTGCCCAGCAGGCTCTGAAATCAATCGAAAGTGAACCTTTCCTGGCAGTGCTTATGGATATAGTACTTCCGGATGCAAATGGATTTGAATTACTTAAACAAATAAGAGAGCACCCAAATTCAAAAAACACTCCGGTTATTGTCTGTTCTGTTGAAACAGAGCAGCAGAAAGCCTTCCTGATGGGTGCAGTTGAATATTTTGTAAAACCCATAAACTATAAATACCTTGTTGAAGTTTTAATGAGTTATAAACTCAAAAAGGATTCAAACATACTTATTGTTGATGATGATGTCCCTACCTTGAATTTAATGAAGGAAGCTGTGGAGCAATCAGGATTTAATGCCATTGCTGAATCTCATTCATCAAAGGTAATTAGCCTGATTGAAAATATGAGTCTCGATCTGGCAATCATAGATCTTGATATGCCAGAAATTAATGGATTTGATTTGATTAAAATGATCAAATCAAACAAAAATTTTGCTAAACTTCCTATTATGATATACACAGGCAAAGAGAATTATCAGGAAGATTTAAAAAAGATTGACGGATTATTTGAGGAGTTGCTGCACAAAAGCAGTGCAAATATTGAAGACCTGTCCGAGACTATCAATGCAATGATAAACCGTTATGATGAACCATCAACACCTGAAGAAATTAAAACCAAGGAAGATGAAGTAAGAATTCTTCTTGTTGAGGATTATAAACATTCACAGATAATTGTTACAAGACTGCTCAGAAAAAATAATTTTGATTCTATTGTTGTTGTTGAAAATGGTGTGGAGGCAGTCGAAGCTGTTCAACAGCAGCAGTATGATATTATTCTTATGGATATGCAGATGCCGGTTATGAACGGTTTTGAAGCAACACAAAAAATAAGAGAAATTCCGCAATACAAAGATACACCGATAATAGCCCTAACAGCTTTTGCCATGAAAGGTGATAGGGAGAAATGCCTTGAAGCCGGAGCTACTGACTATATCCCGAAACCGATTGACAGTCAGGAGTTTATTCAAAAAGTTAAATATTACACTCAAAACAAAGTTAACGCAAAGTGATTCTTAGCCCTGCTCTGATTCTAACTTTTCTAATTCAATAAAGCTTCTTAGTTTTGATTCCGGTTAATTATAAAATATTCTAACTATCAGATGATCAGCGAAGAAATAAGAGTTCGTTTTGCTCCGAGTCCCACAGGCTATCTTCATATCGGCGGATTGAGAACTGCCTTATATAATTATCTTTTTGCCAGACATCACAATGGAAAATTTATACTCAGGATTGAGGATACTGACAGAAACAGATTTGTTGAAGGTGCGGTTGAAAATCTTATTTCTACACTTACTTGGATAGGATTGAAGTATGATGAAGGTCCTGGCGTAAATGGTAGTTGTGGACCATATATGCAATCTCAAAGATTGGAGATATATAAAAATCATTCTCAAAAACTTCTCTACGGGAAAAAAGCTTATTACTGCTTCTGTACTCCTGAAAGGCTTCAGGCATTAAGAGAAGAACAGCAAAGACAAAAACTTTCACAGGCAAAGTATGATAAGCATTGTTTAAATCTATCTGAAGGTGAAATTCAATCAAGGCTTGATTCAGAAGTTTCATATGTAATACGGTTAAATGTCCCGCATAATGAAAAAGTGGTTTTTGATGATGTGATCAGAGAGCGTGTTGAGTTTGATACCTCAAACATCGATGACCAGGTTCTGATTAAGAGCGATGGTTACCCTACATACCATCTTGCTAATGTTGTTGATGATCATCTTATGAAAATTACTCACGTAATAAGAGGTGAAGAATGGTTATCATCAACTCCGAAACATATTCTACTCTACGATTTTTTTGGATGGGAAAAACCTGTATTTGCACACTTACCACTTTTGCTTAATCCCGATCGTTCTAAGTTGAGCAAGCGACAGGGCGACGTTGCAGTTGAAGATTATAGATCGAAAGGATACTTAAAAGAATCTTTATTAAACTTTGTAGCATTACTTGGATGGAATGCAGGAGACGATAAAGAGTTTTACTATATAGATGACCTAATCGAAAAATTTTCTCTTGAACGTGTTAATAAAGCCGGTGCAGTTTTCGATCTTCAAAAATTAAACTGGCTTAATGCCGAACATCTTCGTGCCATGTCCAATGAGGAACTACTTGAATTGTTGATGGCGGAAATTCAAAAGTCAAAATTCAGAAATCAAAAGTTTACAGAACAGTATCTGATTCAGGTAATAGAAGCTATGAAGGAAAGAGTTTCTTTCGTTAATGAAATTATTACAGCAGCTCCATATTTCTTCGAAGCCCCTTCAAACTATGAAGAAGACATTGTTAAAAAAAGATGGACAGCCGATTCTTCGGATATCTTAAAAGTTCTTGCCGGGGTTTATTCAAAACTGGACAATCCCTCAAAAGCGGATTATGAAACAGGATTGAAATCAATCTCAGAATCACGAGGGATAGGCGTTGGAAAAATTATTCACCCGCTGCGTCTTGCAGTATCAGGTATGGGAAATGGTCCGGGTGTTTATGACATCGTTAATATCATCGGCAAGGACGAAACTATAAACAGAATCAATAAAGCAATCGAAATACTTAAATAAACATTATGAGTGCAGACATTAACAAAATTGAAAACAATAGTAATCAATCATCAAAAAATTTCATTGAAGAAATTATTGATGAAGACCTGAAAACAGATAAATACGGCGGAAGAGTTCATACCCGCTTCCCTCCTGAGCCAAACGGATACCTTCATATCGGACATGCAAAATCAATTTGTCTTAATTTCGGACTTGCACAAAAATATAATGGCAAATGCAATCTTCGTTTTGATGATACTAATCCAACAAAGGAAGAACAGGAATATGTTGACTCTATAATAGAAGATATAAAGTGGCTGGGTTTTGATTGGGAAGGTAATGTACTTTATGCTTCAGATTATTTCGAGCAGCTATATCAATATGCACGGAATCTTATTTTAAAAGGAAAAGCTTTTGTTGATTCGCAATCAGCAGATGAAATAAAGAATACCCGCGGCACACCAACTGAACCGGGAAAAGAAAGTCCATTCAGAAACCGATCCGTTGAAGAAAATCTGGATCTGTTTGAAAGAATGAAAAACGGTGAGTTTAAAGATGGCGAGCTTGTACTTCGAGCAAAGATTGATATGTCTTCACCAAATATGAATATGCGCGATCCTATTATGTACAGAATTCGTCATGCTTCACACCACCGGACAGGCGATAATTGGTGCATTTATCCAATGTATGATTGGGCACACGGTCAATCAGATTCAATTGAAGGAATTACTCATTCTATCTGCACACTTGAATTTGAAAATCATCGCCCTCTTTACGATTGGTTTATTGATGAACTTGATATTTACCATCCACAGCAAATAGAATTTGCCAGACTAAATCTTTCTTTTACGGTAATGAGCAAGCGCAAATTGCTTCAATTAGTTGAAGAAAAAATTGTAAGCGGTTGGGATGACCCGAGAATGCCAACATTATCAGCATTCAGACGAAGAGGATACACACCTGAATCAATCAGGAATTTTGCTGAGCGTGTTGGAGTAGCCAGAAGAGATAACGTTATCGATGTTTCGCTGCTTGAGTTCAGCATTCGTGAAGATTTGAATAAGAATTCTCAGCGTGTAATGGTGGTATTAAATCCATTAAAAGTTGTAATAACAAATTATCCTGATGACAAGGTAGAAGAACTTGAAGCTGTAAATAATCCTGAAGATCCGTCAATGGGTACCAGAATGATACCATTTTCAAAAATAATTTATATAGAACAGGATGATTTTATGGAAATGCCCTCTAAAAAATTCTTCAGACTTTCTCCCGGAAATGAAGTAAGACTCAGGTATGCTTATATCATAAAATGTGAAGAAGTGATTAAGGATAGTAGTGGAAATATAACTGAATTAAGATGCACCTATGATCAGGAAACACGCAGCGGAACAGGTTCCAGCAATAAAAAAGTAAAAGGTACTATTCATTGGGTTTCAGCAAAGCATACTGTTGATGCTGAAGTCAGGCTGTACGATAGATTATTCAATCATCCTGATCCGGATGGAGATAAGGAAATTGATTTCAAGTCTCATCTTAATCCGGATTCACTAAAAGTTTTAACAAGTTGTAAATGTGAACCGTTCCTGGTTAATGCAAATAAGGGCGAAAGATTTCAGTTTGAAAGAAATGGATATTTCTGTGTTGATATGAAAGATTCTGATAAAGACAAGCTGGTCTTTAACAGAACAGTGACATTGAAAGATACCTGGGCAAAAATTCAGAAAAGTGAATCTAAATGAGAGCACTTATCAGACTTTCGCACCAATCCTATATATCTGAAGCAGCTGGATAAAATATTCCAGTTTATCCCTGTCTAAAATGTTTGGAATCTTTTTCACATCATTATAGATTTTGGTAATGCCGGTAAATTCACCGAGGTTATTAACTGCCCGCTGGATAATTTTTCCGTCATCTTCAATATCATAATGTCCGTCATAACCAATGTAAGTTTTACTCATACTGTAAATCCTTTTTACACTAATCGAATATTATTTCTGCCGGTTTTTCAATTACATCTATATAAGAGATTTCAGGAATGTGATATTCCTCTAACATATCTTCAATCTCTTCTTCAGAGTAATCTACTACGTCTTCCCAATTGGGCTGAAGAATAAATGCGTCTTTTGGTGAAGTTCGTTTTTTATTCTTCTTTTTTCTCTCTGACTTCATTGCAGCTCCTTTCTTTGTTTGAATAGATGTCAACCGACGTGCCAGAATATTGTCTATCATCATACAAAATCGAATCTAATACATTTTCTAAATGAGACAATATTTTTCATTTGAAGATAATTGCGCATCCGAAATCATTTTTTTGCTTAGAGAATTGAAGTTTTTTATGTTTGTCACACGTTTTTGAGATTTTCTAATAATGGAGCGAAAATAATTGCCGGGATTAGAGAAAAGACAACGGATCGAGAATCACACATCAGAGATTTAGGAGTGTTAAACCTAGTTGATCTAATAGACTGAAGTGGCGTAAACTCTGTTCAACGAATTTAGGGCGGTGGATATTCTCTATCAGATAGGTTTTGAGAATTTGAGCAATTTGAAACACAAAGATTTCCAAAATGTTTTCGAATGCCGAAGTGGCGGAATTGGTAGACGCGCTGGACTCAAAATCCAGTATGGCTCACCCCATGTGCCGGTTCGAGTCCGGCCTTCGGTACAAGTGTTTTATTACAGATGCTCATCTTTCAACATTTGAAGCTGACTTTTACTCCGCAATACAACTCTGATTAAAAATCTGATATTAGTTTAAAAATTGAAAAGCCTTGGTATTCAAGGCTTTTCAAAAATAAGATTTAGACTCTACTCGCTGGATTTATTGTACTCTTCCACAGCCATTTTTTCTAATGACTCTTTCATATCTTTTGGAAGAATAACTTTGTCGTAAAATTTTCCATCTTTACCCTTCTCATCAGGTGATGAAATAAATAAACCGTTCGATCCGTTTACAACCCGAAATCCTTTGATGATGATTCCTTCTGAAGTTTCAACATCAAAGTAAGCAGTGGTTTTACTGCTCGAGTTACTCAGTTTATTAATTCGCACAATTTTCATAGATCCCTCCAATAATTATTTATGATTGATTGATGAGTTTTTGACAGGATAAAAGAAGGCATATACCTCCAGTTAACTATCAATTATCAAACTTCCATCTTAAAATAAAAAATGAAATGATTAAGTCAAATTTTTAACCTAATTTTTTTTAAGGTTTTTAAATAAACTGTAAATGTACTTTTTATAGCTTCAATACATTTCAAAAAGTGTTTCGGATCATAGTTAAAAATGCTATGTTTACACTCAATTTTAGATATGAAATTAAATTATAGAAATATTTTACTGATAATACTCGTCAGTGCTATTATAGGATTTGCCTATAATGCACTTGATCCTGATGGTATTTCTGTGATAAAAAAGGAACGAATTTTATTTTTCGAGCAAGACGATTCTTCCGGTTTGGATTCATTACATCCAGATTTAATTATGCAGGAGGGAAAAACTGAAACTGAAATATCCGTGCAGCCAGAAAAAAATGGCATAGTACGGGAATTAACAGGTGAAATTTCTCAAGCATTCACACAACCAATTGCAATCAGACTATCCCGTGCATATCAGCTTTACAATCAGGGTACAATTTTTATCGATTCCCGCTCTAAGAAGGAATACGATGAAGGACATATTAAAGGTTCAATAAACATCCCTTTTTATGAATCTGAAAAATATGATGATGTTCTAAGTAAAATAGATAAAAATGAATTGTTAGTTACTTACTGCAGCGGAAAAGATTGTGATACAAGCATTCTGCACGGCGAAGAATTATTTGAAAAAGGATATAAGAGAGTCTATATTTTTCATGGCGGCTGGGATGATTGGCTGGAGGCTGGTTATCCCATCGAAGCAACAAATTAATTCTGAATGAATAAAGTTTTATCAAATAAATATCTTTTGTTATTTCTGAGAATCATTCTTGGCTTTGTATTTATTTATGCAGGTGCGGAAAAAATTTCTGACCCGTCAGGATTTTCCACATCCATTTCAAACTACCGATTACTACCAAATTTTATTGTAAACTTTTTTGCTATTGTGATGCCATGGATAGAAATATCTGCTGGACTTATGCTGGTGTTTGGGGTAGCAGTAAAGGAAAATGCTTTTATAATAAATTCTATGCTTCTGATTTTTATTGTTGCAATTCTCATAAGTTTAGCAAGGGGATTAAGTATAGACTGCGGTTGTTTCGGAAAGGGGAATCAAATTGGTATTCAAAAACTAATTGAAAATGCCCTGCTGTTTTTGTTTGGATCAATTCTTATAGTTCATGATTCAAAAATATTTTCACTAAATAATTATTCTAAAGAATAATTCTTGTCTACCATATTAACGGTATCCCGCAATACTCCAAGCGATCTTTGACTGAGAAGATCTATTTTGATCAACCCGAGGTCCTCAATCGAATACATATCCGGTTGAGTAATAATTAAACCCAATCCCTTGTTCTTCGCATATTCAAGCGCGCAGTAATCTGTAACTTTAGTGGGAGTGATTACAATTCCACCAGGATGGATACTTAAATGCCGGGGAAAATCAGCCAGTCTGGATGCCAACTTAACTATTGATTTCCATGGTTCAACATTAAAGTTAACATTCTTTGCTTCGGGGAAAATCTGAGCTACCTCAGACAAATTGGTTGCACTCGTCCAGGGAATATATTTTGAATATTTAGAAATTTCTCTATCAGAAATTCCAAATGCCTTTGCAGTTTCTCTGAATGCTGATCTGGCTTTGAAAGTAACGTGAGTTGAAATCATTGCTACTTTTTCATATCCGTATCTTTCAAATACAAAACGAACTATTTCATCACGTTCTTTCCATGAAAAATCAATGTCAACATCAGGTGGACTTTTTCTCGCTTTGTTTAAAAATCTTTCAAAGTAGAGATTATGCTTAATCGGATCAACCTGCGTCAGACCGAGTAGGTAAGCAACAATACTGTTTGCAGCAGATCCTCTCCCTATAGTTAACATTCCCCTACTCTTTGCTTCTTCTACAATTTCCCAAACGATTAAAAAATAATCATTAAAGTGAAGTTCATTTATCACATTAAGTTCATACTCAACCCGTTCAATGATTTCTTCGGTTATGTTTTCATACTTTTTATGCAACCCATTAAAGGTAAGTTCAGTTAAATAGTCTTTCGCCGACTTTTCCCCACTCATTGGAAATGTCGGATATTTTAACTCACCAATCCTGAGATCAACCTTACATTTTGAAGCAATCTTTTCAGTATTTTTTATTGCCTCGGGCAGTGATTTGAAAAGGGCGTCAATGTTTCCGGGATCTTTGAAGTAATATTCTTCGTCAACAACCTCATCTGTGCTTAAATTATTTTTTGCTTCGTTTAAGTAAATAGATCTGACAAGACTGTGTAGTTCGTGATCATCCTTATTAAGAAAATAAACCGGATTTGAAGCAATATATTCTATTCCTCTTTCATTTGAATAGTTATACAACTCCCGTGTACTTTTCTTTTTACTTTTAGTCGAAATAAGCTCAGAAAATAAATTACCATGAACTTTAATTTCTCTTAATAATTTTAGGGATGGAGTAATAGTGAAAAGATTTTCGGTAAATTCATTGAGAATTTTAACTAGTGAAAAATCTTCATTGAGTTTTCGCATAGTAATTATTCTACATAATTCACAGTAACCTTTCTGATTCTTTGCTAGAAGCAAAGCATATTCTCGTTCATTTTCTGTATCTGTAATACATGTACCAAGAACAGGATTAACTTTTTCTTCAAGTGCTTTTTTGAAGAACGGAATCAGTCCATACATTCCATTTGTATCGGTCAATGCAACAGATTTTAATCCAAACTGTTTTGCACGCTTAACTAAATCGTCCGGTCTTATTGTACCTGATAAAATGCTATAAAATGAATGTACATGTAATGGTATCATAAGTATAAATATAATTTATTTAATTATCAGGAGAAGAGAAATAAGGAGATTAAGGGTTAAAATAGAAATTGATTAAACTTAGTCTCATACACAAGATCATTTAATATGTTTGAATGCTTTTTCTGCAATGTCCTTTCTATAATAAATTCCTTCGAAATTAATTTTATTTAAAGCCGAATACGCTTTTTGTTGAGCTTCTCTTAATTTACCTTCAGCTGAAATAGCAGTAACTCCTATTACCCTGCCTCCATCTGTAAATATCTGTCCATTAATTTGTTTTGTTCCCGCGTGAAAAATCTCAACATCTTCGGAGTCGTTCTCCAATCCATTAATTTCATACCCCTTTCTGTAAACATCAGGATATCCGGCAGATGCAGCAACAACACAAACGGATGCTGAATTTGAAAAACTGACCAATGACTTATTTATTTTTTCTTTAGCAGCAGAATAAAGCAGCAGCAAAAAGTCACCCTCAATTAGAGGAAGAACTGCTTGCGTTTCCGGATCACCAAATCTGCAATTGAATTCCACAACGCTAACTTCATTTTCATTAATCATCAGACCGGCATACAGGCAACCGATAAATTTTTTACCTTCAATTAGTAGTCTATTCAAAATTGGTCTTACAATTTTCTCTGAAACTGTATCAAGAATTTCCGGTGTAACAATCGGAGCTGGGGAATACGCACCCATCCCACCGGTATTTTTACCTGTATCACCATCACCAATTCTTTTATGATCCTGTGCAGGTGGAAGTAGAATAAAATCTTTACCATCTGTAATCGCAAAGATCGAAGCTTCCTCACCCTCAAGAAAATCCTCAATAATCAGTTTACTGCCTGATTCACCAAATACCTTATCCACAAAAATCTGAATGAGTGCATCACCAGCATCCTGAATGTTATTGCAAATAATAACGCCTTTACCTGCTGCCAAACCATCAGCTTTTATTACGATGGGATAAGCAGTAGTTTTTATATAATCTGATGCTGCTTCAAATTGATGAGAGGAGAATTCTTTATAACCTGCAGTTGGAACACCGGCATTAAGCATAATTTCCTTTGCGAAGGTTTTGCTTGCCTCAATCATTGCTGCTGAAGAGTCAGGTCCAAATACAAGGAAACCAGATTTTCTCAATGCATCTGACAATCCATCTACAAGCGGCTGCTCTGGTCCGATTACTACCAAATCAATCAATGCATCATTACAAAATTTTATTATATTCTCTTGATCAGATGTGTTCAGTTCAACATTTTGACTTATTTGCGATGTGCCCGGATTACCAGGAATGCAGTATAGTTTTTGTAAAGATTCACTCTGACTTATTTTCCAGGCAAGGCTATGTTCGCGTCCTCCTGATCCTATAACAACTACATTTAACATTAAACCGGTCTCAGTTTTTGTTGAAATTGTTTTGACAGCATTTCTGTCAGGTAGTCTCTTCTGTATTTTTGCAGTACTGATTCATCTGGTTTCGGCAATTCGTTTTTCTTGTATAGATCATAGACTTTTAATATTTTTTGTTTAATATGCGGAATATCATCCGGCTCACATATAAAGCCTGCTCCATATTCTTCGATGGCTATTTTCGCTGCACCATCCGGTACACAGGCAATTATTGGTTTTTGCGCACCGGCATATTCATAAACTTTTCCGGGTAATATTGCATCAATATTTTTCAATCGATCTACCATAAACCATAATACATCCGCAGATTTTATTTTAGAAATTGAATCATCGTGATTCATATATCCGTAGTCTTTTACAAATTCGTGAAGATTTAGTTTTCTAATAAGTTTCTGATTCTGCTTTCCGAGATAACCGACAAAATGCAGTTCTATTCCAGAAGCTATGTCGGGTCTTTCAATCGAAATCTCTTTAATAGCTCTGAGAAAATATTTTGGAGTATTGTACGCCATAAAAATCCCAGAATACATAAGTACCATCTTGTTCTTTGGTTTTGGTACAGAAGGAATTTTTTCAAAATCCTCCGGATCAAAACCGTGTGAGAGTATCACAACATCATCAAATGAAAGAAAAGGAAAATCTTTTAATAGTTTCTCCTTAATTTTTCTGTTCGTAACCAAAACTCTGTCAACCGCTTTAAGCGCGTTGTACTCTTCTTTTTTTTGCAAGTGCTTATGAACAGGCGTAGGATAGAATGAAAAGTAACTTTCGTACCATAGATCACGATAATCAACAAAAATTGGAATATCGCTTTTCTTTCTGATGCGTGATACATAACTGAAGGCAGAGAAAGGAGGACAAGTGATGAAAATCGCATCAAAATGTTCTTTGGCAACTAATTCTTCCACCTTCTTATAAGCTTTTTTTGACCACGATACCTTATTATCAGGAATGTAGATAGTTTGGCTTATTTTGTTTAAAACTTTACGTATGGTTTCAGTTGGGAGTTTTATCGTTCCGAATTTTGCAAGCATTGCATTAGGTTCTTTACCACCTAATCTGATTACCTCTACACCGATATCGTTTAATTCATTTGTCAGTGATTTGTCGTGAGCAAAGTAACCAACATCTCCGCTGGTTATGACGGTTGGCTGCCAGTTAAAATTTTTAAGGTACTTAACAAACTTCAGAGTTCTTTGAACTCCGCTTAAACCCATTGGCGGGAAATAATAAGCTATAACAAGAACTTTAAACATACATTAGCTTCTATTTCTGTAAATGATAGTTTGGAGACTCCTGCGTGATGATAACATCGTGCGGATGACTCTCTTTTAATCCGGCAAGTGTAATCTTAACAAATTTACCATATTTTTTTAATGCTTTAATATCTTTAGTTCCACAATACCCCATTGCGGATCTTAAACCACCAACAAGTTGATAAATTGTATCTTCAAGCGGACCTTTATAAGGAACCCGCCCTTCAACACCTTCGGGCACCAATTTTTTTAAGTCATCTTCAGCATCCTGAAAGTAACGATCTTTACTTCCCTTTTTCATTGCGCTTATTGAACCCATCCCTCGATAGAGTTTAAAGCTTCGTCCTTCAAAAAGAATTTTTTCACCCGGACTTTCCTCAACACCTGCGAAAAGCCCGCCTAACATGATAGAGTCTGCTCCCGCTGCTATTGCTTTTGGAATATCACCGGTTTGTTTAATTCCGCCATCTGCAACAATTGGAACACCACGTTTTTTTGCAGCCCGGAATGCTTCCGAAATTGCAGTAATTTGTGGAACTCCAACACCCGCAATCACTCTTGTTGTACAAATTGAGCCTGGTCCAATTCCTACTTTTATTGCATCAACCTTACAATTTATTAACTCAAGTGCTCCCTCATAAGTACCTATATTACCAGCAATTATCTGAATGTATTTAAATTTTCTTCTAATTTCCTTAATAACTTTAATAACCCCCATTGAATGACCATGCGCAGTATCGATTACAATAACATCAGCACCTGCTTTATCAAGTGAATTAACTCTGTCCAGAGAATCATACGTGATCCCAATAGCTGCTCCCACTCTTAATCGTCCATGCTCATCCTTACAAGCAAACGGATGCTTTTTCTTTTTCATGATGTCTTTGAATGTAATCAAGCCTTTCAGTCTTCTGTTTTTATCAACAACAGGAAGTTTTTCTATCTTATGCCGCTGTAAAATCTTTTCAGCTTTTTCCAGGGTGGTTCCCAAAGGAGCTGTTATTAGGTTTTCCTTAGTCATCAGTTCGGAGACTTTCAAGAGTTTGTTTGGTTCGAATCTCAAATCTCTGTTCGTTAAAATTCCAACAAGCTTGTTATTTTCTTCCACAATTGGAATTCCTGAAACTCTGTACTTTCTCATTAAATCGAGCGCATCACCAATAGTTTTACCCGGGGTAAGAGTAATTGGATTACGGATCATTCCACTTTCAGATCGTTTAACTTTATCGACTTCTTCACACTGTTCTTCAATAGTTAGATTTTTATGAAGAATGCCTATACCGCCCTCTCTTGCTATTGCTATTGCCATAGCTGATTCAGTAACTGTATCCATTGCCGCTGAGACTAATGGAATATTCAGTTTAATGTCTGGTGTGAGGTTAGTTGAGATATCAACTTCACGAGGAAGCACGTAAGACTTTCCTGGAAGTAGTAGAATATCATCAAAAGTTATTCCGTTAGTTATCTTATTTTCATCTATCATTTTTAACAAACAATATTAATACAAAAAAGACCACCTTAAAGTGGTCTGTTAATTTAATCAAATGCAGAGAAACCTGTTATATCTTCACCCAGAATGAGTGTGTGCATCTCATGAGTACCCTCATACGTTTTAACCGATTCCAGATTTGCTGCATGCCTCATAACCGGATATTCATCAAGAATTCCGTTTGCACCTAATATTTCGCGTGACATTCTTGCAATAGTTAATGCTACCTCACAGTTATTCCTTTTAGCCATTGAAACCTGGGTGAATTTCAAAGTACCGTTATCCTTCATTCTTCCCAGCTGGAGATTTAATAGCTGTGCCTTTGTAATCTCTGTCAGCATATAAACCAATTTTTCCTGAGTTATCTGATATGCCGCTATTGGTTTACTAAATTGAACTCTTGATTTAGCATAATTCAGAGCAGAATCATAACAAGCCATCATAGAACCCACAACACCCCAGGCAATTCCATATCTTGCCTGGTTTAAACACATTAGTGCATTTTTCAGACCATCGGTCTTAGGCAGAATGTTGCTGTCAGGAATTTCTACATGGTCAAAAATCAATTCCGAAGTTACAGATGCGCGAAGCGAATGTTTACCTTTCATTTCCGGGGCTGTAAATCCTTTTGTACCCTTTTCAACCAGGAAACCTCTCACTACTCCATTAAGTTTTGCCCAAACGACAGCAACATCTGCAATGGTACCATTTGTAATCCACATTTTTGCCCCGTTAAGAATATAGCCACCTGAACTCTTCTCAGCTCTTGTTAACATACCTCCAGGATTGGAACCGTAGTCCGGTTCGGTTAATCCGAAACATCCAATCTTATCCGCTTTTGCTAATAATGGAAGCCAATAATCTTTTTGTACTTCACTACCGAATGCAAAAATTGGATACATAACCAATGCAGTTTGAACTGAGGCAAAGGATCTTATTCCGCTATCACCCCTTTCAAGTTCCTGCATGATCAGGCCATATGCAACATTGTTCAATTCTGCACAACCATATTTTTGCGGGAAGGTTGGACCAAATAATCCCATTTGAGCCATTTGTGGAATTAATTGTGAAGGGAATTGAGAATCACGATTATATTTTTCTATAATAGGAATAATCTCTTCCGATACAAACTCACGAACTGAATCCCTTATCATCTTTTCTTCATCTGATAGTACAGAATCTATATTATAATAGTCAACACCAGAAAATTTATTCATCAATGCTCCAATATTTATAATTTGTTGACAAAAATTATTAAAAGAAGGTCTGATAAGCAATCAAAACCAAATAATCACTAAGAAATCTGTTTC
>CAZXCP010000040.1:0-19653 GCA_964639355.1 uncultured Ignavibacteriaceae bacterium
AATTCTTGGCTTAAAGGATGATGTTGAGTTCTGGTATAAAGCAGGATACGATTATATAAAGATTCAACCTAAAGCTGACTTCAATCCTGGTAAAATAGGATTGAGTGAAAATATATCTTATAATGATGATGGAACCGTATTCAGAAAGTGGGCAACGGAAGGGCAGGGAGTAATTTCATCCTTACAGGATTTTGAAAATTACGTATTTCCAACTGAAAATGATTTTGGCTATGATTCTTTTGATAAAGTAAAAATGTATCTGCCTGAAGGAATGGGAGTTGTAGGTCAGTATGGTGATATTTTTACTATGACATGGGAAATGATGGGCTTTGAAACATTTTCGCTTGCACTGTTTGAGAATCCGGATCTGATAGAATCACTGAACAACAGATTAGGAAATCTTGTTGTTAGTATGTTTGAGAAGATGGCTCAGGCTGAAAGTGTTAATGCACTATGGTACAGCGATGATATTGCATACACAAATGGTTTATTAGTTTCACCGGAAGTTCTTGATCAATATTTTTTCCCCTGGTTAAAAAAAATCGGTGAAATAGCTGCAAATGCTTATAAGCCATTAATTTATCACAGCGACGGTTTACTATACGATGTTATGGATAATATTATTGATTGCGGAGTAAGTGCATTGCATCCAATTGAACCAAAAGCAATGAACATCGCTGAAGTTAAATCGAGATATGGTGATAAATTATGTTTGATCGGAAATATTGATGTCGACCTGCTTTCACGAGGAACTGCTGACGAAGTGAGAAAAAATGTTTTATTAAACCTTGAAAAAGCTGGAAGTCAGGGAGGTTATTGTGTTGGTTCAGGTAATTCGATACCGGAATATGTTAAACTGGAAAATTATTTAACTATGATTGAGACAGTGAAAGAGTTTAATCAAAGTAATTTAGGATAACAATTTGTGGTGAATGTTGTTTAGTGTATAAAATTAATTTGAAACCTTATCTACAATATTTCTTATGGTACGAATATGTTCAGGAGTCGTGCCGCAGCATCCGCCAATAATATTTACATCTAAATCAATTAACTCTTTAATAAAAGGTGAAATAAATTCCGGAGTTTCTGAATATATCAATTCACCATTAATGTTTTGCGGCATGCCTGCATTAGCCTGAACAAGAATTGGAATATCATTATTGGTATTTCGCAGTATTCTTGCAATCTCAACCATGTTTTGAAATCCTAATCCGCAATTCGATCCGATGATATCAACTTCCATTTCTATAATTTCAGAAGCAAATATTTTCGGCGGGATACCCATAATTGATTTGTAAGTATTATCAGGTTGTTTATCAAATGTAAAAGTGCATGCAACCGGGATATGGAGATTTTCTTTTACAGAATTAATTGCGATTCTTGCTTCATCCATATCATAAAAAGTTTCAAATAAAATTACATCAGCACCTCCCGACTTCAAAGCAGCCGCCTGTTCAAGGTATGCTTCTGACATTTCCTGTTCACTTACATCACCCGTAATTAAAAACTTACCTGTCGGTCCTATTGAACCAAAAACAATTTTTTCTTTTGCTGCTTCCCGGGATATTGAAGCTGCAGTATGATTAATTATTGTTGTCTTATCCTGTAATCCGTACTGCATTAATTTTAATCTGTTTCCTCCGAAACTGTTCGTGCAAATGATATCCGAACCTGCGTCAATGTAACTCTGAGCTATTTCCTTTACAATTTCAGGTTTGGAAATATTCCATTCTTCAGGACATTCTCCTGCACGCAGCCCTCTCTTGAATAAAAAAGTACCCCATGCACCATCAGAAACCAGGACTTTTTTTGATTTAATTAATTCTAATATATTCATCAGCTATCAACCTGATCTCGTTTATAACAAAAATCTACATCGCATAGGCTACAATCGTAGTTTTCTTTAATAACGTCCTTGCCCAGACCAACTATAGCGCTAACAGACTTTATGGGTATCATCAATGCACTCTCATTCAATTTCACACCGCAAAAGTGCTCCGGCAGAAATAAAAATAATTTATGCTGATCGCTGACATTCCAGCCGCAATATCCCGGACTGTATCTATTCGTAGCTTTGAGACCCAAAGAATCAGCAATATCATTCAGGTTTTTTTCTACAAAGTCGGCGGTTCTTTCAACTGCTAATGAAGCCGCCGAATCAAGTATGTAACCTGCTAATGTGTCACCTTCACTAATTAATTGTTTTGATATTTTTTCAGGTTTTTCTCCGATAGTTGCTAATAATATTGCAACAGACTTAGCCCGCATGAAATATCTGGAAATA
Source organism: uncultured Ignavibacteriaceae bacterium (assembly GCA_964639355.1). Taxonomy (GTDB): domain Bacteria; phylum Bacteroidota; class Ignavibacteria; order Ignavibacteriales; family Ignavibacteriaceae; genus JAGXRK01. The sequence continues at coordinate 2,285 of CAZXCP010000040.1, forward strand.
ATTTTTTCCGATTCAAGAACTACATTATCTATAGAGATTCTGTTTTTATGGAAAATAATCTTCTCCTCAGGAAGAATAATAAATCCTCCTTTTGGCTCAGCATTTTTTAAAATAAAATCTAGTGAACTATCTATGGCGTCATCAAGGAATGCCGGATAATTATGAATATCATAGTTCAGCCAGATAAGAATATCCTTCTTTGAAGGTATTATATCTTTTGCATTAAAATTAAATTCATAAATACGTTTATTTAATTCTGAACTTTTCATTTAACAATTATTTGATTTCTGAAAATGTTCTATTAATATAATCAAGCATACTTTGAGGATCCGGGAAATATGCATCGGCTTCTATTTCAGCTGCAAAGTTTTGTGAAACAGGTGCCCCGCCGATAACGACAAATACGTCCTCGAATTGATTTTTTATTTGATTAACAATTTCTCTCATGTTCTGCATTGTGGTTGTAAGAAGTGCACTCAAACCAACTATTTTAGCACTGCTATCTTTCACTGAGGATATAAATTTTTCAGCATTTACGTTTATGCCAAGATCAATCACCTGCCATCCGCCACCTTCAAGAACCATCTTAAGAATATTCTTGCCTATATCATGCAAGTCACCTGCCACAGTGCCAAGAATTATTTTACCTTTATGACGTATTTCACCTGAAATAAAATATGGTTTCAGTAATTCCATAGAAACGCTCATAGCTTTTGCAGAAATCAAAACTTCAGGAATAAAAATTCTACCATCGCGAAATTTTTCACCAACTCTCTGCATTCCTGCAAGTAATCCTTTATCGAGAATATCCTTAGCTGATATTTTTTCAGATAACGCAATTTGAGTTAACTCGACTGCACCATCTTTACCTTTCATATCCGCAGGGTGAGGTGATAGAGAATTTATTTTTCCTCTCTCAATACAAATGCTGATCTGATTAAGAATATCTTCCATTGAATTACGCTATTAATTATTAATCAACAATTATCTAGATGACTAACTATTTTTGAATATCTCTTTGATAAAGTTGAATTCTTCTTCTGTAAGTGGATTATCCATTCCGCTTAAATTAGATTTGACCTGAGTTAGATTTCTGAAGCCCGGAATTACGGCACCAACCTGATTATAGAATAATAAATACTGCAAAGCTGCTCTTGACAACTCATGGTTTGAAGAACCGAAACGTTCTTTTAACTTTTCTACTTTAGGTTCAACCTCTTTCAGATTTTCTATTTTAAATCTTAAAGAACGTGCACGATGATCACCGGCTTCAAACATTGGAGGATTTGTAGAATTGTACTTGCCCAGCAAAATGCCCTGTGACAAAGGACCAAATGCAATGAAAGATATCTGATATTCATCAAGAAGTTTTCTTGTGGGTGAACCATCGCGGACAAATCTGTCATCAATTGCACTTGCGAATGCCTGAATTACCTCAGGTTTTACTTTAGGAATAAGTTTCTCAAAATCTTTGTGTGAATATGCAGACTGTCCTATAAGTCTTATTTTACCTTCATCTTTTAATTTGTACATTGTTTCTACAGCATCATCAAGATATTCATCATTTGCTCCGAAGTTTCCGTTATGAAAATAGTATATGTCTATATAATCTCTTTTCAGATTGAGTAAAGATTGTTCGCATTGATGACGAATATGAGCAGGCTCGTAGGCGTGAGCTGCAGTTCCGGGAAACCATCCGACTTTTGTTGCAATTATGAATTGATTAGTTCGTTTACCAAGAATTCGTGAAAGCATTCTTTCTGCTCTGCCGTTGCCGTAAACATCAGCATTATCAAAATGATTAACGCCTTTTTCAATTGCATAATTTATAGCTTCTGAAATTTCCTTTTCGTCTACATTAGCCCAGCCGTTTGGAGTGCCGTCAACCCAGTTGAGTCCACCCATCGTCCAGCAGCCAAGACTTATTTCTGAAACTTCAATATTTGTTTTGCCAAGTTTTCTGTATTTCATATAGATCCTGTTAAAAAGTAGTTTAAAATTATACAACAAATTTACAAATCTTTTAATCTTTTAAAGATTGCAAAATAGTTTCCATAAAGCAGAGGCTTTGTGAATTCATTTATTTGAAGATTGCTAAGTGCTCTTCTGATTTCATCCGAGTAATGATTTATATCAATTCTGCCGATTTGTCCACCGGATTTTTTTGTCGGACTAAGTGAATATTTTTCAGCAAGATCGTCGAAACCATATCCGGATTTTAGCCACTTAAAGATTGAATCTGCTTCTTCGCGGTTATTAAGTATTATTTCAGCAAGAGTAATTTCTCTCGGTTCCAGAAAAAGTACATTTACCTTTCGTCTGATTTTTGCTTTTACAGGTTTGCCATTTTGTTTTGCAGGCGAGAACTTCCATTCATACAAGGAAAGAACAGTTAGTGAATCCCATATCCTGTCACCGCTCGATTCAAGTAATTTGGCATATTCAACATTACCGTTTTCATCTACTATCATTTCAAAAAGGAAGCGGAAATTAATACTCTGTATTGACTCCGGAATTTGAGGCAAAGGTGCCTGTTTCAATAATCTGGGTTCCAATATCATTGATTCTTCAGTGCGGAAAATACTGCAGGCAGCAAACAGAAAAATTAATAAATTGAGTGTGAGAAGTTTTACTGCTGACATAATTCTTCAATCATTTAAACGGATTCAGATAAACCAAATAAATAACATCAACATATTGCAATAATTTTCAAACAAAGTCAAAAACAAACGTTATACTGTCATCATGTAAAAAAACACCGGATGTATCGGAATTTATTACAAAAGAATTTTCTTTGAATTGGAATGTTTACTAATTCCAAATTCTATATCAATTAAGATGATACTATCTCAATTTTTTACAATTAGTGGAATTCCGGAATTATTTGCCGTTGTATAATTGCTAGCTTTAAAATTTTCGTTTCATTCAGATCCGGCATTTCTATATAAACTATAAATATTCCGCTTGCTACCGGTATACCGTGATCGTTCTGTAACTCCCATATTTCAAATTGTGCAGGTGAATCCTTTTCAATTTTACGAACTAGCTGGCCGGCAAGATTAAAAACTCTGATTATTGCTCTTTGTGGAAGATGATTGAATGTTACAAAAGTTTCATTCGATGATGCTTCCTGTGGATTACTTCCATAATATGGGTTTGGAAAAACATTAATCTTTTTTACATCTTCTTTTGCAAGTTGATCACTCAATGTTGTACCAGGTGCTGTAAAAGAATAAACATCCTCTTCGGTAAAAACTTTATTGGGATAGATTGCAAATTGATCTTCGCCTGTAGCTCCAGGCGAAAATGGCCCCTCGCCCCTTCTGTTAACAGTGAACCAATATAGAATCGGCACCGGATTATTCAATATATCAATCTGATAATCAGGGTTTGGAATTTCACTATAGTCCGTGTCAAATATAAAAAGCCACTCTCTTGGACCATCTGCATAAATATTATTATATGAATTATTATTCCCGGGCCAGTACCTTCCGTCTAATAAAGCATTAATAGCATTATTTTCAAGAAATCCAACTGCAAGTCTGTGCGGGTTATTTGGGTCATCAATATTCCAGGCTGAAAGAGGAACACTTTTATTAAAATCCTGGTAGGAATACCCACTGCCGGTATTCAAAATGTACGGTGCAAATTCCGGTTTTGCAGGCGGCAATGTTAAGCCTCTACCATATCTGTAAGCGTAAGAAAAATTTTGATCGCTTGAAGGGATATTCGGATTAATGCCGGGATTTTCAAATGCAATTGATCCGTCGGGTACTCTTCCAAATTTTATCAGCACATTTTTTAACTTATCAGGTGTAACAGGATTAGGATTATTATTAAAAAAACTATACGGATTCGCATACCCAATTGCACCATTGTAAGCCTCGAAATTTAGAAGACTTGCATTTGACCAGGTAATACAGTCATTTCCGGAAATGACTTCCCAACCCCATAAATCTGGATCATTAGGATGTGTAATTGCCCCATACCTTTTAAGACCAATTGGCTTGTCTGCGACCAGAACTCTCAATCCATCAACTATAAAATAATCTGAATCCTCTAATTGTTTTACTTCCGCACTCAATAATTCAATACCCAAAGTATAATCCTGTAATTTCCAGAATATTTTACCTTCGACAATTTCAAAAGTAATTTTGTATGAATTACCTGTTAAATGCGTAGGGTCTATTATCTGAACTTCTATTAAACCATTGCTTAATCCCTGCTCATGAGTTATTTCTAATTTTTCTCCAAACTTTCCTTCATACCTTACTCCGGGAGGTTCGGATTGAGGTACAACTTTGATTACCTGAAGTTCGCTTTCAAAATTATTAGGACTTATTCCCGATGAATTATATGTATATGCAGTCACTCCGTAATAGTAGACCGAACCATTGTTCAGTGGTTTGTTGCCTATGGAATCCTTTGTAATACTGATATACCGCTCAATTCCAGAATTATTACCGAATTGTTTTACAGCAGTTACAAGCCAGCCTGTTATCGGATCAATCTCGTAATCTATAATCGCAGTAACATCGTCAACAATATCAAATGTAGCTAAGCGAACACCATCCTCTATCGGAGCATCTTTTGAAGGCAGTTGATATATGTTATACCCCTGAAATTTATATCCACCGACATCATAATTTTCAATTTTTCTGACTGAATTAATATCGCTTCCCCAGTTTAAAACAATCTGTCTATCCAGTTCAGTTACATTCACCACAGGTTTATGAGGTAAGACAGAATTATTTAGAAAAAGATTATAAAACATATCTGCAAAAACTGTGTATTGTTTTAATAAGCCCACTGCCATCAGGTTTGTAACGGTTCCTACGCCTCCGGCGGCGATCTGAACAAGAACAACTTCCTGGGTATCGCCCGGAGCAAGGTTAAATGGACCTGATGATATTCCATTTCTTCTGTCTCCCGGGGGATGAATTATTCCATCAATAAAACCTTCGCCTGTAACCAGGTCACCTGAAAGCGGATACATAGTTGACCCACCACCCAACTGTGGAGGTATCGGAAATAATTCGCCCGTGGCAGCGGATCTACCTTGAAAAAGATTATAAAATTCTAATGATCCGATATATTGTCCCTGGGTAGGATCTCTATATATAGCATCAGGACTAATTATAAAATAATGAGCCGTCATAGGCAGATTTTTTTTACCGTAAATCACTTCACCATTAAAGAAAGCGCTATCGGTAGGTAAGCCATCTACTATCGGTCCCTGAAGAAGTCTGCAACCTGCCGATGCGAGGCTGGTTCCGTAAATCTGGTCTGTAGGATGTGCATTATAAACAAATCCAAGATTGAGTAATGTATCACAGCCAACATAATCATCTGAAGCATCACCAAGATCGGGATCGTTCCAGTAAGACAAATAAGTGTCAGTAATTTCAGTATCAGACTTGTTGATGAATTTATATTTTTTAAAGATGAGATTACTGAGCGGAGGAACTGATTTATATCCCCAGATAGTAACCTGTATCTCAGTTCCTAAAGGAAGAGAACCGTACAAAAACTTTGTCTGGTTTGAATCCAGATCATTAGCAACATACCAGATAGTTTGATCAGCACCCGGAACACCGGGAACGTCAATTGAAGGATTATAAACACCATTACCATCTAAATCCAGATAAGGAGCGCCAAACTGTGCCGGCCATTCATTCCAGTCTTTTTCATATCGATCTCTTATCTCTTTGCTTGTTCCTTCTCCATCGTTCACTTCATCTGATAAATCTGCTCTTTTGTAGTTGCTTCTAACTCTGTAGATACGTACGTGAGGATCGTTGGGATTTTCTGCTTGAAGCTGATCCCAAGGCACACCGTTGTTAAGAATTCTGCCAGGCATAAGTCCGGATCTGTAAGCAGAACCGCCTACTCTTATCTGTCCGTTAACTTTCCCTCCCCAAAGAAATCCGGATTGAAATATTGCCGTTTTACGCGAGCCTTTAGGAAATTCAAAACCAGAGTTACCGTTAATATTTATATCTGCTGTGCCATCATTATAAATCCAGGTTGAAATATTATTTATGTTGAATCGTGTATGTGATGTGTAACTAGCAGACTTTTGAAAATTTTTATTTTTTTCGTCCCCTTCAGATCTAAGAATGTTTGAGAACGTTAAAATAATAATTGCAGATAACCAGACAATTCTTTTCATCTTTATCACCTAATGATGATTTAACTGAATGAAATAAACAAATTATTGGAATCAAAAACAAATCATATACAAATTAATATAAAAAAGTGTAAGAGAAAGATTAAATACTTCTCTTACACTAAGTTTGATTCGATTATCTGCAGGGACATATGATACTATTTCAGCAGCATCATTTTTTTTGTTTGTACAATTTTTCCAGCCTGCAATGTATAGATATAGATTCCACTCGATAATTTTGCAGCATCAAATTTAACTGTGTAATTTCCTGCACTAAGTTCTTCGTTAACCAACGATTCTACCTCTCTTCCCAGTATATCATTTATAGTTATTCTAACGTTTGCTGCCTCAGGTACAGAGAACCTGATACTGGTAGTCGGGTTGAACGGATTAGGATAGTTCTGTTCCAGATTGAATGCAATTGGAATAAGATCATTTTCAAGCTCAACACCAACAGGGTCAAATGTAGCAATTCTTACATCATCAAAATATACTGCACCGGTGCTTGGATTACCCGGCACATAAGTCAATTGAAAACTATCAAATCTTAATGGTGGTTCGAGAATGCCGTTACCTATCCATGTACCTGTTTGGCCTTCATCGAGATCCCAGGTAACCAGTCGCCATCCGATCCAATCAATATCGTACCATGGGCTGACCTCAAAAGTATTAGTTGATACTTCTCTTACGGCGAATCTGAATTTGTTATCACTGCCATCGCCGAATAAATAAACCTGCATTAATCCCGTGGCATTAAACTGCGGTTGAGAAAGACTGAAAAATTCACGAATTAACCAGTTACTTGCACTTGTATTCCATCCATATTCCAGCATCATCGATCTTGTACTTTGAGTGTTAAGGTTAATTACAGATGTGGAAAGAGATATTTTAGTAAGCTCATTTATCACACCAACTGTGCTGCCGGAACCGGTAGGCTGAAGCCAGTTACTGATACCTGATTCAAAATTATCTATTGACGTTCTTAACGTATAATTGGAATTACCTGTTGTGAATGTATAATTAACTTGAGTTGTAATCGGATTTCCAAATATATCTTCAACTCCGGGAAGAAGCTGAATAGTATATGTTTCATTCTCAACAAGGGGAGTGGTAACAAAGAAATTCAAAGCACTTCTATTGTTAACGAGATAGTGTCTGAGTATTCCTGCGGCATTTGTTTGAGTAGAATTTCTTACTACACTGAATTTTCCGGAAAGAGTTGAAGTGTTTACACGTTCATCGAATGAAAAATTAATAACCGGTCTTAATTCGATATTTGTTGCATCCATAGCAGGATATACATCCACAACCAGTGGAGCTGTAACATCCTGTACTTTTGTTTTTATACTGAAAGTCATAGGATCTCCACCTGTGCCGTCACCATTACCATCAAAGAGATGACCATATTTTCCTGTTGCATCTCCGGAAATCGTAACATCATAAACAGTATTGAAATTCATATTAGTGGTATTAATAGTGACACTTTTGTCCATATCTGACCATGCATAAGTTACACTTACAGGAGGATTGAAACTGATATTTGATTCCACAGAAGTTTTGTCCATTGGTCTTGAAAAATTAATTATAAGACTTTCAGCTCCCGGGTAGAGACTGTCATTTGCAGCAGGAACTGTTGATACAACTTTTGGAGGTACCTGTGAAATAAGCTGGATGTCTTTGAAGGTGAAAAAAGTATCAAGAGGAGTGACATTAACAGTCAGAGATTCATAACCCGGTGTTTGAACCGAAAGTTGATGTGTGCCACTTGATACATCTTCAAAATAATAAAATCCATTTCTCAACAATTCAGGATCATTAGAATATTGGTAAAATAATGATTCCCATGTATCGGTTGTGTCTGTTTGTCCGTCAACTGAAACTATAGCTCCATTAATTGGCTGACCGGATTCAATATCAGAAATAATACCTGTTACAATACCTGCATAAGGTCTTGTAATATTATGAAACTTAAGAATTGACCAGTAGAAAGTATAAGCTTCCAGTCTTTTCCATTTTGCATTCATATTCAACTGGTTCTGAACGGGGTTAGTATGAAAACCTGCTTCACTCAATTCAGAGGGCATGTTGGTTTCTCTGTTTACATGCAGATACGGACCACCCGATGTACAACCATAAAAAGTGCAGTCACCAATCGATCCTGTGGTGGGTATTCTATAACCTGCTGTTAGCAGAACTACCATTATGTCACTCATGGCTTTTCCGCCATTAGGAACTTTTTCAAGTCCATTGGCATACTGACCCCAAAGTAATAAGGTTCTATTCGTAGAAGGAGTTCCTGATGCATCGCTGTGTATTGAGTGATACCAGGCAGCACCAAGAGCATTAGCCTGTGAGGTTCTCTGCGATAATGAAACCTGCTGCTGATCATTTTCTCTGCATATATAAACAGTATCGATATCTGTCCAGTCCAATAACATCTGACGAAGTGCTAATCCAACTCTCAGTACCTTCTTTGCTTCAGAGTAACCATAAATACCCATATTCTCATCCTGGCTGTGTCCTGGGTCTAAATAGATGTTCCAGCCGGATAAGCCGGTAACCTGCTGTGAATACAGATTTGATGAAATCAGAAATAAGAGTGTTAGAAAGAAAAATATAGTATTTCTTTTTATTGTTTTAATTTTCATTGGGAGCTCCGTATCAATCTAAATTCAATAAATAAATTGCACCATCTTTGTAAGATTCGAAGACGATTTTGTTCCCATCCGGTGATATTGACGGATTCAACTCAATAACATCGTCGGTATTTGTTATGTTTCTTTTATTCGTGCCGTCAATATTAATAATATAGATATCAGAAGAAGTGAAAGTGTGTCCGTCATCTTCGGTAATCATATATACAATTTGATTGCTGTCATAAGTCCATTTAGGATTATATCCAATTCCCAGATCAGTAAGACCGGATCCATCAAAATTAACAACAAACATATTGCCGCCGTAAACCTCAAAAGCAATTTTTGATCTGTCCGGTGAAATAGTAACATTAAGATATTCCTTGCCTTTAACAGGTTCAAGAATCCTTTCAGATGAATTCAATAAATCCTGAACAATAATCCGGTTGTACATTGAATAAGCTGTAAGCATGCTTTCATTCTCTCGAAAAAATGGTTCGATACCGGTATCAATTAGTTCCGCACCATCTTTTGTTGGAAGTAATACTTTATTATTTCCCGGAAGCCATTCCGGCAGATAGGGCATATTAGTTGATTCTTCGGTTAACTGTACTCCCGCACCGGATTGAACATCGAACACTTTAACAGAATTAAATCTCCGCATTCCTGAATAACGGGCAACACGGGTAAGAATGTATTTTGAATCAGATGACCATTTGAAGGCAAATCCGGATGATGGTTCATCGGTTATTTGAAAAATCGATGCAGTGCTTAAATCATAAATATAAATTCCATGATAACCGGCTTTAGTGAAAGCAATATAATTACCGTTGGGTGAGAAAACCGGATTCATAGAAACATTTTCGGTATCACCTGTAAGCCAGATACGGTCTGTGTTTTGAGCCAGTAATGATGCAGTCATACTCAATAAGCAGGCAAGCATTACTAAAATAAATTTTTTCATTTTTAGATCCTGATTGTTCTTATAAAAAAAATAATGGTTGATAGTACTGAAAAATTAACACTTACTAACAATCAATTGTACTTCAAAAGATATTAAAAAAATATTTGATAAGCAGTCTATTTTATTATAGTTCCCTGAAGTATTTTTAAATATAAGTTTTGAAACAGAACAAAAGGTATTAACATGGAAAAATTAATTTCAGTTTTCCTTCCCGGAGGAAGAAAACACCAGAACCAAAGAACTGTACAAAGATTTCAATCCAGTGAAATAGTTAAAGAGATATTTGTTGTCTCGTCAGATAAATCACAAGAGCAGATTACAGGAACGAAGCATTTATTTTCAAATAATTTCAATAGTACTGAATCAATTGCAAATATTGCTGAACATTCAACTTCAAAGTTTACCTTAATTATTTTAACAGACAAACCATTGAATCCCGGTAAATTTTCACTTGAAAGATTTGTTCAGGTTGCCGAGAGCACAAATGCAGGTATTGTTTACTCGGATTTCTATGAGGAGGAGAAAGGTGTTTTGCAAATTCATCCGGTGATAGATTATCAGCAGGGAAGTATAAGGGATGATTTTGATTTTGGTCAGGCTTTGTTTTTAAGAACCGATGCCTTAAAAGAAGCTGTGCAGGAAATGAAAGAGAATTATAATCATGCCGGACTTTATTTTTTGAGACTTAAGGTTTCTCAAAGACACTCTCTCGTGAGAATTCCTGAGTATTTATATACTGTCGAATCCTCTGAAGATATCGGCAGTGAAGAAAAACATTTCAGTTATGTTGATCCAAAGAACAGGGAAGTTCAGATTGAAATGGAAAAGGCAGTTACCCAGCACTTAAAGGATATAAATGCATTTCTTAAACCGCCATTTGAAGAAGTCAATTTTGATGAAACAGTAGATTTTGAATACGAAGCAAGTGTTGTAATTCCGGTAAGAAACCGAGTGAAAACCATTGGTGATGCAATTGATTCAGTTTTAAAACAAAAAGCAGATTTCAAATTCAATCTTATTATAGTTGACAATCATTCAACAGATGGAACCACTGAGCTGATAAATAAGAAATCAAAGAATACCGATAAACTGATTCACGTCATTCCTGACAGAAAAGATCTTGGTATTGGCGGCTGCTGGAATGAAGCTGTCCACCATCCTCAATGCGGAAAGTTTGCATTACAATTAGACAGTGATGATATATATGCTGATGAAAATACAGTCCAGACCATTGTTGATACATTCTATAAAGAAAAATGTGCGATGGTTGTCGGATCATATAAGTTAACAGATATTCATTTGAATGAAATTCCTCCGGGATTGATAGACCACAGGGAATGGACTCCCGATAACGGACCCAACAACGCCCTAAGAATAAACGGACTTGGTGCACCGAGAGCATTTTATACACCGGTGTTACGCAGTATTAAAATTCCAAATGTTTCTTACGGTGAAGACTACGGTGTTGGAATTACCATTTCTCGAGACTACAAGATCGGACGAATTTATAGTGCTATTTATCTGTGCAGAAGATGGGAAGGTAATTCAGATGCAAAGCTTGATATTGTAAAAATGAATTCAAACAATATTTATAAAGACAGGTTACGTACAATCGAGCTTTTAGCGAGAATACAAAAAATCAAGAATATTTAGAAAAATTTTTGGATTTTTTTTACATTTACGCCACAATAATTATGTCTCAAATTCATTGACTTTAGCAACGTTTTTAATTAGTTTTTTATGTGAAAAATTTAATCAATTACATAGTTGTTTGATTAAATAGTTGTTGATACAAAGTGAGTGAAGTTTCACTTACTACTGAACATACCAGCTGTGTTCGGAAATCGATTCATATAGGAGTTAAGAGAATATGAAAAAAATGCTACTCTTTTTTCTTTTTACAGTCCTCATTTATTCAGTACCTGCCTTCTCACAGTCCGGTAAAATAAGCGGAGTTGTTCGAGATGCTCAAAACGGTGAATTCCTTATAGGTTCAAATATTTTGGTTGAAGGAACCACTATGGGTGCAGCAACAAATATAGATGGTTACTATGTAATACTTAATGTTCCCCCGGGGACTTATAACCTTAGAGCTTCAATGGTGGGATATGCTGCAAAAATTATTACAGACGTCAGAGTTAGTATAGATCAAACAACAGAAATAAATTTTGAATTAGCTTCAGATGCTTTTCAAACCGAAGAAATAGTTGTCATTGCAACAACACCAATTGTTCAGAAAGACGTATCTGCAAGCAGAGTCAATCTTAATGTTTCTGAAATTCAGAATCTGCCTGTTACCAGTGTTAGCAGTGTTATTGGTTTGCAGGCAGGTGTTCGTGATGGACTTGTAATTCGTGGCGGTGCAGCAAACCAGACTTCATTTGTTGTAAACGGTGTTACCCTAAGAGATGAACGTGATAATTCACCTTTCACAGGAATTAGTTTTTCTTCAATTGAAGAAATTCAGATTCAAACAGGCGGTTTTACCGCTGAATATGGTAGTCTTAGATCAGGATTGATAAATGTTGTTACAAAAGAAGGCTCAAGGGATAAATACTCATTCAGTTTTATTTCACGATACACTGGTGCATCAAATAAGCATTTTGGAATGTCGGCTAATGATCCTAACTCTTACTGGATCAGACCTTACCTTGATGATGCAGTTGCGTGGACAGGCACCCAGAATGGTAACTGGGATGCATTTACACAGCTTCAGTATCCTCAATTTGGCGGATGGCTGGCAGTATCTGAAGCCTTACTGGCAGATGATGATCCTTCAAATGATTTGACACCCGAACAAGCCAGACAGATTTTTCTTTGGCAGCATAGACGTATAACCGATATTCAAAAACCCGATTTCGAGCTAGATGCCAGTTTTGGAGGTCCTGTTCCTTTCGGGCAAGAGCTAGGTAATTTGAGATTTTTTGCTTCTTACCGAAAAACCCAAACTATGTATGTGCTTCCGTTATCGAGGGATGGTGTATATGATTGGACCGGTCAGTTAAAAATTACCTCAGATGTTGGCAAAGGAATGAAACTAACCTTGCAGGGTTTATTAAGTGAAGTTAAAGGAACTAATACTAATAACGCCGGTACACCAGGCATATTCAGATCACCCGAAAGTATTGGTGATGTAATGCATAGGGTTAGTTTTATTAATACCAGAATTTTTGCACCAGACTACTGGGCACCAAGTACAATTAATTATTCATCTTACGGTGCAAAATTTACCAATGCTGTATCACCGACTACATTTTATGAAGTAACTCTTAGCACCTTTACTTCAGAATATAGCACAAATCCGGGCAGGGTAAGAGACACTGTCACTAAATATAACGTTGCCGGAATTCTGCTTGACGAAGCTCCGTTTGGATTTGCAGATTTTCCCTCAACAGGTATTAATGGTTTGAGAATGGGTGTTGGTATGAGCAATTCCCGTGATAGCAGTACAGTTAGTTTATACTCTGCAAAATTTGATTATACTACTCAGCTTGATAAAGTAAACAACTTAAAAGCCGGTTTTGAATTTATCTATACAGATAACAGAGTTAATTACGCTTCTGTTGACAAGTTTTTACCCAGCGGAAGATCAAGATCGGTTTGGAGTAACTTCCCTATTAAAGGTGCATTATATGTTACCGATAAGTTAGAGTTTGAGGGAATGATTGCAAATGTGGGAGTTAGATTAGATTATTCTGATCCGCAAGGCGAATGGTACGATTATGATCCTTACAATAAAGCATTTGCTTCAGAAAATTCATTGGGTCTGGACACTTTGCTGGCTAAGGTAGCTGTTGATAAACAGTTGGATGTAAGTCCAAGAATAGGTGTTTCATTCCCTATTACAATTAATAGTAAACTTTATTTCAATTACGGTCATTACAGATCAATGCCCACTCCGGAGAATTTATTCCTGTTAAGAAGATTCTCCGACAACAACGCAGTCACCAGAATTGCAGACCCTAATAATCCATTACCTAAAACTGTAGCATATGAACTGGGTTATGAACAGAATCTTTTCGATGAACTTCTTTTGAGAGTTGCAGGGTACTATAAAGATGTTTCGCTGCAATCCAGGCTAGTAACTTACGTGAGCAGGGATAATAAAGTAAACTATACAAGAACAGAACCGAATAATTACGCCGATAACAGGGGCTTTGAATTAACCATTACCAAGAACAGAGGTAATTGGATTCAGGGCTTCATCAATTACACCTACGATGTTAATACTGCAGGAAATTTTGGATTTGGTACTTATTATGAAAATGTTGGATTACAAAGACAATATGAAGCGACCACCCGTGATAACTATCAGGAGAAACCAATCCCAAGACCATACGCAAATGCAAACATCGATATTTTTACTCCTCAGGATTTTGGACCTGAATTAGGCAGCATTAATCCGTTAAGTGATATCAGATTAAGTTTCGTTGCTTCCTGGAGATCTGGTTATTATTTCACATGGGCAGGTGGAGGCAGTATTCCGGGCGTTGAGAACAATATTCAGTGGAATGATTACTGGAATGTTGATTTAAGAGTAAGTAAAACTTTTGATGTAATGGGTTTTCAGCTGCAGTTGTTTGCAGACATAACTAATTTATTTAATTATAAGTATATGACTCAGTATGGATTTGTAGACGCAAACGATTATCTCGCCTATATGAAATCCTTACACTTGCCTGAAGATAAAGTTCACCCGCAGGCCGGCTATACAAATATACCAGGTAACGATAAGCCCGGTGATTATAGAACCGGTCCTTACATACCATGGGATGATAATGCTCCGGAGAGTCAGAAGGAAGAATGGAGAAAAAATAAATCTTATATAGATATGCCTAATCAGGAATTCTTAACATTTTTAAATCCTCGGGATATATTCTGGGGATTAAAATTATCATTTGATCTTTAATTAGAGTTTGAGGAATACATGCAAAAGTTAAATTTAATTAAAATATTCAAACTGTGCGTGATGATTATTGTAATATTCTCGTCAGCCTCATTTGCGCAATATGCTGTTAAATGGATGTCCGCCGGTTCACTTCACAACTGGTATTCAGAAATTGGCAGTGAGATAGAAGAAGGTTTTATCAAAACCCAGCAGTACGGTTTACAATGGCCTGCATTATACCAGAGACAGGATATACAGGCAGCAAAAGGATTCTGGATTGGTTCAACAAATTTCACGGACCAGCGAGGAGAATTTTATTCGCATAAAGTAGTACATGTAGGTCCCAGAGTTTCAGGGGCAAATGAATTTTTTCCAATTGAATTTGAAATGACCAGTCAATTCGATCCTCCGTTTGTATTTGTCGACGGTGTAGTTTCACAAGATAAAAATGTTGATAATGATAAGGTTGATCCTTCACTATTTGCAGACAGGATAATAGTCAATACGGTCAATACACAACTGGGTATAACTATAACCAGAAGAATTTTTCAGTTCAGTCAGGAGTATCATGATAATTACATAGTATCTGAATATATATTCAAAAATACCGGAAATGTTAATGCTGATCCTACTATTGAATTACCGAATAATACATTAACAGGTGTTTATTTTTATTACCAGTATCGGTTAGCCGTTTGTGCAAATACCAGATATGCTATAGGTAATTCCACCGGGTGGGGAATAAATACAATGAATGATGCACGCGGTGATGGACCAGTTAATTCTGCTGGTGACCCGGCAAATGAAAATTTTCGGGCTCAGTTTGCCTGGCACGGTAAATTACCATCTTTTACTCGCTATGATAATGTCGGAGGTCCGATTTGGTCTTCTGCACTGTGGGTTGCAGCGGGGGACACTGTTGGTCGACTCGGAGCTTCACAGTTTGCCGGTGTTGTTACATTGCATGCAGATGTTTCCGCTACAGATAAAAATGATGATCCTTCACAACCGTCCACAACGTCATGGGAGGGTTCAGATGAGCCATTAACTTCCAATAATGACGCATTTAATAGGCAAAAAATGACGGAAGAGTATGGTTGGATGTCTAAAGGTCACAAATCACCCAGACATGCCATAGCTGTTGAACCCTCGGGATTGCCCGGTTTTCTTGCTCCTACCGGAGATCCAGCTATCGGAACACCTGGAGGATTTTCATTTTGTAATGGGTATGGACCTTACACTCTGGCTCCCGGTGATAGCATTAGAATTGTTTTTGCGGAAGCTGTCGCTGGAATTAGTTATGAACTAGCAACTGAAGCTGGTAAACGATACAAAAATGGTGAAATAAATGCTGTTGCTAAGAACACGATCGTCTTTCAAAGCAGGGATTCATTGTTTCAAACATTTAGAAGAGCAATTGCTAATCATGAATCCGGGTACAATATTCCACATCCTCCATTGCCCCCAAGAACTTTTAACGTTACTGGTTTGAGCGATAAAATCTCGCTTTCCTGGGAAACTTATGCAGACCCCGGATCCACAATTGATGGATTTGAAATATATCGTGCAGTTGGCAGGTATGATAGTACGTATTATTTAATTCATACTGCGGGACCAACGGAAAGAAGTTTTGAAGATCTCACGCCCGTAAGAGGGTTACAATATTACTATTACATTGTTGCTGTTGGTTTGGAAGCAGCAAACACAGGTGTCGGGTTAACCCCTCCTGGTAAATTGAGAAGCAGTCGTTATTACACCCAAACATATGATCCTGCTGTACTCAAAAGACCTCCGGGCACTTCATTGGATCAGGTCAGGATCGTTCCTAATCCATACAACATTGCTGCAGATCGCCAGCTTGGATTTGGAGATTTATCGGCTAACAGACTTGCATTCTTCAATATACCCGGACGATGCAATATTAAAATCTATTCCGAATTAGGCGAGCTTATCAACACAATTGAACATAGAGACGGAAGCGGTGATGCCTATTGGGATTCAGTCACATCATCAAACCAGATTGTTGTAAGCGGCATTTATATAGCTGTTATAGAAGATCTGGACACAGGTGATAACAAGATTCTTAAATTTGTAATTATCAGATAACCAGAAATGAATGAGAGAATAATCATGAAAAAAATAATTAAATATATTTCATTAGTAATATTTATTTCTCTGCTGGTTAACTTTTACGGTGTTGCTCAGCAGCAAAAATTAGGTCAGACAGGTATGAAGTTCCTGAATATGTCTGTAGATGCGCGTGTAAGCGCCTTCGGAGACGCAGTTACTTCACTTGAAAATAATTCCGTATCGATGTTTTATAATCCGGCAGCTATGGCCAGGCTGGACGGTATTGCCGATTTCACAGTGGGTTCGACTCAGTTTATTGCAGATATAAATTATTACCATGGCGCTTTAGCTATATCTCCTTTTGATGGTGATTACGGCGTAATCGGATTGAGCTTTGTATCCGTTGATTACGGTGAATTTCTTGGAACTGTGAGAGCAAATAATGAACAAGGGTTCATAGATGTTGGAACTTACAGCCCAACAGCATTAGCCATAGGAATTGGATACGCAAAAGCTTTATCTGAAAAATTTTCTGTCGGTGCAAATGTTAAGTATGTAAGACAATCTTTAGGAACAAGTATAATTAGTGCAATCGATTTTGATCCGGTTACAAACACTTATGCGTCGAGCAGTTCCGAAGAAAAT
>CAZXCP010000041.1:0-19587 GCA_964639355.1 uncultured Ignavibacteriaceae bacterium
ACAGTATTCACTATTCGAATGCCATCTTAACCAGATCTTTTTGCTGTTGTTCAGAAATTCGGGCCGAACCCACAGCAGGGCTGGCTGATTCAGGTCTGCCACTATACCGGGGCTTTTCAGATGTGAAAATATCAAAGAATCGAGTAGTCAGAAAATTCCACGCACCCATATTTTTAGGTTCTTCCTGCACCCAGAAAAATTTTTCTTTTTTCGGGTAGGCATCGATGATTTTTAGAAGTTTATCAGATTGTAGTGGGTAAAATTGCTCAATTCGAACAATTGCGGTATCGGAAATTTTATTTTTATCTCTGTATTTTAATAGATCATAGTATACCTTACCGCTTGTTAAGATCAATCTTTTAATCTTTAATTTATCTTTTACTGAATTATCGTCCAGTATTTCCTGAAATGAGCCGGATAAGAATTCTTCTTTTGCTGATTTTGCTTCGGGTGAACGTAATAGACTTTTGGGGGTCATAACAATCAGCGGTTTTTGAATACCGTGTTTTATGTGTCTTCTAAGTAAATGAAAATATTGAGCAGGCGTTGTAACGTTTGTTACATACATATTATTCTCTGCACAGAGAATAAGGAATCTCTCCAAACGTGCACTTGAATGCTCAGGTCCCTGACCTTCAAACCCATGAGGTAATAACATAACTACACTATTGGGTACTTTCCATTTTTCGTAAGAAGCAACTATAAAATTGTCTATTATAATCTGTGCACCATTGGCAAAATCTCCAAACTGAGCTTCCCATATTACAAGGGTTAACGGATCTGCAGTACTATAACCATATTCAAAACCAAGTACGGCTGCTTCGGAGAGAGAACTATCAAGGGCTTCAATCTGCGCCTGTTTAGTAGAAAGATGATTTAATGGAAAATATTCCGTTCCACTTGAAATATCTGTAAATGCAAGATGTCTCTGGCTAAAGGTACCACGGACACTATCCTGGCCGCTTAATCTTACCGGTGTACCGTCAAGTAGCAAGCTACCGAATGCCAGCGATTCTGCTAAAGCCCAATCTGCTGATTCCGAACCTTCTATAAGCTTTCTACGTTTTTCAAGAAACTTATTTAATTTCGGATGTCCACGAAAAGTATCCGGTAATGTGGTCAAACCAAGTATTATTTTTTTTAGTTCATTTTCGGAAATGAACGTGTTTTCCGTCGGTTTGATTTTGCTTATTTCTTTTTTTGAGACTGCCAGGGGTATATCACTTGAGAAAAATTCACTTTTTCTCTTAATAACATCGAAATGTTCACCGAGTCTTTTCTCATACTCACCAATATAATTATCTACATCTTTTTCTGAAAGAATATTTTCTCTGACAAGTTTTGCAGCGTAACTAATTCTTACCGAAGGATGAGATTTTATTTTATCATATAATAATGGCTGTGTAAATCCAGGCTCGTCACCTTCATTGTGCCCGTATTTTCTATAACCGAATAAATCTATTACAACATCTTTTTTAAAGATTTGCTTGTACTCAAAAGCAATTTTAGCGACGTGCAAAGCTGCTTCCGGATCATCTCCATTAACATGAAATATAGGAGCCTGAATCATTTTAGCAACATCGGTTGCATAGGTCGATGATCTGGAATCTTCAGGTGTTGTGGTAAAACCAATCTGGTTATTAACAATGATGTGAACCGTTCCACCTGTTCTGTATCCTGCTAGCTGTGATAGATTTAATGTTTCCGGAACAACACCCTGACCGGCAAAAGCAGCATCACCATGTATAAGTATAGGAACAACTTTCTGATAACTTCTTCGATCACCCAGCCGGGTTTGTTTTGCCCTTACGATACCTTCCACAACCGGATTGACCCATTCCAGATGGCTTGGATTAGATGCTACTGATACTGTTATCTGATTTCCATTAATTGTTTCGTACTTACCCGTAGCGCCCAGGTGATATTTAACATCGCCAGAACCTTCATACGAATTCGGATCCCGGATATCTTCAAATTCTGTAAAGATGGAATCAAATGATTTGTGAATAATATTTGCAAGCACATTCAATCTTCCTCGATGTGCCATTCCAAGTACAACTTCTCCGATTCCGTATTCAGATGCCTGGGATAATAACATATCAAGAACAGGGATCAATGTCTCTGAACCCTCTAACGAAAACCTCTTATGACCTATAAACTTTGTATGAATAAAATTTTCGAATACTTCTGCACTAATGAGTTTCTTAAGAATATTCTTTTTAATCTTCTCATCAAAATCCGGTATATTTCTGCTTGGTTCCATTTTGCTTTGGAGCCACACCTTTTCAGCAGGATTTTGTATATGCATATATTCAACACCTATTTTCTCACAATAGGTTTTCTGAAGAATATTTAAAATCTCTCTTAATGTAGCTACTTTAAGGCCACCGAATCCACCTGTTATAAAATATCTGTCAAGATCCCAGACAGTCAGATTAAATGAAGAGGGATCTAATTCAGGATGATAATGTACCTGGCTCCCCAGCGGATCGAGATCAGCAACAAGGTGACCCCTTACCCGATAGAGATTAATTAGCTGAAGAACTTTTGCCTGCTTTACTACTTCTTCAGTATTTGATGATTTATCGAATCCGCCCGGTTGGTAGTCAGACTCCCATTGAAGCGGGCGTTGAGGAATTTTTAGTGCTTTAAATATTTCTTCGTAAAATTCATCTTTACCTAAAATTAAATCATTAATTTCCTTGAGGAACAATCCTGATTCTGCACCCTGGATAATTCTGTGATCATAAGTGCTGGTTATATTCATAACCTTGCTCACACCTAAAGCAGATATTGTTGACGGTGACATTGCCTGGTATTCGGCATTATACTGAATTGCACCTGTTGCAATAATTGCACCTTGTCCTACCATCAGTCTTGGCACTGAAGCAACGGTGCCGATAGTACCCGGATTGGTAAGTGTAATTGTCGTACCCATAAATTCGGAAGGATCTATGGTTCCTTTGCGGGTACGTGCAACAATGTCTTCATATTTCTCCCAGAATTCTTTAAATGTTAGTTGATTAGCATTTTTAATGTTAGGTACTAACAAGGCACGCGATCCATCTTTTCTTTCGACATCTATAGCTAATCCCAGATTTACATTTTTTCTGACCAATAGATTTGGTTTACCGCTTATAATCGAAAACCCATTATTCATTGCTGGAATTTTAACAATTGCTTTCAATATTGCCCAGCTAATCAGGTGTGTAAATGATATTTTACCCTGACTTTTCTTCTGCAGATACTGATTGATTACAATTCTGTTTTCTTCCAGTAATTTAACTGCAATCGTTCTTTGTGATGTAGCAACAGGTACCGTAAGACTGGCAGTCATATTGTCGAGAATTCTTTGCGAACTTCCGGCAATTATTTTTAATTCATCGTCCTCACCCGGTTGAGGCATTTCCAATCCCGAAGGCAATGCAAATAGCGATCGTTGTTCGCGGCTCTCTTCTCCGTTTGATTTGTTTTTGCCTTCTACTTTTCCGAAAAAGTTTTTCCACTGTTCAGGAACCTCGTCGGGTTTGGATTCGTATTGTTTATGAAGGTACTCAACAAACCAGGTATTGGCACCAAATTTTTCGAGTTCTTCTTTTTGTTTTTTAGTTAATTTATCAGACTTCATTAAAATTATTGTTTCAGTTTTTTTTCAAAATTATTTTTGGTTATTCAATTTACTTTAGTTAAAAATATTGCCGGGTTATTTGATTGTTGTTAATTGATTGTTAATTTAACAAAGAGTAATGACATTTTATAGTCAATCTTATCACTTCTATTGTTAGATCAACCTTAGTTCAAATGCTCGAATTTAATGCTTAAAAATAAGATATTCTCAGGAAATATTCATATGCCTATAAAGAAACACTTAGGAACTTTAAGAAAAGAGTATAAACAATTAGAATTATCTGAGGATGGAGTTTATAAGAACCCTTTTCTTCAATTTGATAACTGGTTTGAGCAGGTTCTAAAACTTAAAATTGAAGAACCTAATGCCATGATTCTGGCAACCTCGGATAAAAATGGTATCCCGTCAGCCAGAACAGTGTTACTTAAAAGTTATGACGAAAGAGGATTCAACTTCTGCACAAACTATCAAAGCAGGAAAGGCAAGGAGATCAGCCAAAACCCCAGAGCTTCAGTGCTTTTTTATTGGAAGGAAATTGAAAGACAGGTACGGATTGATGGTCTTGTTGAAAAACTTCCAAAGACAGATTCTGAGACTTATTTCAACGAGAGACCATTTGAAAGCAGAATAGCTGCAATCGCTTCAGCACAAAGTGAAGTAATTAAGGACAGAGAATCTCTGGAAGAAAAATTTGTGAGTCTTTTAAAAGAATTTGATGGAAAAAATCCACCTATGCCCTCGGAGTGGGGCTGTTATACGGTAATACCTTACCGGTTTGAATTCTGGCAGGGAAGGGAAAACAGACTTCATGACAGAATACTTTTTGAAAAGTCAGGTAATGACTGGAAAATAAGCCGCCTTTCGCCGTAAAAGGATAACAAACGAATCAATCTTTTCTTCTGGCAACGAAGTAATAATTCTGACAGAATGGATTTAGCAATACAGAAAGCAGATTGTCAATACTATTAAAAACTTTCGTAAGCAATATATTGTTAGGTGCAATCCTGAATGAATTCCTTGGCATTATTCCATACCTGCCAATCTCGAGAAGTTCCATGTTACACTTTTTGTTTAACTCTTTTATATCAACTTTAGTGTACTTGAAATCGTGATTGTATTTTGAATCCAGATGTTTTGTTACTGCTTCAATCCAGGAATACTTATTTGGAAAATGGTAACATAAAAATATTCCATTTGGTTTTAATACTCTTCTGATTTCAGTCAGGGATTGTATCTCATTATAATTTGTATCTCTTACATGTTCAAGCACACCAATTGAAACTACAGTGTCAAATATTTGATCATCAAAAGGCAAAGGAGATATTGGATCCTGATTTAGAAGGATGTTGTACTTACCCGGATAAGACTTTTTAAGATACTCAGCAAGGTTGCTCTCACTCTCTATCGAAAAAGCATTAACAGAATAACCCTGGCTTAATAGAAAATAAGAAAAGTGTCCGGATCCGGTTCCCCAATCCAGAATTTTTGATCGATGTCCCGAATATTTATTAACAAGTCTGTAAGCTTTAAGATATTGTGATCCTGATATATAACTGCCGAAGTGATAAATATCCAATTTTTTCAGATCATCAATAATATTTTTGTATTCAATAAGCATATAATTAGAGCTGAAATTGAAATCGTTAAGATTTAAATTTTCTTTTTATCATATCCGAACCGGCAATCACAGTTCTTAAAGAAATTGCCGAAATTATTATCAGACCACCTATTATTGCAAATGTTGTGGGAACTTCACCATAACCTAAAAATACCCAGACAGGATTAAGCACTGGTTCAAGCATTGAAATGATCGAAGCTTCGACAGCAAGAATTCGTTTTATTCCATAGGTGAATAATGCATAAGCAGCAGCTATCTGAAAAACACCCAGGAACGATACCATCCATAAATCAGTAAATGAAACTGACTCCAGTTCGAGTATGAAAGGAATGCAAATTATTGCTACAATTATGTTACCATAAAAGATAGCACTTTGCTGATACTGTTTGTCATTTTTTCTCATTCCCAGAAAGAAAGCTGCGAATGCTACTCCAGCTAGTAAGGCAACTAAATTGCCTTCAAAATGACCGGGTGATAGTTCACCCGTAAAGAATAATATCATTCCAATGAAACAAACTGCTATTGTAATGATATTTATACGCTCCAACCTGGTTTTATTTATGATTGGCTCAAAAATCAGTACATAAATTGGAGCAGTTGATTGAAGAAAAATTGCATTGGCTGCAGTTGTGGTTTTAGTCGCTATGACAAATAAAGTTAAGACAGTAGCATAAAATACTGCATTCAATATTGCCAGTCTGTTTACTTTTAATACCTTCTTTCTGAAAATTACTGCGAAAACAGCAGCAGCAATCAAACACCTGAAAAAAGAAAGCTGCATCGAGGTGAGTGATATGAGTTTAATAAGCAAACCACCGCTGCTCCAGAGTAAAGCTGTAACTACAACTGCTAATACACCTTTTGAATGCTCTGATAAATTATTCATTCGACTGATAAATATTTTCTTTAATCTTCTTTAAACAGGCAGCCAAAATATATTACTTATTTTTATTATTTCATTGATTAAATTACATCAACAAAAAATATTAATTGAAATATGGCTTCCTCCCACAAATATATTGACCATACAGCTGATATTGCCGTTGAGTTAACCGCTGATTCATTTGAAGAACTAATTGTAGAATCACTCAAGGCATATAATGAATCCGTGTTTGAGAGTATTGATGAACGTAATGATGAAAGTGTAGAGATTAAATTAACCGAACAGAGCAGGGAGGAACTGCTTGTTTCATTCCTTAATGAAGTAAATTACCTTCTTACCGTTAAGAAGTGGATTTCAAAAAGTATTGATGAATTGCTTATAAAAAGTGAAGACAGTTTGTTCATCCTGACCGGAAATCTTAATGGCAGTTTCTTAACAAATGAAATTGAACTAAAAGAGGAAATTAAATCCGTAACTTATCATCAGATGGAAATAAAGAAAGAAAAGAGAAAACTTAAAACATTAATTGTCTTTGATATATAATAGCTGGTGAGATTTACGTTTGAGAGATTGAATGATTGGATGATTGAAGATTTCATTCATTGATCGAATCTGTTACAATCAGCCATTCCAGTATTATTAGGAGAATAGGAAAATGATCATCAACGATATCCAATTAAATAAGTTAAGAGATAATCTCTGGGAAATTCCACAAACCGGTAATATGCGTGTACCGGGCAGAATTTATATTTCACAGGATATGATAGAGAAATCTCTTAAAGATGATGAAGCACTTAAACAGGTAATAAATGTTGCCCATCTCCCGGGAGTAGAAAAATATAGTCTAGCGATGCCTGATATTCACTGGGGATATGGATTTCCAATCGGCGGAGTTGCTGCAACCAATCTCGATGAAGGAGTCATTTCTCCCGGCGGAGTTGGTTATGATATTAACTGCGGAGTTAGACTTGCCGTTACATCTATTGAATACGAAAAAGTTCAATTGAAAATCGGGAATCTTATTTCAAAACTTTTTCAAAATGTTCCAACCGGAGTTGGTGCAAGTGGAGCAATAAAAAAATTATCTGATAAAGATTTAAAGCAGGTTCTTGAAAAAGGATCTGTTTGGGCGCTGGAGAATGATCTTGGTAATCCATCCGATATTGAATTTACCGAAGAGAGCGGAACATTAAAGAATGCTGATTTTAATTCTGTAAGTCAGCGTGCTCTTGAACGTGGTGCTGATCAGGCAGGAACCCTGGGTTCCGGTAATCACTTTCTGGAGATTGATGTTGTAGATGAAATTTATGATGCGAAAACTGCTGAAGTATTCGGATTATTTCATGGACAGCTTGTTGTTTTAATCCACACCGGTTCACGCGGTTTAGGCTATCAGGTGTGTGATGATTATTTGAAGGTTCTGCTTAATGCCAGTAATAAGTTTGGATTTAAATTACCGGATAAACAATTAGCCTGTGCTCCAATTAATTCTCAGGAAGGACAGGATTATCTGGCAGCAATGCAGGCAGCTGCAAATTTTGCATGGAATAATCGTCAGGTTATAATGCATCTTGCAAAAAAAAGTCTGCTTGAAACTTTCAGTATGACGGAATCTGAACTCGGATTCAGATTAGTATATGATGTTTGTCATAACATCGCAAAAATTGAAAAGCATAAAATAGGTGATCAATTAAAAGAAGTATGTGTTCACAGAAAAGGAGCAACGAGAGCTTTTCCGCCCGGCAGTGAATTAATTCCCTCTAAGTATAAAGGAGTCGGACAGCCCGTTTTGATTCCCGGTGATATGGGCAGATATTCATATGTTGCTGTAGGAACGGAAAAAGCAATGGAAGAAACTTTCGGAAGTTCATGTCACGGTGCAGGAAGAAACTTAAGCAGAACAAAAGCTTTAAAGAGTGCTAAAGGAAGAGATTTGATAAAAGAGTTAAGGGAAAAGGGAATTATCATTCAGGCAAAAGGATATAAAACAATTGCTGAAGAAATGCCCGGAGCTTATAAGGATGTTGCTGATGTTGTTGATGTAATGCACAAGGAAGGAATTACCAGAAAAGTTGCAAAAATTCGTCCGGTTGGAGTTATAAAGGGATGATGGGTTAGCTAAGAGCAGAGTGCTTTGCGCAAAGAAAATAAAGTTTATTAGTAAGTCATTTATGGTCATTAAGTTGTCATTTATTGCTATTTTTCAATAAATAATTTTTTGTCCTTATTGTCTCTACTGTCCTTAGATTTTTAGATTATTAACATGTAATAGATAAGCTTTGAATTTCATTTACAATCCGTCATTAATACTTAAAAAACTTTTCAGTGATTTTTACTGGACAACTACAAATAATAACATATTATTAACCTTTGATGACGGACCAACAACAGAGGCAACAGAAATAATACTCAAATCGCTTAATGAATTTAATATTAAAGCATTATTCTTTTGCGTGGGACAAAACATTGAACAGAAACCTGAACTTACAAAAGAAATTTTATCACAAGGTCATTCAATAGGAAATCATAATTATAGTCATAAAAATTTGCTGAAGATTTCAATAGAAGAACAGCATAATGAAATAAAAAAATGCAATGATGTTATTCGTGAAAAGATTGGAATCGAACCGCTTTACTATCGTCCTCCTTATGGTAAGTACAGATTATCAACAAACAAATTATTAAAACAGTTTAAACTGAAAAATATTATGTGGTCACTTCTGACATATGATTTTAAGAACGACCTGGAATTGGTTAAATCAGCAGTAGATAAGAACTTAAAGCCAAACTCAATCATTGTATTGCACGACAACATAAAATCAAAAGACATCATAGCTGATTCGATTAATTATATTGTTGAAATAGCCGGTAAAAAAGGATATTCATTCGGAGAACCTGCTGAATGCCTGAAATAATTTTTATAATTTCAATCGCCGGGTATTTTATTCTTTCGTTTCTTTTCACAATCGGAGTGATGAAGAAATTTTCTCAGATTAAAGATGACTCGAAACTTCCATCAGCAACTGTTATAGTTGCAGCAAGAAACGAAGAAGACAAGATATTAAGAACATTGGAATCGCTTGATAAACTTGAATATCCCGAAGGTAAGCTTGAAATTCTGTTAGTTGATGATCAGTCGGAAGATGCCACCGGAAAGATTATAGATGAGTTT
The DNA here is from genome assembly GCA_964639355.1 of uncultured Ignavibacteriaceae bacterium. GTDB lineage: Bacteria > Bacteroidota > Ignavibacteria > Ignavibacteriales > Ignavibacteriaceae > JAGXRK01. The sequence goes on from CAZXCP010000041.1 coordinate 9,302, forward strand.
ATAATAAATAAACCACGCTTCAGAAAAATTACTACAGACAAACATCATTCAAAGCTAATAGGGAAAATGCGTGCTCTTACTTATGCTTTGGATCAGGCAGAAGGTGAAATTATCTTAACTACTGATGCAGATTGCGATGTTAAACCGGAATGGGTTAAAACTGTGTGTTCATATTATACTGAAGATGTTGGTATGGTTTGCGGTTTCACAACTCAGGTCGCAAATAACGGATTCAGCGGAATGCAGGCTATTGATTTTATTTATCTTCTTACTGCCGGCTCTGGAACAGTAAACCTGGGAATTCCTATAAGTTGTATTGGAAATAATATGAGCTATCGAAAAAAAGCTTACAATGAAACAGGTGGATATGAAAAACTTCCTTTCAGTGTCACTGAGGATTTTATTTTACTTAACGCTGTTAAAAAATTAAAAAAGTATAAAATTCTTTTTCCTTTAAATGATAATTCCCTGGTAACATCATTGCCTTGCAGCTCTATTAAAAGTCTAATCAGACAAAAGAAACGGTGGGGAGTAGGTGGACTTGGAGTTCCGTTTATTGGTTTTGTAATAATGGTCTTCGGATTCTTATGTAATCTGGCGGTTTTACTAACTCCTTTATTTTTCTCACCTGTCTGGCTATATTTGGCTGTCTTTAAAATATCACTTGATTTTTTGGTTCTATTCCCTGTTCACAGAAAGTTAAAAATAACCAGAAATCTAAAATACTTTTTTCACTATCAGCTTTATTATATGATATATGTTGTTGCACTACCGTTCATTGTACTGCCTGATAAAAAAGTGATTTGGAAAGGCAGAACATACTAACTCATAATTTATTTAATCTGAAAACAAGCAATCATCCAATCATGCAATCATTCAGTAAATATGGCTGTGTATACTCTCTTGATAGATTTACCATTGGTTGACTGGATGATTGACTGAATGAGTCATAAACATTTTCTATGGAGCTTTCGCTTTCGTGCTTTTACTTTGTAATTATTATCTAACATACCGGTGTAACGCATTTTGTGAGTTTTGTCATTTCGGTGATCATTCCGAATTTAAGGATACACCATTTGCTAAGCTAGAGGACTTTAAATCAAATGTTAAGCAGTTGGCAGAACTTGGTGTTAAGTTTATTGATCTCACTGGAGGTGAACCTCTGCTTCATAAAGAAATTCATTTAATGGCAGAGTATGCAAAGAGTTTTAATATGCAGACGAGCATTACTTCCAACGGATTGTTATATCATAAGTTTGCTGAAAAACTTGCCGGCAATATTAATCTTTTGCATTTCTCACTTGATTCCCCTGATGAAGAAGAGCACAACAGAATCCGCAAAGTTGATTGTTATAAAAGTGTATTAAGAAGTATTGATTTAGCAAAATCTTTAGGCGAATATCCTGATATCCTGTTCACAGTTACAAACGAAACTTATAAGAAACTGCCTCGTATGCATGAAATTGCAGCTGAACAGGATCTGGTATTATTAGTAAATCCTGTTTTCTCATATTTTGGCAATCCCGGTCTATCTCCCGAAGCAGTTGATTATGTTGATGAATATTGCGATGGTAAACTGGATGTTTATCTTAATAAAGGATTTATGAAACTCAGGAGAAATGGCGGAAATGATATTAATAACCCATCGTGTAAAGCAGTATCAAGAGTTGTTGTAATTTCACCGTATAATGAAATAATACTTCCGTGCTATCATTTTAGAAACGAAACAATTCTTATCGACAAACCAATTAAAGAAATACGGCATTCAGAAAAAGTAGAACAGTTTCAAAAGATGGAAGGCAGATTTGATTTCTGTCAGGGCTGCACAGTAAACTGTTACTTTGAGCCTTCTTTTGCTTTCCCGACAAATCTGTATGCAATATCCAGCTTAACCTCCAAATTTAAGTACAGTTATAATAAACTAATCAAACAAAAACTCCGTAAAATTAAATTCTCAAACTCTATAGAAAAATAATGAGATATATCCTTCTTATTCTGTTTTTAATTTCATCCCCTGCATACTCACAAGATTATAAAGTCTGGTTTCCATCTGAGTTGAACATTCAACCATTTACTGCAAATTTTCTGGAACCGAAAACAGGCGCATTGTTTGCTCTGGATCAAAATAAATTAAGACTTGACATAGGAACGTCTCAGGATATGATTCACCTGAACTACTCAAATTATAGTGTTTCTTTAGGTGTTGACTTTTTCACTTTTACGAGATTAAGAAGTGCTGAAGGTTTCAAGTTTCCTGTAGAAACCATTGATTATTTGTTTGGAATAAATGCTGGTTATAAAAGAATAATGGATCAGAATGAAATTGGTTTAAGATTCAGATTCAGTCATATCAGTGCTCATCTTGTCGATGGTCAGTTTGATGAACAGAATAATCAATGGAGAAACGGGAAAACTCCATTTGTTTTCAGCAAAGAATTTATTGAATTATTTCCCTATTACAGGATTAATTCATTCAGAGTTTATGCAGGTATTACATATATTTTTCACATCATTCCTTCAGAAATAAAAAAAGATATTTACCAGATAGGATTTGATTATTTCATTCTACCGTTATCAACAGAGTTAATTACTCCGTTTATTGCTTATGATTTTAAGTTGAATGGAATCAATACCTATGTTGGTAATAATACTGCAACAGCCGGGTTTAAATTCGGTAAGTGGAATAGGAAAGGACTAAGTGTGCTTTTTAGTTTTATCTCCGGGTACAGTGTACACGGCGAATATTTTGATCTAAGAGAAAATTATGCAAATATTGGTTTTAATCTCGATCTATAATGTCTGAAGCGAAATATTCCTATACAACAACTGCTTCTAAAGAAAAACGGAAGAAGATAAAAAATTATTTAATTCACGTTGGTTTATTTATAATTACTTTTATTACAACTACCTTAGCAGGTGTATATTGGACTACTGGTCATCCCGGTCCCTATGAATTATCAACAATAATTGAAAAAGGTCTTCCATACTCAATTAGTATAATGCTCATAATTACCTTTCATGAATTTGGTCATTTTTTCGCAGCAGTTTACCACCGCGTTAAATCAACATTGCCTTATTATATTCCTTTTCCTCCAATTCCAATCTTCATTAATTTTGGAACGCTTGGTGCCGTAATAAAAACAAAATCACCAATTCATACTAAACGAGCAATGTTTGATATCGGAGTAGCCGGTCCAATCGCAGGTTTTGTTGTGAGCGTAGTAATTCTTATTTATGGTTTTTTAAACTTACCGGGCATTGATTATCTCATTAATATTCATCCCGATTATCTTTCAGAGGAATACGGTTCGTCAGGTATGATTCTGGAATTTGGTAATTCAATTCTGTTTCTTTTCTTAAAGGAATTATTAATTGCTAAAGATACTTTCTTTCCTCCAATGACAGAGATCTATCATTATCCTTTTCTAACTGCTGGATGGTTTGGATTATTTGTTACGTCGATGAATATGATCCCTGTCGGGCAGCTGGATGGGGGACATATATCTTATACAATGTTTGGAGAAAGACAACAATATAACATATCAGTAATAAGTTTTATTATTTTATTCATTCTTGGTGTAACCGGTTTGGTTGAGACTTCATTTGGAATGCATCTGGGTTTTGGCTGGTCGGGCTGGTTATTCTGGGCGCTCGTCTTATTTTTTATCATCAAGCTGAAGCATCCGCCGGTAATGGACACACAGCCTCTTGACAGTAAACGAATGATGATAGGTTATATTAGCTTTATTATTTTTGTTTTAAGTTTTTCTCCCGCACCTATTGTAGTTATTTTTGCGGGGTGAATTTCAAATACTACTTTATTTTTACATTGTCATAATAAGTATGTTAACAGATATTTCTATATGAAAATTACAATTATACTAATTCTGCTTTCTGCAGTATTTTTTATTTCCTGCGAAAAAGATTTTCCGGGTCTAATAGATTCTTCAGTCAAACAATATCAGGTAACATCTGTTTCTCCTTCCGGTGATATTACTTATAATGCAATAGACTCTTTGATAACCATTCGTGTGAATTTTACTCAGAACAGTTCAGTGGGCTTAATAGTATGTGATATTTATTCACCTGATAATAAAAAACTCAATTCACCATCCATTCTTTTATTTGATAATGGAAATCCCGAATTCGGTGATGAAATTGCTAATGATAATCGGTATGCGAATAAATTTCCATTAAGTTCATTCGATCCTATAGGTACTTATTCAGTTCGCTTCTATATGCAAGGGCAATTCGGATCATATAATCTCATTGCCCAAAGTAGTTTTGAATATGACAATGGTCAGGATAATGTTGCACCGGTTATATCCGACGAAATTGTTGATCCAGATACTGTGGTTGTCACTGGTCCAACCATACTCTTTTGTACCTTGAAGGCAGATGATGCTAATGGGTTGAATGATATTGAAATAGTGTACTTCATTGTTTATAGACCAGATGGCTCAACAAGTGGCTCGCAAACACAGTTATTTGATGATGGTAATACTGTTCAGAGTGGCGATGTACTCGCCGGTGATGGAATTTTTTCTAGATTAATCCAGGTAGACCAAAATAATCAGAAAGGTACTTATCGTTTTGAGTTCCGTGCAAGAGATCGAGGTGGTTTACAAAGTAATATCCTTAACCATCAAGTAGTTATTCAATGAGATTAAAATTATTCCTCTTAATTCTCTCGTTCATTGTCAGTAGAGACTGTTTTAGTCAAAGTTTTCCTGTTACATATTCTTTGCATCAGGAGGATCATTTGATTTCTAAGATTTACTCAACTGCCCCAACCAGCAACACCATTACAGATATAATTACTATAGGTGACACAATATGGCTTGGTTCCAGCAGGGGTGTAAGTTTATCAACCGATAAGGGTGAAACCTGGAAAAACTTTTACGGCGATCCTCAATTCGGAACTGATAATGTATCTGCCATAGGTTATAACAATAGTGTTTTTTGGGCTGCTACCGCAAGAACTGTTGAACAGAATGATCAGAGACTCCCGTCAGGAACAGGATTAAAATTTACCTCAGACCTTGGAAAAACCTGGCACTCCATTCCTCAACCTCTCGATGCGCAAACTGATACAGTAGTGCAATACGGTATTAATACTTTAAGAGCTTTACCTGTTACAGTTACCATACAAAATCTTATTTATGATATTGCTTTTACCCAGGGTACATTATGGATTGCAACTTTTGCAGGTGGTTTAAGAAGAAGCAATGATATGGGAGAGACCTGGCACAGAGTAGTTTTACCCCCTGATAATCTTAATTCAATTATGCCTACCGATGAATTAAACTTTTGTCTTGCTCCCGTTGGAGGTGCATTTTGCCAGATTGGGAATCTGAATCATAGAGTTTTTTCCATTGTCGCAACAGATTCGAGTACACTTTATGTTGGAACAGCAAACGGAATAAATAAATCTACTGATAATGGTATAAGCTGGGTAAAGTTCAATCATCAAAATCAGAATGAACCTATTAGTGGAAATTTTATCACTGCATTAGGTTATAATCCGATTGTTAATACAATATGGGCATCAACCTGGAAAGCGGAAGATCCGGATGAATATTACGGAGTCAGTTATAGCAGCAATGGCGGCGAAAGCTGGAGAACAACCTTGCGTGAAGAAAGACCTCACAACTTTGGATTTAAACAGAGTCAGACAATTGTTGCAACCGGAAACGGAGCTTTCAGAAGCAGTGATAATGGAAGTACATGGATTACTCCCGGGATAATTTATGATCCAGCAGCAAAGATTACTTTAGCTACATCTGTATTTTACAGTGCAGGCTCGCTTGGTCAGGATGTATACCTTGGCTCAAATGACGGTCTTGCCAGAATAAGAGAAACCGGTTTTTGGCAGGGTACCTGGAAAATTTATCTTGCATCATCACCTCTTGCATCGGAGGTAGATACGTATTGCTATCCAAATCCCTTCTCTCCGCGACTGACACAATTAAAAATTAAATACAGTACAGGAGACAGACCTGCAAAGGTATCAATTCGTGTCTACGATTTTGCAATGAACTATGTTGCAACTATTATACAGAATGCTGACAGGAATAAAAACCTTGAGGGCTCGCCTGATTTCTGGGATGGAAGGGATGATGCTGGAAACTATGTGCCTAATGGTGTTTACTTCTATCGGGTCGAAGTTGAGGGTAAAGACCCGGTTCACGGAAAAATATTGGTGCTTCAGTGAGAGGATATATGAAGAATTGGGTTTTAGTAATAATCATTATTAGTGCTTCTTTTATATATGGACAACCGTCATTCACTGAGATGGGCGTTAAACCGGGATCATTCAGCAGAATTGGATTTGGAGCACGGGGTATCGGTATGGGTAATGCAATGATAGCAGTAACCGAAGGAAATCTTGTTTCATATTATAATTCTGCTGCAACTGTTTTTCAAAAAGATAATTCATTCCAGACTTCTTATACTTTTCTTTCATTAGACAGATCATTGAATTTTCTGAATTTTACGCGAAAGTTTGATTTTTATTCTTCACTTGATACATCAACTGTCGAAAGGAAACCTTCTTCAACGGCGGGAATAAGTGTGGGTATAATTAATTCCGGTGTTGGAAAAATTGACGGCAGAGATAATAATGGATTAAAAACCAAAGAATTATCAACTTCCGAAAATCAGTTTTTCCTGAGCCTTGCGAATCGTTTTTCTGATAAACTATCCGTCGGAGTTTCCGCTAAGTTGTATTATTATAAATTGTATGAAGATATCACTTCGACTGCAATTGGATTAGATATCGGACTGCTTTATAAATTGAATGATGAATGGAACTTTGCATTGATGATCTCAGACATCAATAGTAAATATGACTGGGATAGTGCACCGGTATATGATAGAGATGGAATCATTACAAAAGATCAATTTCCGCTGCTCAAAAAAGCAGGATTCAGTTATTTCAGAAAAGATTTCGGCTTGCTTATCGGAGTGGAATTTGAAAACAGTGATGCCAAAACAAACATTTTAAGATTCGGTGCTGAATATAACATCTTTGATCAGTTTTATCTTCGTGCAGGATTAGATCAGTGGAATCTCAGTAATCAGGATTGGCCGGTTAAACCATCTGCCGGATTTTCTTTTTTTAAACAGTTTGATAGTATTATTGCAGGTATAAATTATACTTTTCAGATAGAACAATATTCGCCATCAGACAGGCACATTGTAGGTGTGAGTGTAAATTTTTAAGTCCATTGTCAAAATTCAAAAGTTAAAATGATGATAATATCAGAATACATATTAAATAAACTAAACAAGTTGAAATTTTTGCTTCCAGTTATTCTGTTCACTTGTTCTGCCACATTTGCACAATCGGCAGGAAATACCGGTCTTTCATTTCTGAAATTTGGTTATGGTGCAAGAAATATTGCAATGGGTGATGCAGGTACTTCGGCTTCAAATGATATTACTTCTTTATTTTATAACCCTTCTAAACTTTCTTTAATGAAGAACTCTGAAGTTTTCTTTATGCATAACGAATGGATTCAGGATGTAAGAAGTGAAGTAATTGGAATTAGATCTGAAGTGTTCGGATTGCAATTCGCTCTTGGATTTAATGTGACTTCAATAAGTGATATTGAGGTTAGGTCTCGTCCGGGTGAACCTGATACAAAATTCGATGCTAATTATTTTTATGGCAGTTTGTCAACCGGATTTTATGTCAGCGATGATTTATCAATCGGCGGAACTTTCAAATATTTATATGAAGGAATGTACTCTGATGAAGCAACCGGATTTGCATTTGATTTCGGAACAACTTATCAGCTGCCATTTAAAGGTTTCTCTGTTGCTGCAGCAATTCGTAATCTGGGTTCAATGAATAACTTAAGAATAGAAAGTACAAAACTTCCGGCAGAAATTAGAATTGGCCCTGCTTATACTTTTTCTTTAAATGAATCCGCATTCAGTTTTGCAACTGCAATAGAATATCACAAATATTTTGATGATGACGAAAATCATATTAACCTTGGAATTGAGGTAATGTATGATAATATGGTTGCTTTAAGAGGCGGATACCAGACAGGATACGAGTCAAGAGATTTTTCGGCTGGTATCGGGCTTGTGTGGGGAAATCTGAAATTTGATTATGCGTTTCTGCCTTTCCAGTTAGGGCTGGGAAATGCAAATCTTTTCTCAATACAGTTTAAATTCTGATCATCAGTTTATTTTAAATTAAAACAGCTGGTTTCAATGAGAGCAGTAATTAATTTGCTTACCGCTCATTTAAGATATATAATACTCTTTTATATAGCAGTTCAAATTGCGTATATATTTCTGTTCCCATTACCTTTTAAGAGTGATTCACTCTATTATTTTAATCTTGCTTTATCCTCAATAAATTCCGGCAGTTTTTACCCTTCGGCAATTCATCTTCACGAAGATTATATCATAGCACCATTATTTGTGAACTTACAAATTCTTGTTCTTTCAGTTTTTAACTCTACTTATGCAATCGGTTTATTTCACCTGGTGCTGAATTTACTTCAATTGTACATACTCTCTGCTGTTACAAGAATTTATTATGGAAACCAAGCCTCAGCCGTATTCACTCTATTTTATATATTCTATATTCCGAGCATGGGTTTTATTTTGCTGAATATGACTGAACTGCTATTCGGAGTGCTTCTTGGAGCAGCATTATATTTCTTAATGAGTGAGAGAAAATTAAGTTTTTTAATGTCTGGCATATTCTCTGCTGCATCAGTTTCTGTTCGACCTCTGGGATGGGCTTTAATTATGGCTATCATACTTTTTCAAATATTTAATAGTGATGCTGGAAAACTGAAATCGATTGGTTCTTACACTCTGGGTATTGTTTTATTCTTTTTCTTTATTGGCACCTTGACATTTATCAGTTCCGGACAATTTATAATTACATCTGTTAATTATGGAACAAACTTCCTTATCGGTGCTAATGATGATGCTACAGGTGCTTACAATGAGACCGTTTTCTCCGAAGGAAATATCGGTTTTATTGAAGATCCAACAACTCTTACGTATTCAGTGAAGCAAAAGTTCTGGTTCGATCAGGCAGTGAACTGGATTAATAATAATACATTTGACTGGATTAAAGTATTTCCAATGAAGCTCACTCATATTTTTATATGGGATGATTATGCAGTTTCTCCACTTCTTCATATGCAAGAATGGAATCTTTACAGGATTTCGAAAGCATTGTTAATTGAAAAAAATATGGAAAAGTTTTTTGAAAGTGTGCCTCTCTTTCAACAAATAATTTATATTGCGCTTCAGTTTGTTCACCATATCTATTATTTTTTGATAGTAATCATGTTTCTTTTTGTTGTTATAAAAAGGTTCTCAGCTATAAAATCTGATAAACTTTCAACAGCATTATTATTTATAATCGGATTGTCCATTATTATCCCATTATTTTCATTTGGAGATCCGAGATTTAAGTATCCATACATTATCTTGATGATGTTAATACTTAGTCCTTTTATAAGCAACTATATTCAGATTAATAAATTCATAAACAATAAAAATTAATGTTAGAATTTTTCCAGTACGATAGTAAAAACCTTTCCAATGATGAGTGGGACGATTTTGTCGATAGTTCTGATAACGGAACTCTTTTTAACAAACGTGCATTTTTAAGCTATCATGATAAAAATAAGTTTAAAGACGCGTCCTTTTTTGTGAGAAAGAATGGAAATCTGTTTACAGTATTCACTGCTGCACTGATTGAACGTGAAGGTAAAAAGATTCTTTCCTCTCATCCCGGAACATCATACGGAAGTTTTGTTTACCAATCTGATCTCAATTTTCGTGAAGCACACGACCTTGTTGAATACTTATTAGAATATAGTAAAGAAAAGAAGGCTGACAGAATTCAACTTACATTAGCTCCGATTATCTATCAAACAAAGTACTCCAACTATATTGATTTTGCTTTGGTAAGAAATGGATTCACATATCTTAAGAGGGAAGTATCAAGCATTGTACAACTGGATTTTAATCCTGATGAACTATTAAATACTTATCGTGCAGAAGCAAGAACTGCTACAAAGAAAGCATTAAAAAAAGGTGTTGAGATAGTTGAAACCGAAAGATTTGAAGAATACTATGAAATTCTTAAAAAAAATCTCAAGTTACGGCATGGTGTCAATCCCGCACATACACTGGATGAATTAAAGAAATTAAAAAAAATGTTTCCTTCAAAGATAAGGTTATGGGGAGCTTTTCTTAAAGATGAACTAATTGCTGGAGTATGTAATTTTTCGGTAAATAAA
>CAZXCP010000042.1:0-18906 GCA_964639355.1 uncultured Ignavibacteriaceae bacterium
CGAACCTGAACTCTTCTGATCCAGAGTCAGACGTGTTGCCAATTACACCACGGGACAATACTCACTATTTCTAAGAATACTTCGTAAATAAACCGTTGCAAAGTTAATACTGAACCACTAAGAATAGCAAGACTTAACGGCTTCATTGTCTTTTTGGGACTATTCCTGAACTTGATTTCTTTATTCAAATAATTGAAATTGCAATAGGAATGAAACACAACATTGCAAAATGGTTAATATGAAAACAACTTACTGGATAATTACACTTTGTTTAATTCTATTTCGTAGTCACCTTGCTCAACAGCTCGAGTTCATCACTTCGATTGGAAAATTTAACAGTGCTTCCTCATTTCATATTTCCGCCTCGGGAATTATTTATATAACGGATTCAGGTATTGATCAAATAACCAGTTTTGATACTCTGGGAAATATGCTGCACACCAACGGTGGTTATGGTTGGACAGACGCTGCATTTGATGAACCATCTGATATTTTTGCCAATCCTTTAAGCATATTTGTTGCTGATAAAAATAATCACAGGATTCAGAGATTCGATCGTGATTTGAACTTTGTATCTTCTTTAACGACACGGCAAAGAGATAATGCTGAATCCAGATTTGGCTATCCGACTGGTTGTGTAGTTTCCAATCAGGGTGATCTTTACATTCTCGATTCGGAAAATCTAAGAATAATAAAATTCGATCTTTTCGGAAATTTTAATCAGAACTTTGGCGGTTTTGATGACGGTGAATTCCAGCTTATTAAACCGGTATCGATGGCTGTTAGCCCGAATAATCTGATTTATGTTTGTGATGAAGCGGGTGTTTTAATTTTTGATTCTTTTGGAAATGGAGTGGGAAGAATTGAAAATGATGAAAAATTTAATTCCATAAGAATTGTATTCGATAAATTGACGCTGAATACAAATAAAAAAGTTTTTTCGGTTAGTTTGGGAACATCGCATCGAGAACTAAACGAAATGAACTTGACTGAATATGATATTGGGAATATTGTTTCCTCGCTCATTTATAACAATAAACTCTACATTTTAACACCAAAAGAGATTCTTGTATTTTTAATAATCTGATTTGAACAAAGAATTGAAATGGTTTATTAATAATATAAGGTTGATATTCTTTTTAACCCTTACTGTGTGGGTATCAGGTATTATTTCATCAACAATAATTAATATCCCGGGCTATAATTTTATTGTTAATATTTTCTTTTCAACCACATGCCATCAGAATCCAGATAAAACATTCATTTTGAATTCCGGGTTTTTACCAGTTTGCTCCAGGTGTTTCGGTATTTATTCGGGCGCTTTTATCTGTTCATTACTGGTTCTGTTTCAAGATAAAAAATTCAAACTTACATTGCATCCGTTCATATTATTTTCTTCAGTCTTATTGACAGATGTAGTATTAGTATTATTAAACATCTATAGGTACTCCCAAATGATTGCTTTCACTACAGGTATATTTTTCGGTTCAACCGTGTTTCTATATATTTTGTCAGTGTTTGAAAATTCTTTTTCAAAATATTTACCAGGTAAAACGTGAGAAAATTTTTCCCTTCATTAGTAAGCGGATTTGGTGCTGCAGTTCTGACAACAATACCGTTGCTTAAAGGTTTTTCGTGTTGTTTGCTTGTTCCCGGGGCAGCAATTATTGCATTATATCTCGATAGAAAAATAAATCATAATATGGAAAGAATAGAAATTCAAAAAGCATTGTTCTTTGGATTTATGACGGGATTGTTTGCAACTTTGTTTGTCACATCAATCGATCTATTATTTACTTATCTCATAAAAAGTAATGATATATTACAGAATCTTGATCAGACAGAAACTGTAATGCGTGGATGGAATTTTGGTCCCATGCTTGATGAATCGATGAAACTGATAAAGCAGATGGCAGTTGAAATTGAGACCACTGGTTTTTCATTAATGTATGCTGTTATGATTTTCGTTACTTATTTTATATCAAACAGCATTTTTGGAATGCTTGGCGGTGCATTAGGTATGGCTGTCCTGAACAAAAAGACAGATTAAAATATGATCACAGCACTAATCTTTTTTCTGCACTTGATTTTTATACTGATCATTTTCACCAAGAAGTGGCAGGATGAAAGTCTCCAGGCAGGATTCCTGAATATTGCACTGATTGGAATTCTATTTGCGGTTGGGTGGACGATATCAGGAATGATTGCAAAATTAGTAATGACACAAGAAGGTCTGGGACTATATTATGATAGAGATACTTTTTCTCTAACACTGCTTACTATTGCCGAATATTTCTTTTACAGGTTCTATTACAAAGATACTTTTACTGGAGCCGGTAAGGAAATACAATAACGGCAGTCTGTTCAGCCTGCTGCTGTGTAGGAGATAATGGTTCAAATCTCCATTGCCACAGAGAATTGATTGCAGCATTTTCAAGTCTGGTATCAGCTTTTGTTAAAAGAAAAATAGAACCAACAGTACCATCTGGTTTGATGGTAAATCGTAAACGGATATCGATTTCCTTGTTAACACCATCCGGATAGCTGGGCAGCGAGTAGCTATAGATTTTTCTTGTACCCATTCCACCCCACTCAATATCAAATCCAAAACTACCTTCACCCTGAGCTAAATTACCCTGTCCCGTAGTTGAAACATCCGTTTTAGTTTCGGTTTTTGTTTCTGTTTTGGTTTCTGTTTTTTGTTCTTTATCCTTTTCAGCAGGTTTTATTACATTTTCATCCTGAGTGTTTTTAGCGACAGGTAACTTTACTTCTTTTACTTCAGGGTTTTTATTCTCAGTAATGTTCTGCTCTTCCGGTTGAGCTAGTTCCTGGATTATATCCAGTTTTTCACCAACAGCACCCGACGAGCCAGTCTCTGCCGATATTCCGAAAGATAATTCAACATAATCCTTTGCAGGAAATTCAAATGTTAAATTAACCAGCAGAAAAATTACAAGCAGGATAGAATGAAACAACAATGATGCGGAATAAGAGATGTTTTTTATATTCCGGTAGTTCATAGCTCTTTCTCTGTTTCTATTGTAAATTTATCTATTGCCGATGCTTTTGCAGCATCTATTACTTTAATAATCATTTCAATTGCAACTGATTTATCCGATCTGATTATCAGATTATCTGATTGCGTGGTAGCTTTCATTTCACCAAGTTTAAATGCAAGCTGATCGATGCCGACTTCATCTGAACCAAGATACACTCCGCCTGCAGCTGTAAGTGTAACTATCATCATTGTAGGTTCCGATCTTTCATTAAGCTTCGAACCGGGAAGTTTTACTTTAACACCGGTTTGAATTACAAACTGCGAAGTCAGCAGAAAGAATACCACCAATAACATGACTATATCAGTCAGTGATGAATATGAAAAAATACTTAACGGTTGTTTTGATAATTGAAATTTCATAGTAGTGCCTACAAATCTACTTCTATTTCGTCATCAATATCGCTTATATCAGTCGACTCATCCTGAATAACATCAATAACATCGTTTGCAACTGTTTCCATATCTTCAACTGTTCTTTTTACTGAACTCAGAAAGTAATTATAAAACGCTAATGCAGGAATACCTACTATCAAACCGAAAGCAGTGGTTGTAAGTGCTTCCCAGATACCTCCTGCAAGATCACTGGGATTCGCAGCTCCGGCAAGATCTTCAATTGTCATAAATGCCTGGATCATACCGGTAACTGTTCCAAGAAATCCTAACAACGGCGCAACACCCGCAACTGTAGCTAATATTGTTAGTCCTTTTTCAAGCTTACTTACTTCCTGACGGCCGGCGTTTTCAATTGCTTCTTTTACTCTTGTATGTCCAAGTCTGTATTTTTTTAATCCCTTACGTACTATGTTGGCAACAGGAGATTTTTCCTGCATACAATGACTTATAGCACCGGAAATATCTTTCTTCTTAATCATACCTCTAATTCTGACCATAAAAGCCGGAACATTGATTCTGGTTTTTCTCAAAACAGTGTAACGGTCAATAACAACTGCGAGACCAATAATTGAACATACCAGGATTGGCCACATCAGCCATCCGCCTTTTAGAAATATATCGAAGAGATTCATAATTTTCCTTTAATTGATAATCTGATATTTATTTAAACTGCACTGCAAACTTTTTTGCTTCTTCAAGATCAGTAAAATTTCCAACCTTTACGCGGTGCCAGTAACTGCCATCTACTTCGGCACGTTCTACGAATGCATTATGACCTTTGTTCCTGAATCGTCCGGCTTCATTTTCTGCAACTGAAAGACTACGGAATGCAGCAACCTGAACAACATACACATCTCCATACTGAAACAAATTTACACCTATTCTTTTCTCAATACCCGGCGGCGGCTGATTGTTAACAACCGGTTTAGTTTCTTCTGAAATAACTATAGGCTGTTCTTCTATAACGGACGTTTCAGGTGATGTATCAGGCAGATTGGCTACCTGTTCTTCCTGCATAAGATTAAAAATATTTTCCGGATCCTCAGTGCTCCCGGTCCTTTTAGGATAAGGATATGAAACCGGAAAATCGAAATCCCGTTCAACTACTTTCATACCTTCTGTGTTGAACTGAACAATTAATTCAGTATCCGGTTTTTTACCTGCATCTTTAATATTTGTCAGATAATAATAAACACCGTAAACAATAATAGCAATTGATAACGCCAGCATTACAAACGGAAGTACATTTGAACTTTTGCTTCGCTGCCGTTGCCGGAACTTATTTCTTTTTTCAGAAAAAGTTAAACTCTCGATTGAAGGCTCACTTACAGGCTGCTGAATTTGTTTTTCTATTTTTTGCTTTGATTTCTCTTTTTGTTCTAAACCCAATCTTGCAGCAGTGTTAAGTTCAATGAATTCGGGTTCTTTTTTTACAGATTGAATTTTTTCAGACAAGGTATCTTCAATTTCTATTTTTTCCTTGCCCTTTAACAATGGAGAAATATTTTCTTCTTTCTCATCCGGTACTTCATCAAAAACATCAGTAAGAGTTTTTACCCTTTCGAATTTTTCAGAAGGTTCTAAAACAATTGTCTCATCATATTTATCCGCATCCAAATCAGTTTCCTTATTTTCAGAAGCTGATTTTATTTTCCCTTCTTCAGTTAATTCCTGTTCGGTTTCATTCTTATCTTGAATTTCGTTCTTATCATCAATATCGTGTAACTCTTCAAAACTATCAAAGTCCCAGCTGAGCAATGGTTTACTATCCTGGCTTTTCTTATCATCAACCGTTTCAGCTAGATCAATAATTGCATCTTCTTCTATTTCTTTTAAGATGTCCTTGTCTGAAAGTAAATCCTCAAATGAAAAGTCTGATACATCTTCCGATAAATGCTCTTTACCTCTTGTTAATAGTATTTGATCAACATCAATTACTGTATCTGCAAATTCGGTTCCCTCAATTAGGTCTGCATATTCAATAGTCTTATCCACTTTGGACTCAATCAGTCTTCGCAGCTCAGAGCCGGTGTGCGGAATAAAAAATTCGGTTTCGACAATTCCTTTAAAGGGGATCAAAGGTTTCCCAAAACTTAAACTAAATGCTGAGTCTACTGCATTAAAATCATCTTCATCGGGAACGGGAACTATAAAAAAAAGCCCATTAGATGAATAAATATCGGTAACCGGTTTTTCGGTGAAATAGAGCAGCTCAATATTTTCGGGTTTGAGATTTACCTGTTCAGTCTCGTCCTGAAATTTTTTCATATTCCCCTGTACAAAGTATAGATAACCAATTCCTTTCAGATAGACAGCTTGTCCGGTTACCAATATGGCAGATAACCTCTTCAGAAAAATTTCAAAAAATACTTTCGTTTCGGAGTCAGGTACTCCGGCTCGTTTAGAAATCTTCCTTATTAATTCAGATCTTGTCATCTTCTAAAATTTAAAATCTATAGTTTATTCCAAAAATAACATTTAGCGGCATTTCTTTGTATCCGAACCATCTGTAATTTTTGTTGCTTAAAAGATTATTGAGTGCAAGGGTTAAATCAAAATTAGGCTGCAGGTTGTAAATGAAATTCAGTCCGAGGTCAATAAATGGATCAATCTCGATTTCATTTTCTATATCTGCATAAGATTTGGAGTAATATGATAATTTAACCTGAGTTTCCAATCCCATCTCAAATCGATATCCGTAAATACCGGAAGCTTTTAATACCGGATGATATGTTACGTAATTGCTCAGAGTATCAGAGTTAGTTTTTGTAATATTAACTTCAACAGTACCATAAAATTTGCCGAATGGACCAAGATGGTAAAGCATATCAACATAAGGATTAATACTTGTCATTTTAGTGAAACCTAAATCGAATTTACCTGTTGCGGTTGTATCAACAGAATTAATGTAATAAGGGAAATTATCTGAATTAAAAAATCTTACTCCGCCATTAATTTGATAATATGGACCATATTCAAATTTTACTGCCACGTCTGAATAATTTAATTTTTCAAAATAAACACTTGAATAATTCATTGCATTAAAATATTCATTCTGTCTTAAGAATGTTCCCGGACTCACTAATTGCGATATTGGTGCGTACTCACCAAATAGGGTAAGGTATTGTCCCAGTCTCAATGCTAATGAAGCATAAGGCGCACCAAATTTATCTCCACCTGAATTAGAAAAAGTAAACCCAAACGCTCCCCGAATTAAATTAGTGATATTGAAACCAGCAACCGGCCGGAAAAGAAACATATCATTACCCAGTTTATCACCGAAACTGTTTTTAACGTAGTGTTTCTGATAATCTGCGGCAATCCCAATATTAATTGCGGAAACGATAATTTTGCTCTCACCTTTGAGTCTGAAGAAGTTGTCATTAAAATCTTCTTCACCCATTGCGGTTACATGATCTGACAGACTGAATCCGAACTGAAAATTTTTATTATAATTATTTCTTATACCTACCAGCAGATTTCCGTAATTAATTGATCTTCTTTGATCCGGAGTATCAGAGGCAAATAATTTAAATGCAGTTGTTCCGATATCTACATTAATGTTTGACTGAGTGCCGGGCAAAAAGTTATTATCGATATCCGACCAGTAAATAAAATTTCCACCAAGACTTAGTAAGTAACGATCACTAAAATCAATATCATAAGCCCGGTTATAGATACCATTGAAAACTCCCTCAACTATACCATTAGTGAATGGATAAGCATATACAGCTTTAACTTTAGGAACGGTATAAACCCCTGCTCCGGCTTCAATACTGCCGCGGTAGAAGTGCAGTGAGTCAAGAAGATTTAAATCACTTTTTATCGGGTTTGATAAATCTCTTATTTCAAGTTCTTCCGGAGAAAATGGAGGTCTAAGAAATTCATCAGAGATGGTTGAGATATAATCTAAAGGAAGCTTGTTAACTTTCTTTACCGAAATAATATCTCTTCCGGTAATTACAAAATCAGGCAGTTCAACACTGGGAGTTTGCCTGGTTTCATCCTGTGCAAAATTAACATTAGTGAATAGTATTAAACCTATTAAACAAGATATTGTTTTATTTATCATTGTAATCTCCTGAGTCTTTCCTGAGCTTCCTGACCGAAAGCATTGCCTCTGTGTTTCTGTACTACTGCACGATACATTTCCTTCGCCTGATCTATATCCTTTAACTTTTCATAGCAAGAACCGAGAAGCAATAATGATTTTGTAAGCCATTCATCATAAGTTGAATACACAGTTCTCACGCGAACTAAAGCAGTTATAGCATCAGTAATTTTATCTTGTTCATAAAGAGAAAGACCCAAATGATATTGTGCTTTTGCGCCTAGATCATCTCCTCTTTTTTCAGCTATTGACCGGAAAAAAGTATCTGCATTAGAATATCTGCGAACTGCAAGTTCTATCAATCCCATCTCAAACCTTGATTTATCTGCAAACAGGGTATTTGGATAATACATGGATATTTCATCGAAGACTTCATAAGCTTCGTTGAACTTATCCATCTGAACGAGTGTGTTGCCCTTATTAAACATTATTTCCGGAAGTCGGGGAGACTGATTTAATTCATTTATACCCCGATCATACGCTTTAACTGCATCCTGGTAGTTTCCTGTAGCTCTGTGAATATTACCAATTTCAAGTATTGAAGCTGCGGCTGTTTCAGATAATTTATAATCTCTAAAAACACGATCAAAATTAAATAGTGCTTCTTCAAACTGATTAAGACTTTGAGCGCTTTTCCCGATCCAGTAATACGCATCCGGAACCAGACTACTGGAAGGGTATCGGGCAACAAATTCTCTATAACTGCGCTGTGCATTTTCATATTGTCTTAAGCTATAATGAATTTCACCCTTTTTAAAATATATCTGATCAGCATTCTTGAAGTTCGGATTTCTTGTTATAAACTCATCGATGAAGGCTATTGCTCTTTCAGGATTACCGGCTGCTACATAACTGAATTGAATTCCATTAACCGCATCAAAGATGTAATTGGATGCAGGAAATTGAGCTATAACATTCTGATAATAAACAATGGCTGAATCGTATCTGCCAAGGTTAAAGAACGCATCCCCGATTGAGTAGTAAATAATCGGTTCAAGAGTGGTCTTTGGATATTTTGACAGAACATCTCTGTATCTGGCAATTGATTCATTAAAATTCGATTGCTGGAAATAAATCCATGCAACCGTAAACAGCGATCCTTCTGCATACTCGGAATTCGGATATTTCGTTTGCAGTTGAATAAATTCAGCAATTGCTTCATTAACTCTTCCGGATTTATATAAAGCCTGAGCATACTGATAGTTTGCGTAAGGATTACTCACATCCAAATTGCCGGTTTGAAAAAGATCCCGATAAATATTACTCGCCTGAGCAAAATTCTTACTGCCGTAGTAGCTATCGGCCAATCGCAGTCTTGCATCAAGAGTACGATTGTTCCTTGGAAAGCGTTTTACGAAATCAGCAAACTGCACTGCAGCGTTTTGATAATCTGCAGAATTAAAATAACTATATGCTTTACCATACAGGGCTTGAAGGTTAATTGATTCATCGTCTCCGAATGCATTGTTATATCTTTTAATTGCTTCACTGTAGTTACCAAGTGCAAAATAACTTTCAGCCAGAAAAAAATTAACTTTTTGTGTTTCAAATCCTGCAGACCGTGCTTCGAGTTCAATGAACTTATCTGCTGCGTCCTTAAATTGTTCAAGATTATAAAGAGCCACTCCCAATCCGAACAATGATCTGTTTTGTATTTCCATATCACTCTCAGTAATTCTTAAGGCCGGTTCAAAGTAATTTCTTGCTGCAGCATACTGTTTTTTTGAAAGTTCAATTTCACCGAGAAGTGTTAACGACTTAGCCCTTACAGTTCTATCCTGTGCTCCGCTGGATGTTATCAAATATCTTGAAGCAAGATCAGTATTTTTATTATTAAAGTATAAAGCTCCTATCTGATATTGAACTTCATCTGCAAGTTCATGACGAGGATATTTTTCTAAAAACTGTCTGTAAATTTCAAATGCCTGCTGACTTTGACCAGCATATCTTATACTTTCACCTTTCCAGTAAAAAGATTTTATTGCTATAGAATCATTGCCGCTTGAAAGATTATCGAACATAAGGAAAGCATCATCGTATTTCCGCTGCTGAAAATATGACCATGCCAATCCATACTGTGCATCTCTGAATAGTTTAGATTGCGGAAATCTCTGAATAATTTCAGAGTAACTTTTTTCGGCATCAGAATACTGTTGAACACGGTAATTCGACAGTGCGAGCAGATACAGGCTTTCAGAATAAAGATCTTCAGGAAGATTTGACAAAATCGGGTTTTTAAGTTCAAGTATAGATGACTGGTAATCTTTAAGTTTAAAGTAGCAAATACCTATTCTTATCTGTGCAGAAACTGCTAGCGGACTATTACGGTGTTCAGTTAACAATCTGTCGTAGTTGCGGACTGCATTTTCATAGTCACCAACTTTTTCATAAACAGTTGCCAGCGTGTAAATTGAATAATCTGCAAACTTATTATTTCTTCTATCGGATACAGCATCTTCTAAAAATGTAATCGCTTCCTGCAGTCTGTTTTCTTCTGAGTAAGATTCTCCTATCCAATACAAAGCAGAACCTGTATATTCACTTTCAGGATATTCACGGAGAAGTTGTTTAAATCTTTCTCTGCTCCTATCAAATTTTCTTGTATCATAATAAATTAGTCCAAGGTTATATAGTGCTTTATACCTGTAGTTAGACCAAAGAAAATTTGAAACTAAAAATTCAAAACCGATAGCAGATTCATTCTTTCTGCCAAGCTTTAAAAGTGCTTCTGCAGAATAATATTTCGCAGTTGAAAATAATTCATCGGTCAGCTTATACTCATTGAAAAATTCCTCAAATAATCGGTTTGCCTGAGCAAACTGTTCGGATTGAAATGCACTCATTGCCCGGTTAAATTTTTCAGAAACAGTTTGGGAATAATTCGTGACAGAGAAAAGAATTAATAGAATAATATATTTATTGATCATTTTGGTTCCGGTTAATTGCTAATCATTTATGGAACATATTCAAATAAAGCACAATTTCCAGTCTGAGGAAGAATATTTAGAATTATTTTAGAATTTGGGACGCCTGATTCTGATTCTTAGTTCCGCAAATTGCTAAAATCCTCTAATTTTTACACATTTTTTCATAAAAATGGTAGTTAGGAACTGTCAAATATAGCTTTTGATTTTCTATAAAGTCAAGCTACTTAATAAAATATAGGGATTCACTTAAAGAACTTTGTTAGAATACAATTCAAACTATTTAGAAACTGTACTTCGCATACCTGCAGAAATGATTTTTTTTAGAATCCGCTGCCCGAATTCAATTTTTCTTTTTTCTCCAATTAAACTCAGGTTTTTTAAAGATTCTTCAATCTCCGTTTGTAAATTCCCCAACTTTATAGCTCCCAGCATATGAGAATGCAATTGTTCCTCATATTGAAGTACTGTTAATATTGAGACAATACAAATCTCTCTTTCTTTCATTGGCAGGTTCTGTCTGCCGAGGGTTTTTCCATATCCTTCAATGATGAGCCATTCACTCAATTCAGGAGAAAAATAATTTATGTTAGAAATCAATTTTTCAAATTTTTCCCCATAGATTTTTTTACAATTTAATTCGCCACGATTTCTGAATTTTTTTGTATCATATTTATCCTTAGCCTTTTCAATTGTAAAATACTCACTAAATATTTTCAGGGATCCTAATGCAGAAGGAAAACCTGCAAAAAGATATGTTTGAAGGAGTGCTTCATAAATTTTACTGCCATCGAATTTATTAACTAAAGCAGATTGCAACAGATTTCTCAGATGAGTATTTTTTTTAAGCACTGCCGAAGCTGAAATCAGAGGAAGCAGGAAATTCAAACTAAGATTGTTTAAGGATTTATTTTTCATAAATTTTGTTTAAAAAAGAAAACCCTCGCCGAAACGAGGGTTTAAGAATAAAAATGAATATTACTTTAAAAGTCCAAGTTCATACTCGGCAGTCTTTTTATATGTTGCATCAGCTAGTGCCTGATTAAACATTTCCCTTGCTTTGCCGCTTTCGCCTTTGCCTTTATAAGAAATGCCCATATAATAATATGGTCCGCCTTTGCTTATTCCAGACCGGTACTTGAGTGCATTTTCAGCTGCTTTAATGGATTCATCGTATCTGCCCATTTCACTATAAACTTTAGCAAGTGAAAGATATGCGGCATCATAATTATCATATTCAACTGCTTTATTTAGATTTTCAATACCTTTATTAGCATCACCTTTTGAAAGACTTTCATTTGCAAGTCTGGAATATGCGAGAGCTAAATTTTTCTTAACCTTAGCTTTCACATTTGCTTTTACATCCTTCATATCCAGAATCTTTTCAAATTTTTCAATTGACTGAGCAAAATTTCCCATTGAGAAATATACTCCGCCTAATGCATTATAACCACCTTCAAAGGATGGATTTAATTTCAAACATTCTTCAAATGCCTCTTTAGCTTCCTCATTTTTATTTGCTTTTCTGAGTGAGACACCTTTCTGATAATAAATTCTGTAATCTTTCTCAATTTTCAGTGCAGCATTATACTTATCAATAGCACCATTATAATTGCCCTCTTTTAATAATGCATTGCCTTCATTAAATAACTTACCGGCATCAGGATTCATATCCTGAGCCAGTGAATTGTTAACAGTCAGAAATACCAGCAATACAGAAATTACCACAAGCTTTACTCTCATCATTATAACATCCTTTAATTTTTGATTGGAAAATAGCTGGTGCGGAAGGCGGGACTTGAACCCGCACGCCAATTAAGGCACTACCCCCTCAAGATAGCGTGTATACCAATTTCACCACTTCCGCAAATTTGAGTTGAAAAAATATATGTGCATCCTGTTAAATGCAACACTAAAAAATCATATTTTAAATGGTTGTTATCTGCATTAGTAAAAAGTGGTAACTAATTTCGCTTTCTCTGTCTTTCACGGAGAATCACATCTCTTAATTCTTGTTTAAACCTTTTTTCAAATACAATTAGCTTGCATTGCTGACTGGTGGTAAGAATATCTTTAAGCGAACTGATAAATGAATTTCTTTCATTCACCAGTTTCTGCTCAAGATTAAAATATTCTGTCAGGAGTTTTCGAAGTTCATTATCATTAACGCTCTGGTTCTGAACTGCTTGTTCAAGTTCAAGAATTTTATTATCTGCATCCTCTTGCAGAGATTGCATAATTTTTCGGTGTTCGGTCCTTCGCGAAAAAAATCTGAGAGTTGCTTCCTCATTCAGGTCTAGAGCTTCAATTAATTTTATTTTTTCAAGTCTTTCAATTTTACTATCCCCTCTCTCAAACCGGTCGCGTTTCATCTGGGAAACGGCAGTTCCTGAAATAATAAAAACAAAGACGAGTAATAATACTATATTTTTCATTTTTTCCTCTGTTAGAATAATACTTTATCAATAATTTCGTTATAAACTAAATCAACTTCTTCATCCGAAAGAAGATTTTCAATCTGCTGAAAATCTAATTCATTCAAAGCAAATAAATTTTCTTCTGAGATCGCTGAAGAAGCAGCTTCTTCAGAAACGTAGGTCGCAACAATAGAATCCAGAGTATTTGAATCTTTACCACTATAAGACAAAAGTATGTCATCTGCAGACATATTTTCTAATGCAATATCGATGTCGGAATTCTCAATCTGGTTAAATGAAAATATGTTTTCAACCTCAGAATCTTTAATCTGTAAGTGGTTGATTAAATAAATTACTGAGGCAATTATAACAAATGAAGCAACTACGTAGGCAAATCTTGCATTGAATACTCCGGATTTTTTTTCTTCCATTCTCCTTCTGAATTCAGGAATTATCGACTCAGTATACTCTGCACTTAGTCTTTTCTCCCTGGCTGCTCTTACCGATTCATAAACCGCCTTGTAATCAGAGAGTTCTCTTCTTAAGATTTCAGAACTTTCCAGTTCGGTTTCAAGATGTTTTTTTTGATCAGGACTCATTTGTCCGTCAAGATACTTTACAATTCTTTCATTATTCTTTTTCATCATTTAATAAATCCTTCATCTTATTTAAAGCGTGAAAATAATTTGCTTTAAGAGCTCCGATCGATTTCCCTGTAATCTCTGAAATTTCTTCATAACTCAGATCACTAAAACTTCTCATTATAAAAACTTCACGTTGTTTTACAGGAAGCTTCTGTAGTTTCTTTTCGATAAATTCAATTTGTTCATCTCTTTCAATTTTATGTTGTGTCGAAATATCACTATTCGGACTTCCAATCAGTGTTTCAAGAGAAAATATTTTCTTAAGATTCCGTTTCTTTAAATAATTCAAACTCCTCGTTGCAGTTATTCTATATATCCATGAATAGACTGATGATTCAAACTTAAAAGTACTTAGCTTATTATAAATTACCAGAAGCACTTCCTGCAATATTTCATCAGCATCAAAATGATTTCCGCTCATTCTTCTGGCATGCCAGTAAATTTTATCCTGATACTTTCTAACCAGTTTATTAAACGAACTTTCATCGCCATTCAGAAAACTATGTATTAATTCAAAATCCTGGCTGTTATCGGTCATAATTGTACTTAGTTATGAAATTAGACAAAAATTGATGAAATCAGGTTTAATTCATTTTATTAAACCTTAAAAAAGATTTTAATGTCTAATGAGCAAAAATAAACATCAAAAGTTAGGAGTAAATAAAATGAAAAACACAATAGTTATTATTATGTCGGTTTTAATTATCATAGTATCAGTTGCTGATATTAACGCTCAAAGACGAAGAGATATAAAACCGAATTTCGATAGAATTCATGAACAGCTGAATTTGACTGACCAGCAGAAAGCCAAACTTGATGATCTGCGAATGCAGCATCAGGAAAAAATGATTGATATGAGAGCCGAACTGGACAAGGCAAGAATTGAAAATCAAAGACTTAGAAGATCAGATAAGCTTAACCGCGGTGATGTAATAAATCAAACTAAAAAAATGAGTGATATCCGTAATAAAATGGCTGAAGCAAAAGCTAATCATATGATGGATGTTTATGAATCTCTAACGGTTGAACAGCGAAAAATATGGAATGATTTGAAAATGGACCGACCTGGATTTAAAGAAGGAAGAAATAAACGGAACTTTGATCGAGGATTCGGAGACAGGTGTAATCATTTCTGATAAACCCTAAGAAGGTAGCCGGTTGAATTCAGCCGGCTTTTTTTATTTTGGATTAGTTGGGCGAATATCAACTTCACTTATCATAGCCCGTTCTGGGAGATTTATTACTGAAAGAACTGTTTGTGCAATATCTTCTGCAAGCAGGACCTTGCCTTTTGCAGGAGCAGAGTGTCCTGATTCCATGAAAAACTCAGTATCAACCGAACCGGGACAAATTAAAACCACTCTTATAAAATGTTCACGAAGTTCAAGCATTAATGAACGTGAAAATCCCATCAATGCAAATTTTGATGACGAATACATCGTCCCGCCGACAAATGAATTCTTACCGGCAAGAGATGATATATTAATAATGTTTCCTCTTTTTGCTTTTATCATAGAGGGCACAACGGCTTTTGTAAAATTATACACACCGAACAAATTAACATCAATCTGATCACGGAATTCCTGAAGAGATGAATCAATAAAGTTTTTAAAGTTTCCAAATCCTGCATTATTGATAAGGTTATCAATTTTACCAAACCTGTTCAAAACATCGTATATAGAATTATCGACAAAATCAACATCACGAACATCACCGGAGTAAGATATTACTTCAGATCCAATGGATCTTATTTCACTTTCGGTTTGATCAAGTGCATCCCTGTCTCTTCCAAATACTGCAACTTTATGATTTTCACCTGCGAGTGATAATGCTATTGCCTTGCCTATTCCTCTGCTTGCTCCGGTTATAACTGATACACTTATCAGGCTCATTTCAAATCCCCTGTTACCGGACGCATTAAAATTTCCTCGATCACAACATTATCCTTTTGAAGATATGCTGAAACAATTGCACGTGCAACATTATCGGGAGACATCATTAATTCCGATCTTTCTTTTCTTACATCCTGTGACCACATCGGTGTTTCGGTTGCTCCTGGAATAATATTTATTACCCTGATATTATGCTTTCTCACTTCCTCTCTTAGTGAATCGGTATATCCTTTAAGTCCAAGTTTTGATGCGGCATAAACAGAACTTCTTGTAAATACTTTATTAACAACAACAGAAAGTATATTGATTATTGTACCTCCACCATTGTCAATAAAATGGGGCAGTACGGATTTTATACAATATATTGAACCAAGTAGATTTGTATTTATAATATCATTAATCTCATGTATTGAATTATCTTCAGCATATTTGAAAGAAGTTAATCCGGCATTGTTAACAAGACAATCAATTTTTGTTTCCGAAGTTATCTTTTTAAATGTCTGATCAACATTAGTTTGAGATGCTACATTGCAGGGGAAAACATTCACACTAAGCTTTTCATCCTCAAGTTCCTTGTTCAGTCTCTCCAGTTCAGTAACTCTTCTTGAAGAAACAAATACATTGCTTCCTGTTCTAGCAAATTCTTTGGCTGCTGCTTTTCCGATTCCTGAACTCGCGCCTGTTATCCATATTCCAGAATTAGATTTTACCATTATAAATTCCTGGTTCCGATTAAATTAATAAATTCATTCCTGGTTTTCGAATCTTCCTTGAAAACACCGAGCATAGCGCTGGCAGTTGCAGAAGAGTTTTGCTTTTCAACACCGCGCATCATCATACACATATGAAAAGCTTCCGATACAACAGCTACACCTTCAGGCTGGATATATTCTGCGATTGTTTCTGCAATCTGTTGAGTCATTCTTTCCTGCACCTGAAGACGTCTCGAGAACACATCCACAATTCTTGGTATTTTACTAAGTCCTATTATCTTGCCATTTGGTATGTATGCAACATGGACTTTACCGTAAAAAGGAAGCATATGATGTTCACACATACTGTAAAAGTCAATATTCTTCACAATAACCATCTCGTCATACTTCTCGGTGAATATGGCTTCATTCAAAACTTCTTTAATATCGAGATGATAACCTCTGGTCAGAAATTCATACGCAGATGCTACTCTTTCCGGAGTTTTTAACAGTCCTTCCCTGCCGGGATCTTCCCCGATTTCATTAAGCAGATCGGTTATGAGCTGTTCCATTTTATTCTGATTCAATTTTATGCTCCTCCTCGATATTCAAAATAATTATTTTCTGTTTCATACAGTTTAACAGAGTAAAGCCGTCCGGTTGGAATTTTATCGACAAGCTGATTCCAGATTCCGATACAAATATTTTCTGAAGTTGGTATTATGTTTTTCAAAAAATCTGTTTCTTCATTAAGATTTTTGTGATCGACTTTATCAATAACATATTTATGAATTATGCTTTTCAATTCCTTAATATCCATAACAAATCCTGTATCCGGATCGGGGATTCCGGCTGCAACTACCTCCAGAGTATAATTGTGCCCGTGCCATTTTGGATTGCTGCATTTACCGAACAACCGGAAATTTTCTTCATCGCTGAATTCCGGTTTAAATAAGCGATGTGCTGCTGCAAATGTTTCTCTTCTTGTAATATATACCATAGTTAATTCAATTCTTTCAAGGCTTCTAATACCTGTTCGTCATGATCAGGTACTTTCACTTTATTAAATATTTTTTTGATTTTACCATCCCCGCCAATAACGAATGTAGTACGCTCAACGCCCATATATTTTCTTCCATACATACTTTTTTCTTTCCATACACCATATTTTTCAATTACCGATTTTTTTTCGTCAGCCAGTAGTGTAAATGGAAGGTTATACTTTTTCTCAAACTTTTTGTGAGATTCAACAGAGTCGGGACTGATCCCGATAATCACTGCATTAACACCTTTAAATTTTGGGAATGCATCCCGAAACTGACAGGCTTCTTTAGTACAACCTGAAGTGTCATCTTTTGGATAGAAATAGAGCACTATATTTTTTCCAATGAAATCTGAAAGCGAAACCTTATTACCGTTCTGATCAGGCAGTGTAAATGCCGGAGCTTTTATTCCTTCTTTTATCATTTCCTAATATCTCCTTAAAATTGAAAAGCGGCAGAATAGAATTTACAAGCCGCTCAATTATTAACAATTATTTTTAGTTTAAGATTACCTGTATTTTAATAATTTAATAATTACAACTGAACTTGTACCAGGTCCGTGAATCGACTAATAGAAATAACAATTATTTCAATTGAAAGTTCAACTTATAAAATGCCGTTCTTTTTTGTCCAATCTTTAAATCCTTCCTCAAGCTGCTGAAAAGAATCAATCGCAAAAAGTATTGGTTGAAGATGCCATACATCATATTCCTGAACAACTATTCGTTCGGGATCAAAATCTAATACCTTTACATTATCAGAGAGGGCATTCTGTACTTCACCAAGTGATGATAATATCCCTGCACCGTAGATTCTCATACCCTCAGGATTTCTTATAAGTCCGAATTCAACAGTAAACCAGTGAAACGTTTCAAGCTTTGTCCGGTTTTCATCTTTAGCATTCAAAGCGGCTTCACCAAACATCTGATAAAACGATGCGAAGTTTTTATTTGTTAGCAAAGGCATATGTCCGAAAATATCATGAAAAATATCCGGTGCGGGAGTATATACAAGTTCTTCTTTTCCGCGTATATAATCAGTAGAAGGAAATACTTTTTCCCGAAGCATTTCAAAAAAATTCTGTTCATGAATCAATCCCGGTACTCTTGCAACTTTCCACCCGGTGATCGAATTGAAAATGTAAGATAAATCTTTCAATGAAGGTATTCTGTCCGGGGCAAGATTTAATCTTTCGGCGCCATCAAGATATTCATCGCAGGCTCTGCCTGGTAAAAACTGCATTTGCCTGTTGTATAAAAATCTCCAGGATTCATGATCGGAATCGGGATAATCAGGGTAAACAATTTCATCATGAACCGGTACCGGTCCTGTTAATCTTTGCGGAATACACCTCGGATCTATTCCATCTTCAGCGGCTTTTTCGTATGCAGAAAGATTTTTCTTATCCTTGTTTTCTTTCATGTATTTTACTCTCTTTGTTTTAATACTGACAAATTAACAATAAGATGAAATTATTACAATTTAATTTCCGGATACTGATTTAAATTCTGGTTACCTGTAGTTAATCAGATCGTTCCTGTTGAAATATTTTTATAAAATCAATTTTTTATTGTTAGTTTTGAAAAACAAATTAAATATTTAGTGAAAAATAAATATATACTTATAACAGGTGCTTCATCGGGATTAGGACTTGAGTTTGCCAAACTTGCTGCCCGGAAAGAATATAATCTTATTCTGAATTCAAGAAGTAAGTCTGAACTGGATAAAA
>CAZXCP010000043.1:0-18718 GCA_964639355.1 uncultured Ignavibacteriaceae bacterium
CAGTCCATGAATAATACGTTTTGAATACTTTGTATTTAAGTCGAATTCATTTAAAATATCATTCAGAATGTACTCAGGGTATTTCCCACCCGGAATAGTGATTCTCGTGTTTTCGCTTAATAGCCTGTAAAGGTTAATTAAATCACTTTCTATTATTTCTTTAAACTCTAAATCTTTAAAAAGAATAATAAAACCTTTGGAAACTGATGTCGTTTCCCAGAAATGCAATTGTCTTGGTTTTAAAAAGTAAAACTCAGGCGTTGACATTATGTATCTTTTCGATTCGATGGTATGAAATCCTTCTCCTTCGCTTAAAAATATTAGTTCGTAGTACTCATTATGTTTGTGCGGTTTTACATTTTTTATGGGTTCTTCAAACCGAGAAATTTTAAATGTTAATTCTTCTCCAAGTTTGTTTGTTGTGTTTATTTTTTTGTTTTTCATATCCAATTAAAGATAATAATACTTTTGATTGTAGGTTGGTAAAAGGGCACTCTTTGACAAATTTTTGGTTGCAGCGTTGGCTTGTTGGATTTTGGCAATGTTTGCAAAGTGAGTCGGTATAAGTTTTAAAAATTATAATCCCATTGGAAGTCACTTTAATAGTAAAATATTAAGATTTATGCCTTATGAGGGGGATCTATTTTTCCGAATCTCTTTTTTTCTTTCAGAAAATTAAAAAAGAAAATACCAAAAAGAATTAGTGCAATTCCAAGGACAAAATAGTCATATAAATGTACGTACACCCCCCAGTGATCAATTCCGTAATTACGGTCTGGCATAATGATAAACAAAGTATTGATCAGGATAATAACTATTCTCAATTCCGTAGGTCCAAGATTTCCGTACGATATTTTAAATTCGCCTTTGAGATAAGTATTAATGTATGTAAAAATTGATAATAAGTAATAACCGGCAAGTAAAAGCAATGCAGATGAAAACGACACATAAGGGGATGTTCCCGCCCCAATGCAAATAAGAAAAGCAGTTATCCCATCTATATTATGATCAAGAAAGAAGCCATAAACCGGGCGTTGTCGGTTTCTTATCCGCGCAAGTGTCCCATCCAGGCTATCGCCAAACCAGTTAATAACAAACCCCATGGAAGAAAGCCATAGAAAACCATCTCCCCAATTTGAAAGAAAATATCCAACTCCCGAGATAACTGCTCCGAACAAACCAAGCCAGGTTAAATGGTCGGAATTTATCCAATGAAGGTAATTTTCGGGCAATTCTAATGAGAATTTCCTTTTCTTTTGTACTTAAAATTGAATTCAGTACCCTTATGGCATCTTTATGTTCCATTAACATCTTTTTATGTTACTATTCCGGCCCAATTTCCAAATATTATATTCTTAATTAGTAATTGGTTTTATTTTTTTTTAAAAGCATTAAGTGTTGTTCTAAAATTAAAGAGTTGTTACTTAATTGAATTTGTTGATTACTGCTTTTGCGAACAGATTGAAATTTTCTAATGCTGTAAATGCAACTTGATATCCTTCTTTAAAAAATTCTTCTATTGCTTTTGACGAGGAGGATTTATCAAACTTTGTCGGATGGATGAGCCCGGAAGCAATACATATTTAACCTTTTTACCTTCAGACATGTAGTAGTGGTTAATTAATGTCTCTACCCCAAATCGTATTTCTTTCAATTTTCAAAATGGGAAGGATATCTTCTTTTAAAAGACAACGCTGGCCTGTAAATGATTTAAAGGGATTTATCCGGTAATTTATCAATGTTTCTGTTGGTTGGCCAAGTACCATGTCAGCCTCCTTGTTTTTTATCGGCGTAATTAATTTTAAGAAATGTCCTTCTCGAAGTTTTGACAAGTCCGCATCAATAAACATTATTATATCACCATTTGTATTTTGGATGCCTGTTGCCATGGCAAATCCTTTTCCTTTATTCTCAGGTAATACAATGTATTTAAAATTGTAATATTTACTTATTCTTTTCAATATGTAATCCGTTTTGTCAGTTGACCCGTCATTAACAATAATGACTTCATCGAAAAAATAGTCAGCCACGGTAGAGGCAACTTCTTCTATTGTTTTCTCTTCGTTATAGGTGCAAACTATTGCTGTTATCTTATTCATCTTTAAACTAATTAAATTCTTTTAAAAATTCGGGTTTCTGCATTTTTTTGTAAATGGGATAAGTGGTAATAAAAGTGGTGCAGTTACTATGAAGAAAATAAACTCAAAGATTTTATTGCTGTTTTTGGCGGGAATCCCGTTTAATCTGCTTATAAAAGCATCAAAAGTGTTTCCCGTTAAGTTGCCAAAAAAAATAATCCTGATAATTATAATTATATGGTTGGCAGTTTTGTCTCCGTAATATTCAAATAGTTTGAAAGTCATTTCTTTATCAGGATTTCTGTCTGTTTCGGCATAATGTTGTGCATAAAGCAAAGCTGGTATTTCAAAATCGGTTGCATCTGCATGAAATTGGAGCTGAAGCATTCTTCTTACTTCTTCCTTACTTATCCCACTTGAAACTGCTTGTTTTGCATGAAACCAGGTACAATAAGTGCATCCGTTAACAGCAGTGACAATTGTCATTATTTTTTCCGTAAAGGCTTTGTTTATCTTCTTATTACGATTAATGCCGATGATTTTAGACCATGCACTTAAAAGAAATTTTAAATCCATTCCAAGCATTTTAATTGTAAATATGTTTCTGTCATATGATTTTTTCATCCTTGTTTATTCCCATGGTTATCAGCATATTTCTCACTCTGAATATTGTACTGGTTGATACTAAATCGTGCAGCCTTCCTTCCTGCTTCAATCAACTCCTTTGCCTTGTAAAATTCAAACGTTCTAGCTGCATCAAAAGGAATATTTATTAGTATATCAGGTTTATTCAATTCAAGAGATAATTTTGATATCTGTTCAAGCATTGCAGATGTTGTAAACTGAATCAGCGAATAGTAACCCTGACTGTTTTTATTACCTGTTGGAATAAAGTCCTGTATTCTCTTTATAATATTATTTATGCTATTGTTCAGGATAATTAAATTACTAATCGATGATTTTTGAGGAGCAAGATGTTTCTTAACGTCTTCTTCATACAACAATATATCCGGGTTATTGCTGTCATACAAATTAACAACAACTAAAATATCGCCTTCTGTTCTTTTTACCCGATTGGCTGGGATTGGATTAAGCAATCCTCCATCAACAAGAATACTGTTTTCTGATATAACTGGTGTAATAATTGTGGGGATTGCAATAGATGCTCTCGCAGCTTTATAAAAACTACCTATGGTAAATATAACTTCTTCTCTGTTTATTACATCGGTTGCAACTGCCGCAAACGGAATATTCATCTCTTCAATAAGAACATCCGGAATTATTGTATTCAATTTTCTAAAAACCTTTTCAGCCTTTAACAGACCATTCGTGCTTAAGGTGGGGTCCATCAAACTGTAAACATCCTTTTTTTGAAGTGTAGTAAGCCATTCTGTCAATTCATTTAATTTCCCCATAGCACAAAATCCACCAATTAATGAACCGATTGAAGTGCCACTAACTGATGTGATATTGAATCCCTGTTTTTCAAGTTCGTTAATTACACCAATGTGAGCCAAGCCTCTTGCTCCGCCACTGCCCAAAACCAGTGCTACATTTTTTTTCATATCCATTACTTTAATGTTTTATGCATTCCTGATATTTGAATGATAAATGTCTTTTCAATTTATGAATTAATTTCATAACAGTTTGTCACTAATTATTTTTATAAGAATAAACTTCATTACGAATCTTTTGTGCCCAGTCCCAGTGCGACATAGATGCATGCAAATCACTGTATTGAATCATCTCACCAATTGTAACTTTAATTGTTTTTCCCCTTTTACGAAATAGTTCATGTGGAAGCAAAACCAGTTCCAAATTGATTTTAATCTTTACTACTTGCCTGAGTAAAAATATGGAATAAAACAGACAAGAATTTCGTCCATAAAATCGCACCGGAATAATGTTTCTTTTATGTTGAATTGCTTTTGTAATAAAACTTTTATGCCAGAATTTATCTTGTATCTTTAGTTTATAAATTCTAGATACAAGCCCATAAGGGAAATGTGTTATTGGTGAATCAGAAGCAAAAACATTGTTTAATTCAACAAAGTATTTTTTAGGATTTTTCCCAAATACATTGACATTTGAGACTATTGGTCTTAAGTTTGGAACAAACATAAAAGCATCGTTTCCGATTGCTTTTAAATGTCCGTATTTTGAACCAACAATATTTGTAAGGATTAAACCGTCAAGCAGGCCGAAAGGGTGATTGGCAACAAAAAAACATTTTCCATTTTCCGGTAAATTTTCCAGTCCTTCACATTCCACTGTAATTTCCAACTCTTCAATTATTTTTGGCAGAAAGTCAACACCCTCAAATCCTTCATATTTTTTTAGAATCCGGTTTATTTCCTCTTGTCTAATAATCCAGGCAATTATTCTAATAGAGAAACCAGGTAGTCTTTTTAGAAATTTCGAATTACTGTTTTTTATAATATGTGATATATTGATATAATTTATTTTTTGATTTTTATGAAAAGCTTCTAAAACAACTTCTGATTATTATATTTAAAGCCTTGATATGAGTTTCATTATAACTTTTAAGCACTTTTACGAACTTACATTGCCATGTGTTTGATTTCATATCAATATTAGGACAAATCTATCTTTTCTCAATTCCTTTTAATAAAACCTGAATCATGTAATCGAGATTTATATCACACTCGCTACATTTAATATTGACCATTAAAGGTTCCTCAAGTCCTTTCAGTGCTGACACAATAACATAGGCAGTTTGCTCTTCATCCCTTTCTTCAAACTCATCATTTATTATACCATTTGATATTATCTCTTTTACTAATAAAATCTCTTCATCATCGAATTTCTTCCTGATTTTTCCTGCAAAATATTCATAATCCATGTAGCCATTTTTTATCGCATCATTGATGTAAGACAGTTCCCTCAGAATTTTCATTCGTGTAATAATGTAATTAGTCAATTTCATTTTACCGTTTAGGTCAGATTTCGCTACTAATTCTAATTCTGTGCGCAATAGTTGAAACTCTTTTTCAACGACTTTCTGAAACAACTCATTTTTATTTTTATAATAATAATGGTCTGAACCTTTTGATTTGAATGCAGCCTGGGCAATATCATTAATTGAGGTTTTCCGAAATCCATATTTTGCAAATACCTGCATTGCAATTTTTAGAATAAGTTCTTTTGTATCACCAGTGCTACTTCTAAACATTTGACTAATTTTGTTTTTTAGTTCAAATATAAATATAATTTACTAGATTATTTTTGCTTTTGTTCGCATTTTAAATTTGACAGTTTCATAAAGCTAAGATGTCTCCCAAAAGCTTTAGTTCTGCAATCAAATGGTTCGAATTTTGTACCGTAGGGTTTACCTTAAGAAATCAAAAGCCTTGTAATTGTAGTTATTACGGGGCTTTTGTGTGTTCGAACTAAAATTAAAGACATTTCAATAAAAACGTAATCATCTTAAGTATAACTACTTACGGATTCGAGTCCCATAAGGTTAATCTTGAATAATTTGAATTTGAACAATTCTACTTATGTTGAAAAATGAGAATTATTCTCAAATACTTCAACTGTTTTATTTATTTTTTGTATATTTGAGGAATATTCTCATAAAAACAAATGTATGTTACTCGAATTTTCAGTAAGCAATTTTCTTTCTTTCAAAACAAGAACGACGCTAAGTCTAGCTGCTACCTCAATTAAGGAGCATATTGACACCAATATATTTTCTACCGAACGAATTGACTTATTAAAAGGGGCTGTAGTTTATGGTGCAAATGCGAGTGGAAAAAGCAATTTTATTCGTGCAATGTCCACTATGCGACGGCTCGTGTTACAGTCTTTCGATCAATCATCTACAGATGAATTAGATGTAACTCCCTTTTTACTGAGCACGCAAACAGAGAAAGCTCCATCTTTCTTTGAAGCAGTTTTTATCATTGACAACGTTCGTTATCGGTATGGCTTCGAAGTGAATAATAAACAAGTACATGCAGAATGGTTGTTTGAAGCGCCAAAAAATGCTGAGAAGCCCATGTTTCTTAGGGAATATGATGGTATCGAAGTGATGAAAAATTTTCCTGAAGGAAAAGACCTGGAAGGTCGAACCCGAGATAATGCACTGTTTCTTACAGTAACAGATCAGTTTAATGGGAAAATTGCAAAAAAAATTATGCTGTGGTTTAATAACTTCATTACCATTTCCGGACTTACGCATGAAGGTTACAAAGGTGTTACATTCGGCATGCTGGAAAATAAGCAAACCAGTCCTAAATTGCTTAACTTTTATAAGAAGCTGGATATGGGATTTGATGACATATCCATTAATAAAAAACCTTTTGATCCAAAAGAACTTCCCAAAGATATGCCGGAAGGCTTTGTTAAGCAATTAATAACTGACTTGGAAGGGGCTTTCAAAATTGATATTAAGACCATACACAAAAAATATAACAACGAAAATAAAATTGTTGGTCATGTAGAATTTGATATGCGGAACCAGGAATCTTCCGGCACCAACAAAATCTTTAATATTTCAGGGCCTGTATTTGATGTCATTAATGACGGAGGGGTATTGGTAATAGATGAGTTGGACGCCAGCTTACATCCGCTATTAACTCTGGCTGTTACCCGGCTTTTTAATTCAAAGCAATTTAACCCCAATAATGCCCAGCTCATTTTTGCCACGCACGATACTAATTTATTGTATTATGGCAACTACCGCAGGGATCAGATCTATTTTATTGAAAAGAACCAGTTTGGCGCTTCCGATATGTACTCTTTGGTAGAATACAAAGAAGAAGGAAAAACGATCCGAAAAGATCGTTCATTCGAAAAAGATTATATCGAAGGGCGTTACGGCGCAATTCCGTTTATTGGTAACCTCTCAGATATTATAACGGAATGGCACGAAAAATAAAAATCCCCAACGAACGGCTAAAGCGGTTTGCAAGAGAAGAGCAAAAACGAAAGAAAAATACTCGGAACAAGCGCAAGTACTACCTCATTGTTTGTGAAGGCGAAGCTACTGAGCCCAACTATTTTGAAGGGCTGAAACAAGATTTGCCCAAAGGGGTGCTGACCTCCTATCAAATTGATGTCGAAGGTACAGGAATGAACACACAATCATTATTAAATGAAGCATTGCGACTAAAGTCTGAATACGAGAAAAATCAGGGCCGGATCATTGACCGGTTATGGGTGGTTTTTGACCGGGATAGTTTTTCTGTAAACAACTTTAACAATGCCATTCAGCGCTGTAAAGAGAATAAACCGGAAATTGGTTGTGCCTGGAGTAACGAGGCGTTTGAATTATGGTACTTACTACATTTTCAATACTATGAGAATGCGATGTCTCGAAAGGATTTTAAGGGATTGATTGAAAATAACCTGAAACCTTTTCTTGGAGAAGGCTTTCACTATGAAAAAAACAGCGAGCAGATGTATGCATGGCTAAAAGAATATGGCAGTCAGGAAGATGCCATTCGAAATGGGAAACGCTTGGCAGAACTGTACGGAGAACGTCAGGATTATGCCAATCATAATCCCTCTACGATGGTGTGGATGTTAGTAGAAGAATTAATGGAACTGAAATAATTACTAAAACCAATAAACAATCGATATACTATGAGTTACCACGACCCAATTCGGCAATCGAAATATTTGCGACAGACATTGTCACAGGATAAAAAACCTGTTGGATTCTTCCTTTCGGCTGGATGCCCCCTAGCTGTTTCTATGCCTGACGGAAAATGGCCACTAATTCCTGATGTGGCTGGTTTGACAAAATACATTAAAGAAGAGATAGAAAAGGAAACGTCTGTAGAAGAAGGAGCCATCAGAAGTTCAGCAGCTGCATACTCTCAGCTAATTGATGAAGTTGTAAAATCCGGGAAAACAAAACCCAATATTGAAGATATATTGAGTTTTTTAAGGGGAATGATGCAAATCTCCAAAGGTGCTACTGATATTAGAGGTTTTTCTGAATCAGAGTTAGAGAGTCTTGAGAAGTTAGTCTGCAAAAAAATAGCCCAAAAGCTTGATGTCAACTTGCCAGATAATAAAACACCATACCATAAATTAGCCAAATGGGTAAATAATATTGAAAGAGATACTCCCATTGAAATATTTACTACAAATTATGATCTTCTACTAGAGGAAGCATTTGAAGCATTAAAAGTTCCTTACTTTGACGGATTTGTTGGTACTCGTTTCCCGTTTTTTGATTTAAGAGCAGTTGAAGATGGACTGATACCTAACCACTGGACCAGATTATGGAAAATACATGGTTCAATTAATTGGTATTTAAAAGATAGCAAAGATGTATACCGTTCAACGGCTTTGAATGGAAGCGATTCTTATATAATCCACCCATCCCACTTAAAATATGATCAAAGCCGCAAGATGCCTTACTTGGCATTAATTGATCGATTGAATAAATTTTTAAGACAAAACTCGGCTGTTTTAATAATGTCCGGCTATTCATTTAGCGATGATCATTTAAATGACACGATTCTAAATGCGTTAAGAGCAAATCCTACCGCAATGGTTATTACATTACTATTTGGAGATTTAACCAAGACAATTAAAGAGAAAGTTGATGGTGGAGATACCGTTACCAAGACTACAATTAATTATGAAAAAGCTCTAGAGTTGGCAGAAAACAGGTCTAACCTAAGTATATGGACTTTTGACGAAGCAGTAATTGGCGGTCTTCGGGCAGAATGGAAACCTGCAAAATTAGATTACGATGCCGAGGAAAATGTAGCAAATGCGGTAAAGCAGGAACAGATTAACGTCAAAGACGAAGATGGCAACGAAACAGATGAAAAAGTCGCCAAATTTGAATTTCAACTTGGAGATTTTGCAGTTTTAGGAAACTTTCTTCAAGAATTGATTGGAAAGGAACAATTTAAAATAGAACAGGATGGCGTTTAAATCAACCTATCTCGGAACAATTCAGGATGTAAGCGGCACCTCTTTAAGTGTTGCATTAGATAATACAGCTCCATCTGGCCTAACTTATGTAGATGGCGAAGGATATCGCATTGGACAAATTGGTTCTTTTGTAAAAATCCCCATTGGTTATATTGATCTGTTTGGTCTTGTTACGCAGGTTGGAGCCAGTGCTGTACCCGAAAATCAGATTTTGACACAGCCATATGGGTATCGATGGATCAAAGTACAACTAATTGGAGAAGGACAGCGAAATGGAGCTTTCCAAAGAGGAATATCTCAATATCCGACAATTAGTGATGAAGTTCACCTTGTTTCAGAAAACGATTTAAAAAAGATTTACGGACAACCAGATAAACCTTACTTTGTTAAGGTCGGACATATAGCTGGAGCTGAATCAATTCCTGCACTGATTGACATCAATAAACTGATTACCCGTCACTCTGCAATTGTTGGAACTACCGGTTCCGGGAAATCCACTACAGTTGCAAGTATCTTAAATGCGGTTTCTGATCCTGAAAGATACCCTTCGGCTAGAGTAATTGTTTTTGACATACACGGGGAATATGGAAATGCGTTAAAAGACAGGGCAAATATTTTCAAGGTTAACGCAGATAAAACCGAAGGCAGCATCGAAAAAGACTTGTTTATTCCTTTCTGGGCTCTTAGTTTTGAAGAGCTGGCTGCAATTAGTTTTGGCCAATTTGGGAATGAGAAAGATTACAACACGGTATTAGAACGCATAACCAATGCCAAATTAAAAAGTCTGGAAACATATCCAAAGGATGGTATCAATACGGATTCTCTTAATGTTGACTCACCAATTCCATTCAGTTTAAATCATTTATGGCATGAATTATACACAGAAACATTGGGAAAATTTTATCCGGATAAAGCCGGAAAACCTTTAGCTTTTGAAACAGATGAAGCTGGACACGAGATGAAAGGCGATCCTATAAAAGGCATTCCTCCGGTTTTTAAACCTATAAATACCAGCAAGGATAATGGTGATCGTGTTCAACATCCTGTAACCCCGAGCCTAAACAACAGTCAACAACTTCATTCTCTGGGCGCAAAATTAAGAATACCACGTTTCGACTTCTTGTTTAAACCTGGAAAATGGACTCCTGCAGAAGATGGCAAAACTGAAAAAGATTTGGATTCATTAATACAAAGTTGGATAGGAAGCGATAAACCCATTACGATAATGGACCTATCCGGTGTTCCAATTTCTATATTAAACACCATCATTGGGGTTCTGCTGCGAATTATCTATGACGGACTTTTTTGGGCCAGAAATTTATCTCAGGGTGGAAGAAATAGGCCTTTATTATTATTGATGGAGGAAGCGCATAATTATTTAAATAATGAAGGCA
This sequence comes from uncultured Ignavibacteriaceae bacterium, assembly GCA_964639355.1. GTDB lineage: Bacteria > Bacteroidota > Ignavibacteria > Ignavibacteriales > Ignavibacteriaceae > JAGXRK01. The sequence continues at coordinate 10,394 of CAZXCP010000043.1, forward strand.
GTGCATTGCCTGTAGTTCAGAAAATAGTAAAGGAAGGACGCAAATATGGTATTGGTGCAATGATTGTTAGCCAAAGACCTTCAGAGGTTAATTCAACCATTTTATCTCAATGTGGGACGTTCTTTGCGCTACGTTTAGCAAATGCAACCGACAGGGGGCATATTACCGGTGCTGTAACAGACAATTTAGAAGGATTAACTAGTATGTTACCGATTTTAAGAACAGGTGAAGCGATTATACTTGGTGAAGCAGTTAAGCTTCCCATGCGGACATTAATTGATGCACCACCTAAAGATCGCAGACCAGATAGTCAGGATCCAATTATCTATGATGAGCAAAGGGATGAAGATTCTATGCATCCAGGCGGTTGGGGAATTAAATTGGAAGACAACCCTAATTACAAAGAATTTTTAGAGACTTGGAGATCCCAAAGTCCATTTATTAAACGTATCATTAAATAATTACATTATGAACAGACAAGCAGTTTCATCATCGAACATTGCATCAATAGGATATGATGCAAATTCACAAACATTAGAAATTGAGTTCTTAAACGGCGGAGTATATCAGTATTTTGATGTGCCTCAATATGTATATGAAGATCTTATGAATGCAGGTTCACATGGACAGTATCTTGCCCGTAATATTAAAGGTGTTTACCGTTATTCTAAAGTTTAATATTTACAATGGAAAGATACAGAAATTCAGGAGGGGATTCAGGTATCTCCTCCTATGAAATCGGCACTGATTTTATAATTGTAGAATTTACAGGTACTTTCCGAACATACCGCTATAGTTACCGGAAGGCAGGTCAGCATCATGTTGAAAATATGAAGAGGGTGGCTAGAGGTGGAAGTGGGTTAAATGGTTACATTAACCGATATGTTAAAAATTTATACGATTAGATAATGCTTAAAATTAACCAGCAGCTTAAACGCGTAGAGATTAAAGAATTTGAGGTTGAAAATCAGATTATTTTCAATTATTTTGATAACCTTCCTGTTGCGGAACGAGATGAGAAATTACTTCGGGCCATTTATATCGGGGTTTTGGCTTTAATGGAAGATCGTATATCTGCATTTCTCTCAAAAACCAGCAATGAATTAGGAACCGAACTGGAAAGCCTGAAAATGATCTTTGAAATGAAAAAGGAGCTTTTTTACAAAAGCTCAATCAAAGGGATATTGGCTGAAGATGAAATTGCAGAGTTTCTCAATCAATATTTCTCAGAGAAAAGGCTAAAAGATCGAGCCGTACTGACAGGAAATAGCGTAGGTATCCTGCCTAAAAATAAAACGGGTGATATTATTTGTGAGATAGACGGTAACTCAAATCTTAAAATTGCCATTGAATGCAAATTTGATAAAAGCGTCCGTTTGGGCAATATTGAAGCAAAAGATTTATTTACACGAAAAGCAGACACTGCCTGGAGCCAGTTGCTTGAAGCACAAGTTAACAGGGAAGCAAAAGTGAGCCTTATTGTTTTCGATATTTCGTTAGTTGATAATTCAGTCTTGAAAGAAGTCGAAAATATTGGCTATATTCCGGAAATAGGGTTTGTTGCCATTATCAACTCTCAAAAAGGAGATTATTCCAATTTAGCAATCGCATATATGCTCGCCAGAAATATTGCATTAAATGCTAGGCAAATTGACTTGGATAAAGATACACTGATGATTTTAGTAAACAGGCTAATAAAGGATATCAATGAAATTACAACAATAAAAAATCTGGTTAACAATAACATTGAAAATAATAAATCAATTCTTAAACAGCTAGAAAAGAGTATATTATTGATGGAGTTTAATCAGGAGTACTTGAAAAAATTCCTGAGTGAAGGTACTTTAACGAAAGAAGACCTGCTTAATTATTATCAGGGTGAAGATGTAAAAGACAAATATCGGTTAATTGAAAAAGATATAAATAGTTTGTAAAACTCTATTACCTTTCCTAGTCTACGATTTTGAAGCAAAAAGAACTATACACCAAATACGACCTGCTCCTTCCATCAAAATTTGATGGAGGCTATTTGATCATCACACTTTACGATAAAATCAGAAATCGTGAAATCGATGAATATTTTACGCAAAAAGAGGTTAATGAGATATTAAAAGATATAGCAGTTGAATTTAACCAGGATTCTACCCGAAGCTGGAGTGGTATAAAAGACAACTTGTTTCACTATTTCCTACGCAGCTATCCTGATGAACCTTGGAAATATTATCTGACAGATTATGCAAGAAATGTAGTGGATTTAATGATAAATAAATTAGAAAATCCATACAAAAACCATCCGCTCGAAAAAAGTATGCAGGACTCATTTTCTTTAAACCCCGATGAGATTACAACAATTGAGGAACTAGAGCGAAAGTATGGTAGGATATTTATACAAGGTTCAAAAAAGATAATAACTGATCATTTAGAAGATTTAGAAGATGAATTAAGGGAAGCCTACCAGCAACTTAACGACATTCTCCGAAAAGAAGATGAACAAAGTGCAACTTCTTTAGTAAGAGAGTTTACTCTTGTTTTTAGAACATTTGGAGAAAAAGCGGAAGATATTACAGAAGCTATAATTTTTAAAGACAAATTCCTCAGCGATTTACAAAGTATTGTAGATTCATTCTATCGAAAGATGGAGAACGATGGTAAAAATGATTCTGAGAATGTGCAAAGAAGTAAGGAGGATTGGGAAAAAGCACAGGAAATATATAATGATCTGAAAGAGTTTTTCAACTCGACAGACAGGAAAGTGAGTATTATTCGCAGGCAAATTAACCATGCCAGCAAGAAATTGACTGAATTACAGGAGCAGTTCTCTGCACGAGCTTTTTTTAGGTTACAACTAAAAAAGCTGCACAGAACAATTTTGGAAAGTGCTGAATATACTAATGATAGTGTAAAATTCAGGAACAATTTCCCTTTAAAGCAATTAGTACATGAACCAGTTCGAATGTTGTTCCCAAAATATTACGAATTTCAACCACCCAAACCGAATATTATACTTGATGTTGAAGTTGACGAAGACTATGAACGTAAGGAAAAGTTGAAAATTGAAAAAGAAATCCACCGTCAGCAAATTATTAATCAATGGGTTGATACAGCTCAAAATATTTTAGAACACGAAGGTAAGGTGTCTATGGAAGAATTGATGAATCGCATTGTTGATGAAGAAAAGGATTTGTCTGTTGCATATCAAGTTGCTTCTCGAATGATGGCTTATACTTCGGAGAATACTGATGTGTTCATTGATGTGGAACAAAAACTCATCTCCCTTTCAAAACAAAAACTCTCTCTATGGAAAACGAAAATAATGAAATAAGCGACTATTCTTTTTTACTTGATGAAAGCGTTGAGAAATATTTTGCCGATATCAATATTCTATTGTTGTCAGGCAAACATATTGACAAAAAATATTATGCAGAATATTCGGTCTTAGAAGAAAAGGAAGACAACTGGAAGTTCTTTTATGCCAATTTATATCGGTTAAATCTAGTTCCTGATAATTTTGACGGAAACCGCTGTTATTATCTGGATTTTTCATTAAATGGGAAAGGAAAATTAAACGATGCAACCCGAAACAAGGAGCTTACACCAATACAAACATTGATAGGTTTAACACTTCTAGACATGTACTACCAAAAGTATTTTACTGAAGAAAAGATAATCTATTGGGATGATGTTAAAATGCAAATCCTTGAAAGTGACCATCAGGAAGCATACAAACGAATCTTATTCAATGATATTAGAGAGTCGTATGATGAAAGGGAGTGGAAAGAAGTACACTTAAAATTCTCCAATACCATAAAAAGTTTTGAACGTTTGGGCTGGGTCGAAAAACAATCAGGACGCGATGAAGAATTAGTTTTTGAAATAAGACCAGCAATTCACCGGTTAGGTAAGTTGTATGAAGAAGAGCTACTTGATTTCGAATCTTTTATTCTGAAACTAAAAAATGATGATGAATAATGAACTATCCAAGAATATATTCTTTATCAACCGTTGGCATTTTAAAGCATTATATACACGATTATCTTTTTCATTCTGTAAGGACTGACTTTATCGGCCCAAACGGTGTAGGGAAATCCATTATTGCAGACTTGCTTCAAATGATTTTTGTGTATGATAAGAACCTTATCAAATTTGGAACAGATGGTGTTAAGCGTGAAGAACGAAAAATTCACACCCTCCCATATAAAAGTAAATTTGCCTATTGCTTTTTAAATATTGAAGTTGATGCAGGCAAATTTATTACAATTGGCATACAGATAAACAGTCAGAAAGGGAAACGTATCATTCCATTTGTTATTAGCAAACAGGCTGATATAAACCAAAATATAAATAAACTTTCTCTTAATAAAGAAGAACTACTTTTTGCAAACAATTTGCTAAAAGTTAAAAATGACGGAGAGAAAGAAATCGTTAATTTACAAGATTTAGCTACGCTCATATACGAAAAAGAACGACTTCGTCTAAACTTTTTCTCCAACAACGAAAGTGTTAACACTTACTATCGCTTCCTGTACGATAAAAACATTATGCCTCTCAATCTCAGCCAGGACAAAAACTTAAAAGCATATGCCAAAGTGATACAGTCTTTTTCAAAGGCTAAAGCAATAAATTTAAGTGGAAATCAAGCGTCCAGAAGCCTAAAAGAATTTCTTTTTGATGAATCAGATGAAGATATTCTTACAAATTTCAAGAAAGAACAATCCGAACTTGAAACAATATTGAGAGAGTATGAAAGCCTGAATCAGAACATCAAAAAAATGGCCTTTAAACAAACAGAGTTAACCCAGCTGCAGAATTTAGAGCAGTCCTATAAAGAAAAACTCAAATTGCTTAAAAGCACCGAATTACAGAATTTGCATTATGACGTTAGACAGATAGAGCAAAAAAAAGTCAAAGTAGAAGAATCAATCGAGAACAAACAAGCAGAGATAAAAGACCTTATTGCAACCATCAAGCGTTTTCCGGAGGAGGAAAAAGTTCTAAATGAAAAATACGAAGAGGCTGATGAGAACTATAATAATTTTAATCGTTATGAAGAACTTTCAAAAAACACTGAAAAGCTAAAAGAAAACATCAGAGAACTTGAAACGCTAATACTTCCGAAAATCGATGGAATTTGGAAAAATGAAGTGCAAAAAATTGATATATCGATCAGGGATAACCAAGATATAAAAAGAGAAATCATTTTTGCTGAACCATATCTAAAAAAATACCGAACACTCGGAAATCTTACAAAAGTCCGTCAAGAACAATCAGAGGAGCTGGATAAAAGAAAAATATCTCTTAAGCAGGAAAAAGAAACCAAAGAAAAGCAATTGTCATTATTGCGTGATAATGATGACAATGGGCTTTTGCATTGGTATATTAAAAGCCGACCAACTTTAAATGAGGAACAATTACAAACCATTCTGTTTTATGCGACAAAACCAGTCTCTGAAATTTCTAATCCTAATAACTCATCTCAATACATAAATACCGACGAATTGGTTCATAATTTTAAATCTCACTCGTACGGAGAAGGAAAAGGGCTTTGGCTAAAATTAGGAGCATTACACCAATTCATTGAGTTTAATCCTGATGCAACCTTACTGGGTGAAACATCCGATTTTAAGCAATCGATTCAACAATTAACCATTAAATTAAAAGAAGAAATTAGGATATTAACCATCAAGTTAGAAGCGCTAAAAAACATACAAGATGCAAAACCATATGATCATTCCCTTTTTGACTATTCCTTCGACACAGCCATTGTTGAAAACGGCTGTATAGAAAAGTTAAAAGACGCAGTAGCCTGTATTTTACAGATTAATGAAAAAATCTCTCAATTGCAAACACAAAAGCAGAATGAAGAAAAAGAGTTGAAGGATATAAAAGACCGATTTAAAGTAGAATTTGAGGAACCTGAGACTGTTAAAGAAGAATTGTTGAAGATCCGAAAACAATGGAGTGAAAAAAGGGACCTGTTTAATGTGCAAAAAGGGGCAAAACAGAGTCGGCTAGAGTCTTTAGAAGAGCTAGTGTTAATTGAAAAAGAAGACTTCGGTACGATCACAAGTAACCTGACAAAAAAGAAGAAGGAGTTTAAGACCTTCAATGATGAATACCTTGAAGATTTTGGTGAAACAATAACAGAATTTACTGGAAAGTGGGAAAGTACTGAAAATTTAGTGACGAACCACGAAGACAGTTGGAACGAATACAAACGGGTATATATTGGTATTTCAAACGCATTTGAAGAAACGAGTGATGAGAAGAATCCGGCTGTGCAATTAACAATAAGAAAGGCACACTTTTCTTTTCAAGTTTTGGAAGAAGCGCTATTAGGTACTAAAATTAAAACCACGGACAATATTACAACGGCTTTAGAAGAGGCGAACCAGTCCCGAACAACCATTGCCAATGGTATCAGGGATAATATGATTAAAATATTCAGCGGAACTACCGAAAGATATGATAAGTACAAAGAACAAATAACAAGGATCAATACATTCTTTGTCAATCGAAAAATAAGCAATAAGTTTTATTTTAATCTTGAGTTTGACGGAAATAAAGAGATAAAGATTGACTATATCAGAAGAATTGCTCATGAGGTCAGAAATACAGCAACAAAAGGAGAACTAAAATTTGGGGATTCTATTACTGATTTCATTGAAGATTTTTTCAAAGGACTCGCAAGAATAAAAGACAAAGTTCCGATTGATAAATTATTGAATCCACAAACATATTTTGACTTATCGGCTAAACTTTCAGATAAGTCAGGAACCGAAGTCCCAGGCAGTAGCGGTGAAACATATTCTGCTCTGGCCCTACTTGGTGTTGCCAGACTTTCTGCCGCACAAAAAAAGCAGAGAGAGGCTTTAAGGTTTATTATCTTAGAGGAACTTGGAAGCCTTGATAATACAAACTTTAGTACATTCCCGGATATTGCCAAAGAGTTTCAGTATCAGATTATAACAATGGCACCACATACATTCAATATCGGATTATCAGAAGAGTGGTATGCACATCATTTAATTAAAGGGAAAGGCGATGAGAATGTCAACTATTATCCTTCAGCATCTTATTTTAAAACAAGGGATGCTAAGGAAGACCTAAATATTTATTTAGACCGAATTTCACAATGAACTGGATTGAGTTAAAGGCATTAAACAATTTATATAAAAATGGGGAAGTTAAATTGAACGATACTTTAACCCATAGTGGTGAAATCAACTTTCTAAGGAATTCTCTTGGAAAATTGGATACAGCTCACGATAGAATCTATGTATTAGAAGGCTTTTCCGAGACATATGAAAAGGACTATCTGGAAAAATATCAAACCTATGAAGCTTTTTTATCTGAGTCCGGGTTTCTGAAACCTCAACTTCGTTTTGAAGAAGAAGATATCGAGAGGCTTATGGGGATAAAAATGGATATGGACTCTGGAGACCTCGCTCCTCTCAGAGAACAAATTATTAAAAATGAAGCCACTGTCAGGATTGTGTCGTTAATGTTTTTCAAAAACGAAAAATATTTATTGAGAAAAGAAGCATTAATCGACGCAGTAAAAACTCTATTACAAATAGAAAAGTTGGCAGATGATAAAGATCAACAATACAAATATGTACTTGAGTGTATTAATCCTAAACGCATCATTCTTTGCGAGAATGTTGATTTCTTAAAACGTCCTACATTATTTAGGGCAAACAATATAGAATTATGGTTTGCAGGAGGTAAAAATGTAAAGAAGTTAGATTATATTGATACAAGAGGATTACCCATCTATTATTCTTGCGATTGGGACTATGATGGTTTATTTATCATTTATCCTCTGGTAAAGAAAAAAATTCCAACAATTCAATTACTTACTCCCAATGGTATCTACAAAGGGATTGAGGAAACAGAACACACTAGCAAGTGGAGTAATGTTAAGGATCAAAATATTGATGCTTTGTTAAATTCTAAACAAATAGAGATATTAGATGAATTGATTAAGAACGATCAGTGGATAATAGAAGAGTCCAATAATTTAATTGATATGATTTAGTGTGCCAAAAGATCGGGTTTGAAGTCAAAGATGATATCCATATTGACATGCGAGAAGGTACATCAGTTTTATCGCACTCGGGAGTTAACACATTTTTATCCAGATAAAATCGTATTTCAACAACACTTTTATCCGGAAAAACTACCCGGTATTATACTAAATCAAGAGCAAACAAGCTCTCCCAAAAGCTTTAATTCTGCTATTAAATGGTTCGAATTCTGTACCGTAAGGATCACTGAAAATCAAAGGGTTGCGAAATAGTTCGTAGCCCTTTTGGTATTTAATAA
>CAZXCP010000044.1:0-17955 GCA_964639355.1 uncultured Ignavibacteriaceae bacterium
AATTTGGCAGAATAAAATTTCTGAAAAAAAGTCTTGAGGGAACTTTAGCTTTTTTCATTAGTGCAAGTCTTGTAATATTTTTCACTCCTAAAATTGGAAGTTATGGAGCGGAATACCTGATCGGGTTTATTGCTGCATTTATAGGGGCATTGGTTGAGAATGTTTCCTCAGGAGTTATAGATGATAATATTTCAATTCCGTTCTCAATTGGCTTTGCGATGTGGGGACTATATCTGATCTGGTTTCCTGGTGTGGATTTAACCTTAAAAAATGTTCCGGTGTAATTATGAAAAATAAATATATAGTATTTCTAACTTTTTTTATCCTTTTGGGTTTTGTAATAACTTGCGATTCTTCCAAAAGACCTGCAATCGGCGTGGAAGATGAAATCTTTGTAGTGGCTGATTCTCTTGAGTTTGAAGATCTCCGCTTTGCTCTGGAATCGGCATTGCAGATTGAAATATTTACTCCTCAGCCGGAAAATCTTTTTAACCTTCGCAGAATATCACCAAACCAGATTAATAGTTTCAGGAATAGAAAAAATATTGTGATTGCTGCTCCTCTGAATTCCGGTTCTTACACAGCTCAATATATTGAATCGATAGTTGATTCAGGTGTCCGTGAAAAATTTCTGAATGAACCAGATTTTATTTTGCGGAGTTACGATCTCTGGGCAAAAAACCAGCTGGTTACAGTTCTTTCAGCTCCATCAATGCAGGAACTTGAATTTAAAATTTTAAAAAATAAAGACAATATTCTTTTTGCATATCAGAAAATCTCCGATAAGCGGTTATATGAAAGTCTGTATAACCGGGCTTATGAAAGAAAAGACATTGAAGGGAAATTTCTAAGAGATTACGGCTGGGTGATTTATGTTCAGGCAGATTTTCAACTAGCATTAAACAAACCGGAAGATAATTTTATCTGGTTGAGAAGATCACCCGGAAGTGATATGGAAAGATGGATATTTGTTCACTGGATTGAAAATGCCACTCCGGAATATCTGAATATCGATTCTGTCAGAGCTATACGAAACAGGATGACCGAAAAGTATTATCTTACAAGTGATAACGCTGCACATGTTGTGATCGCTGAAGACTATTTTACCTGGAATGAGGTTAACTTCAAGGACAGATACTCAATCTTTACACAGGGTTTATGGGATTTAAATATTAAAGGAATGGGCGGTCCCTTTGTAAACTATACTTTTTATGACGAAAATTCACGAAGATTATATATGCTTGATGGCTCAGTATATGCTCCGAAATATTATAAACGAAATCTGATTCAGCAAATGGATGTTATGCTTCAGTCTTTCTTCACAAAAGAGGAACTATCTGAAAGCAGGATTAAAGAGTTGTTAAAAGCTGCAAAGGATTAAGATAAATAATCAAGTTTTAAAATTCGGAACTTATGCGGTCATTCTTAGTCATTCGTTGCCATTTGCCTCTGGTTATTCGGTTATTAAATTCTGCAGTTGAGGCGGAATCCGCATTTCGGGAAAATCAGTCCTTATTTTATTTATATAGAGTTTAGCCCTGTTAATTTTATTATACTGTAGTTCATAAAATGCCCTGCTTACCAGCATTCCGGTAATGAAATTTTCTATAGCATTAACATACTGATCTTTTCGTTCTGGTAATCTGATTGTAAAATCGGGATCCGGTGCCGGAATATATTTTTGTTCACGGGTTACTTTGAATAAAAACAGGTGAGGCACAATTGTGTAACCATCCGGAAGACTGAATTGACCTTTTTGCATTTCATTTTGAACTAATTCAGGAGCTATATAAAACTCACGATTTTTCATACTGGTTGAAACCATATTAGTCATTATCCGCTGAAACAAAGTCTCAAGAAGATTGCCATCATAAGTTTGATTTCGTTCAAACGGTTTCAATGCTTCAAGAAACTGACCCACATCACTTCTGATTCCATCTAAAAGACCCGGATACTTGGCATCTAGCTGAACATAGTACCATGACCTTCTTAATAGCTCTTTATCAACCACAGCAATATCTCGCCTGAAGTCTTCAACAAACTGAAAATAATATGAAGCGGAGAGAAAATAATCCCACTGATAACTGAATATAAGAGCATCCTTTTCGACACTTTGCATCAGGGCTTTTGTATAATCTTCATAAACATAGGTTTTGCTTTGATCTGTTTTATCAAAATTCACATAGGCTTGTACAAAAATGATCAGCCCGACTATAACAACTGCAGCATTTTTTACAGTCTTATTTTCTGAAACTTCGTAAAATATTTTTGCAAAGCCCATCAAACCGAAGAATGCCAGGGACATATAAGCTAAAAGGAAATAAGCATCTATATCATTTATATCATAGTTTATTGAATATAAAACTGTGAAGACAAAGGAAATCAGTAAAAAGATAAAAAGTTTCGGAGATCTGATAAGTGAAATTACCGCCCCGAAAAAAACAATAATTGTGGTTATCGAAAATTCTGATGTGAAATTACTTAAGAAGTACTCAAATTGTTTTTTTGCAACCTCGGTTGAGGAGAACAGCCAGACCTGATATTGAAAACCGCTGATGTGCCTGTAAATTCTTTCCCAGTCAACAGGATTACCCCAATTAAGAAAGGGCTGCTGCGCCGAACGAATCGGAAAATATAAATAGATAAGAATTAGAACAGGAAAAAAGACAAGCAGCATTATTCCAATTCTAAACACACTGCTTTTGTTAAATCCCCACCGGTTAAAGTACAGATAAGCGACACCCGGAAGGATCAGCAGTGTCGTCATGTGATTGGTAAATCCAAGTGAAAGAAAAAATGCAAACCATAACCAGCTTTTCGATTTAATATTATCTTGTTTTTCCTCTCTGACGATAAAAGCTTTAATAAGTGAAAGCAAAATCAGGCTCATCAGCAATACGTGAAATGAGTAAACTTCCACAGAAGTACTTTGAAACCAGAATGTTTTGCTCAATGCAAGTGATAATCCTGCAAAAACAGCACTTACAATTTTGATTGATTCATTAACTTCCAGAATTGATTTAACTGATTTCACTTCTGTTGATTTTTGTTTTTTATCCTTCTTGTTTTTTTTAGCTGGTTTGTCTTCTCTATGAAAATTGAAAATTTCTAAATTATCAAGAATGAACTTTGCTGTGTATGTGAATATCAAAACCGCAAGTGCACAATAAATTGCTGCAAGCAAATTCAACTGATAGATGGTTGTGAAGGGTAAGGGAATTTTTGAAAAAAGGAAGCCAACAATAGTATAAAGAGGATAACCGGTAGGATGCGCTATACCAAGAGTTGCCTGGACTGCAGCTAGCTCACCTGTGTCTATTTGAATTACAGATGGTGCAAGTGTAAAAAGATAAACAATAAATGCTGTGAGTCCTGTTAAGACGTAGTAATATTTCAACAATAAGTTCATAATCAACTTAAAACCTCTTTAAGAATTTTCAAATTGTCTTGCATAATCGTATTACATTCTTTCAGGAATGAATCAGAATTCTTATAGCCCAAAAAGATGGAGAGTCTTTTAATTTTGAGTTCATCACCTGCAATTCTTCCACTCCTTACATCAAACATGTTGGTATTTGCCAAAAGAATTTTCTTCATCAGCGCGAAATTATCAGCAATAGTTTTAAAATCAGTTTTAATTTGTTTCTGCAAAGATAAAATTTTTGCAGAGTTTTCTGTTCCAAAACCGGTTGACTGTTCTGCTATTTTGTGATCAGTCAACACATAATATGCGGTTATTAACTCCATATCTTTTAAACCGCCGGGAGATGATTTAACATTCAGACTTCCGGCAGACCCAGTATTTGATATAATTTTTTTTCTCATTGCTGCAAATTCATTTTTTATGAATTGTGCATCCAGAGTTTTTATCCGTTCAATAAGTACATTGACTAAATTATTATAATGTGCGTTACTGCCTGCAATAAAATTAGCTTTAAGGAATGCCTGAATTTCCCACACTCTTGCCCGGCTTCTCAAATACTCAAAATAAGTATCCAGATCCCATATAAGGTAACTGTTCTTTCCCTCTGGCCTTAATCTACAATCGACTTCAAACGGAGATAAATAATTTTTTAACTCTGAAAGTATCTCCTGGAATTCTTTCTGAATACGCGGATACTTATTTATGTTTTTAACAGTAAATATCAAATCAATATCTGATGAGAAGGTGATCTCTTTTGCTCCAAGACTACCCATTGCAATTATAAGAAAATCATCTTTCCATTTCTTTTTATCCGAGAATATATAACTCAGTGATTTTATTTTATCGGAAATAAAATCGAATATAACAGAATTAACAAACTTTAAATCAATTAATCCTGAAGTGTACTGAACAGAAAGAATGAATAAAATTTCCTTAGTACTAAAATTTTGAAATGAATTCCTAACAATTTTCTCCAGACATTTTCTCGAAAGAAACAAATCTCTGAGATACTTATCCTCCGCAAAGAGGTTAATGGCATATTGAGAGTTTTCACACAATTTCAGGAAAAGTCGGAAGTAGTTCAGATCCGCAAATTCTTTATACCATATTCCGGGAAATTGTGCTGATTTAATTATCCTTGTAAAGTTTTCAAGAATCTGATCGGGAGCCGAAGAATTTTTTAAGTAACGAAATAATTCGGAACGAATACTTTCATAAAGGGAGGTCGTTAGCGCATCAAATTTTTTTGCAGCGAGAATCCCTTTTCCATATTGAAGAAATTCCAGATTATCGGTAGCTCTTTTCACATCCGAAAAAATTATTTCTTCTGAAAAAGCCTGCTCAGTATCGTTGTTATCTACAGTTATTGATTTGTATACTTCAGAAACCCTTGCCCGGTGATCTGCTAATGCTTTTCTGAAGCCAGCCGTTGTATTAAATCCAAGATAAATACCCAATTTATGCTGCATTTCACCTGAGTCAGGAATTGTATGTGTCTGTGCATTATTCATTAATTGAAGATAGTGCTCAATTTTTCTGAAGAAGATATATGATTCTGATAATATTTGCGATTCTTTTTTGCTCAGAAGATTTTTCTCACTCAGCAGTCTGATTGAATTCAAAGTATTAGCTGATCGGATCACCGGCATTTTCCCGCCGTTCAATAATTGTAAAGCCTGTACGGAGAATTCAATATCTCTGATACCGCCGGGCAGCAACTTAATGTTCAATTCATCAGAGCGTAATTTTTCAACACTCGATTTCAGTTTTTTAATCTGAACTAAAGGTGAAACTCTGAATGAAGAAGGATAGATGAATTTTTCAATAAACGATGTGAACTTTTTAAATAAATTCGTATTGCCGCAAATGAATCCTGATTTAATCAGCATTTGTCTTTCCCAATCTTCACCGCGCATTTCATAATAATGCAAATACTGATTGATTGATCCGCACAGAGGGGCATTTCTGCCATCGGGTCGTAATCTGAAATCAACACGATACAAAAAACCATTTGATGTAACAGAAGATGTCTGCTCAATAAAAAGTTGAATAGTTTCAGTAATCAACTGATTGTAGTAAATTTTTTTATTGATAAACGTATTCTTATCTGTAAATGCTATTAAATCAATATCGGAACTATAATTAAGTTCTTCACCACCCAGTTTACCAAGAGCTATCAGACAGTACTTATTTGACAGTTTTTCAATTTTATATTTTGAAAGTACTTCTCTGTAACATAATTCAAACAATACCCGCGTTATCGATTTTGCGAGAAACGTAAGTTCAGTTGTTATCCTTTCAAGATTTTCACCAAGATAAATGTCTGCTATCCCTATTCTTAAAAGTTCTCTTCTTTTAAGATTACGAAGTGCATTAACTCTGCTCTGAAATGTTTTAAACCTGTTGGCTGTTTCTGCTACTAGTAATTCATAATCAGACTCTGTTAGAGGAATTTTGATTTTATTTGTGTTGGTAATTAAAAAAAAGTATTCCGGATTACGAACAAGAATATCTGACAGGTAATTGCTGTTTGAGGAAAGAGTAACCAGGACTTCTATCTTCTGAGGATAGGTAAGGCATTCTTTAAGAAAAAATATTTTGTCGAATTGATTTTCAATAATCCTTAAAAGATTTGACTCGGAAGCGGAAGTAAAATAATGCAGTTTAATTTCTTGTTCTATAAGGGCTATCAATTTGTCGAATTGCTGAACCGAAAGTGCTCCCACAGTAAACTCGGCAAGTTTCCTTGTAAATTCAACCGATAATCTCTTTTGTCGCTGCATTCTTATTATAAATCTTTTTCTGAAACTTAATTAAAAATAATTACCCACTAAAATTACTTTGAAATTGCAGAACTCATAACTAAGTTTTGAACAGTCATTCTTGTAAAATTCCTTAAACACTTATAAAAACAAATGAAATCATCACTTATTATTTCTGTATGGATATTGTCATCTATATTCTTGTATTCACAATCTAATCATATACTTGATCTCAAAAAATATTTTGTTGAATATAATCATGACGGATGCTTTGTTTTATATGATCTGAATAATAATAAATATATCCGTTACAATCCTGAAAGATGCAGTCAGCGATTTATTCCGGCTTCAACTTTTAAAATATTCAATTCACTTGCCGCATTGGAAACCGGAGCAGTCATTAATGAAAATGATACAATACGTTGGGATGGAATTGACAGAGGCTGGAATGAATGGAATAAAGATATGGATATGCAGCATGCATTCAGATTCTCATCAGTCTGGTTTTACCAGGAAATAGCACGACGTATTGGCGAAGAAAAAATGCAGGAACTTGTGAATCTTAATACCTACGGCAATCAGAATATTTCCGGCGGTATAGATTTGTTCTGGCTTGAAGGAGGATTTCGAATCTCTCCGGATGAACAGATAGAATTTCTTAAAAAGTTATACCTTAATCAGGTTAAATTTTCGAAACGTACTGTTGATATAGTAAAAAAAATCATGATTTACGAAGAAACAGATGAATATACTTTGCGAGCTAAAACCGGGTGGGGCATTCGTTTTGAAAATCAGGTCGGCTGGTTTGTTGGGTATATTGAAAGAGATGATAATGTTTACTTTTTCGCGACCAATCTTGAGAGTAAAAAACCAGAACAGGGATTTGTTTCAAGAATAGAAATTACGAAAAACATTCTGCACGCACTCGGATTGTATATTAAATCAAAATAATGCTTTTAGCCCTTACAAATGCAAAATTTCGTAAATTGCATATCACAACATGCATTCTTAATTTTAAACATCAATAAGAATCAGGATATTCATTAAATGTTAAATCTGTTCAAAAAAATATTCGGTGATAAACACGAAAAAGATCTGAAAGTTCTTTGGCCCGTTGTTGATGAGATCAACAGTCATTATGAAGAATTAAAGAAATTGTCTGATGATGAATTGAGACAAAAAACTGTCGAATTAAAAAACATCATCCAGGAAAGAACCCGGGAAACAAGAAAAAAAATTGAAGAAATCAGAATAAGATTGCAGTCAGATGAAGAATTTGACAGGACCGCCGCCTATGATGAGCTTGAAGGACTTGAGGAGGGACTGACTGATGAATATGAAACTGTTTTGGATGAACTGCTACCCGAAGCATTTGCAGTTGTTAAATCAACCTGCGAAAGACTTTGCGGTAAGAGTTGGACTGTTGTCGGTAATAAAATAACCTGGGAAATGATTCCCTACGATGTTCAGCTTATTGGCGGTATAGTTTTGCATCAGGGTAAAATTGCCGAAATGGCAACCGGTGAAGGAAAAACGCTAGTTGCTACTCTTCCGATTTTTCTTAATGCTCTTACCGGATTGGGAGTTCATCTGGTGACCGTTAACGACTACCTGGCAAAACGTGACAGTGAATGGATGGGTGAAGTATTTAAATTTCATGGTCTTACCGTCGGTTGTATTCTCAATACAATGGATCCATCGCAGCGAAGAGAACAATACAATTGCGATATTACCTATGGAACAAACAACGAGTTTGGGTTTGATTACCTGCGTGATAATATGGCTGTCGGACTTGAATACCAGGTACAGCGAAAACATAATTATGCCATAGTTGATGAAGTCGACTCTGTCTTGATCGATGAAGCAAGAACTCCGTTAATTATTTCTGGTCAGGTAGACCGGGATGATCATCAGTTTTATGATATGAGGCCAAAGGTTGAGAGACTATATAAATTACAGATGAATCTTGTAGCTAAGCTGGTTCAGGAAGCTGAACAAATTTTAACATCCGGAAATGGAAATGAAAGAGAAGCAGGAATACTGCTGTTACGTGCACACCGCGGATTGCCAAAAAGCAAAAAACTCGCAAAAGTTTTTGCAGAACCCTCTTATAAGAAGTTGATGCAGGAAGTTGAACTTGAGTTCCTTCGTGAAAAAGGAAAGAATATGCATATCATTGATGATGAACTATACTTCGTTATTGATGAAAGAAATCACAGTATAGATACAACTGAAAAAGGCAGAGAGGAACTAGCAAAAGGAAGTGGTATTGAAAAAGAGTATTTCGTCCTTCCTGATCTGGGAACTGAAATCAGCAAATTTGAAAATGATCCGGATCTTTCACCAGAAGAGAAGGTGAAACGCAAAGACGCACTTTATCAGAAATATTCGGTTGCTAGTGAAAGAATTCATACAATAAATCAGCTTCTCCGTGCTTATTCACTTTTTGAAAAAGATGATCAGTATGTAATTACTGAAGAAGGCAAAATAGCCATTGTGGATGAATTCACAGGACGTATACTCCCGGGCAGAAGATATTCAGACGGTCTTCATCAGGCAATTGAAGCCAAGGAAAATGTAAAAGTTGAGCGTGACTCTCAAACGCTTGCAACTATAACTCTTCAGAATTATTTCAGAATGTATAATAAACTAGCCGGAATGACCGGTACAGCAGAAACCGAAGAAGGGGAATTCTTCCAGATTTACAAGCTTGAGGTTGTTGTCATACCTACAAACAGACCGGTAACAAGAGAGGATTTTGATGATGCAGTGTACCGGACTAAAAGAGAAAAGTACAATGCCATCCTTGACGAAATAGATAATCTTAAAAAACAGGGCAGACCCGTTTTGGTCGGTACAACATCTGTTGAAGTCTCGGAAACAATAAGCAGAATGCTTAAACGGAAGGGTATTCAGCATAATGTACTCAACGCCAAACAGCATCAGCGTGAAGCAGAAATTGTTGCTTATGCCGGTGAAATAGGTGCTATCACCATTGCAACAAATATGGCTGGCAGAGGTACCGATATTAAACTTGGCAGAGGAGTAAAAGAAAACGGTGGGCTTTTTATTCTCGGTACCGAACGGCATGATTCAAGAAGAATCGACAGACAGTTAAGAGGTCGTGCCGGTCGTCAGGGTGATCCCGGTACTTCCAAATTCTTTATATCTCTTGAAGATGATTTGATGAGATTATTCGCATCCGATAGAATTTCATCTGTAATGCAGCGTATTGGATTTAAAGAAGGTGAAGTAATTCAGCACCCGATGATAACCAAATCGGTTGAACGCGCTCAGAAAAAAGTTGAGGAGAATAACTTCTCAATAAGAAAGAGACTTCTTGAGTACGATGATACAATGAACTCCCAGCGTGAAGTTATTTACACAAGAAGACAAAAAGCTCTGCAAGGCGACAGGTTGAAGAGTGAAATTTTGGATTTGATGGAAGAATTTATTAATTCAGTAGTTGATAAACACTTCGATGATTTTAATTCGGAAGCAATAAAAGAAGAAATTTTGCATTATCTTCTTGTAGAACCTAAAATTGAATCAACGGAATTTGAAGCCCTTGGCAGGGAAGGACTTATCCAAAAAATCGTAGATGCTGCAAAGGAGTTTTATTCAAGAAAAGAAGAAATGCTTGGTTCAGAATTAATGGCACGACTTGAACGTTATGCTGTATTAAGCGTACTCGATTCCAAGTGGAAAGATCATCTTCGTGAAATGGATGATCTTAAAGAAGGTATAGGGTTAAGAGCTTACGGTCAAAAGGATCCATTGGTTGAGTATAAAGCTGAAGCATTTAAATTATTTGTTCAGCTCCTTGAACAGATAAGAAATGAGTCAGTATCATTTGCATTTAAATTCTTTCCTCAGGCTCCGGGCGAAGTTCAGGAACGAAGAAGATCACCAGTGCAGAGAATGGTTGAAACCAAACAAGAAGCAGTTAATATAGGATTCACCGCAGCTCAGCGATCGGGTGCTCAACCTCAGGGTGCCAAGGCGCAGCCGGTTCGTGTTGAAGATAAAGTTGGTAGAAATGACCCCTGTCCTTGTGGCAGTGGTAAAAAATATAAACAGTGCCACGGTAAATAATCCGGGATCAGCATATGAAAAAAATTGAAGCAATTATTCGGCCCTTTAAGCTGGATGAAGTAAAGGAAGCCCTCATTGAAGAAGGTTTGAAGGGTCTTACTATTTCAGAAGTCAGGGGGTATGGTCGGCAGAAGGGTCATACTGAAACCTACCGGGGCGCCGAATATCAGATAGAATTTGTACCAAAAATAAAGATTGAAATTATAGTTGAAGACAGCAAACTGGACAAAGCCGTCGAAGCCATTCTTCGTTCAGCAAGGACCGGACAGGTTGGTGATGGAAAAATCTTTATTTCTGATATTCAGGAGGTCATCAGGATCCGAACTGAAGAATCTGGTACTCAAGCCTTGTAGAAAAATATTTTACCTTTTTCTTTTTCTTATTCTTTAATAGTTTCAATTATGAGCACAAGATATTTTTCACGTATTAATCTCATTTCAGTTTTTTCATTACTGCTTTTGGTATCAGGGTGCAGTTTATGGACAAACTTCACCACCTATTTTAACCTTTACTTTAACACAAAAACTTTATTCGATGAAGCTGAAGAAGAAATTCTAACGCAAAAAAGAGATCTTTTTTCTACAGATCCATTGATGGTGCCCGGTGCAGCTAATACTAAACTTGTTAAAGTGATTGAAAAATGTTCTAAAATTCTGCAGTTCCATTCAACTTCTTCATACATTGATAACGCACTTATGATGCTCGGAAAGTCGTTCTACTATCAGAGTAATTTTCAGAAATCAAAAAGGAAATTTGAGGAATTACTGGTTACAGAACCAGATGAGGATACCAGGCTGGAAGCTGATTTCTGGATCGCAAGATGTAATATCAAAATGCGTGACTTTTTAACCGGTTTAGTACAACTGGAAGATGTACGGAAAAGGGCAGTTGAAATTGATAACTCTAAGATTATTCGTGATTCTTATTTAGAAGAAATTATTTACAGAATTTCACAGAACAATCATTCCGAGGCTATTGTACTTAGTCAGGAACTCTTACCTTTTGTTGATAGCCAAATGAAATCACAAGTCTATTTCGAACTCGGCAAATTGTATATCGAAACCGGAGACCTTGACAATGCGATAGCAGCGTATGAAAATGTATTCGAATACTCTCCTGATTTCGACATTGAGATAGCAGCTAGTATTAAATATGCAAATACTTTGCGTGAAGCAGGTAGAGATGAGGAAGCACTCTCATCATTCAGAACGATGAGAAGACAGGATAAGTTTCAGGAAAAATTCAGTGAAATCGATCTTGAAACCGGAGTTACACTTTTGTCACTCGAACGTTTTGATGAAGCACTGGAGCAGCTGTCAATGGTGGATACAACATATCGCGGTACTACTTTTTCAGCCCTTGCAAGCTTTTATAAAGGGAAGTTGTATGAAGATGCTTTTAATAATTACGATAGTGCCAGCGTGTATTACCAGAAAGCATTCACATCAAATCCTCCCATGGAATATGCACCCCGGATAAGAGAAAAAAATCAGTTGTTTAACCGCTACTTCAGCTTAAGAAAACAAATCGACAATTATGACAGACAACTGTTTTATGTTGAAAATCCTGAAATTTTCAAACAGGATTCTATCGATTATGTACAGGATTCCCTGAAAATTCTTTCCGACTATCTTGAGCAACAGGAATTATTCGATATATGGAGTAATGTGTTTGCACCTGATCCGCAAGCGGTACAGGATTCTCTGTCTGCCCTGGATTCGATACGAGTAGCTGATTCAATTCATGTGAGAGATTCACTGATAACACTAATGAATATAGGAATGTTCGCGGACACCAACGAGGTCAATCTTGCCGTTAAAGATTACTTCAGAGGTAAAGATTCTCTGATGTTACGCGATTCATTAATGTTGTTATTTGAATCCGGAATTCTTACAGATACTAACCAGGTGAATCAAATTCTTACTGAACATTTCAAAGCTTTAGATGACCGCGATGAAAAACTCGGTGATGAGAAGATTAATAATCTAATTCCCCAGCCTTTAACAGGGGTCAATCTTGATACTGTTAAATTCAAACGTAATCCGCCAAGATTACCTGTTATTCCGCTGGATTCCGTTAAGTATATTATTTCAAAATCACAACTGGAACTTGGTAACCTTTTCCTGGCAGAAATGGATGTGGGGGATTCGGCATATTATCTGTACACAAAAAATATTGAGCGGTTTCCTGAATCAGAGTTTTATCCGAACACTCTTTACGCATTGGGAAGTTATTATCAGACCATTGGGAATAATGAAAAAGCTGATAGTCTGTTCCGGTATATTTATGATAATTATCAATCTGAAAGTATTGTTAATGCCGCAGCTGATAAGTTGAAATTGCCTCTTATAGATCTTGATTATGATCCTGCTAAAACTATTTATGCAAAAGCTGAATCTCAAATGATAGCCGGTAATTTTGATTATGCATTGAAGGAATTTTTAAGCATATATAGAATGTATCCAGAATCTCCCGTTTCTCCGAAAGCACTTTATGCCGGCGGATGGATACTTGAAAAAGATCTCAGGCTGCTCGACTCAGCCGCAGTTGTATATGATACGCTTGTTAACCGATATGCGTCGTCAGTATATTCACGTGAAGTTGCAAAGAAACTTGGTGGATATAAACAGGAATTAGCAAGGATAAAAAAAGAACAGGAAGAAGCTAAACTGATGGCGCTTAAGGAAAATGAAAAAGAGGAGAATCAAACATCTTTTGTCGAAAATGATATTACCGGTGAAAAAGATGATGTGATAACTCAGGCGCTTAATCCGGACCTGGACGAACTGGTAAAAAATGAGGAAATCAGGAAGACGGATGAAAAAATACCCGATACAATAATTCCCGATCCTGGAAATCAGAAACCAAAACTTGAAGCACTCTGGAATCCCAGGAAACCAAGATAATTGTAAATTTTTGTTGAAGATCAAATTTAATTCTTAGCTATGCGTTACAAAGAATTAAAAGAACTCATTGAAGAAGGGGAGAATATTCAATGCGAGTTTAAACGTAAGTTTTCCACACCGGATAAAATAGCTCGTGAAATGATTGCTTTTGCCAATACAAAAGGCGGTTTTGTAATTTTTGGTATTGATGATGATAAGAAAGTTATAGGTGTAGAGAGTGAAAAAGAGACTGCGGAACTAATCAAAGAAACTGCGCTCAGATATTGTGAACCCCCTCTTCAAATTGAAATTGGTTTTTTGGAATATGAAGGTAAAGAAATAGTAATTACATCCGTTCCTGAATCAGGTAATAAACCTCATCGAATACAGGATTATCTAAATGAATTTGATATTAACAAAGCTATTGTAACCATTCGTGTAAATGATAAAAGTGTGCAGGCTAGCAAGGAGATGGTGCGTATTTTAAGGTCAAATTCAGGTGACAATGCATTAAAAAAATATACTATCGGTCCTAATGAAAAAACAGTGTTTGAATACCTTGCACGAAGAGAAAGAATATCTACAAAGGAATTAAGCAGTCTTGTTAACATTTCTGAAAGGAGAGCATCAAGAACATTAGTTAAGATGGTAAGAGCAAATCTTCTTATGATTCATACTAAGGATAACGGGGAGGAGTACTTTACTGCGGCATTATAATTTAATTTTTTGCGCCATCAAATACCTTCCTCAATTCAAAAATTGCAATTCCATAAGCAACAGCTACGTTTAATGATTGCTTAATTCCATATTGCGGAATTTCAATTGAAAAATCGCACTCATCAAGAATTTCCTGTGACACTCCTGAAATTTCATTGCCCACTACAAGACACATTGGGAAATCATTTTCGGTTATCTCATAATAAGGTTTGCTTGAGGAAGTTAATTCAAGTGCGCAGACTTTCAGTCCATCAGCTTTAACATTTTTAATTACTTCAATTGGATCCTTAGCATATCCCCAGCTTACGCTTTCTGCTGCACCGAGAGCAGTTTTGTGAATTTCTTTTTTTCCGCCGGGCAAACCAGGTTTTGGAGGATGAGGTGTGTAACCGCAGAGGTAGAGTTTTTCAATCATTGCTCCGTCTGAAGTACGAAAGATTGAACCTACGTTATAGTTGCTTCTGATGCTGCTTAATATAACTGTGACCGGAAGTTTTTTTACGAATTTAAGAGTATCAAGGGTGCTTCGTGATTTTGCAATTTCATCATGACTTAACTTTTTCATAACAGATCATCAGGATGCTCAAGCTTGTATGCAAGCTGTCCGCATGCCGCAGCGATATCTTCTCCCTGCGTATATCTTACTGTAACAGTGATATCATTATCACGAAGTTTCTGAACAAATTCATCCATTTTTATTTTAGTCGTTGGTCTTAGTTCCGCTGCATATCCTTTCGGATTCATATGGAAAATAGAATTGAAAGGTATAACATTAATTTTACATGGTAAAGATTTGCATAATCTAACTAAGGCGTTCAGATCATCCTGTCTGTCGTTAACATCTTTTATGAGAATGTATTCAAAAGTAATTCTTGTTCCGGTTTGTTTTGCATAATAACGGACAGCTTCAAGATTATCTGATAATGAATACTTTTTATTTATCGGCATCAGTTTGGACCTTGTTTCTTCGAAACAGGAGTGAAGCGATAATGCAATTTTAACTCTTAAACCGGAATTGGCAAGTTCAACTATTTTAGGAGCTATGCCTGCAGTGGATACAGTTATTTTTCGCAGACTTATACCTTTTGTTTTATCTTCTGCAAAAATCTGCAATGACTTTAATGTGTTTACAAAATTCAACAGAGGTTCACCCATTCCCATATAAACTATATTAGATATTTCCCCCTTATCTTTATAATCTTTTGCTGCCAGCAGAAATTGGTCAAATATTTCACCGGGGCTAAGATTTCTCTTATACCCCATTAATCCTGTTGCACAGAACTGGCAATCTAAGGGGCATCCTACCTGGGTTGATATACAGAGAGTAGTCCGTTTCGGTTCAGGGATGATAACAGATTCTACTTTAAAATTGTCTTTAGTAACAAAAATAAATTTCTTTGTACCGGTTCTGGGTGATAGTTCTGAAGTTAAAGGTTGGAGGGTCATTATCTCACAATAGGCATTTAACTTTCTTCTGAGATATTTCGGAACATTGGCCATATCATCAAAACTTTCAACCATATGACCATAAAGCCAGTGAAATACCTGTTCACCCCGGAATCTTTTCTCGTCTGCTACGGAAAAAAAATCTTTTAATTCTTTTAAGGTTAGTCCCTTAAGTATGGTTTTAGTTACCTGTTCCTCTGTTATCTGTTCTTCTGCCATTTTATCCGTACACCTTATTTTAGCTGATAAACGATTAAACTCAATCTAAGGTTCAATTAAAAAATTGATTGCGCTATAAAATTTAATACATTATTTTTGAATAGAAAATAACTCTGCTAAAAAATTTTCTACTCGGGGAACAACTTATATTTTTTTTCAATTAAACCAAACAGGTCGAACTATGAATTTTAATTTTACGGACGATCATTTAATGATTAAAGAATCAGCTCAGGATTTTGCTGTGAATGAAATTGCACCTTCTTCTGTAGAACGTGATATCCATGCTGAATTTCCTTATGAGATCATAAAAAAAATGGGTGAACTCGGGTTCATGGGTATGATGGTCTCCCCCGATTACGGAGGAGCCGGACTAGATACAATCAGCTATGTTCTTGCCATGATTGAAATTTCTAAAGTTGATGCGAGTGTTGGAGTAATAATGTCTGTTAATAATTCACTTGTTTGTTATGGACTCGAAAAGTATGGATCTGATCACATTAAACAAAATTTTTTAATCCCGCTTGCAAAAGGGGAAAAACTAGGTGCTTTTGCATTATCTGAACCCGAGGCAGGAAGTGATGCAACAAAACAAAAAACCACTGCCGATAAAGACGGCGATTTTTATTTCCTGAACGGAATTAAGAACTGGATAACTAATGGTATTAATGCTGACTATACTCTTGTAATGGCAACAACCGATAAAGAAAAAGCTCATAAAGGTATATCTACATTTATAGTTGAAAAAGGAACGCCAGGATTTGGACATGGTGTAAAAGAAGACAAACTCGGTATCAGAAGCTCGGATACCTGTTCACTTACTTTTGAAAATTGCCGTGTGCCTTCAACAAATATGGTTTGGGATGAAGGAAGGGGATTCAACTTTGCAATGAATACTTTGAACGGTGGAAGGATAGGCATTGCTGCTCAGGCAATCGGTATTGCTGAAGCCTCACTCGAGGCATCCATTAAATATGCCAAAGAACGAAAAGCGTTTGGACAAACCATATCCAACTTCCAGGCGATTCAATTTAAAATTTCTGATATGGCTGTGAAAGTTGATGCAGCAAAAATGCTTACTTTCAAAGCTGCTGCACTAAAGGACGCAGATAAGCCATACTTTAAAGATGCTGCAATGGCAAAGTTATATGCATCAAAAATTGCCGTTGAATGTGCACTCGAAGCTATTCAGATTCATGGCGGATATGGATACGTTCGGGAGTACCTTGTGGAAAGATATTTACGTGATGCCAAGATTACTGAAATTTATGAAGGAACTTCCGAAATTCAGAAGATGGTGATTGCAAGAGCTTTGCTGGATCAAAAATAAATATTTAATGAAATCTTTTTTTATATTTTTTACTATACTTTCATTATCTGCTTTTGCTCAGCCCGAAAAAGCGAAATGGGGAAAAGCAGATTATTCTTATCGAATTGATAGCTCCATCGAGAGCAGGGACTACTCGATAAGTTTCGACAACCCGCTAAATGTCATAGCAAAATCAGTCGTCAATGTTTACTGGTATTTCATTTCTGATCTTGATGGCGATAACTGTCCTTTTCACCCTTCCTGTTCTTCCTTTTTTGTAGATGCAGTCCGCCAGACAAATATATTTCAGGGTACACTTATGTTTTTTGATAGATTTACCCGCGATGCAAGCGTGGTTGGAAGATTTGAAAGGTATCCGAAATATAAATCAGGGAAATTATTTGACCCTGCTCATTTATATACCCTGAACCCACGTTCATTTATTCCTGCTTCAACTGTAATTGATGCGGAATGATTCGAACAATTCTGCTGTTAATCATCACCCTTAATTCAGGTTTTTCACAAGACTTCAATTCACCTGAAAATAGAAAGCTATTTGCGGATCATCTCTTTTGTTCAAAGGATTATTTAAGGGCAGTTTTTGAATATGAAGAATACTTGAAATACTATTCCGATGATACTGTGCTCTTTAAAGTAGCACTTGGTTATTCAAAGATTGAAAATTTCAATAAGGCTGCTAACAGATTTATTACCATTTCACCGCAATCAGAATTTTATTTAGTATCAAGATTAGAATATCTTAAATCTAAAATCTTATCCGAAGATTTTGAGTCGATTAATAGATTTAATATTTCGGATAAATCAACAAACGAGATTAAACTTATTAACATCTCATATTTGCTAAGAGAAGCTATTTTACCCGGAAAAGACAATTTTTTAAATGTATTCGACGAACAGGATAAAAATGAAGTGAAGATGTTATACAATTATAAAAACGATCCTCCTTATAAAAGTCCTGTCACTGCGGGGATTTTATCAGCTTTAATTCCCGGATCCGGAAAAATATATACCGGTCAGATCAGCGAGGGAATAACATCATTTCTCCTTAACGGTTTATTTGCATTTATTAGTTATAACAAT
>CAZXCP010000045.1:0-17836 GCA_964639355.1 uncultured Ignavibacteriaceae bacterium
CAAACTTGCCTGCAAGGAAATAAGGTTTGTAAAGGTTCTGCACAATAAACTTCCAGATGCTATCTCTTCCTTTTTCTTTAACCGTTTTTAAACCGGCGTATATTTTATAAAAGCTTTCTATTACCTGCTTATTAGCGCCGGATTTATTTCCGTTCTTTGCAAAATGCTTTCTGAATATATTTTCAAATACTTCCTCAGATTCTTTCTTTTTACCCATAGTCTGTTCAGCAAGATCATCACAAATTCCGAGAGCATCATCAAACAGCTTTACATCTTCAAGTATCTGCGTGGTTAAGTGATATTTTTCTTTATCAATGTTTAAAAGAAACTCGTTTCCGAAAAGGTTCTGCACCCCTTCAGGAGCAAGAAGCGTGTTTGCAAGTATTATGTTAAGGTAAACAGGTTTCTTTGCGTTTATGATTTCCTTTCCAAGAGCAAGAAGTAAGGTTGTTTTGGCTATCTGCACACTAAGTGGGTGGATATCAATTCCATAAGCCTGTTCGTTCAATTCCTCAACTGTAACATCAGGATTTAACTCACGTATTCTGTGTATTGCTGCTCTTAAAAACGAACCACTTCCGCAGGCGGGATCGAGAATTTTATCTGTCTTTTTAAAATCAAACTCTTTGACAATTCTTTCGCAAAGCCAATCGGGTGTGTAATACTCACCGAGTGAATGTCTCGTATCAATGTCAATGAGTTCCTGGTAAACACCTTTCAGTACATCTTCATCAACAATTTCAAAATCAAAATGTGAAATCTCCTGTGCGATCAAACGGAATACTTTTTTTAAGTTGTTAAAGCTGCGTTCGCTGGTAACCCAGTGGAAGAAATCATTATCAACAAAATTTCTGATATTATACTTATGGAATATTGTTCCATCGAGTATTCCTTTTAATTCATCATCATCAATATAGTCGTCATTAGAAACAATGCTGTACGCAAGCATCTTCGAAAAAACACTAAGATAAGTGTGAATCAGAAAGACGCTGTCTCTCACATCGAAGGAGCCATAGGCAATGCTTAAGAATTTCTCCCATTGATCGTAAGAAACCTGAACCTCTCCGAATTTTTTTGCTTCCTGAAACCACTTCTGAAGTTCGCGAAATGATTCAATAAATATATGGCTTTGATAACCGAATGCTTCTTCAATTCTTTTAAGAGTCGCTTTTTGTTTTTCTTCTTTAAACAAGAAACGGTCTATCCAGTAATAGAAATCCTCTGCATTTCTTTCACTTAACACAAAAGAGCTGCTTTTAACTTCATTAAGAATAAGCTCGTGCTCTTTTAATCTTTCTATTTTATCAAGCTGAGAAACATCAGGAGAAAAAACTTTCCAGGTAATACAATCTGTTGCAATCAGTGTAAAGTTATATCCTTCTCCCGATCTTAATTGGCTTAGCAAATAACCAGCTAATTGCTCTTTGGCATGTTCTAAGGTTTGCTTAAGATTATTTTCAAACTCAATGATGATGTTATTGTATAGAGTGTCTGCACTTCCCTTATGCAGCTTTTCTTTCCGTGGAATGTTTACAACTGTCTTTTCAGCACCGAGAGTTATTTTATCAATTAGGTTGCGTAGTTCTTTATCCTCGGAATAAAGGCGGTTTAATAAATCTTTAAAAGCCTCTTTCTTGGTGAGCTCTTTGTTGGCGGATTTAACCTTGTGGAAGTACTCTATGATAAGTGTTGTTTTATTCTTTGCCATCAGTTAACCAAGTCAGATTAATGTTTATGTTATTGATAGCCATCTTCTAAGGACTTCTGTTGGTCCCCAATCGGAGTGTTCCATACTTATCGAAAATATTTATTCTAAAAATAATGAATCATTTCATCTAGAAAAAAATTATAATGAAGATTGTATAATACTGCAAGTAGGATATATCATAGATAAGAATAGCAAATAAATCCTACTTGCCACTAAACTTAATCCTACGGAGTCGAAGGAATCAAAACATTCAGTAATAACAAAGATTCCCAAGACTTGGATTTGGATTAAGAAAATACTTAACGTCCTTTTTTCTTAGGAGGAGGTACATATACCTTTTCCTTTTCCGTTGTTTTCGGGTGTTTATTGGCATAGTCTTTTGTGGTCAATTCACCCGTATCAGACCGACGATAAATTGTTCTATTAGGCTTTGGCTTTCCCATTTCTCTCACCTCCCTTCTTGTTGATTTTTACACCTGCAATGAGCATGTTTAATCGTGATCTTAAACCTGATCATTACAGGTTTCTGATTAAAAGGGCTTACAGGTCGTACTATAAGTCCTCGTGTTCGTTTATAAAATATGAGCCGGTGACGGGATAGAAACCGCAGTTCTTAGGTGGGAATCTAAGTAGATTGGCACTAACTAACACCGACTGTATTTCAAAGAACTTCTATTAAGCCAACCTTGTTATTTGGTCGTGCGGGGTTGGCTTTTTTAATTTTAATCTGTTTCCCCCTTCTGAAAATGAATAAGTTTTAATTTCGGTCTGACATTTATTCCATATTTAGAATAGTCACTTTCTAATAAATATAAAAAATCAATTAATTGCGAATCACTATAACTTAATTGGTTTTTGTGTAATTCAATTATTTCATTTAAGAGAGTAGGCGTTTCATTTTCAATACTTATCTCAACCGGTTCTTTCAATTTATATCCTCTCTTAGAAAGTTGTTTCCAGATTTTACCAAGTTGCTGAGGAGGCATCGTACCAAGTTGTTTTGCGCGCATCAGTATTGCTTGCATTGAAACTTTCCAAAGTCTTTTCAAGTCTGCAAGTCTTCCCAAAGAAAGATCAAGTAATTGATGTCGAATATCATTTGCAGGCATTAAAAATTCTCCTGCAAACCTGTCAACGTCTTGCTCAATCTTTGTACTATCAGCAAAATTGTGCATTACAATATGTCCGAGTACGTGGCAAAGAGTAAATCTTTTCCTATCAGGCGGCATAGCATTATTCAGGAAAATAATAAAAATTCCCTCCTCTGTATTAGTTGTAATATCAGATATGAGGCGTGTACCGAAATCAGTTGGTACAATGATAATTCCTTTGCTCTCAAGCAAAGCCGTCACATTTTTTATAGTACCATTTGGTATCCTCCAAAGTTGTCTTAGAGAATTTGCAATCGTTTCGGTTGATTCTAGTTCCTCCAAACTAAAACTTGGATATTCTGTATGGAACTCAACGGATTCTAATAATTTTTCTATCCGTATTCTGTCTTTTACAGTATTTGAACGAATCATTGCCAAATCTTTTACTGGCAATGATTTGGCTTTACGAAAATAATGCACCGTATTTGGTGGGTACGGTATTCTTTGCTCACAAAAAAATTCAACGGGGTGGTCTAATTCTTTAGCAATCTTTTTAATAGTTTCATCGGGAACAGACAATAAGCTGTTTTCCATTTTTGAAAGATTGCCTTGATCAATAGATATCTTATTTGCTAACTCTGATTGACTGATTCCAAGAGATTCTCTTGCAATAACAATCAAGTCTGGATTAACCAACTTTTTCATTAACATCTTCCTCCTTTCGTTTTAGTTTTACGTTAGGTTTGCTAACGATTTCTTCATTTGTAGTTTCAACAATTTTCTTCACATCACCACTTGCTGGAATTAAAGTAATCCAAGAATGTCCTGTAAGGCTATCCGGCATTCCTATGAGACAATCTATTTGGGTATAGCTTTCATCCCACTTATAACCGGCGTGTAAATGAATCGTTTCAGAATAGTCAGGGAATAATTCTCCCTGAGATTGATTAGAAAAAGCCAACGCCTGCATAGTACGTGCAGAAGCAATACGATTATATTTATTAAACTTTTTGAATTTAATCATTATTGCAGGTGTTGTTTTAATGGTAAGTAATATCATCCCTCTTTTGCGTTTTATTTCTACTGAGGCTTCATTCTTAAAAGATTCAGTAATATTTTTTAAGATGAAATCCCTGATGTAAATTGATTTAGCAAGGGACGATAAAAAGAGTGATTCGTCAGAAAGTTTTTCTTGATAATGTTTGACTGCATTCACGATACTTGATTGAATTTTAAATTTGTATCGATCATTGATCTTGTTCATTACTTCTGCTTGGTCGTGCATTTTAGAACCTCTATTAAAATTATTTAATTGCTACAGGTAAATTAAAGATAATAACGGCCAATGGCAAGTATTTATGTAATTAAGTTGTAAATATTAGGTTCTGGCATATATTAAGAAAATATGTAAAATTAATGATTGCTTTTATAGGTACTATTTTGACCTTAGTTCTAATATATTTTGAGATCTGGTTTCCCTCTTAAAAATAAGTTAGGCTACACTATGACAATGCTTTTATTTGTCATTTCCCTAATAATAATGGGTATAAGAAGACTATACTAACAATTAATTGGAGTTACTATGTCTTCTTTCACCTTAGGCTGCGACCCGGAGCTTATTTGTCGACGCAACGGTCAATTTATTTCAGCCTCAAATTTTTATAAATCTCAATCCTCGTTTGGACTTGATGGTTGCGATGCCACTGCGGAAATTCGTCCAGGCTTCAGCGAATCACCTGTCGATCTTACTAGTAAAATCTATCAGATTCTCGATTACGGTCACGACAAAGCACCCGATCTTGAGTTCTATGCGGGACATTTCCAAGACAATTATGCTATCGGGGGTCATACTCATTTTTCTGTCGAAAGTTCTGCTGAAATTATCGAAGCACTTGATGTTGTTCTTGGTTCACTCAGTAACTGTATCGATGATAAGATCCAAAGACAAAAAAGAGAAAGATCAGGTTATGGTAAACGTGGATCATATCGAAAAAAACATTACGGATTTGAATACAGAACACCCGGAAGTTTTTTACTCTCCCCTTCTGTTACTTTGGTTCATCTTACACTTGCAAAGCTTGCCGTGATCGGAGTTATCGAGGATAAAATAAATTTTACAGAGCTAAAGAACGGTCATCACAGCTGTACATTCCTCAAACAACTAAAACATAATCTTCACACAATTCCACCAGATTGTGAAGAAGGGCTTAAAGAACTAGACAGCCTCTTAAGTAAAAAGCTAAACTGGAACGTAGATATTTTACCTGCCTGGGGATTAAGGAGGGTAGCTTAAGATATGCACTGCAATAACTGTGATGAAGAAATAAATGATAACCAGGTTCGCTGGGCATACGAGCAGCCATATTGCGAGGAATGTTTTGAAGAGCTTTACAATTACTGTTCGAGATGTGATAGTGTTATCTTAAGAGAATCAACTCAATATGACTGCAACGGAGATCCACTGTGCTGTGATTGTTACGAAGATAATTATGACGATGACTGCCCTGATAATCCACTTGTATCTGAATCAGATCGTGAGCTTGTGGTCAAACTATCAAGAAGCTGGCTTCAGGGTAAAGTTGAGACTCGCAGACCGATCTTCATCAATGATAAGGATATTCTACTCAAGACAATAAAGGACAAAGTCGGTCTTGTAGATCAGCCTATCTATTTATTTGGACTTCAAGACAGGGATGAATATCAGATATCAGCGAGTGCTGATCTTTTTGAGCCTGTGCAGAGCTACATACTAACTAATAATATCTCAGCCATAGTTCTCTCAGCACCGGGATGCAATCGACTGGGCATTAGTCTTTCGCTTCGCAAGAACAATCAAAAAGAAATGGTTGAACTTATCAAGCAGATCACAACAGTTCAGGAACCAGTCACTTCGTAGCAGCCTGCTACACACTACCAACCAATAACTAACACGGAGTTTAATATGTGTGGAATAATGGGATTCTATTGTTTCGGCGATAGACTGCCCGACAAAGAAAAAATAACAAATATGTTCAGTTTACTTGAGACCCGTGGCAGAGATGCTTCGGGTTTTGCATTTATAGAAGATGGTGAGCTTGTGGTTCACAAAGCACCAATCAAATCTTCTGATATGATAAAAACAGATGAGTGGAAGAAGTTAAAGCTCCCAAGAACTATGATCTTGCATTGCAGGATGAAGACACAGGGAGATGAGAGGAACAACAAAAATAATCATCCCCTCTTCTCAAAGAACGGAACAGCTATTGTTCATAACGGAATAATTTATAATGATAAAGAGATCTTCGGGAAGAAACAGAGAGATGCTGAAGTTGATTCTGAATCTATACTTCATCTTCTGTCTATGAAACTTCGCGGTGATAAAATAAAACGACTCTTTGACAGAATAGATGGTTCATTCGCAGTTGCTGTAATAGATAAGAATGATCCTGAGAAACTGGTCCTGATAAAGAAGGATAACCCGATAGATCTATACTACAACTGTGATGATGATATACTTTACTTCTGCAGTGAACGGGATATTATGAAGCAGTCACTAAAGATTGAAAGTGTTTCCGCAAGAGGATTTAATCTTGGTGAAGGCAGCTATCACAGCTACGAAATGCAGAATAATCATTGTCTTATTATCAACGCTGATGGAGTAGAATCTTACCAGAAATACTATCCGAGAAGAGACAGGTTCTTTGATCGTAGTTTCTATTACCAGGAATATGAAGATGAGGTGATGATTGAATGTCCCTGGTGTTTCTGTCAGACAAAATATCACGAAGGCAAGCTCTTCAATAAATGTGAAGTATGCGGAATGGGGATTAATGAGGAGGATCTGTATAATGTCATATAGTCCTAAGATAAAAGAAGAACTCGTAAAGAAGCTTTATCATCTGAAGCACTCCCTGCCCCAAAAGATACCAATGACAAAACTAGTTAACGAAGCAGTAGAAGAATATTTAGAAAGGAAAGAAAATGGAAAGCAAGAAAATGATACGAATCGGAATGAAATTAACAGAGAAAATAATTGAAATCCTGAAAGAAGAATTCGGAGACGATGAGAAAGGAAGAAGGAAAAATGCGGATCGACAAAAGAAGCTTAAAAAAGCTGGCAAAGACGGCAGGTAAAATAGCACTTGAGATAGCAATAATTATAATCACCAGAAGATGGAAAGGAGGATTACCTTGGAAGTAAACTTCATCGATGAAATGCTGCAGGAAATAGAAGCTGCTGAAGAGAAACAGACAGAAGCTGGTTATGATCTGATGCTTCTGGCTATAAAAAAATATCAGTCAGAGATAAAACACAACTTCGAAGAGAGTGAAAAAGAGATTACAATGATCCGAAACTTCATTCTTCAGAAGAACTCACAGATCCAAGAACGAATATCCTGGTTAGAAAAAAAACTCGAAGCATTTATTCGTGAGCGTGGGGAAAAGACCATTTCACTCGCAAACGGGACATTAAAGATGCACAAAAAACCTGATCGGGTTGAAGTTGAGGATCTTGAACTGTTTCTGAAGAAAGCCAAGCCAGTAATGCTTACTGTTATTCCTGAGCAGGTAAAGCCTAATCTCTTAGCAATTAAGAATCATATCAAGACCAGACCGACACCACCGGGAGTAAAAGTAGTGGAAGGCCAGGTAGAGTTCAGTTATTCATTAAACAAAGAGGAAGAAAATGCCAGAGAAGAAACCGAAACTGGAACTGGAATTAAACAAGCCAGTTAAAATTGAATTACTTCAGGATCAGCCACTCATTGGAACATCACGTTATGGAGATTACACTCTATACTCAGTGCGCAATGGGAATGGTGAAGAATACAGCTTTTTCCCTGATAAGGAAGTTCACGAGAAACTGAAAGATCTCAAACGTGGTGATAAGGTAGAGATCTGTAAACGAGCTGAACAGAAAGGAAGCAAGATCGTAACCTCATTTGATGTTAAGGTTCTGAACAGCAATTCATCATCATCAAGTCCCACCCAATCAAATAAAGATAATTATTTCCAGACGATGTTGTCTTCATATCAGGATGCTCAGAAAATTCAGGAAGAGCTGAATGGAATGGTTGATGTGAATCGTATCGCAATAACTCTGTTCATTGCGCGAAGCAAGATCTCACCTAACGGATACAATTAAGAGGATGGAATATGCCAGAAGAAATATATGTATTCATCGAAAACGGTAATGTCCCTGAGATCAAAACCGATGTAAACAATGTCAAGTTTATAGTCATCAATCTTGATAATCGGAAAAAAGGTGATGAACCAGTCATCGAGTTCTTTCAAAAAGAGCTAAAAAAAAGAGAGTTCTCGTTAAACTGAAAAACTTATTCAGAAAATTAATGCCGGGCAGTTAGTCCGGCATTTTTCGAACTTTATATCTATTAAAATTTAGAAAATTATTTTATATATTATTCAAGATTTAGTTAACTGGGAGTGATTTGTGAAAAAATATTATGCTGACCTTGTATACAATTTTTACAAGGACATAGAAGAAAGGCGTTCGCCGGACAGTGTTTTATTAGATATGAAAAGATCTATTCAGGTTGACAAATATTCTTGTGGTGCCCAATGCGTTTATACAATCCTACAATATTATAAGATACCTAGGACACTTAATGAAATATTAAAAGGTCTTAATACCTCAAAAAGAAATGGAACTGATACAGGACCAATATTGAATTATTTAAGATCTAATGGACTTAAGGTATCTATAAATAAATATTCCAAACTATCTCACATTCATTCGGCTATAGATAGTTTGAATCCCATCTTAATATCTGTAGACGACGGAGAACACTGGGTAGTAATTTATGGATATAATACTGATGGTATATTTATACTTGATCCATCACGTAAGGAAATTAAAAACTTCTGGGATATGAAGAAATTTATGAGTAGATGGGATGATAACTGGATAGCTGTGATTAAAGATAGTTGACTAAGTGTTGGTTGACTGTCTTTAGCTTGAGAATTTATGAAATGAGAGCTAGGTTGGTTCTCTTTAAATTCAGAATTATATGATCGAGTTGAGAAGTGGGTTATTTAAAATTATTGAATAAAAATATTGCTTTACCTTATAAATAAGACTTTAAAAAATTTATCAATAAAATATCAATAATTAATGAATGAATCCTTGATTCCCAACACTACGAACATCTCAAGAGAACCTCCATATTTAATTTTTACCATCCAAATCTTTTTATAGAGCTAAACTTTCCACAAATTTATATTTCTTAGTCACTTAGTGTTGATATTTAGACAGATCAGCTAAACAATTTGTGATTGTAGAAGGTATAATTACTACAAATTATTCCTTATTTCTTTGATAATTTGAATTTCTTGTTCAAAAAAAGTATTAGGAGAATTCCAAAATACCTCCCATCCTTCGTTGAGAGCTCTAACGATTTTTAATCTATTATCATTCTTTAATGAATCTTGAGAAATGACATTAAAGTTATCGGATTTCAAAGCTTTGAATATTTCTTTTGCAAGTCGACTCATTAAACTGTCAGGATAAGCTTGTTGATAGACACTATCAAGTGTTCTACCTTCAATTTGAAACAAATGTGACCATTGTTCATCAAGATGTTTTATTTCCTCGGTGAACCCCTGTTTTTCCAAACAATATTTACAGATACGAAATCTTGCTTCATCGGAAGGGTGAGAAAGTGTTATCTGATCATCATAATATATTGGGTTTGCTGAAATTTTTGCAGTTGTATGGAGCCATGTCCAAGCATATGCAGGACCACAAAGTATAGTTGCAACACAATCACTGAAAAACTCTTCAAACCATACCTTCCACTTCTCAAGCATAATTATTGGTCTGTTTTTTATTGGAAGAGGTGCATTCTCTAATAAACGTCGTTTTAATTCCTCTGCATAGTGTTTTGTAAAAATTTTTACACATTGTTGATAGGCTTCACAAGCATTCTTTAATCTTGCATCATTTTTATTTCTTGAAATATAATGACCAAGCTCATGATATAAGATAGGTAAATTCAAAATTGATGTATGATCAGCAGCCGGCATAAAAATTACATTTGTCTTATGTGCAAAAAAATAAAACTCACTAGAGAAGCTTGCAACCGATGCAATTTGTAATGGTATTCTAGATTCACTGTGAATTGCACTGACAAGCTTATTTAAATACTCAAGATCATCACATTTCATCTTTAAAATTGCAATTCCATAATTTTCAATTATGTCAATTTCACGTCGAATTGTTTTGTATTCAATATAAATTGTTCGAAGCTGCTCTTTCTCAGTCGCTAATTCCAAGTTTTTGAATTGTGCATGTAATTTGTCTTCAAGTATTTTTAAGAGTGATTTACATCTTTCAGAAAGTGTATATAATTCGGTAGGTTTAATTGGATATTTTATTAATTCTTCAAGTTTTCGACATCGATGCATTTGTTCAGCAACCAACATTTTAAGGTATGTTTCCATCACCGTTAGCCGTGCATCTTATTAAAAATTTGGTCACACTCATTATCTAATGCTTCAGCAATGTCATTAAGAATCGAGATTTCATCCGTTTTAAGCACCAAGTCATCATTACTTATCTTTTTACTTATGGAGATGATATTTTGAATATATACATTCCAATCCTTTTTGTATTTGGTTGTATTTAAGGACTGCAAATTCAGGAGTATACTGCGCCCTTCTATATTATGATTTTGTGATATTTTGTTATTTAAGCTTTCCTCTAGCGCAAATAAAATAGATGAAAGAATATTCTTTATGTATTTTCTTTCTTGCTCATCCAAATTTTTTCTTGTTTGGATATATTGTATTGACTTTGTAAATGCTGACAATAAATCCTGACTTGAATCTAATCGAGCACTTAACATACTTATATCACTCATATTTCTACCTCCTCAGGAATATGAAATTCAATTTCATCATTGTCAAAATCTCCCGCAATTGATCTCAATTGCGAATCACAATACCTAATTGGCAATGGTTCTCTGGAACAATCATTAATTTTTGTCCACGTAAGATTTGTCAACGAAAAAATATCCTGTAACGCCTCTTCAAAGGATAAGGTTCCTTCATAATATGTTAGATGAAGCGGGAGACTTGTTCCATCATGTTGATAAGGAAAACCTGTCGTCATAAGATATGCTTCATTACCGTTACGCAAATATGTTCCAATTATTGGATTTGATATAAATTCTCTATTTTGTGTAGGATTGTACTTTACCCGAAACAATCTTATAGGATTAAATGATGTTTTTCTTATTTCTATGAATGTGCAATTGCAAAAATCTGAAACCAGATTTTTACTCTTCAGATAAGCTATGGCTTCTTTAATTCCTTCTTTTTCTTGATTGAAAAGTCTCCCATCTCGTAGGATAAGAATTTCTTGAATGTTTAAAGACGTTGCGTGTTGAAACGTAATAATAAGTTCAATAAGATATTTTTTTATCTGTTTAGCATTAAGTAATTCTTTATTACCTGAAACACTATGTTTGAATTTAACATGTTCTCCAGTTTGTGAAACGACTGCAAATCCCGCAACATTGTTTTTCACATCAATACTAATAACAAGATCAGATTTTAGTCTATCCTTCAGTATAAATGGTTTAACTTCATTTAGAAGCAAGACTTTTGTCAATGCTACATTCTTTAAATAGCCTGAGTACTTTCCTTTTTGAGACGAGCTAATTACCCATTCTCCTGTGTCTGATTGAATAAATGATTCAGTACATACTGATGTATGTATTATTGATGAATGGATATTCTTATCTCTTAAATTGGACATGATCGCATTAGCTAATTCGTCTTCACTTCTTACTTTAGAATATTTCAAGTTCGGTACCATGACTATAGCATAACCTGTTCTGACATTCGCGTTCTCTATTGCACTAAAAATTCTATTGGCAAGGTTTGGCACTGATTTCTTGCCCGAATCATCATATGACAACACAGTTGGTTCGTATTTGCTGTAATTTCCATATAGCTTGTTTACAGCATCTTTTAAATCGTCAACAAATTGATTTCCATAATTAGATAATGCACTATTTGGCAAAACAAGAAATTGTTCATCTAACAGTTTTGAAGAATAGAAACCAGCTTCCTCAGAATATAACAATTGTTGTTTTGTAGAACCCAAGTCTTTTATTGATGGAAGTTGCGAAACCGTTAACGACCTATTATTGCCAAATAATAAAGATGGTATCAGCAATCGTTTTGTTTGAACTTCGGCCATTGTATGTGATAAGTTGACTTGGACCCCATTAAAGTAAATTTTATTCAAACGATTTTTAACAATCTCATAAATATCCCTTCTTTTGATATGAGGTTGCAGTATTGAATGCTTATGAAATCCACCAACGGTTTGTGTATCAACGCTTATTTTACACATTGATGATGGTGCTTTCCTTCTTTGTTCAGTTGAATTTAAATATACTAGTGTATCACAATCATCTTCCAAATCATTAAAAGATTTTGTTTTGGGAATGTTTTTATATTGGTCTTTAACCAATTGTATTAGAGATTTACCGTCAATAATTGTATCCGTACAGTTTTGAGATCCCTTTTCGATAATTGTTATTTCAAACCAATCTTTACCATATTCATAAATTGCCTTTGATCCAATTATTTTCCTTTGCAACTCAGGATTAATTTTTGATGGTAAGGGATACTTGGATAAATATTTAGTCTTTTTGTCAACAGCGATTCCGAGTTTATTTCCAGGCAATGTCATTACTCTACAAGCAAATCCATAATATAAATCAAATTTATCATTTCGATCTGCAAAAATCGGATCAGGTGTTTTATTAAAAAATGGAGATCCTGCTCTTGGTCTCCATATATCATACTGTCCAATGATACTATTTTGTAATTGAAATTGGATGAATCGCTCCGCAAGAGATAGTGCAGTTGCATCCAAACTCTTAAAATCAAGATATTCCAAATCTGGAAGCAAGTCTATATTGATTTGATTTCGTACAAGCTCAATTTGTTTCGGTAAAATTTGATATTCATTAGGTTGCGCAATAAATAATTCATTACTTCGTTTTGTCGAAATACATGGTGACTTAGATATACTGCTTAATTTTTTGGTAAGAAGGTTGACATTCTTATCATATTCATCTGATTGTGAAGATAAGCCGACAATTCGATAAAGTCTGTATTTGCATGAAAGCTCGGTAAGGTTTTGTATTTCAAATACATTTATTTCAGTTCTATCCATTGTTTTCAACCTCCCAGCATAATTTTTTATATTCGCAATATGAACAAACAGATGCTCGAAGAGCAGTTTGATAGTTTCGTGGATCTAATTTGTCCTCATCAAAAAATGTAGTCATTATAGTTCCATATTTATAGATATAATCTTCAATCCCACAAATTTCTTCTTCTGTGAGATTGTATTCCTTTTGAATGTTCGCCAATAGTTGAAATTCAATCAATCCTATTTCATGAGGCTCATAATTTGGATTGTGATGAAATTCCGGAAAATCTCGTGGAGGTTTTGAAGAGCATAAATTGTGTAACACATATGCATAGATTCCTAACTGGAGCCAATAATCAGTATTTCTTCCGGCATGAACTTTCCAATCAACAATCAAAGGAGGTTTATCGGCGTATAAAACAATAAGATCGGGTACACTTACTATTGTAAACCCATCCATGGGAATTTGCATAATGTGCTGTGGAATTATTTTAGCTCCTTTAGTTGCTGAAAGCTTTTGTAGTAATCCAGAATTGATCAGATTTCGAAGTGCAGTATGAATTTCATTAATTGCTGTCTGAATGTGTGTTGAGTCTAATTGACCTTTGTATTCAATATCAAAAAAGGCAGCATATTCATCTTTTGCTTTTGCCTTAGTCATCCTTTGTTCTCGAAACCTTTGATTTATACCAAATGCAAGTTGTTTTTGAATTAAGGCATCTGCATAATCAATTGTTTCTTCAATTACAGGCACTCTATTTTCAAAGTACATTTTTTTTATAATAAAATTTTCAATGATAGAATCTACTAATGTTCCTCTCCAAGCTTGAATACTTTGAAGATTCCCTAACAAATAGGCCTCACGTCGATTTTCTACTTTTGCGTTCCAAGCTCCGTAAATATCGGAATAAAACCATTTTCTTTGACAAAGTCTAAATGTTTTTGATTTAGAGACTGACCATTTCATTTTGAATCTTTCTGGCTACGTATGAATTTTAGATATTCAAGTAGCTTACCTTCTTCTTCAAAACTTAAGTTTATAAATTCATCGGGAACACCAATAGCCTTGTTGGTATCTGTTTCTTGAACTGGATATCCGGTAATTTCGAGAAGCAAATTGTATGATATCTTAAATGCATCTGAGAGTTTTTTTAAAATTTCTGGCGAAGGTTTTTTGATTTTTCCATTCTCAACCATACTCAAATATGCGTTTTGGATCCCCGTAATTTCCTCAAGTCCACGCAAAGTAAGTTGACGTTCAACTCGCTGTCTTTTTATGTATTTACCTATTTGTTCCATTTTTCTCACTATATTAAAAGAAGTACATTAAATAATGTTTGCTAATATTACTTAGCACAAAGCTAAGTTAATTTGGCAACATTGTCAAGTAAGGATATAATTCTTTATTTTCAGAATATATACAGTAAAACTCACCTTGACCAATGGAGCTCTTCATTATTACTTAATAATAGTTAGGCTTAGTAGCATCCCAACTATTTTCAGTCTTCATAGTTAAAATATTTCAAAAAAAATTTTTACAGACACGATTTTTAAATAGGAAATTAGAAAAATCTAAATATGAATTTGAAGTAGATCTGGAAATTGACAGGGGGATGCGGATCCGTATGGAAAAACTTTAAGAACTTTCACTCAAGCTCTTGACTTTTTACATAACGGCTTGAGCAACTTGTTATACAACATTAAAAATCTTTATAACCGGTAGAACTTATATTAGCAGGAACGAAAAATAATTTTTCTTTAGAATAAGTGAGCGCACCGACATAAGAAGTAAGATCAAGTAAAAGATTAAAGAAATACTTATTAATATTTATTTTTTTCTTAAAATACATATCAAGCCAAATTGCACTGCTAGATGGGACATCTCCATTTTTTATAATGTTGATAATTGCATTTTCGAGGTCATCAACAGAGATATTTATTCCGCTCCATAATTGTTTAATGATTTCAAAAAGTGTTACATTAAAATTCTTACCATCATTTCTAAACATTTTTTTTCCAGTTGAAGTAAGTTTTACTCCTCCGCTCATTTTAATAATTTTAAGATAGTCACAAATAGCTAAATACTTATAAAATGTATTCTCGTTAACTAACTCATAACTCACATCTCCATTTTCATTTTTTATGGGAGTCAAGAATTCTTTTGGACGACGTTTTGAAATGAAACTATAAAAAGATAATGCATCTTTAAACTCATTATTTAATAAAAAATTTCCGAGACAAAATATTTTAGCATATGATGTTTTTTTATGAACTTCGTTTCTATAACTACTCTTTATAAAAGGTTCAGTTTTTTGAATGAAAAATACTGATTCTGCAAGCCCACCATCACTTGAATATGGAGTTTGATTGACTCTTTTTTCGGTCATTTCTTTTGCAAAGTTAAAACAACTTTTGAACGTAACATTCTTACCTGGTGAATCTAATGCCCCGGGACTGCCAAATGAGTCTATGATATATTTTGAGAAGGTTCCAAAAGGTTTTGAATCTCCGTAATCGACTAAAGCTTTATCTTTTGGGGTGACAGAAGCCATTAAATAATATTTATTAATTTCATCCAGAATTTTAAACTGCGAAGCAATAGTACCTCCGTGGCAGCAATCAAGAATCATTATAGTTTCTGGGACTGAATATTTTTTAATCCAATCGATAACATCATTCAACTTTAACATTGTTGGCTCTTCTGGATATTCACTATCCTTACAAAACAGATATAATAGATTGTCTTCATCTCTAAAAGCGTGACCGAAATAAAAAAATAAAAGCATTTGATTATTATTACCGCAATCCCGGATTTTTTTCAAAGCTTTTTTTCTAATATCACTTACTGTACTATCAATTAATGTTTCTGTATTAAATGTATACTCTCCAAGTGAGTTAAGTTTTTCTGCAAACTCAGACATCATAGATTTTACAATATTTACCCCAACATTTTTACTCCCAACTCCATAACTTATTGAATTCGCAATTAATAAGGCTTGTCGTTGTGCCATTATTTTTCCCCCAATTTATTTTCTTTTTCTATTTCTTTTAAAAATTTGTCTTGAGTGGAAGGAGCTGAAGGAAATTTTAATTTTTTGCCTTTTACAATTAAAATTACTGGAGTTATATTTTTCTTTTTGTCTTTCTCTTTAGGAACATTTCTTTTTGAAACTAATTTAGAAATCAGATTTATTACTGCAATGCTAGCTTCAATAATTTTATCGTGATGCTCAATAATGAATTCGACAACTTGTTCAATTCCGGGGAAAAGCTCGCCTTCCCTCTTTTTAACTTTAGTTTCTTTATAACTAATAGTATTAAACTCATCGAGAGATTTCTTAATTTGTTTTGCTATTTCTTCGGATTCTGAAAAAGAAGGATCGATGTAAATTTTGATATCATTCATTTTTTCTCCATTATGTTGTATAACGATGTTGCCGAGAAGCCGACGCTGAACGGTTTACGACAACAATGTTTTGTTTAACTGAAAATATTATTTACTAAGTACAACGATTAAAAAATTAAGTAACAACAAACTGCAAATAACCAGAGCTACGACAGCGTTCGGCTTGATTAGATTGTTATATATGTCCTTCACTTTAATATATAACTTGATTGGCAATATTATCACGAGATTGTTTATAAATTCTTTTTATATTATCTATGATTACTTGAACACCGTGAATTTCACTGACTAATATTCTAATAGTCTTGACAAGTTCTCTGTTCAAATGGTGAATTGAATGATCTCCTAAATCAGAAATCTGTTTTTTAATAGAAGTATAATTCGATGGGGAAGTTATATTGTTTTTTAATTTGCTCTCTCGTTGTATGAAAGCAAAGATATTTTTATTATAATTCTCAAAAATGCCAATACTATCTAGAGCAACATTTGTATTGTCAATTTCAATAATTTTAAACCGCCAGTTTTTATTACCATAGTTAATAACAAATGTTTCATTTATCTTTTTCCCCATAAAAGCACGTGCAATCTTTGATCTATATCCCAATTCATAACCCTTAATAATACTTTCATCCTTCAAGAATTTGTCAACAATTTTTCTTCGATAAGTTTTATTGCTTTTAATTTCAATAAAAGAGAAAACACTATTCAAAGAAATAACTGGATTATAATTGATTTGATAGACTTCAATTAAAAATCGAATATAATGGAAGTAATTCCCTAATAGGAGTATTTTATTCGCAGCATCAAATACATACTTAACTATAGGCTTCGCATAATCTTTTTCAAAAGAAAAAATGTCATCTTTTCCAACCTTCAAATTCCTTACATAGTCGTCCCAATGTTTAGAATAAATAGGATCAAAGTTTTCCTCAAGGTATTGTCTTGTATCCACTATTATTTTATGGACATTTGTGTAGTCGCCAAATGAACTGTTAATTTTAAAAAATGCTTGATTAAAAGAATGATATACAGTACTCGTATGAAAATCCTTAAATATGGGGTGGTTAACAAAATTGTTAGTCTTCTTGGAGCAATATTTAGCAATAGTTATCCAAGAAATCATAATATTCAATTCCGCAGCAATTGCCATCGCAAGATCACCAGCGGAATAACAAGAAACTAGGATTGTTAAACTGTCATCATTAAGGTGGGTGG
Source organism: uncultured Ignavibacteriaceae bacterium (assembly GCA_964639355.1). Taxonomy (GTDB): domain Bacteria; phylum Bacteroidota; class Ignavibacteria; order Ignavibacteriales; family Ignavibacteriaceae; genus JAGXRK01. The sequence continues at coordinate 17,592 of CAZXCP010000045.1, forward strand.
ATTTATTAGCTATAGCATTAACATCGGAATAAAATAGTTTACCAACTGTTAATCCTAGGTATTCTGACTCATCTTCTGCTCCATTTTTTAATGAAAGTCCTTCATTATTTGGTACATGTTTTATATAATATTTTTTTGACTTGGAATGATATTTTAGAAGATTGCTACAACAGGAATTCAAAAACCACTCATCTCTTTTTGTTGGGAAAAAATCCTCAGAGTTTTTAATCATTACGGCACCCATT
>CAZXCP010000046.1:0-17211 GCA_964639355.1 uncultured Ignavibacteriaceae bacterium
ATGCTTAATAGCATGATTAATTCACCTGAAAAATTCTGTCACTAAAAACTATTTATTATTGAATACCGACTACTTACTACATACTATTTACTATATACTATTTACTAAAAAATGCGCGTAACAATAATAACTGCAACAAAAAATAATAAAGCTGGAAGTGAGGAGTAAGCAGTAGATAGTAGGCAGTAGATAGTAGGTAGTAGGAAGTAGGTAGTAGATAGTAAAAATTTTTATATAAATGGAGGATTAGAATTATGAATAAAAAAGATTATCGTGGATTTCGGGATTTGATAGTTTATCAGTTGGCATACAGATTATCAGTTGAAATATTTGAAATCACTAAATCATTCCCCAAGGAGGAAAAATATTCATTGGTTGATCAAATCAGAAGATCTTCGAGATCAGTACCTTCTAATATGGCTGAAGCCTGGAGCAGAAGAAGATATCCAAAATCTTTTGTAAGTAAATTAATCGATGCAGATGGTGAAGCTGCTGAGACTACTGTATGGCTCGATTTTTCAAAAGATCATAAATACATTAGCGAAGAAAAACATATTTATTTTATCGAAAAATATACGGAAGTATTTAAAATGCTTAATAGCATGATTAATTCACCTGAAAAATTCTGTCACTAAAAACTATTTACTATTGACTACTTACTATCTACTATCTACTATTTACTATTTTATATACTATTTACTAAATAAATGCGCTTCACAATTATAACCGTAACAAAAAACAACAAAGCTGGTTTAATACGTGCTATTGAGTCTGTACGAAACCAAACGTACAAGAACGTCGAGCATATTATTGTGGATGGCGGGTCGACGGATGGGAGTGTGGAGTTGTTGAGGAAGTTCGCAGTAGGTAGTAAGGAGTATGTAGTAGAAAGTAAAAATTCGGGTGATGGTTTACTACTTACTAACTACTACTTACTACGTACTATATCAGAGCCAGATAACGGTATCTACGATGCAATAAACAAAGGCATTAAGATGGCAACGGGCGATGTAATCGGTCTGCTTCATTCGGATGATCTGTTTGCGGATGAGAAGGTGCTGGAGTGGTATGGGGAAATGTTTGGAGTAGGTAGTAGGAAGTATGAAGTAGATAGTGAATTGAGCAAAATTGAGGCGGTTTATAGTGACCTGGTTTATGTTAGGAGGGGTTCAGAGTTGAGAGTTAAGAGTTCTGAGTTGAGAGTTGAGAGTTCGGAGTTGGGAAATCAATCATTCAACTTGTCACGGCGAAGTGGAACGAAGACGGATCAACCAATCATCCAATCCTCCTCTTCCCCACTACCTACTAATTACTACTTACTACCTACTAACTACTCTACCCTACGTTACTGGAAAGCTCACAAATCAGTAAGTCATAAAGATACCGGTCACCGATTACCAATCACCGATAATCTTCTACGGAAAGGCTGGATGCCTCCACATCCCACTTTATTTTTACGCAAAGAGGTTTTTGAAAAGTACGGACTCTACAGAACCGATATGAAAATTGCTGCGGATTATGAAATGATATTAAGATTGTTCTATAAACATAAAATTACTTCTTACTACTTACCACATACTACCTACTTAATGAGCACCGGCGGTGCAAGCAATAAAAGCATTAAAAATATAATGCAGAAATCCAGAGAAGATTTCCGGGCATTAAAGCTGAATAAGATGAGTTTTCCGTTATTAACATTATTTTTTAAAAACGTAAGAAAATTGCCGCAATTTTTTTTAACTTAGCACGTGGATATTTACTGATTTAGTTTTCCGAGCAGCGAATTTTTTTCTATATGTATTAGTTAAGATGAAAAATGAAAATTTTTATAAACAAATACGAAATAGTGTCTGTAAAAAATTAATAAAGGGGGACCTTTTATGCAGTTTTTGACCATTACCTTCCTGTCGTTCATATTTACAATTTTCTTTACTCAATCCCTTATCAGCTTTTTAAACAGAAAAGGAATATTAGACAGACCGAACGGCGAAAAAAGACGGATACATAACCATCCAATTCCGCGTTTAGGCGGTATTATAATTTTTACTGTTGTTATAATTATAACTTTTATCTTTTATCAGGATATTTTTTCAAAAAAGTTTTTTCTTACCGGAGCCATTATTGTTTTTGCAATTGGTCTCTGGGATGATCTTGTAAGCAGAAAATGGTATGTGAAACTTGTATTTCAAACAGCCGCTGCAAATTTCCTCATCATTTCGCTTAATGCTCACAGCTTTTCTGTTATAACATTCGGCGGATTTATAATTCCGGCCGGATTAAACTATTTCATTCTGCTTTTTCTGATTGTGGGCATAATGAATTCATTTAATATGCTTGACGGACTGGATGGGCTGGTTGCAGGGCTGGCACTGATAATTTCCGGAATGTGTTTTCTGTTAACTCTTGGTACCGAATATGTTTTTCTGCCCATAATAGCTGCTTCACTTTCAGGAACGTTATTAGGATTTCTGAAATTCAATGCTAATCCGGCAAGAATTTTTCTCGGCGACAGCGGTTCACTTTTTCTGGGATATGTAATAGCCGGCTCTTTACTGGTAATTTCCGGTAATCTGTCTTACTCAATCGATTCGGTTAGTCAGGGTATGGTATTTTCGGTGGATATTTTATTCATCCTCATTGTGCTGGCGGTACCTGTTACTGATACACTTCGCGTTATGTATTTAAGGATGAAGAGAAGAACCAGTCCGTTTCTTCCGGATACAAATCATCTGCATCACATCTTATACAGTAAAAGAATAAGGCATAAAACTGTTGTACTTCTGATTAATACAATTTCAGCAAGCTTTGCACTTCTTGGTGTGTATTATCTGCATGGTTCCAAGGAGTTTACGGCAGTACTTTTTGTGTTAATGCTTATCGCACTACTCTTTACTGAAAAGATAATTGATCTGGTGATTAAGAAGGATAATCTTCTTGCATTCGGACGTTTATACAAACTTATACCGAACAGGCTTCCGTTATTGTACAAGCAGTTTCTAGTGCCTGCCATAGGTATTATTTCCCTTGCACTAATTATAATTCTGCTGATATATGAAATTGAAATACATCAGACATATTACCTTTACCTGCTGATCTTTCAGATACCGGCTCTGGCATTCGCCGTTAGAAATCTCAGGAAGAATAATTACTACGTTGATCTTATTGTGTTTCTTAATTTTATCATCTTCTTTGTTGTAACGGGATTGAACGGCTTCTTTTATGAGATGTATTCTGTTCCTCTGATCAGTAAAATAAATCTTAACCAGATATTTATAATGGTTTTCTCGACTGTTATTGTACTGTTTGTACTTTTTAAAGAACGAATTGCCGGTCTGCGTACACAATTTTTAAACGGACCCGATCTCTCAATTGCAGTATCGATTACATTTGTATTTATATTAACTCAGTTTCTTGATGTACCGGCTGCATATAAAATAAGCGATACGCTTTTGAGAAGCTTTTTGCTTTTTCTGTTCTATAAAATAACAATCATAACCTATCCAAGGGTTCATTTTTCACTGCATTTTTCTTCATTCGCAGTAACTTTTGTTTCATTGCTGCGTACATCAATTTAAGTTATGAAATTATTTTTACTGACGATATTACTTTTTACCATAACACTTCATTCGCAAGCTGTATTTGAACCTGTGGAATCAGATGTTTACGGGTTTCTGGAAAGACAATCGGTAAAAGGACTGATCTCTTTCAACAGTGAGATTAAACCATTGCTGAGATCTGAGTTAACTTCAAAACTTCTGAAGCTTAATGATATGAGGAGTGAACTGAGTAATACCGACAAAGATCTGCTCGATTTTTATATGGATGAATATCACCATGAAATAAAGATGAAGCAAAAGGATAATGGTTATGCCGAAGATGTACGGTTCTTCAGTTCCGGACCAACTGGTAACAGATTCAGATTTTTCGAATACAGCGGAAAGAATTTTTCTTTATTTGCAGATCCGATGTTAAGTTTTTCTTATAAATCAGAGTTTAATGAAAACGTTTTCGTGCGGCGCAACGGATTGCGGGCACATGGTTATGTATTGAATAATTGGGGTTTTGAATTCAGATTTTTTGATAATGAAGAAAACGGCGACAGGCTGGACTACGGCAAGTATTTAATTCCCGACCGGGGTGTGGTGATTACTAAAAGGAAGCCTGATGCTTTTGAATATGATGAAGTAAACGCTTCTGTAACTTATGAATGGAGCAGAGGTTTGCTTTCACTCGGTAAAGATAATTTTTCAATTGGAAGTGCGAGGCATGGAAATATAATTTTATCGGATAAAGCACCCTCCTTCCCTTTCATCAGGTTTGATTTTTATCCCGTTGACTGGTTAAGGTTTTTTTATTTTCAAGGATTTCTTGTATCGAATGTACCGGATTCATCGACTTTAAGGTATGGAAGCGTACCTCGCAGAACGGCGATTGCTGATGTACCGAAGTTTATTGCTTTTCATACATTATCGATTTATCCCATTAGAAATCTCAGTGTAACTTTAGGTGAGTCAATAGTTTACAGTGAATATGTTCAGCCCATTTATTTTATTCCTGTTATGTTCTTCAGAGTTGCAGATCATTACCTCGGCAGAACGAATCGATCTTCTTCTGGAAATGCGCAGATGTTTATTGATGCTTCATATAAAGTTAGTCCGCTTGCCGCAAAGATTTACGGAAGCCTTTTTATAGATGAACTATCACTCAACAAACTTTTTGAAGGTGAAAATCATTCAGCTATAGGTTACACAGCGGGTGCGGAATTTTTTGATCCGTTGTTTGCTAATTCTTCTTTTTGTCTGGAGTACACTAAAATAAGTCCTTTTGTTTATATGAATTCGGTGGATGCACAGCTTTATTCAAACGAATATTATAAACTTGGTCACTGGATTGAAAGCAACGGGGATATATTGTCCGTTAGTTATTCGAAGAATTTTACAAGAGCATTAAAGCTGCGTCTTCAAGGCTGGTATTTCAGGAAAGGCAGAACGGAACTTCCCGAGGAGCAGTATCAATCACCGTATCCGGCAACACTTTATGGTGAGAGAAGAAATGATTTGAGTCTTAAAATATCGCTGGGCTACAGACCTTATCATGCATTAACAGCAGAGGTATATTATTTTTACCGAAGCATACAGGATGAAGATGAGTTAAGAACTCCATCCGGATACAGGGGAACTTTTAATGATTTTGGAATTAAATTATCATATGGTTTTTAATTTATTTATCAGACGGGGTCAGGGGTTATGAAATTTATACTTGTACTTTTTCTACTTTTTGTTTCTGTTTTTATATCGGACATTGAGGCGCAGAATTTAAGATATAACTATGTTAATCCTCTTTCAGCAAAATTCATTTTAGGAATTGAAGGCGGTGTGTCTTATACAAGATCGGATTTTCGCAACTCCGATTTTAACTGGTTAACCAGGTTAAGTGCAGAATATCACCTCACATCGCGTAATCCGTTTTCTCTTGGACTTAAGGCATTCGGAGGATACGGATACCTTGCCGGAAGCGGCGGTGCTACATTCAGAGTTCCGCAGGCCGAAAGTTTCTCAACCGAAATTATTTATCTTGGCATTTCTCCTGTTTTAAATTATGCTCTCTCCAACAATGTAATACCTTATGTTTCTGTGGGTCTTTCCTATCTTCATATCAATCCTGAATTAAGAGATATTGACGGTAATGCATTTTCCTACAATAACAGATTCAGTCCGCACAGTTTTAATCTTCACGGTGAAGGCGGTTTCCGATTTCTGGTTTCTGATGATATCGGATTTAACATATCAGGCGGTGTTCATTATGGAAAGAACGATAACCTTGATGATATACCGAATTCAATTTCAAACGGAACAGACAACGATATTCATTTCTTCATAACCGGTGGTATAAGTTTTTATTTCGGCGGATTGCGTGACAGCGATGGCGATGGAATACCGGATATTAGTGATGCGTGCCCCGATACGCCGGCAGGAGTTTTAGTCGATCAGTTCGGATGTCCTGTTGACACCGACAGGGATGGTGTGCCGGATTACTTAGATCTTTGTCCAAACACACCGGTTAATATTCCGGTGGATGAAAACGGCTGTCCTTCCGATGCCGATGGTGATGGTGTACCAGACTATAAGGATTTATGCCCCGATACTCCGGCGGGAGTACCTGTTGATGAAAGAGGCTGTCCCTTTGACAGTGATGGTGATGGAGTACCGGATTACAGGGATCTTTGTCCCGGAACACCCATTGGTGTTGAAGTTGATAAATGGGGTTGTGAGATAAAAGAAAAAGTGAGTACAATACTGCCTGAAACAAAGTTTAATTTAAGCGGTAATTTAAACTTTGAAACCGGTAAAGCAATATTGCTGCCGCATGCCAATGCTGAACTTGATAGAATGCTGGCAGTGATGCGTGAATATCCCGATACTAAATGGAGAATAGAAGGACATACAGACAATACCGGTTCATACAGTACTAATAAACAATTATCTTTTGACAGAGCCAGAGCAGTTTACAATTATTTTGTAGCCGGCGGTATAGAAAGATATCGATTGCAGATGAGCGGGAGCGGACCGGATAACCCTATTGCAGATAATTCAACTGAAGCTGGAAGATCACTTAATCGCAGAGTCTCCATAGTGCTGATTGATGATAAAACTAATTTTGCTTTCACACCGGGTATAACGGATATTTCCGATTACAGATATAATGCTTCAAATGAAAAGAATATAGGAGATATGGTTTTCACCGATGGAATGGTTTACACTGTGCAGATATCTTCATGGCGTGAAAGATCGAAAGCAGACACGGAGGCAGCAAAATTAAGAGAAGCCGGTTACAAAGCATTTGTGATAGAGGCAAATCTCCCGGAACTTGACGGCAGATGGTATCGTGTGCGGGTTGGTCATTTTGATTCTATTGCTGAAGCAAGAAGAGTCAGTCAGATTCTTAAATAAAAGCCGCGCAAAAGTTATATCAATAAAAACTGCAAAGAATTTGTACAATTATAACTTTTTACCATACAAAAATACCGTTTTCCGCTGTATTAATGGAGATGCTGTTGATTTCTTTAATTGTTTGAATGGCTTCAATTTTGTATGAATTAAGCGGTTACACATATAATATTTCCTGAATTGCAGAAAGTATGAAAAAGATATTTCCTTTTATATTTATTTTGATCATCAGTTGTCCGGCAGCAGCTTTTGCACAGAATGTTTCTTCCGGTATGAATCCATTGCAGGAAAAATTTTCATTGATGCTTGAAGGCGGGGTAACACATGCCAAAACAGATTTTCAAAGAGCATTATTTGATTACATCATCGGCGGGAGTTTTAATTATCATTTTGATCTTGGCAGTAATTTCCTGTTATCACTGGATGCCAGTGTTGCTCAGGGTTATGCCGCTGGTGATCAGACTGCAACCTTCAGACTAAGGAGAGCTGAGAGTTTCAGAACCCGAATGACTCTGCTCGGCGGAGGTTTTTCTTTTAATTATGTTATTGCAGATTTTTTTGTGCCTTATGCCGGATTGGCTGCAAACTACCTGAACTTTGAACCGGAAATTAAGGATGACAGGGGTGAAGTGTATGTTCCGCCTGTTTCGTACAAACCGAATAATTATACAATACTGGGTCATGGGGGATTTAAATTTCTTATCAATGAAAAAATATTACTCAAGGTATCCGGAGGTGTTCACTACTTCCCTGCCGATGATCTCGATAGAGTGACGAATGAAATTTCAAACGGCACTGCACAAGATATTTTCTTTACAGGAATGATTGGTGTCGGTCTGCTTATAGGCGGAAAGAAAGATTCTGACGGTGATGGTGTAACGGATAAATTTGATCTTTGTCCGGACACTCCTGCCGGAGTTAAGGTGGATGAGTTCGGTTGTCCGGTTGATTCCGACGGTGACGGTGTGCCGGATTATCTTGATGAATGCCCCGATACACCTGAAGGTTACCTTGTTGACGAAAGAGGCTGTGTAATTGATTCGGACGGCGATGGTGTACCGGATGACAGGGACAAGTGTCCTTATACTCCGTTAGGTGTTGAAGTTGATGAGTTCGGATGCCCGGTAGATTCCGATGGTGACGGCATTCCTGATTATCTCGATGAATGTCCCGGTACTCCTAAGGGTTACTATGTTAATGAGTACGGATGTGTACTCTGGGTACCGGATTTTGTAAAAAATCCAAATCAAAAACTAGTGTTGTATGTAGATCAGTTATTTAGTGATGGATTGTCGTTGAATGCATTCGGAAAATCTGAAATGGGATTTATTGCAAAAAGATTAATTAACTCCGGACTTGAGAAGTGGTCAATTGTCGGTCATACCGATAACCTCGGTGAAGCAGCAGCTAACAAGCTGCTTTCACTTGAATGGGCAAAAGTTGTTTTTAATGCATTTGTTAATGCTGGTATGGACTCATCAAACCTGGATGTTGACGGGTCAGGACCGGAGCACCCGATAGCAAGTAATGCAACTGAAGACGGAAGAAGTCAGAACCGGAGAATTGAAATATTTCCTGTGGTAATTGAAAAAACTCCTCCTAAAGAACCTGTGAAAACCGAAGAGAAGAAAACAGAGGTAAAACCTGTTACTCCAATGATTTACGGGGAAACATTACAATATAATTATAATAATGAGCGAAATGTTACTGATGTTATTCTTACTGATGGAAATAACTATTGTCTGCAGTTATCAACCTGGCGGAATAAGGAACGTGCAGATGAAGTAGTGAAGCTTTTCAGATCAAAAGGATATAATGCTTTTATAACTGAAACTACAATCCCGAATGTATCGGGTAATTTTTATAAGGTAAGGATAGGCTTTTTCAGATCATTGGAAGATGCACGACGGGTTTATCAGGCGGTGAGTAGCATTAAATAATGATGCTGGATGCTGGGGCGTAGTGCGCTAGGCGCTTAGCGCTAAGCAAGGAATGACCACGAATGATTCCCAATTACCGAATTAACGAATTCTCGAATTAACGGATTCGCAATTCGCCAATCAGCAAATGACTACGAATAACAACGACTGACGCTTGTTTGGCTGAATTTCTGAATGCTTGCCGGTTTCTTCATTGACCTCTGATCTCTGACCTCTGCTGGTTACTGGATGAACTGCGGCTTTGCGTATCTCTTTGCGCCTTTGCGTGAAACCTGTGGATCTAATGCGCTCTGATCCGTAAAAATCCGTTTGATCCGTGTAATCCGTGTTCCATTCTTCTTTAGCGAGTACTGATGCTGGAGAATTCCCGAATTACGAATTTTCGTATTGACGGTTAGGGATTAGCGGATTTTCGAATTAACGGATTCGCAAATCAGCAAATGACTACGAATAACAACTGATGACGTTTGATTGGATGATCCGTCTTCGTTTCACTTCGCCGTGACGAGTTGAATGATTGGATGATTGCCCAAATATCAACAATGACTTTACAAATTTTCGAATTATCGGATTAACGAATTAGCGAATAATTGAATTCGCATACGCCAACCTGCTTTTGCCGGCAGGTAGGTCAATCAATCTGCGCTTCGTCTGCGTAATCACAACCAACCAATCTGTGCTTCGCTTGCGCGATGACAATCAATGAGAACGAATGACTGAGCTGGATTCTGGATGCTTGATTCTGCCTGCCACTTTGTGGGATTCTGGAACGCAGAGCGTAAAACGGTAAGCGTTTTCGCTTGCAAGCACCTACTCTGAACTCTCAACACACAACTCAAAACTATTCTCCACGGATGACGTTTGATTGGATGATTGCTTTCAACCAATCTGGGTTTGAATGAATGAATGAAAATCATTAAAGACATTCACAGATAAAGCGCTTAGTCTTTCGTGATCCTGATGACCATTTGAAATAATGATTACATTTATTCCTAATTCATCAGCAACATCTTTATCGTGAATTGTATCGCCGATCAGAAGTATCTCATCTTTTTTAAATGGCAGATCAGAAATCAGCTTCTTCCCTATCTCAGTTTTTCCCCCGGCATAAATATTATCCAGTCCATAAAGCAGATTAAAGTACCTGCTGATATTAAAATGCTCAACAATCTCTTCAAGAGTTATATGGTGGTAAGCAGATAATATTGACTGCGTAATTCCTGATTTACTAATATCTTCCAGACCTTCTCTCACACCATTGTGCAGGTCACATTCATACTTGCGTTTTTCATATTCATCCATAAAATCTTTACCGAGTATCTCGAATGAGGTTAAGCTGAAATCAAGTCCGGCTTTCTGATAATAATCCTGGACAGGAAAAGTGAATATACTCCGGTATTTTTCAAGGGTTAGTACAGGCAGGTCAAATCGTCTGAGGATATTGTTCATAATATCTTTACAAAGAATCACATCATCAAATAAAGTTCCGTTCCAATCCCATATAATATGTTTAATACTTTTATTAATCATCATAAGTTTTAATCAATCTGCTGAATTCATAAATTATCTCTGCGGTAAGGCCCCAAATTATGTCAGGTTTAGTATGATAAACTAACACTCTGTAATTGCCGTTCCGCCAGGGCTTAGAATAAAAATACGGCAGCCCTAATTTTTCAACAGGGAGCAATTCGATTTTATTACCGTCCTTATCAAAATCGGTTGAATGGATTTCAAGCCGTGAATAAAATATTTCCGGTTCGATATTGATAAAATAGCTGAGTGGAATTGTAAAAACCCTTTCAACTTCAAGGTTATTGATCGTAATTTCTGAAAGAGAATCTATCTTAAGAATTCCGGCAAAAGCATCTATGGTTAGTCCCATTGGTGCGACAACAGTGCCAAGTTTACCAAGCAGTTCAATCTGTGCAGTTTCTAAACCGAGTTCTTCACAGGTTTCTCTTAATGCTGAATCTTCATATGATTTATCAGTATCCGGATTGAATTGACCGCCGGGAAAGCTAATCTCTCCTGCCTGTCTGATACCTTCGGCACGCTTTTGAAACAGAACGTGCAGTTCTCCTTCAATATTTATCAATGGAATCAGAACCGCAGAATTAAAATATTTATGCTTACCAATTATATCGGGTGCTGACAGCAGGGATTGTTTGATCTTCTGAATTTGTGAGTCTGACAATTTTATTTACGTTTATGAAGTTAAATAGATATTTTTAGGATCATATGTGCTATAATACAAATTTTGGAGTAAATCTTCATAAGATTATAGAGAGAACGGCAACAGGATCTTAAAAACTATCGGCTTTGAGATTGATTATTAAAACCAGTACTGTCCAAAACAATTTTGCAAATGAATTAATATTTAGAATAGATGCGGATCTTCAATGAATTTTATTCGGATGAAATTGAAACCCTATTTCGTCACTACGTGACTAATATTATTTTTTGGTTATTCATTTCTAGAAATATTTTGTCCCTACCGGGGCAAAAATCCTCTAAGTTTTCAATGAAATAATCATTTTAGGAAGTCCCGTCAGGGACGAAATAAATTAAGAGATTTTGGGCAGATATGATTAGAACAGGAATCTTATTAAAATAACTCAATGATAATTATCATTTGGAAATAAATTATAAAACAGAGCATTCAATTAAGTTCGTGCATTAAATCTTTAAATACCTGATTCAAAAAGCAGATGAGTTAATGACGATTAATTTTTCAATGAATCCGGTGCCACCGGTAATAAAAACTTTCATAGTTTACCTCGAATAAAAAATGTAGTAAGTGTTAATATCCTTTCTTCTTCGGGAGAGTAATCCGGTGTGTTATCTCTGCAAGTGATTCAGTAGTTTTCATCTGAAAATCTTGCTCTCACGGAGTTATACAAAACGACCTGAACAAACAAAGTATTTTTTTTCGTAATGTCAACTTTGTTGCGTATTCGGCAAGTGTTGGGGAATGTTATGGGATAATAAAAACAGCGTCTTTTCCTGATTGAGAGTCTTATAGTAAACCTAATGACTGCTGCAGTTTTAAAAATACCAGGTAGGAACTAGTACATACAAATGTGAATAAAGAATTGATTTATTTCACTTGAATTTTTATGGTATTCAGCAAAATCAACTTTTGCTACGGTAAGTTTTAGAGGCTGTAAATTTGTAAATTATATAAAGAATTTTACTTGATATTATTAATGAATTAAATGACATTATTATTTGTATATCTGTTTGTTGCTCTTTTTACATCTTTTTTATGTTCGATTATGGAAGCAGTGCTTCTTTCAACACCATTATCTTACTTACGTGCTAAATCAGAGAGGGGCAGTAAATCAGCATCAAAATTTATTAAACTTAAAGAAGACATCGACAGACCGCTTTCTGCAATTTTATCTCTTAATACCGTTGCTCACACTGTGGGTGCGGCTGGTGTCGGGGCTCAGGCGACAATTGTTTTTGGTCAGGCATATTTTGGTATTGTATCTGCCGTACTTACTCTTTTAATACTGGTATTAACGGAGATCATTCCCAAAACTCTGGGCGCAAATTATTATAAATCTTTAACCGGAATTACTGTACGTATCATAAATTTTCTGATTATAATTACATATCCATTAGTCGTAATTTCAGCTTTTCTGACCCGATTGTTATCTAAAAAAGAGGCAGAGCTGACAACCAGCAGAGAGGAAATATCTGCACTTGCCAGCATAGGAACTTCTGAAGGCATTTTCCATGCAAAAGAAAATAAAATCATCCAGAATTTAATTAAGTTGAAAAGCATTAAAGTATCGGAAATAATGACGCCCAGAGTAGTTGTTGTTGCTGCTGATGAGGATATAACCTTGAATGAATTCTTTATTGAAAAAGATCTTTACCATTTTTCACGCATACCGATATACCAGGAAAAGAAGGATAATATTACCGGTTATATTTTCAGGGAGATGGTGTTTGAAAAATTAGCCGAAGATCAATTCTCACTAAAATTAAAAGATATCACAAATGAAATTACCACATTCAGTGAATCGATGACACTATTCAAAGCCTGGGAGGAATTGTTACACAAAAAACAACATATATCTCTTATTGTGGATGAATATGGTGGAATGAGCGGTGTGGTAACAACTGAGGATATTGTTGAAACATTACTCGGTTTTGAAATTATTGATGAAAAGGACAGACATAGTGATATGCAGAAGTTTGCACTCGAACGATGGCAGAATTTAAAGAAGAAATACAGTTTGTAGAAATACTTTTTCATGATAAATTTTTTCAACCGGACTCATTTGACTGCCAGCTTCACACAGACTACCTTAACCGAATTATAAAGAAAATGTAAAAAGCAAAAGTCGTTGACGAAAACCACGAACCTCAGAACTTTGCAGGTCAGGGCTTCTGCAAAAAGAAATTGCAGGAGGATTCAGAAAGGGCTGCCAGGGTTTACAGGGGAAAAAAAATCGATGATAAATCAACGGGATTACGCTCTAACAGAGGGCCCGTGGTGAGCCTTAACTGCTAGCTGCAGCTCAAAAGTAAAAAAGAATCTTCAACAAACTAACACTTTAACTTGCTGTCAAAAATAAATTACTAATAAATTTTCTTTTAATGCATTTATATTTATTTTTACCAACAACCAAATCAGTTAAACGATGAAAATATAAATTCCTTAACTTTTAATTTCTGACAGCACTAAAGCTTCAGTACTAATTCAGAATACCCTATTCTAAAAGGAATTTATATGTCTTCTATAGTTTTAAATAAACTTTCAAAAATCTTTCCCGATGGATCATCACTTTTCAGAGATCTTTCAATTTCATTCAATTTTGAGAAAACCGGTCTTGTAGGTAATAACGGTTCGGGCAAATCTACTCTGGCAAGGATGATTGCGGGTATTATCCCACCTTCATCAGGAAGTATAACTGCTGAAGGAAAAATCTCATATCTTCCACAGGACCTGAACAGTTTTGATAACCATTCATTAATAGAAATATTCAATCTGAAAGAGAAATATGCCGCATTTAAACGTGTAACTTCAGGAAGCGGAAATCCGGATGATCTGATTTTACTCGATGATGACTGGAAAATGGAAGAGAGGATCTATGATTCTCTTGAAAAAGCCGGCATAAAATATCTTGCGTTGGACAGAATGTTTAATACTCTGAGCGGAGGAGAAAAAGTCAGATGCCTTCTGGCTTCACTATTTATTGAAAATCCCGGTTTTATCATTCTCGATGAGCCCACAAATCACCTTGACTTTTCAGCTAGAAAAATAATTTACAGTTTCGTCGATACTTGTAAAATAGGTTTGCTTGTAATTAGTCATGACAGAACATTGTTACGAAAGATGGATAGAATTGCAGAACTTTCTCTATCTGGCTTGAAAATCTATGGTTGCGATTATGACTTATATATTGAAATGAGAAATATAGAAAATGAAGCTGCAATGAAAGATGTCCAGTCAGCTAAATCTGCATTAGATAAAGATATTCTGGAAAAAGAAAAAGCAATTACAAGGCAGTTGAAAAGAACTAAAACTGCTGAGGTTAAATCTGCAGGTTCAGGCATTCCAAAGATTCTGTTGAACGCAAAAAAAGGTAAGGGTGAAAAAACATTAAAAAAATTAAAGGACATTCATAGTAAAAGAATCTAATCTACAGAAGCAAATTTATCTGATGCAAAATCAAAACTACCAGCAGCCCGACAAATAAAAATTGACCTTGAAAGAAGCAGAGTCCCGTCTGGAAAAATAATTGTAAGAGGTACAGATTTAAACTATTCCTGGGATGGTACCAATTATTTATGGCAACGTGATCTGTCATTTCAGATTACAGGATCGGAGCGCATTTTATTAAAAGGCATTAATGGATCCGGTAAAACCACATTAATGAAGATAATTTCAAAAGAAATAATCCCCCGGCGCGGGGAGTTATATATCGGTGTAAAAAAGTTGGGCGTACTTGATCAACAGGTTTCAATATTAAACGATGAACTGACCTTACTGGAAAATATAAAACTTCACACATCAAACATGCCCGAGCATGAATTAAGAATAAGATTAGGGCGGTTTTTATTCTATAAAGAGGAAGTGAATAAAAAAGCACACTTAATCAGTGGCGGTGAAAGAGTGCGCGCTGGTTTAGCATGTTTGTTGGCAGATGAACAATCCCCCGAATTAATTATGTTGGATGAACCAACTAATAATCTTGATATTGAGAGTATACTTGAGCTTACTTCCGCATTAAATAATTTTAAAGGTGCGCTTTTAGTTGTCTCCCACGATATAGATTTCATCAAGGATATTAATCTGACACGTGAAATTATATTATAGAATACTTTGTCTGAAAATAAATTACTTTCGCTTTATAAAAATCTTAACAATATTCTTTAACCACAACAAAAAAGAATATCATATCACGTCCTCAAATGATTTGCTTTAACCGACATCAAAAGCTCAGCGCCCGGAAAATTTTTGAGTGGAGCGCCTGTCTGCCAGTCAGGCAGGTCTTGATCTCTTGGTACTTTTCTATCAAGTCGAAGATCCCGCTTGAGGTAATAAAAAATGGATTAACTTTATTACTGGTTACCCATTTCTATTTACTAATTACTTTCTGTCATCAAAATCCGGTATCTGGCATCCGACATCACTCTAAGGCATCCCTTCCCTTCCTCATCGTTCCAAAAATAACTTCGCAAGCCTTTTCCTCATTCGCAATTCCTAATTCCTAATTCGTAATTCGTAATTTTTAAACAGGTCAGGGCTTCTGCAAAAAGAAAATGCAGGAGGATGCGGAAGGGGCTGCTAGGGTTTATGGGAAATAAAGAACCTCGATGTATTGCACCGGGGTCTAGCTCCGGCAACACTCCGAGAGAGGATTTGAATTCCGGAGGCTATTTGAAATTAGTCCGCTTCCTTTTTTATAAAAAATATTCCTATTACAGCACTAACTAAACCCTGTAACGGTCCTAACCAATAGTTTGAGGTTTTCATCAATTCAAAAGCCGTAAATGATGTGAATGGGCTAATATATATTGTCAATGCAACGATTATTAAGTAAACTAGTGAAAGAATGAAAGCTAATCGATAAATAAAATTATCCACGCTTTTTTTCTTTTCGCTTTTACCAGTGGCTTCAATAACGAATACGCCTATGATAAGTGATAATGTTGGCATTATTGTCGGCAAAAACCAGCTCCAAGCTTCATCTGCTTTTGTTCCATAAAATTTTCCAATAGTTTGTGCTATTAGAGTAAGAAACAAAAATCCAGCACAGATAAACCAAAGTAGGCTTAGCTTTTTTTTACATTTTTCCATTTGTACTTTCATTGTTCCCCCCTCAATGAAAATAGAAAATTATTATTACTCAAGTGCTGCCAACCATTAAGTCTTCCGGGTGTTTTGTAAGTTTTGACTTCTTCATTTTTATATCTTTCATACTCATATATTAATGCAGTGCATCTATAGTCTTCTGTGTATATTTTTTTTGCAATACTGTTTGGCAACCATAAACCTCCCGTCTGCATCCATTCCTGCCAGTCTTCATATTCCATTGTTTTTGTATCTTGTGTTATTGTAGTACTGGTAACTATAAATGCGATAAATCTATAATAACCAGGGTTTGCAGTAAATAAAAGCTTAAGAATATTTTTAAAACTAAATTCTTTGGGATTATTAATAAATTCAGCGTTCCATCTGTTTTCTTGGTTTACAATTGTTCCATCCTCATTATATCTTTCAATCCGTGTAACAATTGCAAATCCTTCAGGTACAGAAAAATAATATCTCTCAAAATATCCGTTTTTATTGAGGGCATCTACCAACTTCCTATTTATATCACCGAGGTAGGTCTCTTCCTTGTTCTCGTCGGTCATTAATTCATTATCTATGACAAGTGTTGCAGAAGCTTTAGGTGGGGGCCAAGGAAACGGTGGCAATGCTTCTTCATAATTACCCTCAGATGTTCCGCAACTTTTCAACATAAAAATGCAGAACATAATTAAAACAAAAAAAACACCTTCTTCATTTTTTTTCATATTAATTCCTCTCCAATCTATATTTTATTTATCAGATTAGAATTTCGGGAGAGTAATCGGCGTGTCATCTCTGCAAGTTATTCAAGAAGTTACATCTGAAAATCTTGCTCTCTCGGAATTGTAAAAAACTACCTGAGCAAACAAAGTATTATTTACTCATAAAGTCAACTTTGTTACTTATTCAGCAAGTGTTGATTAATATGAAGAGACAATAAAAAACCCCGATGATAATCACCGGGGTTAACTTCATACTATTTACTACTTACTAATTACTGAAAACTACTTCA
>CAZXCP010000047.1:0-16603 GCA_964639355.1 uncultured Ignavibacteriaceae bacterium
TTCCTGCATTATTTCACGTTCACTGCAGAAGTAGAAAATATCATCCTTTGAATCGTAATACAGATCAATTGGATTATCTTTCTTGATAAGAACTAATCTTTCAGGTTGATACTTATCAAGCACTGCAACTGCAAACGAACCCTCCACACGCTCGAATAGTCGCTTTATCCGATCGCCTTTCATTTTCATCGACAGAAGATGAAGTATTGATTCACTATCTACTTCTGCATCTCGCTGCTTCTTCCCGAATATCTCTTTGTCATTATAAATAATTCCATTATGGACAATTGCAATTCCGTTCTTTGAGAACAGTGGATGATTGTTAGCGTTATTCTTTTCTGAGCCTTGTGTTTTCATTCTAGTATGAAGAATCATTGAAGAGGGGAGAACTAAATCTTTCCAGTCATTTGTTTTTACAAACTCAGAGGATTTTATGGCAGCTTTATTTACTACCAGATTGTTATCTTTTATAAAAGCATATCCCGAAGCGTCTCTTCCTCGGGATTCAAGTAATGAAAACATATTTGTTATTTTATCTTTGTCGGGCATAGTTTTCCCGAAGGAATAATAACCCATTATTCCACACATATAATTTCTCCGTTTTTGTTTTTAGTTAGGCAGGAACTGTTTCTCTTACTGTTGTAATCTGTTTAATCAGTTCAATTATTTCTCTCTGATTATTCTTACGAAGTGTTAATGATATACCAAGTCTGTTGCATCCTGGGCTAGACACAACAATTGCTTTTATATCATTAAGTTGAACGAAGGTCTGAACTTTTTCAAACAGATCCGATGAAACACTTAGTTGATATTCATCTCTGTCAATCAGACCAAATACATAAATCGGATTATCAACCAGTCCTAATTTGTCTTTGATAGTACGAAGAAGAATATCTTTATCGTTAATGAAAAGAGGTCTTCTTGTTTCTATCTTTCCTTGAAGCCAGTTTCTCGAAAGTTTTATTACAAGTTCACGATCAGAATCGGATACATCAGGATTATCTGGAGCATCATCATCGTAGTTATCTTCATAGCACTCATTACAGTAAGGATCACCTTCATCATTATAGTGAGCAGATTCACGATAGATAACTCCATCACAGCGGCAGCAGTAGTTGAACATATTATCAAAACAATCTTCGCAGTAAGGCTCCTCCATTGCCCATCTCACCTGATCATCACGGAGTTCATCTTCACAATTATGGCAATGCATTATGCTGCTCTCCTTAATCCCCAGTTAGGGAGTATATCCTGCGACCAGTTTAATCGCTTACCAAGAAGAGTATCTAATTCTTTAAGACCTTCTCTGCAATCATCTGGAATAGTATGAAGTGAATGTTTTAGTGATTTAAGAAATGTGCAGGAATGCTGTCTGTTCTTAAGTTCGTTAAAATCGACTTTGTCTTCAAGAACTCCAACAACAGCAAGCTTTGATAAAGTAAAATGAACTAATGTAACGGAAGGTGAAAGAAGAAATGATCCTGGTGTACGATATTCAAAACCGTAGCTCTTTCTTCTGTAAGCACCTTTCTTACCATAACCTGAACGTTCTCTTTTTTGTCTCTGCATTTTGTCATCGATGCAATTACTAAGAGAACCTAAAACGATATCCAGTCCATCAATAACTTCTGGAATTGGATCAATTGAAAAATGTGTATGACCCCCAATTGAATAATCATCAACGTAATGCCCTGATATAAACTCAAGATCAGGTGCTTTGCTGTGGCCGTAATCCAAGATCTGAAATATTTTACTTGTAAGATCGATAGGTGATTCAGAAAAGCCAGGACGGATTTCAGCTGTACTTTCGCAGCCATCTAGTCCAAAGCTCGAATTAGATTTGAAAAAATTATGAGCAGGAACAAACTGACCGTTTCTGTGGCAGATCAACTCAGGATCTGCTCCGATAGTGAAGGACATAGTAACACTCCTAATTAGTTAGTATTACTATTCTTATTCCAAATTCTTCAATAAAATAATTAGACTTAGAAATTTCCTTTCCTTATTTTTAACCTCGTTGTTTTATAATCAGCTATACGATGACAATCCCTCCTTTATTCCGCAGGCTTTGAGTTGGTGGGAACATTCAATTAAGAATTAAAAATTTAAAATTAAGAATTACTTAATGACTGACACAAAATCCATACTCATCAAAGAATACTTCCACAAAGTAAAACAGGCTAATAAAGAGCATACTAAAAAAGAAGCATTTAAGGATCTGTTAAACAGGCTTTACAGTGCCGATAAAGATATTCTAAAATTGATTGATAAAATTTCTCTTGGCTCTGAAAAAACAATTCTAAATATTCCACGAAAAGATAAACTGCATAAAGGAAGCGCCGATACTCTTTACAATAAAATTATTATAGAGTTTGAAAACGATCTTAAGCAAACTCTAACTCACGCTAAAGAACAATTAGCAGGTTACCTGTTAGGACAATTCAATTCGGGCGAAGGATATAATTTTACTTTAATCGCATCTGATTTTATTACCTGGAAAGTTTATGCTCCTGCCGTTGAATGTATTGATAAGTTGAAAGAATTAAAAGAGGATGAACTTAAACTTGAAGAAGTTAAAAGCGCTTCATTTGTATTAAACGAAAAGAACGCTGAAGATTTTTATTACTGGATAGATCGTTTTCTATTTAAGGAAGAAAAACAACGCGCAACATTAAAACGAATTGAAGAAGCATTTGGTTATCAGAGCAATGTTTTTATTGAAAGTTACCAGGTGTTAAGTAATTGGTTTAATGAAGCTAAGAAATACGGTGAAGTCCAGGTTTCTTATGAGCAGTGGAATAAATTTTTAAGTGTTGCTTACGGTTCATTTGATGGAAGAGAAAGTATTTTTCTTATCCATACTTACCTTAGTGTTTTTTCCAAAATGCTTGCGTACAGTGTTGTATCAAATGATGATTACATAGATGACAGAGAATTAAAAGCAATCCTTGATGGAACTGTATTCCACAAATACAATATCAGGAATTTTGTTGATAATGATTTTTATCACTGGGTTGTAAGCGATAGAAATTTTAAGAGTCTAAAAAAAGTTTTCCGTTTGATAGCACAGGAAATTTCATCTTTTGATTTCAATAAAGTTGATGAAGATGTTCTTAAAGGAGTTTACCAGGAGTTAATTGATTTAGATACAAGACATTCACTTGGCGAGTATTACACTCCTGATTGGTTGTGTGAAAGAATTGTAAAAGAGTTTGAGTTCAAACGGACTGATAAAATTCTCGATCCAGCTTGTGGCAGTGGTTCTTTTTTGCGAGCCGCAATCCATAGAATAAAAGAGTTAAATCCAAATTCAAATGCAGAAACAATTAACGAACAGATCTACGGCATAGATATTCATCCCTTAAGTGTACAGATAGCAAAAACAACATTGCTTCTTGCACTTGGAAAAGAAATAATTGATGCAAAAAATCCTGTTTACTTAAATATTATTCTTGCGAACACTTTACTTGCACCGGAAGGAGCTGAAAATCTTTTTGGAAAAGATTTTACTCTTAATATTGATAAGGAAAACTACAAGCTTACAACACAGGTGCTTGATGATGTAAAATTGTTTGATGATGCACTTGAGATTTGTGATGAACTTGCTGAACAGACTATGAGCAAGAAAAATGAAAGCGAAGACGTTTTTGAAAATATTCTTAGAAAAAAATTAAAAGGACATTCATTAAACAAACAAATAATTGAAAGTTTCTACAAAGTATATACTGGATTAAAAAGCGTAAAAGAAAAAGGTCGTGATAGCATCTGGAAGTTTATAGTGCAGAATTTATACAAACCTTATTTTCTTGCTGGTAAGTTTGATTATATAATTGGCAATCCCCCGTGGTTTACTTATAGTTCAGTTAAGAATGAAGAATACCAAAACACATTAAATGAGCTTGCAGATACATATAATGTAAAACCAGAAAAGGTTGCAAATTTTCCACATTTAGAAATTGCAGCAATATTTCTTGCTAATTGCAGTAATTATTTTCTAAAAGAAAAAGGCACGACTGCATTTGTTTTACCTCGAAGTTTTTTTAGTGCAGATCATCACTATAATACAAGAAGTGGTAAAGCAAGTGGATTTAAGTTTTCACAAATATGGGATATGGATGAAGTAACTCCATTGTTCAGAGTTCCAAGTTGTGTCTTTATTGTTGAGAAGTATGATAAAAAAGCTGCACCAATAAATGGTTTACCAGGATTAAAGTTTTCTGGCAGATTAACAGAACATAATTGTAATCTTCAAACTGCTGCAGAAAAACTAAAAGAAGAAAATGTAAGGTGGTATTTTGTTAAGCAGGGAAAATCTTCTGCATTCTCTGATAAAAAGACAAAGAGCAATACAAACGAGAACCCATATAAAAAACATTTTAAGCAGGGGGCTACTATTGTTCCAAGATGTTTTTACTTTATTGATATTGACCAGGAATTGCCAAAAGATTATAACGATAGGATAATAAATATTAAAACTTCTGAAGCAATTGAAGCAGATGCAAAGAAGCCGTGGAAAGGATTAAAGTTTACCGGTAAGATAGAAAGTAAATTTATTTTTAGAACTGCTCTTGCAAAAAGCATTTTACCTTTTGCACTTTATAAACCTGATCTTGTTGCATTGCCAGTATCGATTGAAAAAGATAATGAAGGCAAAAAAATAATTAAACTTCAATCTGCAAGTGATTTAATGCAAGAAGGATATTTGAATGCTTCAAAATGGTTTACTAATGTTGAGAATACCTGGCAAATTCATAGAACAGAAAAGAACCAAAGCATTTCAAGTGAAGATTATCTTAATTGGCAAAATAAATTAACTGACCAAAAACTTGATGCTAAATATATCGTTATTTATAACTCATCAGGGAAAGATGCTAACTCTGTTTTGATCGATAGAAGTAATATTGAATTTAATTTCCTTGTTGACTATAAAGCTCACTTAATGTTTATTAATAATATTATGGAAGGTAATTATATTACCGCAATCTTAAATTCATCAATACCAAATAAGATGATGAAAGATTTTCAATCAAAAGGTTTATTTGGTGCAAGAGATGTTTCAAAAAAAATATTAGATGTTTACTTTCCAAGATTTGATGAAAATAATGAAACCCATAATAAACTTGCACAACTAAGCGAACAAGCACACGCGAAAGCAAAACGATATTTAGAAGATAACATTCCGCAACAAGAACTAAGTGCAATTCACCTCGGCAGATTAAGACTAGCAATAAAAAAACATCTTTCAGAAGAAATGAAAGAAATAGATAAGCTTGTTAAGAAAGTGGTGGGGTGAGGATATATAAATGTATGGATACTAATCTAAATAATTTAAGTGGTGACGGTGATTAAAATGTTTTGGTTTATATTCATTCTACTCCTTTCAGCAGTGCTCTATTTGTTTTTCAAGAAGAAAAAATTATTTGAAAAGTACAAAGGGCTTGTAGAATTTCTAGTCGTTATTTTTACTGTATTTATAACATTAGACCAGTTAAAAAGTTCAGCTGAAGATTTTAATCAACTCATTACTCGTTTAGAAAAAATTGTTATTACTGCTGAAGAATCAAAACAATCCTTGAATCAAGTTCAAAAAAGTTTAGAAAATTTACCAACTTCACTGGATAGCTTTTCAGTATCCATTGATTCATTGAATAAAGTTGTTAATAGACAAAGGGGAAATCTAGATAAATCAATAAGCAGTTTAAGCCAAAGCATAATAAGTTTTCAAACATCAGTTAAATTATTAAATGATAGGTTTAACAGGCAACCAAAAATCGTCATAGGTTATGAAAGTGACGAAACAGATACTACATTTATTCTAATGAGTATAAGCTTATATAATGAAGGAACCCTGACTGCGGATTTACATAGACTTACTATCCATTTACCAAATTCTGGTTTAATCAAATTGGATTTGAAAAACTTGCGTTTAAGTGTTCCACTAAATGCAATTTCAATTTATCAAAGAGACTTCTATCCTAGGGAACCTATTATTGCTACCTTTGGAAGACCATTAGAATTAAAGTGTAACATAGAGATTGATAAAAGAAAGAGTAGTCGTATATATTTAGCAGCTTATTACACTTCGATATTTGGTGAAGATGGCTTTGCAGAGTTAAATGTAAAATATTAAATACAATTTGAAACAAAGTAATTCATTTGATGAGTTAAATATGGAAGAAAATTATTCTTGGAAAGAACTACAACAAAAATTTGAACAATTGACTGAACCACTTATTGGACTAAGATTAGATTATCAGTGGGGAAGCATCCCTTCTATATACTCACTAGCTGGTGGAGGTTCCAATTTAGTTGCATTAAATAAGTTCAGGACATTGGCTTACCTTGCGGGTAATAAATTAGATGAGGAATACAAATCATTAGAAGATTTTTCAGAAGTTTTTGCAGTAAAAGAATCCATAAATATATGGTATAACTTTCTGCGTTTGTTTAGTGGGCAATTCAATATTGGCTTAGTTGGGGATCAAACAGTTAATGGTGTTTCAATAGGAGCGGTTTATCACGGTTCAATTTATGATGTTGTCGGTATATCATCTCAAATGTGTATGAGGATGATTGTTATTAAACCAAAGCCTGTGAAACAGAATAGTAGTCTCAAAACAACGAACAGTAGAAATGACAGGAAAATCCCTAAAAGAATTGAGAAGAAAATATTTCAAGAGGCAAATAGTACTTGTCCCTTTTGTGGGGAAAGAGAAATATCTTTTCTGGATATTCATCACATTATACCAAGAAGCCAAGGCGGGCCAAACGAAGAACTAAATCTAATTTTAGCTTGTAAAAAATGTCATACAGATATTGAAGAAGGCATATTATCTATTTCTGATGTAATGAAAAAGAAACAAGATTTGATGCAACAAAAAGCTATTCATCTAAAGTCACCAAATTCAGGTCCAATCTTTAATCTAAATAAAAATAAAATTGATTCCAGTATAATAGCTAACACTGTAAATATTAAAGGTAAACGAATTCCCAAGATGCACCATCCAAATGGAAGCATTGGAGCAAATCTTAAAATGAATAATTATATAAAATATTTAATAGACCGATATTATAAGTATCGTGAAGCCGACTCTAGCTATGGAAGATTTGATAATTTTAGTCACAGCGAAATTCATAGAACAATTCAAAGTAGATTCAAAGCAAAAACTTATTTTATTCCAGAGGACAAATTTGTTGAATTGTGTGAATATCTTTATGATAGAATTGAGAAAACAATACAAGGTAAAAGAAATAAAGCAAATGGAATAAAGAACTATGATACTTTTGAAGAGTATTGTGAATAGAAATAGATCCAGTAGGTGAATTTCTGAATGAATAGAAAAGTTTGATACTAAAAAATTTTTATTAAAAAATAGAGCTATTATTTTACTAAAGATTAATAAAACATTAAGTTAAAAGGGTCTTAGTGAATCTGAATTGAATAAAATAAATATGGAGAGAAAAATTAATAATTTCAAGAGTGGAAATATTGTGTATCTCAAAACCGGTAGTCCGGCAATGACTGTAAAGGAATCAGTTAATGTTGATGATAATCCAAATGAATGTATAGTCTTATGCACTTGGTTTGAAGGTACTAAATTGTTTGAACACGAATTTCGTTCAGAACAATTAAAAAATAAAGATGCAAAAGAGATTCCGCCTTCGTCAGCTATTACTATGGGTTAAAAAATAAAGTTAAGTTCAAAATTTTATTTATTTTCATAAAATATATAAAGGTAATCTATGTCGTTGATAGATGAAATAATTATTGAATTAATTGATGATTCTAAAAGTCTAAATTCAGCTTTATTAAAAACTAAAGTGCTTGCTTCTAAAATGAAGAATAGTAACGTCTTTTATTGGGTTAATAGTGAATTAAATGGTTATACTAATATAAAAGATTTGCCAACTTATCGGATCCTACCAGCAAATGCAACTGGCACATTTGCGAATAATTTTGTTGTTCAAAAAAATGTCGCTATTCCCTGGATGACTCTTGATAAGGAATTCCAGGAATTTTTCACAAAAATGAAACTAACAAATAGCATATCAAATCTTGAATACCATATTAATAATGACGAAGGCGATTTAGGGATTATGATTCCATCTGAATTATGTAGCTATATTACAGAACACGTTGGAAACGGATCCGTACTGATTTCGGGTAAAGTTTCAGCTTCTAAAAATTTGATTGTAGAGCTTGTTAATAATGTTAGATCAAGATTGTTAGATTTTTTATTACAATTACAAAATGATTTCAATAACGATAGCGAATATCAACAGAATGAAGAAAAAATAGACAATATATTTTCTGGGACTATTATAGGGAATAATAATGTCATTTTATCAGGAAATAATAATGTTCAAAATGTATCGTATGGTGTAAAAATAGGCGATATAAATAGTCTCGTTAAGGAGTTAAAAAAACATAAGATTGAAGAAATTGATATAGCTGAATTAGAAAAGATTTTACGTGAAGAAAAAACATTAAATAACAGTTACGGACCTAAATTAAAAAAGTGGTACTCAAAAATGCTTGAGAAATCAATTGAAGGAACATGGAAACTTCCGATTACACTTGCCACAAATATATTATCAGTCGCATTAAAAAATTTTTTTGGGTTTTGAATCCAATGGGTAACTCAACAATTTTTGCAACAAACCATAATCTTTTTTAAAATTCTATAAATACTAAAGAACTCGTACAAGTGAATTAAATAATTTTTAACTTTGCTTATGTATTACCGAAGAAAAATATTATTAGCATTACTACAAACCTTTGGTGGTGTATTACCAAAGATTGATTTCCAGAAGTACCTGTTTCTGTTAAACGTTAATAATCAAGATCCTTTCTTTGAGTTTATTCCTTATAAGTATGGCTGCTTTTCATTCCAGGCAAATCAGGATATGTCAACAATGGTTAAGTACAGCCTTGTAACAGAATCTGAAAAAAACTGGCAATTAAAAAGTGATATAAATTATTTTAATGATCTTAAAGAAGAAGACAGAAAACGGATAAAGGAACTACAAACAAGTTTTGGAAATCTAAAAGGCAGAAACCTTATAAAATATGTTTATGAAAATTATCCTTATTACTCAATAAACAGCACAATAAAAGAAACAATACTGGATACTGAACATTTAAAGGCTGTAGAAAATTCAAAACCAAGTAAAAGCGTGTTTACTTTATACTCAATAGGATATGAAGGTAAAACCGTTGAGCATTTTACAAATGAATTGATAGGGGAAGACATAAAGGTGCTCTGTGATGTTAGAAAAAATGCGCTTAGTATGAAGTATGGATTTTCTAAGAAACAGTTAAAAAATGTCCTTGAAAATGCAGGTATAAAATATATCCATATGCCCGCACTTGGTATTGAATCCGGTAAGCGTCAGCAATTGAACACAAAAGAAGATTATGATAATTTGTTTAGAAACTATGAGATAAATACTATTCCTCAGAGAGATGCGGAAATATCAGAACTGTATAAAATGTTTATCGAGAATAAAAGAATTGCTTTAATGTGCTTTGAAGCTGATCATAATTTCTGTCATAGAAGTCGTACAATAGAAGCACTTGAAAAGAAATTTGAAAAGGAATTTTTAATAAAACATTTATAGGGGTCGTTAATGCGTACTAAAGTTCTTATCACGGTAAAAGCCTATCCTGCACTTTCCAAAAAATATAACGAAACAGTCTGTACGGCAGGTATAACCGCGGAAGGGAAATGGATCAGAATTTACCCTATCCCATTCAGGCAACTAGACTATAACAATCAATTCAAAAAATATGAATGGGTTGAATTAGAGCTTGAAAGAAATTCCAGTGACTTCAGATCAGAATCATACAGACCAAGACATTTGATGCTTGATGATCTTAAATCTTATGGAAAAATTGAAGCTGATGGAAATGCCTGGGTTGACAGAAGAAAATATGTTCTCAAAAAGATTTACACTAATCTTGAACAGTTGATCGCTGAAGCAAAGAACAAAGATATTTGTACCTCCCTGGCCGTATTTAAACCAACAAAAATAATTGACTTTATTTACCAGGAAACTGATAGAGAATGGAAAAAAGAAAAAATCGATTTCCTTAAAAATAAAAAGCTGCAATTAAACTTATTCGAAAACAACGAACAAAATGATATTGATGAATTTGAACTAGTAGACAAGCTTCCTTATAAGTTCTCATTTAAATTTACAGATGACTCAGGCAAAGAATCTACATTAATGATTGAAGATTGGGAAACCGGTATGCTGTTTTGGCATTCACTTGAACGAAATGAAGGTAACGAATACAAAGCTTGCGAAGATGTAAAGAAAAAGTATTTTGAAGATTTTGCAAAAACCAAAGATTACTATTTCTTTTTAGGCACAACAAAGAGATTCCATTATACAGCACCAAATCCGTTTGTAATTATTGGTGCCTTTAGACCCAAACATATTAAACAAGAAAGCTTGTTTTAAAATTATGATGGTTATAACCGATTGCTTTAATCATTTGAATTCACAGGATGTAAATTAAATCGGGCATCATTCTTTGGAATGAAACTACATAAAATAGAATTTACAAAATGTGAAATAGTTGAAGTTGATTTTGGCAGAGCAGATTTAACTGGTTCGTCTTTTAATGATTGTGATTTACGCAATGCTGTATTTGATAATACTAATTTATCTAAATGTGATTTACGCAAAGCTCATAATTATATAATCGATCCCGAGAATAATAAAATCTCCAAGGCAAAATTTTCTTATTCAGGAATATCTGAATTATTAAATAAGTATGATATTGAGATTGAATGAAATTGATTCTTTGTTGAGAATTTAGTCAGATTTATAGCTGATGGGGAGCATAAACATTGAATATAAGCCAAAATCAAGCTTTTTATCTAAAAATCATTGATAAAAGTCAATTATCGGAGCGATATCTGATAGTGAATCACGATTTTCGGAAGAAAGTTTGAAGTGAGAATTAAATTTCGAATGTAAATCAATAGTGAATGATGATTTTCGGAAGAACAATTGAAGTGCAGTTCATTTTTTTGGAGCAAGTGATTAAGTGGAAATGGTTTTTTGGACTAGTTCTTGAAGCAGAACAGAAAAATTGGGAAGTTTGTTAAACATTAATATGATATTTAGTTGAACTAATCATTCTAATTTAAATCTTAAGATCGTTTATGATTCTTTTTCTAAATCCCCTGGGTGATCATACCCCACAAGATAATTTAACAGAATCCAAATATATTAAACTCCTTACCGATGAGTTGCTTGAGTTAAATAAAAATTTATTATTAGCTCCAGACAGCATCATTGGTCTGATTGACAAAATATATATTGTTGTAGATGAAGCCACCGACTTCCAAAATTTAAATAAAAACTTAGTAAAAATTCAAAATGCTTTAATAAATAAATCAAAAAAATCTAAATCACTTTGTTCATTAATTCAGAGTATTAAAACTATTAATAGTAGTGATGACTATGACCGGTTCACAAGTATGAATACAATTTACTTGGAAGATATTATATTCTTTGATTTTACATTAACAAACAGTCTTTGTATGTACTTAATAGGTGCAAAAAATACTTTTGGTTATAGCTTTCGTGAGAGTGAACAGGATAATATGTGGGAAGAAATAAAGGATACTAATAAATATTTACTTATCGCAATAGCGTTATTCTACAATTATGTGGGCATTGAAAACGTCAAAGAAATGGTACGAGCCTATAAAAGAAAATTAATTTATAGCTATATAGATTATGCAAAGAGAGAATTTGAGGATAATAAAATCAGCAAGCACAGATTTATCTGGCGGGACCCAAACGAAAGTAACTACCGTGAATTTTTGGCTTCTTTGCAGTTAAACTTCGGTCAATCATTTATAGTCATTTGTGATGAAGGCAACTATTTTATACCAAAGAACAAAGAAAGTTTATTAATTCTAAGTGTGGAGAAGCTAGGAAGAAAGAAAAGAGCTGAGCTATTATATGAAATAATCACAGGTGAGTATAAAGATAGATTAGTAATTCTTGTTGATTCTGACCCGGTAGAACTAGTAGGCTATCCTCAGATGAAGGAATGGCTTATTGTACCTGATGACGACAAAACAAATCTTCTGAACAAAGACCTTTTTAGAGCATTGCCTATTGTAGAAATGATTAAAAAGGAAACGGATAAATTCCGATACTTTATTAATAGAACTTTACTAAGCTCTAAAGAAAAGCAAAAGCAACTCGCCATAATTGATCAACTGGGTTATTCAAGTCGCACATTTATACCATCTATAGTAGAATTCTGGTACGATTATGAAGGAGTAGAGATCGATAATATGGAAACCTGGATGTCTAAAACAACTAATGAACTTGAAGATTATTTATTTAGCGAAGAGTTATCTGAAAAACTCAGCTATAAAATTTCTCGCGATAAAATAAAAGATATCTGGCTTATTGAGCGAAATGGAGAGTTAGTAAAAGAAATATCTTATTCTCGCTCAAAAGGGATGAAGTATATAATTTATTTATATGAATATTATAGAAATAAAACGATATCGGACGGAGACCTTAGATCAGTTATTGATAAATGGGATGGTAAAATTACTAAAACTGCAGAAGTGAGTACCGATGCTAAAAAAATACTGCAGGACCTTAAATATCTATTCGAGAAACAATGCCCTGAGCTATCCCCCTTAAATGATTGTATTGTGATAAGCTCCAAAGATCCGGGTTGCTACTTTAAAGTTAATGATAATATTTCTATTGAAATCTTTGCGGACGATATTCCAGGACCAATCTAATTAAAAATTGTACAACTCTTAAATTACACATCTCATCTTAATCCATAAGATCAATTCTTCAAGTTTCTGGATTTCATAAGAACCAATTCTTAAAGCATCCATAAATCCTATTGATGATGTTTACAGTGTCAATTGACACTAACTAAACATTTAATAACAAACTGAAAGGATCGCTTATGGAAACAAAAAATCTTCAACTAGCAAAACCTGAGGAGGCTGTGAATAATGCAGTTCAGGTTTCAAAACAACATCCTTCTGCTCTAGAGCAGAAAAATAACCCTCAGAGTGCTATTGCTTCTGAGGAGAGCAAGCCTGTTTCTAAACAGGAACAAAGTAAGATCTCAGGTGAAGCTTTAGAACAAACTAAAACTATAACACCTGATATTCTAGCTGATGATACAACCCAGATCTTTGTGTGGTTGGAAAATGTGAATCAGACACCGAGGCAGCTTAAAGCCCTTTTGGATACTCTGGATACTAAAATCGAATTGATCGAAGATATTCTTAGTAAACAAAGCAAACTGGCTCAGAGAGTCCCAGGTATAGATAAGCGAATCGAAACACTTGATTTATCCCGTGAACAAGTCGAGACCAGCGATCGTTATCTGTCCGAGCTGAATAAAATTAAGCTGCAAACCGAGTTAACAAATTTGAATGAAAAGCGATTTCAAGTTTGGCAGAAGTTTGTAAAAACTTGTGGATCTGAGAAAAAAGCGTTGAAGTACCAGAATCTTAGGGCCAAAGCAAAATCCAGCTACTATCACAGTAAATCTAGTTATTTCGTTAAACAAAGGATATTGAAAATTCTTAATACTATTCTAAAGGAGGATAAATCAAGCCTGGAAGAGGTAAAGAATATGGCGAATGATTCATCTGATGATAGTATAAAAACGTTCAATGAAAGAATGCGTGATTTACTTGATAAGTACGATGAGGATCTTGTGATTCTCTGTTCGCACTTTCTAAGAGAATTCTATTTCAACATTATGCGATTAACTCTTGTGAAATGGAACCCTGAGACTGAATTGGAAATCACAGAGCTGGCAGATCCAAATGAATCATAATTATCAACTCAATATCAACGAGCCATCCTTAATGGGTGGCTCTTATTATCTAATAATTTACGAGAATACTTATGAAAAATCTTAAAAAAAATAATATAAATAATTTCGCAAATAAGGTCGTTAAAGACCAGAATACAGGTAAATATTTCTTTCCATCTAGAAATTGTAAGTATAAGATGGATCTTGAGGACCAGTTATTTGAACTAAACAAAAATGTCAGGTTCAAGAATAGACCATTTGAAAAGCAGAAATCAAAACACAATCATATGAATGGAAATCCAATTCGGTTTTAATATTAAGGGTTTTTGCGAAAAGATGGATAAATAAGCATCGGTTAATAGAATCGATCTTCAATGAAATAGTTAATACGTATTTATAAATAATATAAGGAGAACTGCCTATGAAAACTTGTATAGAATGTTTTAATCTTTTTAATCGCTATACAGATTTGGAACCATATTCACCTTGCCCAATTTTGCATTGCGGTGGAAAAGTAGTTGATATTGATGATAATATTTTACAAACGATAATTCAGTTAAATGAAAAAGGTTACCCGACTGCATTTTGTTGTACTGGTCATACTTGGGGTAATGAGCCTTACATAGTTTTTGATGATAGTGTTAATATAAATGCATTTCCAAATTTACCTAAAGCATTCAATTCTGAAATTACTCCTAACGGTGCTCTTAGAATCTATAAATCAATCCCCGCCAATTCCTCAATTGATACTCAAAAACTGCTGATGGAGGCAGCTATAGATTTAATAGAATGGTCTGATCGACTAAAACAGTCAATACTTTTAATGGTTGATTTTGAATTAAATGACAAGGCGACCCTATCAGAAATTAAAAATGAGATCCAACAAAGATTTAATATAATAACTGATCCCCCAAAAGAGGGTGATGGTATTAAAAGATTAATTTCATCGACATTTATATCGCACAAGAACTCCAAAACACTCGAAAGGAAAATTAAATCCTTTGCAAAGAAAAAAGGGATTTCGGTATCAATAGACTTAATAGATTGATGAAAAAATTCGTTTTAAAACATTTTCAATTTAAGTCTAAACAGGTATAAGAATATTATATGCCACAACTAATCAACTTCGATAGTTATAAACCTGATAATACAAATCGGAGGGAGATAGCAATATCTCCTTCCACTGTTAGTTATTCAGTTCAAAACAGTGACTCAGAAGTTGATTACGCGTATAAACTCACACTTGATCTTCTCACCCAAAATAATCCAAACAAAATCATCTTTTCAATTAAGGATGCAGCTGAAGTACTTGGAGTTGGTACAGAGTTCATTAGAAGAAGAATTAAATCAGGAAGAATAAAGGTCACTTACCTGGGGGACAAACCATTTATAAACATTGCTGAACTAGCACGTATATCAATCGAAGGAGTTTAATATGGCAATAAAAGAAAAACCGAACAGTAAATATCTTGTAGACGTAAGAGATGAATTCGGAAAAAGAATTCAAAGAACTTTTAGAACAAAAAGTGAAGCAAAGGTATTTGAAGCATCGATTACTAAGACAAAGTATGATGTGAAATTAATTAATAATGGATTAAAGGAGCCTCGCTATTTATTCAGTCAGGCAGTTGAAGATTACCGAGCTACCAAAACTGAGCTAAGACCAAAATCATCTCAGAAGTACAATTTTGTTTGTGAACAATTACTGCTTTTTACTAAAGCAGTCGGAGTGGAATACCTGGATGAGTTTACTCCGGAAATAGCTACCTTATTGTATAATGCATTAGTGGAGGAAAAGGAAGATCCAAAGAAAAAAGACGGAAAAAAAAGAAAAGCGAAACCAAAAACCATCAATTTTTTCCTTACAGCTACACGTGCACTGTTTACTCGTGAGCTAGAAAAAGGACACATCAACCGGAGTCCAATGATTCATATCAAAAATCTTAAAGTACAAAAGAGAAGACCGGACTATTATCACGTGGAAGAGCTGAAAAGCTTTTTTGCACAGGAAATGTCTGATGCATATCGCGCTGCGTTTATGGGACTTCTTTTTACTGGAATGCGTTTTGCGGAATTAGCTAATTTGACTTGGGAAGATGTTGATTTTGGAAAATTGCTCCTTCACGTAAAGTCCAAGGAGGGGTTTGTAACAAAAACTCATAATTCTGAGCGGGTAATTCCGATGAATAATGTTCTTTACCAGCTCATACTAAAACTATATGAAGAGAGAAACTTCCAGAAATATGTGTTTGCTGCTCCCAGGGGTGGACAGTTAAAAGAAAGAAGAATGCTGCAGGTATGCAAACGAGTTGCGAGGGATGCAAGTATAAAATCGAATGCATATTTGCACAAGTTTAGACATACATATGCAACGATGTTGATTCAGAACGGAGTTCCGATCCAAAATATTAAAGAGTTACTCGGGCACTGGTCGGTTATTGAGACTGAAATATATGCTCACAACAAATCAGATCATTTACACCCGGACGTTTCAAAGCTGAATAATCTACTTAACTAATGCTTTTAACCAGCAGACTCTTCTTTTTAAGCCACTTGAATAGTGGCTTTTTTTATTTTTATTACCGTTTTTTGAAGCTTCCGATGTCTCCAAAAACTCTCCATACCTCTCCAGAAAGTCTCCAAAAGTGGGTAAATTTGAGTAAATTTGAGATGGTCAGGGAGGAGTCGTAAAAATAAAAAATGCGAAAACAGCTTAAAATTGCAATTTTCGCATTAAAATTATTAGGAGCGGAGAGTCAGGGATTCGAA
>CAZXCP010000048.1:0-16342 GCA_964639355.1 uncultured Ignavibacteriaceae bacterium
TAATTGGCTGCAGGGTTTTTTTATTTAGAGAGTCGGAGGTTCTTCCGTTAGGAATGCCTTTGGCAGACTCCTTCAGCGCCCACTTTAAATAAACCTTGCTTCTTTAATTGGCTGCAGGGTTTTTTTATTTAGAGAGTCGGAGGTTCTTCCGTTAGGAATCCCTTTGGCAGACTCCTTCAGCACCCACTTTTGACAAACCTTGCTTCTTTAATTGGCAGCAAGGTTTTTTATTTTGAGAGTCGGAGGTTCTTCCGTCAGGAATGCCTCCGTAATGTTACCGAATTACTGAAGTAATACATTCCGGCAGACTCCTCCAACATATACTTACTAATCCCACTGCAGCAGTATTTTTGTTTATTACGCAAATCGTTTACATAACTAAATTTTTATCCTCCGATCTGCATTAAATTGGTCACACTTCTGATTTTAATGACTGATTATTGATGCACAATTAGGACAAATGAAGATTCTTAAACGGCAAATGCAGTTGGAAGTTAATCTTCTATCTAACTCGTTCATCTAAATCAGAGTCGTGCAATTAAAAATTGAAAATAAACTCTTGTACAATGTTACTAATGATATCAAACGCTTTAAGTACTATTAATCAGTTTGATGAAGTAATGAATGGTTCTGATAGTATTAATTTTATTGGCACTTTAAGAACACTGATTGCAGCGGTTCACTTTTTAAATTGCTTCTTTGTAACCTATTTGTTTATTTTAGTTTAGAACTTTGCTGCAATTCTTCGAAATTACTGCGATGGAGTTCATTTCAGTTTATTTACATTTGTTAAACCAATTTCAGGTGCGTGATGAAAAAAAACCTTTCTTTACTTTGTCTTTTTCTTTTTTTCCTCCTTGTTACAAAAATTAATGCACAGGAAGAAAGCTATGTACCGGGTGAAGTCCTTGTACAACTTTCTTCTAATAACAAGGTAACAGAAATTGCTCAGAGTTTTGCCTCAATCGGATTAGAGGTAAAACAACTGATATCTGACCACATGAATATTTGGCTCTTGGGTTATGACCAAACTAAAATTTCTGACGATGATATTCTGTTTACACTGCGGTTGCATCAGGATATAAAAGTTGTTCAATTCAATCATTATGTTCAGCAGCGTGAAGCAAGTTTTGATTATATATCATCAATGCGAGAATACTTTAGCTCAATAACTGAAGCTGTACCGAATGATCCAAGATTTAACGAACAATGGGCATTAAATAATACCGGTCAGGGCGGTGGAACTCCCGGTGCTGATATAAATGCCGTTCAGGCATGGGATTTAACAACCAGTGGAGTTACTGCAACCGGAGATACGATTGTGCTCGCAATTGTTGATAACGGATTTGATTTAAACCATAACGATCTTCCTTTTTGGAAAAATTGGAGTGAAATTCCCGGTAATGGTATTGACGATGATGGAAATGGCTACGTAGATGATTTTCATGGTTGGAATGCATATAATAATAACGGAAACATTACCAGCAGTCAACATGGTACACACGTCTCAGGTATTGCCGGTGCAAAAGGAAACAACGGAATAGGTGTGGCAGGTGTTAATTGGAATGCTCAAATTATGCCGATTCAGGGTTCTTCCGGAACGGAATCAATTGTACTCATAGCTTACAATTATGTACTTAAAGCAAGAAAACTATATAATCAATCAAACGGTGCTCAAGGTGCATTCGTAGTTGCAACCAATGCTTCCTTCGGAGTTGATTACGGCAACCCGGCAAACTTCCCTCTTTGGTGTGCAATGTATGATTCTCTTGGTGTACAGGGTATTTTGAGTATGGGTGCTACGGCTAATGCCAACATTAATGTTGATATCCAGGGAGACATTCCAACAGCATGTCCGAGTGATTGGCTGATCTCAGTAACAAATACAACTAGTTCCGATCTGAAGAATAGCGGTGCTGCTTATGGTTTGACGACTATTGATTTAGGTGCACCCGGGACAAGTATATTAAATACAAGTACATCAAGTGGCTATGCAACATTAACAGGTACTTCAATGGCTACGCCGCATGTTACCGGTGCTGTCGGAATGATGTTCGCTGCAGCCACTGAAGGAATTATGCAGTCATATAAAGCAAATCCGGGTACGGGTGCTTTATTATTTAAACAATTACTACTCGATGGAACAGACCCCATACCTGCATTACAGGGAATTACTGTAACAGGCGGAAGATTAAATCTGTACAATGCTATGCTATCCGTTTTTACTACACCGGACACAGTTCCACCAACAGTAATAACAGACCTGGAAATTATTGAACCTACATCTAATTCTTTAAAATTAACATGGACTACTCCATTAGACACTTCCAGAAATGGCGTTGTAGCTTATGATATCCGTCAGTCTACATCACCAATTACAGATTCTGCCTCGTTTTATGGAGCTTCTCAGGTGACATTTACCGGTGTTCCGGATACTGCCGGAGCAACAGAGGTACTTCAGATTTCCGGATTGGATTTTAATACTGCTTATCACTTTGCTCTAAAGGCATCAGATATGTGGGGCAATGTCTCAGGAATGTCAAATAGTGCTAATAATACTACCTGGCAGGCTCCAATGATGATGGTTTCGCCAGATTCAATTTTTCATGCAGTTGAGCAAAACACTTCTTTTGTAGATACTATTTTTATTTCTAATATTTCACCATACAACTCAACACTTGATTTCAATATATCTTTGGAGAACAATACTTTTCCGGACGGAACAATGAGGTTAATCTCTGTTCCAATAAGCAGGGATACTTATGAAACACTTCCCGATGAAAAATCCGGTGATCAAAAACCAAATTATGGTATCAGTTTAGATGGTTCCGGTGGTCCTGATCCTTTTGGTTACACATGGATAGACAGCAATGAACCTGATGGTCCTGTTTATGAATGGAATGATATTGTATCAACGGGAACATTAGTTACGAACTGGATTCCCACGGGAACATTTGATCCTAAGGATGAAGGATATGCGGGTCCATTTGCTATTGGTTTTCCATTTAAATTTTATGGCGAGCCAAAGAATCAGATTTATGTTTCTTCAAACGGATTTTTACATTTCGCTCCTTTGACAGCCAATACTATTACTAATGCTTCAATCCCGAACACTGCAATTCCAAATGACTACATTTCACCATTCTGGGATGATCTTGACGGACGCACACAGGGAACAGTTCACTACAAACAGGATGGAAATAAATTTATTATCCAGTTCACTAACTGGCAGAAATATTCTGCATCCGGATCGTTAACATTCCAGGTTGTGCTTCATTCAAACGGTAGAATTATGTTTTACTATAATAATATGGTTGGTACACTTAATTCGGCTACTGTTGGAATCGAAAACTCAACCGGAACTATTGGTTTACAAGTTGCATATAATGCAGCATATGTAGCCAATAACCTTGCTGTTAAAATCGCTGCTGAACCTGATTGGTTAGCTATTTCCAATCAGAGTGGAACAATTTATAGTAATAATGTTCTCGGTGTTGTTCTGGAGATGAATTCTGACGGACTGGAACTTGGCCAGTATTCGATGGATGTTGTTATATCTGCAAATGATCCCGTTAACACTGAAATAACCGTTCCTGTTGTAATGCTGGTTGAGGATGAAATCCCTGTTGAACTCACTTCATTTACAGCACAGCTTAACGGTAATATTGTAAATCTGCATTGGATAACAGCCAGTGAAACGAATAATTATGGATTCACTGTTGAAAGAAAACCATCTGCATCCGAGAGCTGGTTCGAATTAGGATTTGTTCCCGGCAGAGGAACTACTACCGAACAAACTGTATATTCTTATTCAGATATGCTTGATCAGCCAGGTAGTTTTACATACAGGTTGAAACAATCGGACTTTGATGGAACCGTTTCATATAGCAATATAATAATGGTTGATGCTGTTAAGCCGGATAAGTTTGAACTTTCACAGAATTATCCGAATCCATTTAATCCAATGACTACTATTAAATTCGGGCTGCCGGAAAATTCACAGGTCACTTTAACAATCTACAGCACGCTCGGTGAAAAGGTGTCTGAATTAATTAACACAACTCTGGAAGCAGGATATCACAAAGTTGAATTTGATGCATCTCATCTTCCCAGCGGAATTTATCTGTACAAAATAAATGCAGGTAATTACGTTGAAACTCGAAAGATGATGCTGATCAAATAAAATAATTAAATCTTAAGCCCCTTCTTATCGAAGGGGTTTTTTATTTGATTCGAAAATTTCAGGAAATCAAATGAACTACAGAAAATTTGGAAAAACAAATTTATTAGTAAGTGAAGTAGGATTCGGTGCCTGGGGCATTGGTGGTCCCGCAATGGTTGGTGACACTGCCATTGGATGGGGTGATGTAGATGATGAAACTTCCATTAAAGCTTTATACAAATCTGTCGACCTTGGAATCAATTTTTATGATACAGCAGATTTTTACGGATTCGGCCACAGTGAAGAATTAATAGGGAAAGTATTCGCTAACCGTGATGATGTTATTATTGCTACCAAGGTCGGTCATCGTGTTGAAGGAAAGACAATTGTACTTGATTATTCAAGAGAACATATAGTTAAATCTTGCGAGAATAGCTTAAGAAGATTAAAGAGGGATAGAATTGATTATTATCAACTTCATTCGGCAAAGATAGACCATCTTGAAGATGCTCAATGCATTGATGCAATGGAAGAATTAAAATCTAACGGTAAAATACGCTATTGGGGAATTTCACTTAATACTTTCAATCCTTATCCCGAAGCTGAATTTTTAATTGATAGAAACCTTGCAGATGGTTTCCAGCTTGTGCTGAATATCATTAACCAGCGTTCACTGGATCTGATAAATAAATCAAAAGAAAAGGAGTACGGAGTAATAGCAAGAATACCGCTTCAGTTCGGGTTGCTCACCGGAAAATTTTCAAAAGAGAAAAAATTTGAACAAAATGATCACAGGTATTTCAGGCTGCCGCCTGAATTCTTATCCGAGCTGCTGGAATCGCTTGATGATGTATGGAAAATTCAGGAAAAGTATAAAATCAACAAAACATCTTTTGCTTTAAGTTTCGTTTTATCGGTCAGTGGAATTTCAACGGTAATTCCCGGCATCAAAACACCTGAACAGGCAGAGTTGAACACAAATGACATAATAAAAATTGATAAAGAGGATATATCCATCATCCACAAAATGTTTGAATCAAGATTCAATAAGCTTGTTGATAAAATGGTATAGTTATCTGAAAATTTTTCTGAATCATTATATATTTATATAGTTAATATGTATTACAGTATTATTTACGGAGACTAGAATTTGAAAAAAATATTTATACTAGTATTACTAATTACAAATACTCACTTCACGCAATCCGGATTCAGATTTGCCTGGTTGAGTGATATTCATATTGGTTATCCCACTGCTGCTGAGGATTTGAAAATTTCGGTTAATGATATAAACTCATTCGATGATATTGACTTTACTATAATCTCGGGTGATATAACAGCTATGGGTTCATTAAATGAACTCTCATTAGCTAAATCAATACTTGATCGGTTGAAGAAACCATATTACATCATTCCAGGTAACCACGATACAAAATGGTCAGAATCCGGTTCTACTGATTTTACTAAACTGTGGGGAGACGACCGCTTTATATTTGAATTTGATAAATATTTGTTTATTGGATTGCACCAGGGTCCAAAAATGCGTATGGCTGACGGCTTCTGGGCACCGGAAGATATCAGATGGCTCGATTCGGTATTTGCATCGTTAACTGATTCCAATCAACCATTGTTCTTTATTACTCATTATCCTCTCGATGAAGGAATTGCCAACTGGTTCGAAGTTCTTGACAGATTAAAAAACTTCAATACACAGATTGTATTAGTTGGTCACGGACACAGAAACCGCATTTATGATTTTGAATCAATTCCCGGAGTAATGGGAAGAAGCAACCTGCGAACAAATGATCAACCCAGCGGCTTTACCATTGCAGAGGTTAAAAATGATACCATGTACTTCTATGAAAAAAATCCGACTCACGACTCGAAATACTGGAATCAGATCCCTTTACTACAAAGAAATTTTGAAATGTTTGTGGAGGAACATTCACGTCCGGATTATTCAATCAATGAAAAGTATCCTGATGTAAAAGAAACATGGTCATTTAACACAGGTTATACTATTGGTTCATCAGCTTCGATTTATAAGGATAATATTATTGCCGGTGATGCATCCGGAAAAATTTACTCACTTAAAATTAACGACGGAACTATAAACTGGACTTTTCAGACTAACGGTCCAATTTATTCAACCCCCGCTGTAAGTAATAATTCTGTAGTATTTGGAAGCAGCGACAGTTCCATATATAGTTTAAATGCTAATTATGGCAGTTTAATATGGAATTATAAAACTGATGCAGCAGTAGTGGGTTCCCCGGTCATAGAAGGAAATACTGCTTACATCGGAGGAAGCGATAGAACTTTCAGAGCTTTGAATTTAGAAAATGGTACACTTGTATGGCAGTTTAATGGCTTGAATGGATTTGTCGAGACCAAACCTCTTATTGATAAGGGTAAAATTCTCTTCGGAGCATGGGATGAACATTTTTATTGTCTCGATAAAAATTCCGGACAATTATTCTGGAAGTGGCGGAGTGATCGAAGCGGTGTTTTATACTCTCCAGCTGTATGCTGGCCTGTAGCAAATGATGGAGTTGTATTTTTTACAGCTCCCGATAGAACACTCAACGCAGTTGAAATAAGTTCAGGAAACACATTATGGCGGACAGGTAAATATCAGGTGAGAGAGACTATAGGTATGTCGACTGATAGCAAAACTATTTTTGTAAGAACAATGAACGATTCAATTCTGGCTTTACCCGCATCAAAAGAACTCAAAGAACCTTTATGGATTACAGATGCAGGATTTGGTTATGATATCAGTTCTGCACAAATAGTTGAAATAGATGGAATGATTTTCTATCCCACTAAAACCGGTGAGTTGTATGCTTTAAGAAGTAATGATGGTGAGATTTTATGGATACATAAATTGAGCTGCGGTTATATTAACACCATTACGCCGGTTTCAGGAAAAAAAATTATTACGACAGGATTTGATGGAATGATAAAATTAATCTCTAATGAAAAAGAGAATTAGACTTTTCTATTGAGTGTTTAAAATAAAAAAAGGCTGCCCTTTTGAGACAGCCTCTTTTTAATTCTAATGTTTAATATTATTGAACAACAGGATAGTTCATAAATTCTGTAGCTTCATCCCACTTATTAGCCGGCATTGTATCATAGAATAATCTGTTAGCACCAAATGCAAGAGATTTTGCGTCATAGCCAAGTAATCTTAAAAAGGTAGCAACCTGAGCTGAAGTTTGACCTGTGTAGCAGTAAACTACAATGGTCTTATTCGTAGGTAAAGTTTTTAAGAAAGTTGAGAGTTTAAGATCGTTCTTAGGTGTATATTGAATTGCACCTTCGATATGTCCCTGATCATATTCAGCTAATGGCCAATAATTAACTATGTAGTAATTTGACAAGTTAACATATAAATTTTCTCTGGTAAGACTTATCACAGAAAATCCTTCTGTTAATACAGTATTTAATCTGCTTTCAAAGATTTCAGCACCTGTTGTTTTTCCGGTACTGGTGAAAGTAGGCAGGTTGCCAGCTGCATTTTTTGGATTAGCAGTCATTTGCTTTGTTATTGAATTTGTTTGTCCATAAAGTTTTGCATTGTTCCAGCTTGCCGGATATGCCCAGCTGCACATTCCCCATTTAAGGGAAAAAACATTTGTATATCCTGAAAGTCTTAAAGCTGCAACTGCTAATCCGGCAGATTGACCGGTATAACAGGTAACGATTACTTTTGTCTTAGAAGACAGATTATTGTTTTTATAGTAAGTTACAATATCAGCAATGGCAACATTAACAGCTCCCTGAATATGTCCGGCAGCAAAATCAGTGGCAGTTCTAACATCGATTATAGCAATATTTGCACCAGCTAATATGTCAGTATTAACGCTGCTGGCCGTAACAACTGCAGGAGCTGCATTATTTATATAACCGCCA
Source organism: uncultured Ignavibacteriaceae bacterium (assembly GCA_964639355.1). Lineage (GTDB taxonomy): Bacteria > Bacteroidota > Ignavibacteria > Ignavibacteriales > Ignavibacteriaceae > JAGXRK01. The sequence continues at coordinate 8,081 of CAZXCP010000048.1, forward strand.
TCTGTTCCCTCAAGATATTTTATGAGTTCTTCAGTTTCATTTATTGGATCTGGTGTTATCGGATCGTCTTTATCACTACATCCGGTATTAAAGAATACAATAGCAGCTGCAATAAATAAGTACAACAATAAATAAAGTTTTCTTTCTTTCATTTTAGTTCTCCTAAGTTTTTGTTTATATGATACATTCCATTTTCTTAATTAACCTGCCAGTTTGCAGGAAGTTTACCATCAACCACAATGTTAACATTAGCAGGCTTTTCCCAGCCTAAGCAATCTTCATCAAATAAATAAAGTTCTTTATTGTTAAAGCTGCCGTCTGAATTCTTTGAAATGTGACAGGCTATCATGCAGTTTGCCGCATCATAAGCTACCCAGTTACCAGAATCATTTTTGTATCCTGTTCTTGGAGTAATCTTTATAATGTTATGTGGAGTTGTGTATTTATAAGTTGGTGCAGCATTAAAGTTAGCAAGATTTGAAGTACCGTATTCCATCCAGCTATCAGGTGCACTTAATGATCTTCTTAACAATGCATATTTGTAACCGGGTTTGGTATCTGGAATTGGATTCATTCCGATTTTATAACCTAAATAAGCCGGAACTCTTGCACCTGAACCCCCAATATGGCAGCTTCCGCAGTTGTTATAGTCTTGCGAATGACAAGTATTACAGCTAAAAGTAGTTGTATGAGCTGTATGGAAAATATTGGAGTTTTTAATTCCTGAATGACAGTCTTCACAATCTGGTAAACCAGCTACTTTATAACGCTGATCATAAATCTTTCCGTCACCGTGCAATTCATTCTTAGTATGACAATTAAGACACTTAAATCCTCTTTTTGTTAAATGCACATCAGGTACTGTTCCCGGAGCTACTCCAAAGTAGGCATGTCCTCCCCTGCTTGTATGACAGGTAGTGCAGTGATCAACCATATCCGGAGTTTTAACGAATTGATGTGATCTATATAGTCCACCGCCGCCAGCCTGTGGGCGCATCACGTGGCAGTCTCCGCAAGTAGCATGACATTTTGAACAATTTTTTTCATATCCTAACTTCATTTCATCACTCAGATTATCAAAACCGTGAGGTATATTTCCTAAACCTGAACGTAGAGATACCATATTTTTTTGACCCCATCCTTCAGCGTGTATGCTATTCTTTGCCTGGTTTACAATGTTTGGATGGCAGCTACCGCAAGCAACTGCAGGGTTTGATGATGGTTTTGCTATAAAATTTCCTGAGTGAGCCAGGTTTTTATCATCAGTATTGGCTATACCACCGTGGCAGGACTCACAAGGAAGTTTTCCGTGAATGTCATTCTTAAATTGTTCATAGCCGGAACCGCCAAGATAAACCCTATCATAGGGTTCAATATGAGGAGTATCACCACCGCATCCTCCGCCTCCTCCCGGATCAGGCGGATCAGGAGTATACACTTTTTTAAGGTATTGGTAGTTTGTATGACAACCTTCGCAGGTTGCTTTTTCAAGTGTAATATCCGGAGAGATTGGCTGATCTTTATCTTTTTCAGAACAACCTAACAGAAGCATTAAAACTAATGCGGAAAGTAAAGCAACAATCTTTTTCATTTTTCACCTTTGTGAAATTAATTTCATTATGCTTTACAAAGTCAATCTATATGCCACATAGATTAACGATTAACAAGTATTATTTGTAGTCATTTTTGTCATTATTATTCTTGTTTTTAAGAAATGAAAAAAGGTTTGCTAAAAAAAGAGAAGTGCTTTACTCGACGCAACCATTTAATAATGTTAATCGTTTATATTGATTCAACAATTTATTTTAATGAGTGAAGCACTTCTATTATTGAATGTATTATGAATGAAAATTATTTCAACAGGATCATCTTGCCGGTATTTAAATATGATTTATAATTCACCTGATAAAAATATACTCCACTTGTAAGTTCACTTCCATCAAATTCAACTTCATATTTACCAGAAGCTGTATATTCATCAACAAGAGTTACCACTTCATTGCCAAGTACATCATATACTTTAAGTGAAACAAATCCGGCATCCGGTATCTGGTAGCGGATAATTGTTACAGGATTAAATGGATTAGGGTAATTCTGGAATAAATAAAAACCCTCTGGAACAATATGGTCATCATTTTCAGCAGAACTGACTGCAAATAAATTTTTATAAAAAGTAAAATTACCGTCATACTCGCCCAGTATCATATCCGGTCTACCATCACCATCGAGATCAGCAAAACCGGGATGAGCGTTTTGCTTTACTTTAATGCCTTCAAGCATCGGATTATTTAACTGCCAAACGGGTTCGGTTTTTGTACCGATATTTTCATAAAAGTCTATAGAACCAAAAAGCCTCCCGATAAATAGATCAAAATCGCCGTCATTATCTATATCAACAAATGCAGGAGAACTACCTGACGGAAAATTGATTCCGGCAAGTAACGTATTATTTAGTTCAAAAATATTGTTGCCATTATTTAAATAAAACTTAGATGAATTGTTGTCATCAGAGCCTACAAGTAAATCGAGATCTCCATCACCATCTATATCAGCAAAAGTTGGTATACTTCCATAAGATACACTAACATTAGAGAACATTGTATTGTTTGTGGTAAAAGTTCCATTATTGTTTATATATAGTGTTAATGTTCCTGTAGAACGTCCTGAAACTATATCGTAGTCTCCATCTCCATCTATGTCCACAAAAACTGGTGCACTTCTGAAACCGGGATTCAAACTCGTAAATCCTGAGGTTGCTCTCATAAAATCAGGTAATGTAGAAGTGCCATTATTTTTTGCAAAATAAAGTTGTCCCAGTATTGAACCTGATAATAAATCAAGATCACCATCATCATCATAATCTGCAAAAGAAGGTATCGAGAAGCCGTCAGTTTTAATAATTCTGAAGTAGGAAGGATTGTGTTGAAACTGTGGTGTACTGGCCGTCCCAATATTTTCATAAAAAAATAAATCGCCATCATCAGTTCCATAAATAAGATCAAAATCACCATCCCCATCCAAATCACAGAAAGTTGGATCTTTCCAATAATTAGTTGTCTCGACACCTGCAAACAAAGTAAGGTTTCTTGTCCACGCCGGCATTGAGGCTGAACCTGTATTTTCGTAGTAATAAAAAGTTGAGCCGTCCCTCCCTATAAGAAGATCAAAGTCGCTATCGTTATCAAGATCTGCGAAAGCAGGATACGCATTCAATCCTACATCAGGAATTCCTGTTACAAGTGCATCATCTCTGATAAATGATGGTTCCTGCGGATTACCATTATTTCTAAAACCCATACTTATTCCTGCAGTAGGACCACCTAAAAGTGATTCACCAATTCCAACAACAAGGTCAAAATCACCATCAGCATCCAGGTCAGCAAAAGCAGGTTTAGCATCTGTTCCGATTTGTTCATTTACATTTGCAAAAAGTGAATCAAACTGCCATTGAGGGTTGTTACTGTTACCAACATTGATATAGTACTTTAGTCCGTTATACCCTCCGATTATAAGATCGAGGTCGCCATCAGCATCCAGGTCAATCAGGAATGGATAATCTGAATTAGTAAACTGGTAACCCCCCGCATAAATCGAGCTAAATATCGATTCATCTTTCTTAAATTTTGGTTCGAACGAAGTGCCTGTATTTTCGAAGTAATCAATTTCAAGATTAATGTTACCCAAAACCAAATCAAAATCACCGTCGCCATCAAGATCCCCAAAGACGGGTGCAGAAAATTTTTGGACAGTTACTCCTGATGGTGCAAATACAGAATCCACTTTTAACCAGTTCTGTGAATATGTGGTCAATGAAAAAGTTATAAATAAAAATGTTATACAATATCTCACGTCGAACTCCAATAATAATTTTACTTTTCAAATTTACTTAAACATAATAATATTCTTTGTAGGTTTTTGACTGATGCAATACTAAATACAGTCATATTGATGACATTTAATTGGTTAGTATAATCAATTAAATCTATGTAGAGGTTAAGTTGGTACCCGGAACAGGACTTGAACCTGCACTGACTCGCGCCAACTAGCTCCTGAAGCTAGCGTGTCTACCAATTCCACCATCCGGGCATTTTAATTAAGAATTAAAAATTAGGAATTACGAATTTTTAATTCGCAATGCGAAAATAATAAAATGAATTGTTTTTTGGAATTAGTAATTAACCCTATTAACTGAATCTTAAATACTTTTTTAAATCCTAATTCCTAATTCCCAATTAATGACTCCATCCTGAGTCACCCCGCCTATCTTCATTAATAATTCTTCCTCCCCTGCCGCCGCGATGCAGTTCACATTCAGACGGCATTTTGGTTCGGTCAATTATATCCGTGACAACATCAGGACAATTGGGTGTTGCAAGTCTTGTGTCACCCAGTTTCATAGTTTCGACGCAAAATTCAACCCTATCGACACCTTCAGCAAGTTCAAAATATTTTAGTGGAATATTGAGCTCTTTATAAGCTGTCTGCATGAACATTGCCCAGATTGGCAGGGCTGCTTTTGCACCCTGACCATACCAGTTAGTAAACTTTACACGGTGATCATCAAATCCAACCCACACACCACCGACAAGATCAGGTGTGTAACCGACGAACCAGGCATCGGAAAACTTTTGAGTAGTTCCGGTCTTACCGGCTGCAGGGAACTGAAAATATCTTCTCACACCTGCGCCTGTTCCATAATTAACAATATCCTGCATCATATCAACCATAATTGAAGCAGTTTGTGGATTTATTGCCTGTACATACTCTGGAGTAAACTGATCGAGAACGATTCCATTCCTGTCTTCAATCTTTAATATTGAAATTGGATTTACGTGTACACCCTTGTTAATAAAAGTACCAAAAGCTGAGGTAATCTCAAGCGGTGTAAGTTCCATAGTTCCCAGTGCAATTGCCGGGTAAGGATCTAACTTTGATTTAACTCCCATTCTCTCAGCAAGTTTAACAACCTGGTTAGGCGGTGCCATTTCACTTATTGTTAATCTTCCCGCTATTACATTAATTGAATGTGCCAATCCCCATCGCAGGGATTCATATCCGCTGTACTCATTATCAGCATTGGAAGGAGACCATCCTCTGTAATCAAACTTTTGATTTAGCAGCGTGTATGCAGGGAATAATCCGTTTTCAATTGCTACAGTGTAAACAAATGGCTTGAATGCTGATCCCGGTTGTCTTCGTATTCCGGTTACGTGATTCAATCCCCTTCCGAACTCCATATTTCTTCCGCCGACCAGAGACTTGATATAACCTGAGCTTGGATCAACCACTACGAATCCCACTTCTATAGCTGTTGCAGCAGCTTTAACGGAGTCTATAAAATTATTGTCATTCTTAAGTCGGTTATAAAGAGCTGTCTTATCGTTCCCTTCAGCAGAAATATACTGAGGTAAATTTTTAATGGCTCGATCAATTAAATCGGTAAGGAGACTTTTATTCCTGTTCCAGTTCCAGTTTTTATTGAACAATTCCTGGTATTCTTTAAGATGCTTTGCTGCAGACTGATTTGCAATTCGCTGCATTTTCATGTTAAGAGTAGTATAGATATTCAAACCATCTCTGTAAAGATCATAACCGTATTTATCGGCCATTGCAGACATTTGAAGGCGAACATATTCCATAAAATGAGGAGCATCTGTTCTTACTGCACTTATCCTTTCTGATCCAAGAACAATAGGCTGTTCTCTTAATTTATCATAATCGGATTGTGAAAGCATACCTGTGACAACCATATTTCTCATCACAAGATTTCGTCTGTCGATCGATCTTTCATATCGTCTTACCGGATCATACCCATCTGGCGACTTAAGCAATGCAATAAACACTGCTGATTCAGGCAGTGAAAGTTCTGAACCTTTTTTGTTGAAATACACCTGGGCGGCAGATTCAATTCCATAAGCGCTTCTGCCAAAGTACGAAACATTCAGATAAAGTTCTAAGATTTCTTTCTTTGTAAAATTCTTTTCGATCTGAATTGCGGTTATCCACTCTCTGATTTTTCTTACACCTGTATCGAGCTTATTTTCTCTGCCGCTTTTAAGATTATAGAGATTTCTTGAAAGCTGCTGAGTTATAGTGCTTGCACCTTCCTTGAAGGATAAAGAAAAAACATTCTTTATCATCGCTTTAAAGAATCTGGGAACATCCACACCCCAATGATCATAAAAACGCCTGTCCTCAGTAGCAATAAGTGCATCGATAAGATGCTGGGGCAGTGAATCGAGTGTTGTTTCAATTCTGTTTTCGATGAAGAACTGACCTATCAATTCACCATCGGCTGAGAATACTTTGCTTGCAAGAACTGGTCGCGGATTTTCAAGTTCTTCAAGTGAAGGGAGTCCGCTAATAATGTATATTAAAGTAAAAAGAAAAATTGCGAAGATGACAGATATGATAGTCCAGAAAGTTCTACCTTTCTTTTTCTTCTTACCTTTCTTCTTTTTACCGAAACTATTGAAGTAGTCGTTATACTCGGAGTCAGAATATTGTTTTTTAGCCATTTAAGTCCATTCAACTATTTCAAATTTACCGTTTGATAATTTACCGTAACAGGGATTATCAAGCCAGGAACCAAGATTTATATAATAGCCATTTTTATAATTAAGCAAAACTCTTTTGTGTAAATGTCCGAACAACACAAAGTCATATCCGGCATCAATTTTTTGTTTGGCTGCTTCAAACAGACCGTCACCTTCACCATAATCCTTTGCCGATGTGTACTCCCTGCTGGATTTACTCGTTCTGCTTGCAAGCCATATCCCAAAATCCGGATGAATGATAGAATATGCTTTCTGCAGAAAATTATTTCTCAAAATTGATTTAAGAACTTTATAGCCGGTATCATTCTGAACTAAACCATCGCCATGACCAACAAAGCATCTTTTATCGTTAAGTTTAAATTCAGACGGATGAGGATACAAAATTGCACCAATTTCATCAGTGAAAAAATCACGGTGTAAAAAATCGTGATTGCCGATAAAATAATGAAGTTTAACACCGCTTTCTGTAATATCCTGAAGAGCTGTTAAAGTACGGAAGTATCCTTTCTGGTAAACCCTTTTATATTCAAACCAATAATCAAAAAGATCACCGACAATAAATAATTCATCACAATTATCTTTGGCAAAAGAAAGGAATTTAACAAGGAGTCTTTCCTTGACCTTTTCCTCCTCTTTTGTCTGAAGTCCAAGATGAATATCGGATATGAACAGATATGTTTTATTCACATTAAACAGATTTTATTGATAGGAAAAATTAAGCATTCAATACCATAAATGAAATAACAAATATGTCAGACTAAATTGCGAGATTGGTAAAGCCGCAGGTTTGAATCTCATAGCTTCTTAAAACTTGCCAACAACCAATTATGCGGATCGGGAATAATTTCAACAGGTCTTTTTAACAACTTCAATTCTGTGGTTTGATTTCTTGAGCGGATGTCTATCCTTAAAATTTCTTCGGTTGCATCTTCGTAAATTACCTTTAGCTCAAGCGGAAAATGATATTCCAGATATCCGGTCTGGGTTTGCTCAGTAATTACTTCAAGCAAAAAAGTTTCATTTCGTTTTTTAAATTGATAAGAATATTCAACCTTTATCTGATCTTCTCCGCTGAAAACCCACTGATCGAAAAATTGCGAAAGATCTTTTCCTGAAACATCCTCACAGACAGTCTTGAAATCCTTTGTTGAAGCAGATGCATACTTAAATTTTTCAAAATAATTCCGGAGTATTTCGAAGAACACAGAATCACCAATTTCAAATCTCAACATATGCAAAACCCACGCGCCTTTATCATAAACCGTTGAACCGAAGAGAGCATCCGGTTTGTATAATTTCCCTTTAAAGTTCTCATCAAACTTAGCAAGCATAGTAGAACGGAGAGCATCGTTTCCATATGTATATTCATTGAAAAGCGCTTCGGAATACGTAGCAAATCCTTCGCTCAGCCAGATATCATCCCAGCTTTTTACACCGACTGCATTCCCCCACCACTGATGAGCAAGTTCATGCGCATAAATATCCCTGAAAAAATTATTACCGCTTACAAAGTTATATCCTATCCCGGTTATAGTCTGATGTTCCATTGCGCCAAAGTTCCAGAGAAATTCAGCAACACCATATTTTTCATTTATGAATGGGTAATCACCAAAGATTTCCGAAAAGTAATTAATCATATCATTGTGGACGGCAAAATCTTTTTGTGCATTTTCGAGATGCTCAGGCATTATATAGTATTGAATTT
>CAZXCP010000049.1:0-16188 GCA_964639355.1 uncultured Ignavibacteriaceae bacterium
TATCTATATCATATGTTCTGGTAGAAATCTGCAGAAGAGTGTCCGGCTGTAAAATAGTTGTTGTGTCGACAGGTACTGTAATTGTATCCTGAACTTGTGCAGGAACCTGACAGATAAAAAAAAATGATAATATTATTAAATATAATTTCATTGCAGAACTATGATAATCAGATTAGATTGCTAACGATCTGAGTAAATTTACATATTATAAAATACCAGTGCCGAAGCACCTTTAATACCGGCATCATTTTTAAGTTTTGCCGGAAGTACTTTCACTCTTGATCTTAATGGAGTTAAAACTCTTGCCGCAGCCGTACTTCTGATTGAATTAAATAACGGCGTACCAAATCCTGCCACTCCTCCCCCTATTATAAAGGTGCTGATATCAAGTACATTACTCAATGATGCAAGTGCAGTTCCAAGTTGAATGCCCATATTATTAATCACTGATACAGCATACTTGTCACCTGATTCTGCTGCTTCCTGTATTATTCTGGGTGAAACATTTGCAGGGTCATTGTTAATTAATTCCCAGATGATCGAGGCAGGATTATCAGGTAATTCCTGTCTTACACGATCTCTGAGATACTGGTTTCCTACATAAGCTTCAATACAACCAGTTGATCCGCAATTGCATTTGGGTCCGTTTCTATCAATAGTTATATGTCCGATTTCACCGGCTGCGCCGAATTCACCACGGAATATTTTTCCGTTAAATACGATACCTCCACCGACACCTGTACCAAGAGTAACCATAATAAATGAAGAAAATTTTTTTCCTTCGCCGAATATCATCTCTCCGATCGCTGCAGCATTAGCGTCATTCTCTATACTAACATTAATACCAAACTCTTTCTGAATAATAGTACCCAGTTTAACTTTTTTCCATCCCGGCAGGTTCGGTGGATTTTCAACAGTGCCTTTTTTTACATTTATAATTCCGGGACATCCGATACCAATTCCTTTAACCTTATGCTTTGATTTTTTGAGTAGTTCATGTATTCCGGTTTTAATATTTGCAATAATCTGATCGGGTCCGCCATCTGCTTCCGTTTTAAAGGAGGTCTTACTTAAAATCTTACCATTGCTGGAAACAATACCTAATTTGATATTTGTTCCGCCGAGATCGACGCCAATTGCTGCTTTAACTGCTTTCTTCATACAAGTTAAACCGCTTATTTAATTTGTGAAATGTGTATCTACAATTTTTAATTCACCAGGATAACTTATATCGCCAAGCACTGTAGTGACAGTTGGTTTGGCATAAAGGGCAACTTTTGATGATGATCCCTGAGCACCACCGAGAGCGAGAGCCAGGTTAATTAGTGATTCATAACCTTTATCCTCAAAAAATTCCTTAAGGTCAATTTCAATTCTTAACGGAATTGCAGTTACTTCACCTGTACCGGGAACCGTAACAGAATTGTCAAGTCTTCCTGAAATGGTTTTTTTACCATCCAGTTCAAGAGTCCATGCAAGATCTTTAAGTGTTGCATCCGTCCTTTGATAACCTCCGCTTCCGTCATTGGGATTTTTAGCATCGACATTAAGTACAAATGAAACAGGAAACTTGCCCTGTGTAAGTGAAGCTGTAATCTTCACAACATCCATTGTAGTAAAGTCGTTTAGAGTTGTTTTATTAGAAATGGGAATGTTCATTACTGAAAAGTTATTCACATCACCGAGTTTAAACTGAAGTCTGGAAAGATTTACCATCGTCTGATAAACACTGCACTGAATTACAATAAGCGCGATTACAACAGCGAGAGAAAGTAAAATATGTTTTTTCATAAATTCACCTTTGATTCTTCTATTTTCCGGATAATTATTTCCGCTACTTTTAAAGCTTTTAAACCGTCTTCACCTGAAACTATTGGTTTTTTTCTTTCTGCAACCGAATTTACAAAAAGTTGAAGTTCATATTCCAAGGCATTAAATTCTTTATGTTCAGGCTGCTCATAAATCAGCTTCCTCTTCTTATCACCAACGCCTATTTCTCCGAATGAAATTGCATTTGCTGAGGTCTCAGCATCCAGCGCTAACAATCTGTAAACTTCTGAAACCCCTGTTACAAAATCGATAGCAATGTAAGTGTCTTTCTGAAACATTCTCATTTTGCGCATCTTCTTCTGGGAGATCCGGCTTGCGGTTACATTCGCTACAGCACCATTCTCAAAAACGATTCTTGCATTGGCAATATCAATATGATCAGATACTACTGCAACACCGCTGGCATCAATGTGTTTAACATCGCTTTTTATCATACTAAGAATAATATCGATATCATGAATCATTAAATCCAGCACAACAGCTACATCAGTTCCCCTCGGATTAAATTGGGCTAGTCTGTCAGATTGTATAAACTTTGGATTGTTAATATACTTCTCTAATGAAACCAGACCGGGATTAAACCTTTCAATATGACCAACCTGTAAAATCAGTTTATTGTTATTAGATAGTTTAACGAGTTCTTCACCTTCCGCGATGGTAGCTGTTATAGGCTTCTCAATAAAAACATGTTTACCAAGCTCAAAACATTTTTTTGCAATCTCAAAGTGCGCGCTTGTTGTTGCAGCTATAGAAACAGCCTGAACCTTAGATATCAGAAAGTCCATATCTGAAAATGAAGTTACATTAAATTGCTGTGAAATTGCTTTCGCCTGCTCAGGGTTAGCATCATAAATACCTATTAGCTCACAACTATCTATCTGCTTAAATAATTTTGTATGAATTGCACCTAGATGTCCGGTACCGATTACACCGACTTTAATTTTATTCATAATTTAATTCCGCATTTTTATCTGTTTGAAAATCTTGAATAACCGATTATCCTGTCGTATCCTCCGTACTCAGGATCTTTATAATATAGCAGAGCTGTAAACTCACTTACAGTTCCCCAACTATTTCCTTCAAGCTGCAGCCAATCAATATTCACGATGTCACTATAACTCTCCTGCGCAACAACATATTGATAATCATATATCCCCCGTTTAAGAGGAACAACAATACTGTAAATACCTGCAGACTGATTCATTTTATATTCTGATAATATCTTCCAATTATTAAAAGCACCTGCAAGGAAAACGTCACCATCCGGAACAGAAGCCGGCTGAATTGAAAATTTAACGTCCATATAAGTTGAAAAAGGATTATCAAAATTTGTCAGAATAAAACTGCCATTCAGATCTCTTCTTCCTGATCTGAAATACCGTGTGGTTTCAAAGCCCTCAAACTGTGCCTGAACTTCCGAAGTGGTGAACTTATTTATATCACGAAGATCAACCTGACGGTATTCATTACCTGGAAACACATCACGGGCTGTAAATGAAAAATTTTTATTTGCATCCCAGTTGTAAATTCTCATATTATTTGTAAACGATCTATCTATGATATAAGGATAATCTACCTTATGATTTTTGATGATCTCAACCTGATCAACGAAATTGGGGAAAAAACCATCAGGCAGTTCGAAGGAAACTGTAATCCAGAATACATTACCAAAATCTATAGGGTAATAATTCCTGTCATCCATTTCTTTATTCTGAACTGAGGGATATAATTCAACCATATCATCTGTAATAACAATAAATTTTCCATCAGCGAATATTTTAGACTGATCCTGAGAGTCTACGATAAAAAATCTCCATTTTCCCGAAAAAGGAAAAGTTACATAGCCTTCATTATCGGGAAAAGCGTTACTGTAAAAATAATTAGCACCTTCTACGGTATTTGGTAAGTTTTTATAATCAAGGTAGTAGGCAACATCTCTGCCCTGGTTCAACAGAAAAATATTATCGGTCGGATTCCAATTCTTATCGCACAATCTGAAAATTATGTTCAGGTTCGGAGGATAGACTGCATCAACATCAAATTCGATAATTAATCTTTCAGTATTTGTCAGTAAAGGGAATGAGGTATTATTATCAGTGGTATAAGTTTTAAGACTTTTAATCTCGACAGTTTGTGAGAAAACAATTGCCGGATATAATATTATAAGCAAAAGTATAATTAATAAACTTTTCAACTTATTCCGCCCTGTAAATGAAATATTTCAACGCACTTTATCGATTGGTAGGGAATATAAATTATTACAAGGGTTTTTTCACGTTCAGTTTCAAGAAGCAATCCGTCTTCAAATGCTTCAATCAGCTTACCGGTTTTAAATACAATTTCGTATAAAGGAGATTTGCTATTCGGGTCGATTATCATTCCATAGTTTTCATGCATAGTAACATTGAGTGTCATACCGATGTAGTTTTCCCAATTCATTTTCATAACCGCTCCGTATTAGTTAAAAAGTGTGTTAATTTCACCAGGTAAATATAAATGTTTGATTTTACTAATACACTTCACCAATGGTCAATAAAAAAGCCCCGCAAATAAGCCGGGGCTTCATAAAATATTCAATTCTGAGGCTGACAATTAACTACATTTGCTTCAACTCGTTGGTTAACTTAACCATCGCATCTTTTGCATCACCGAAATACATCAATGCATTCGGATAGAAAAACAGTTCGTTATCAATTCCTGCATAACCAACATTAAGCGAACGTTTATTAATTACTACTGTTTTAGCATAATCAACATTCAGAATAGGCATTCCGAAAATAGGGCTTGAGGTATCGTGCCGTGCCGCAGGATTAACCACATCGTTCGCTCCGATAATTATGGCAACATCTGTGTTCGGGAAGTCATCATTAATATCCTCCATGGCAAGCAGTTTATCATATTCAACCTGAGCTTCAGCTAAGAGCACATTCATATGCCCGGGCATTCTTCCAGCAACGGGATGAATTGCAAAGCGAACTTTAATTCCTTTTTTCTCAAGTACATTCATCAGATCTCTGACGGCATGCTGAGCCTGTGCAACTGCCATTCCGTAACCCGGAACGAAAACAACACTGCTTACCGAATCAAGAAGCATGGCAAGTTCTTCTGCATCAACAGATTTCACCTGACCTTTTGGTGAAGCAGATACAGCAGCAGGACCTTCAGAACCGGCACTTGCCCATCCTCCGAGAACTACATTCATTAAGGAACGATTCATGCCCCGGCACATAATCAAGGTAAGAATAATACCTGAAGCACCGACAAGTGCACCTGCAATTATGAGCATATTATTTGCAAGTACGAATCCAGTCATTGAAGCAGCAATACCTGAATAAGAATTTAACAATGAAATTGCGACCGGCATATCTGCACCGCCAATGGGTAAAACCAGCAGAACACCAAGCAGTAAAGAAACTGCAATAATCCCAATTATAATTTCGATTTCCATCGGATTAATTATAACAAAAATTCCTGCGGCAAACACTGCAAGCAGAAGGAGTGCATTCATTGGATGCTGAAGCGGGTATTTCACTACTCTTCCTGTAACGATTCCCTGAAGTTTTCCGAAAGCAATTAACGAACCGGTGAAGGTTACTGAACCGATTAAAATACTCAATACAATAGTTGTGGTTGTAGAAATCTCAAAAGTTCCGTAGCCGAGAAATAACCTGTCATATTCTGCAAATGCAACCAATGCAGAGGCACCACCGCCGAATCCATTTAATAATCCAACCATTTGCGGCATACCGGTCATCTGAACTTTAAGAGCAAAAACGGCACCTATTAACGAACCAATAATTGCGCCGATGATGATCAATTCATAACTGATTATTCTTTTATCTATTAAAGTAACCACTATGGCAAGCAGCATACCGAGTGCAGCGAGTTGATTTCCCTGTCTTGCAGTTTTCGGAGAGCTAAGTTTTTTAATTCCGAAGATGAAGCAAACAGAAGCGATAAGGTAAACAAGATAAGATACAGTTTCCATTTTTCACTCCTATTTCTTCTTAAACATTTTTAACATTCTGTCGGTCACTAAAAATCCGCCAACAACATTTATCATTGCAAAAATTATTGCAACTGTTCCAAGTACAGTACTGATATTCACAGCACCTAATCCGGCACTTAACAACGCTCCGACTATTGTAATCCCGGAAATTGCATTTGATCCCGACATGAGAGGTGTATGAAGAGTTGGCGGTACTTTTGTAATCAGTTCGAACCCGACAAAAATAGCGAGCACAAAAACGTATATATGCATTAAAAGGTCTAAACCTTCCATTGAATATTCCTTTCTATTTTAACAATTCTTTAATTCTGTCATTTATCACTTCACCGTTGCGAGTTAATAAACATCCTTTTACAATTTCATCTTCAAGTTTTAATTCAATCTTTCCTTCTTTGCCTATGTGCTGAATTAAACTCAAAATATTTTTAGAGTACATTTCACTTGCATGTGTCGGAACCAGACTTGGCAGATTAGGTTCACCAATGATTGTTACGTCGTATTTCTTGACAATTTTACCAGCTTCGCTAATTTCACAGTTACCGCCGAACTCAACTGCCATGTCGAGTACAACACTGCCCGGTTTCATGTTTTTCACCATTTCTTCTGTTACAAGTACAGGTGCTTTTTTACCGGGTACCAAAGCGGTGGTAATAACAATATCGGCTTCAGTGATATGTTTAAAGATCAGTTCCTTTTGTTTCTTTAGAAATTCCTCTGACGCTTCCTTTGCATAACCGCCTTCATCCTGCATATTCTCTGTAGTTTCGACTTCAATAAATTTACCACCGAGACTCTGAACTTCTTCTTTAACAGCGGGACGAATATCAGATACTTCAACCACAGCCCCGAGACGTTTTGCTGTTCCAAGAGCCTGTAGTCCTGCAACACCGGCACCCATGATCACAACCTTTGCTGGAGAAATTGTTCCGGCGGCAGTCATCATAAGAGGAAATATTTTTCCAAGATGATTTGCTGCCAACAAAACGCTTTTATATCCGGCAAGATTTGCCTGAGAACTTAATGCATCCATCTTTTGGGCAAGAGTTGTTCTTGGAACCATTTCCATTGCTATCAGATCAATTCCATTCTGAGCACAGGTTCTGGCTAATTCGGGATAGTGGAGTGCATAAATGAATGAAACGAGAAGAGTACCTTTCTTAATTTTGTTAAACTCATTTTCGGATGGTTTTTGAACTTTAAGAACCACATCAGCATTACTATAAAGCTGATCGGCATTTTCTATAATTTTCGCACCGGCTTTAATGTATTGTTCATCTTTGAAACCGGCACTTAAACCGGCATTCTTTTCAATCTGAACTTCATAACCTGCTTTAATTAGCTTGGAAGCAACGTCCGGAACACAGGCTACACGATTTTCACCGGGAAAAATCTCTTTTGGAATGGAGATTATCACTTAGCAGACCTCCTCTGATTAATTATCAAATTATTTATTGCAAATTACGAACGCACGAGTTATAAATACAAAAAAAGTTTTGTAGTACTTTTCACTACAAATGTGTTTTCAAATTGAGCCGGAAAAAATTTCTGTTGTAAATTCATTCGTTTGTTAACTATCAATTACTCATAGTTAACAACTTATACTGCGGGTAAACTATCTAAATTGGTTGATAATGTGAGCCTGATTCCTTACATTCTCATTAGATTTTTTTATTCATTATTGCCGGGGCCAATATGAAATTACTTTCCAAAAAGCATTTGTTTTTTGAAAGAACTTTCGGTAGCCGGGTAATTCCGCGTTTACCTTCTCACTTGCTTTACCTTTCAAAAAAAATCTATCCTACTCATACAATAATTGGAGTATAAAATGAAATCTGTTTTCTTCAGTATTATTATGATTCTCATTACTGTATTCAATTTATCGTACCCTCAGAAAACGAGCAGTCATCAACTGAATTTAAATTACACGGAAAAATTTATTAAAGAGAATTTATCACCAGTTGATTTTTCTCAGCCAATTAGTTTTTTACCGCAATTTGATGAACCGGGTTTTTTTAATTCAGCACAGCCTCTGCAACTTCCAAATAATGAGGTGCTTATGTTCTGGACCTTACGGGATCAGAATTCACCTCCAACAATTAACAATATAAAAATAAAATTGAGCAGAAGCTTTGATGGTGGACTTAACTGGTATATGACCTCCGATGTAACAACTATTGAAAATAATTATCTTGATAGCTTGATAATAATGGCTGAAGTTTCTAATACAGGGCGGATTGTTTTCATATTCTGTAAAAGCTCGTTTACACAAAGCAACAGGTTTTTCAAGATGTTTTCCGATGATAACGGATATAACTGGACAGCACCGGCTTTAGTAGGTACTGGAATAGGAGCATTAGGAAGAAACGCAAATCTATCAAAAATGAATGACGGATCACTTTGGTTAACTTATAACAAATCTACATCATCAATTGGAATAAGAATCAGTAATGATGAAGGAAATACCTGGAGCAGTGAATTACAATTACCTTCGGTGTCTTATAATCGTTTTTATCCTTCAGCATTTTCATTGGATAGTCAAAACAAAGCTATCGTTTTTCAATCTGATGTCTCGGGATCTGATGATATCTATTTTCTAAAATCCACTGATAATGGTTTAAGCTGGTCCGATACAAATAGTGTTGTGAATACCGGAACAAAAAATTACCAGCCCAGAGCTGTTATAAACTCTTTTGGCAATATCTGGATAATATATCGCGCCGATTCAACATACACCTATCCTACATGGTATGGTTACCAGCATACACAATCCAACATTCATTGTATAAAAAGCACAGATGCAGGCATATCATGGAGTCAACCTCAAAAGATGACACAGTATACCGGAAAAGATAATCGATTCGCTGTAAAGGTGGTAAACAACCATCCATTAGTTTCTTTTACTTCTAACAGAGCTAACTTGCCGAATAATTACAGATTGTGGTACGGAGTTATTGAAATTACAGTTGATTCAGATCCACCACCAAGTTATGGAGTCCATTTAGTTACTGATCAAACTGCAACTCAGCCTGTTCAGTTGAAGGCTATTTTCTTAAGAACATCCAGAATAGTTGAAGCAAAGGTACTATATCATGTTAATAATCAGCTTCCGTTTCAAGAGGTACCTATGTATGATGATGGATTGCACAATGACGGTGATGCTGATGACGACCTTTGGAGTGCCGAAATCGGACCGTTCGGAATTACAGATAATGTTTTTTACAAATTTTTTCTGAAAGACTCTGTTGGAAATCAAATTGAGTTTTATGGGTGGACGCTATCATTTTTAAATTACTTAACTGAAGGTCATTTGATTGATGTTAACAAATTCAAAATACCAGTAGATAATTATGGTAAAATTGCTGACGTCAAGTTAAATGGAATAAGTACATCCGGAACTTATGATGATAAGATTGTGCTATATTCAGGAGGTTTTTTCCTCTCCGGATATACAAATGATACGCTATGGGCAAATGGTGTAATGAGTTCCTCACATATCAACGATTACCTGCCTGGTCCGGTGGGTGAAATTCCAAGTCCATTGCATAAACTATATATAGTAAATTTTGATGACGAACCTTTCGGTGAATCCTGGCAAAACTGGGTTAATGCAGTTGAACTTGGTGCCGATTTTTACGATGGAAATGGTGACGGAATTTATAACCCTGTTGACCTGAACAACAATGGTTTGTGGGATTTCGATGAAGATCACCCCGGATTAATAGGCAATGAAACTGTATTTACCGTTTTTAACGATAATATGCCTTCAAACCTAAGAAGATTTTTTGGTGTCCATTCACAGGGTGTTGAGATTAAGCAAACAGCTTTTGCTTTCGCTAATGAGGAGTATTCTCTTAACAATACTGTTTTTGTAAGGTACAGAATCACGAATAAAAGTCTTAATGATTGGAATCAATTATATTTTAGTATTACGGCTGATCCTGATATTGGAGAAATGGCTAATGATCTTTCAGGATATGATTCAGTAAGCAGATCGGGTTATGCTTATAATCAAGGCTCAGATCCTGTTTGGGGAAGCAGTCCGCCAGCTTTCTTCCAAACACTTATTCATGGACCACAAATATTCATTCCTGGTGAAACTTATATTGATAATAACGGCAATGGAGTGTTCGATCCCGGAATTGACATTCCAATAGATACTGCCTATAATATTCGCGGTAGTTTAATGGGAATAGATACGATTCCCGGAGCTAAAAATTTACAACCAGCCTCATCTACAAATTATCAATCAAACGATCCATTCCATGGAGATCCGAATTACGTTAATGAATTAAGACAATATCAAATCGGCGGAAGAAGAAGTAATGGCGAGTTAATTAACCCTTGCACCTGGCAGCTTGGAACAGTAATAGGTGTAAATTGCAACCAGGTCAATCCTTTGTTTATGTATTCAGGTGATCCTGAAACACAAATCGGATGGCTGCACACCCAGCAAAATGATGTAAGGCAGATGCAATCGTTTGGACCATTTGATCTCAAGCACGGCGAGTTTACAGATATTCTGACAGCATATCTTGTGGGTCGAAACACTTCCGCAGTTAACAGTGTAACATTAACTAAACAAAAAGCACTTGAAATACTTGAAGCTGCATGGAGTAACTTCCCTGTAACAGTTGTATCTGTTGGTGATGAAGAAATTAATTTGCCTGCTGAATTTAACCTTTATCAAAATTACCCGAACCCGTTCAATCCTATCACTAAAATCATTTGGCAGTCGCCAGTCGGCAGTCATCAAGTCATAAAAGTCTTTGATGTCCTTGGACGGGAAGTTGCAACTCTTGTGGATGAATTCAGAAATGCGGGAAGTTATGAAGTTGAGTTTGATGGTAGCAGTCTGGCAAGCGGAATATATTTCTATCAATTGAAAGTTAATGATTTCATTACAACTAAGAAGATGATGTTACTCAGATAGCATACAAGTATAATGAAAACTATAATTAAAATAATTTGCATTTTAAGTATTGGGTTTTCCCAATTAGCCGCCCAGACTACATACAGGTTCTTAGTTAATAATTTAGATTTACCTATAAGCAACAGCGGCTTACTTGCTTCACCGGCGGGAGCTGTAGCGAAATATGATGATATTGGATTCCTCTTTTCCGGAGGCTTCTTTATGTCAGGTTATTTTAGTGATAGTATTTGGGCGAATGGAAATACAAGTGCAGACCAAGTACAGGATTATCAACCCGGTATTGTAGGTTCAGATCCGGATTTACCTCAAAATAAAATTTATGTTGTATCTGCAGATGATCCTCCATTCGGACAATCCTGGCAGGATTGGAAAGATGCTGTTGCTTTAGGTGCGGATTTTTATGACGGCGATGGTGATGGAATCTATAACCCTGTTGATAAAAACGGCAATGGCACCTGGGATCCCAATGAAGATAAACCCGATATAATTGGCGATCTGACAGCCTGGACTGTTTTCAATGATGGTGTCCCAGCAGAATTACGCAGATGGCAGGCAGTCCCGCTTGGCATTGAAATTCAGCAAACTCTTTTTGCATTTAAGGAATCTAACCCTCTGGTTCTCGGTACAGAAAACACAGTATTTATTAGATACCGTATAATTAATAGAGGAACTATCGCCGATCGACTTCATTCAGTTTACTTTACTCTTTATTCGGATGTTGATATCGGAGCAGATTTTCATACTGATCTAGCCGGCTCAGATTCACTATTATTCGGAAGTTATGCTTATAAATCCGGTACCGACCCGCTGTATGGAGATAATCCCCCATCCGTCTTTCATCATTTTGTGCAGTTTCCCCACGCATATATTCCGGGTGTAACTTTCATTGATAATAATAACAATAGTATTTACGATCATAGCATTGATACACCGCTTGACACAGCTTACTATCATCGGGGAATTGACCTTGGTGTTGCTGAAATGCCGGGCGCAAAAAATATAAATTATGCCACTTCTGTATTTTACCTAAGAGCTTATAATCCTAATATCATAGGACCTCATAATATCACTACTGCAAGGAACTATGCATTGGGTTTAAGACTTGATGGAAGTTATGCTGATCCTTGTACTTTCCCCTATGCTAATGTGTTCGGAGGAATTAATTGTTCTGAAATCAATCCGGTGCACTGGGTTTCAGGTGATCCGGTTAATAATATTGGCTGGATTGCCAACACTAATTGGGATTTGCGAATACTTAGCAGTGCAGGTCCATTTGATTTAAATAAAAATGAACCGTACGAAATTATTGTCGCTTATACGCTTGGTCGTGGTACAGATAATATTAACTCAATTGAAGTTGCAAGAGAAAACGTTTTAAATACTAAAAATGCCTATCAAAACAATTTTGGTAAATTGCCGGATAATGATGATAATGAAGATTTCATCGTTCAGGATTTTAAACTATTTCAGAACTACCCAAACCCGTTCAATCCTATCACTAAAATCATTTGGCAGTCGCCAGTCGGCAGTCATCAAGTCATAAAAGTCTTTGATGTCCTTGGACGGGAAGTTGTAACGTTGGTTGATGAATACATATCTGCAGGAAGTTACGAAGTTGAGTTTGATGGTAGCAGTCTGGCAAGCGGAATATATTTCTATCAACTACAAGTTGGTAACTTCATAACAACCAAGAAAATGATATTGATCAGATAAATAAATCAGGAGAATATTATGAAACTACATATTATGTCGCTGCTAATCTTTATTCTGATGGTAACCGGTATTTATCCTCAAACCAGTTTCAGATTTAATATTAATAATCTAGATCTGCCAATCAACAATTCCGGCGTGCTTGGAGATGTCAATATACCACCCGGCGGATCCGGTGGAAAATATGATGATGAAGTGTTTTTATTTTCCGGAGGTTTCTACATAACCGGCTATACAGGAGATAGTCTCTGGGCAAATGGAGTGTTAACCGCATCGCTTGTTAAGGACTATCAGGCAGGTATCGTAGGTTCAGATCCGGCTGCACCGGAAAATATCATCTATGTTGTTGCTGCAGATGATCCTCCGTTTGGTCAGTCCTGGCAGGACTGGATTAATGCTGTAGACTTAGGAGCTGATTTTTATGATGGGGATGGTGACGATATTTATAATCCTGTAGATAAAAACAATAACGGTATCTGGGATCCTGATGAAGATAAGCCGGATATTCTTGGTGACGTTACAGCCTGGTGTGTATACAATGATGGTGTTCCGGCACAACAGCGTTACTGGCAGGCAGAGCCTCAGGGAATTGAAGTTCATCAGACAGTATTTGCTTATAAAAGTTCTCATCCAATATTTGGAAATTTAGATAACTCGATTTTTATCCGTTACCGGATAATAAACAGAGGAACAGTTTCAGAAAAACTTGATTCGGTATACTTTACTTTGTTTTCCGACATTGATATAGGTGCACCTTCAGATGATCTTGCAGGTTGTGACACATTGCTTTACGGATCTTACGGCTATATGGATACATCAGATGTTATATTCGGTGATTCGCCTCCAGCTATCTTTCATCACTTTAACCAGTTTCCACATGTCTTCATTCCCGGTGAAACTTTTATTGATAATAACAGCAACGGTGTATACGAACCTGGGGTTGATACACCATTAGATACTGCATATAGTTACAGAGGACCTGATCTGGGCATCAGAATAATTCCCGGAGCAAAAAACCAGGTTTACTCTTCATCGGTTTATTCACTCAAGAATATCAGTCCTAATTTTAGTGATCCCGGCACAGTATACCATGCAAGAAACTATGCTTTAGGCAGAAACCGGGGAGGAGAAATCCTTGATCCATGCACTTTTAATTTAGCCGGTGTTTTCGGTGGCGTGGATTGTGGGCAGGTAAATCCTGTTTTCTGGGGGTCAGGTGATCCCGTAACATATTCAGGATGGCTCTCAATTCTGAAATGGGATATGAGAACTATAAGTACAACAGGTCCCTTTGAACTGAATGAAAATGAGTATTATGATATAATTACGGCATACACTCTCGGAGATGGAAATGATCCTCTGAATTCCATAGCAGTTGCAAGACAAAACGTTGTTCGCACAATAAATGCATACTTTAGCAACTTCGGACAATTTCCGGTCAGTGTTAATGAAGATGAATTTGTTGTGAATGATTTTCAGTTGTATCAGAACTATCCGAATCCGTTTAACCCCGGTACTATAATCAGATACCAGATACCGGAAGCCGGATTTGTATCATTAATAGTTTATGATGTACTTGGGAGAGAAGTTGCAATACTTGTTGATGAGTTTAGGAATGCAGATAATTATGAAGTTATGTTTGATGGTTCCGGGCTGGCAAGCGGAATATATTTTTACCAGTTAAAAACAAGTTCACATATTGAAACTAAAAAAATGATATTGATCAGATAAATAAATCAGGAGAATAACATGAAATTATATATTACGTCGCTGCTAATCACTTTTCTATTGGTAACCGATATGTATGCTCAAACCAGTTATAGATTTAATATTAATAATATTAATCTGCCAATCAACAATTCCGGTGTATTGGGTGATGTCAATATACCACCTGGTGGATCCGGAGGAAAGTATAATAACATTGTTTTTTTATTCTCAGGGGGTTTTTACCTGTCGGGTTATAATGACAATGCGTTATGGGCAAATGGTGTTTCTTCTGCTTCCTTAATCAGGGATTACCAGGCAGGTAATGTTGGTTCCGATCCTTCAGCACCGGAAAATATTATCTATGTAGTTGCCGCCAATGATCCGCCATTCGGAGCTTCCTGGCAAAACTGGAGCAATGCAGTTGTGCTTGGAGCAGATTTTTATGACGGTGATGGCGATGGTATTTATAATCCTGTTGATAAGAATAACAACGGTATCTGGGATCCGGATGAAGATAAACCTGACATATTAGGCGATCTGACAGCCTGGTGTGCTTATAATGATGGTGTTCCTGCTTCTCAAAGATTATGGCAGGGAGAGCCTCAGGGAATAGAAATTCAACAGACAATTTTCGCTTATACAAATACACATCCTCAATTCGGACACCTCATCAATACAATTTTTAAGCGATACCGTATAGTAAATAAAGGAACTGTCGCTCAAAAACTTGACTCCGTTTACTTCAGCACTTATGATGATTTTGATATTGGTGATTATGGCGATGATATGTGCGCCAGCGATACTTTAATTTCAGCAGCTTATGTGTATAATGACGGTTCTGATAATGAATATGGCGTTAACCCACCGGCTGTTTTCCGGCACTTTAATCAGTTTCCGCATGTATTTATACCAGGTGAAACTTTCATAGATAATAATAGTAATGGTGTATATGACCCGGGTATAGACACAGCAATTGATACTGCTTATTACTTCAGAGGCAAGGATTTAGGAATCAGAACAATTCCCGGTGCCAGAAATTCAAGTTTCAGTTCATCTGTATTATATGTCGGTGGCTTCTCAGTTGAGTTTAATCATCCCGGTACGCAAGCACAGGTAAGAAATTTTATGAGGGGGCTTACGAGAAGCGGGAATCAGGCTGATCCTTGTAATTTCCCTCTTGCAAATGTCTTTGGCGGTGTAAATTGCAGTGAAGTAAATCCTTTTTTCTGGGTTTCCGGTGACCCTGTAAATCAAACTGGATGGGTCTATACTCAACCTTGGGATATAGCATCCGTAGGTACTGTCGGACCTTTTGAACTTCATCACAATGATTACTATGACATCATTGTTGCTTATACAGTTGCCAGAGGAAATAACGCAATTAATTCAATAACAGTTACACGTCAAAATGTATCAAATGCTATAAATGTTTACTTAAGCAACTTTGGGCAATTTCCTGTTAGTGTTGATGAAGATGAGTTTGTTGTTAATGATTTTCAGTTATACCAGAATTATCCAAATCCATTCAATCCCTCGACGATCATAAGATACCAGATACCGGATGCCGGATTTGTAACTTTAAAAGTTTATGATATCCTCGGGAGAGAAGTTGTAACATTGGTTAATGAAGTTAAATCGGCAGGAAGTTATGAGGTTGAATTCAACACCCAACAAACAATTAACAACAAACTATTAGCAAGCGGAATATATTTTTATCAATTGTCTGCCACCGGCGGACCTGGTGATTATAAGAGCACAAAAAAAATGATATTGGCTAAATAGCGCCAAATATCGTTATAGTAACTAGTACCTTATTCACTTTTCATGAATCTGAATAATGTGATTTCATAAATACACATAATAAAAAACACTTATTCCATTAATGTTATTTCCGGTAGTGCCAGAACAAAGCTGAAGTTGATTTTATTTACTTTAAATTAATTTGAGTATTAATCTAAAAATTGACCTATACTTTATAATCATGCTATCTGTTCTATGAATC
>CAZXCP010000050.1:0-8430 GCA_964639355.1 uncultured Ignavibacteriaceae bacterium
CGAATGAAGTAAATGATATTTATGAATATATTACTAAAATTCATATTAAGATAGTGGTAAAATAATAATTTAAGCTTTAAGTTTAAGTTTAGAATTTGTAAATAGTAGTGATATTTATCAGTAGCTCTATACCCACCCTCGCTAAAGGACTGAAGTTTATTTTTTTGGTGCGGGGGTGAATATCTTTAGTTTCTTTTTAAAGGATATTCAATTGATTAAAGAACTTTATCTTGTTTTCTCCAATCTTTCAAGAAATCTTTACCTTCCTGTTATATATTGCCAGCAATCAATTATTAAGGTAGTGTGATTAAAAAGATTAAGTCTTTATTCATCTATCTAAAAAAATATAAGATTGCTGATTGAGAACCCGGACTCTATGTGAGTCACGTGGCGAAGCTGTACTCAGGATAATTCTACGGCATAAATATTGCAATCAAATGAGTCCGAGGGATGGTAGTTTTTCTGATAACAAATGAATATGCGTTCTGCACTGTATTTATGATTTCAGGTATTTAATTCACTTGATATAATCATTTTTTCTAATAGTTAAAGTTAACTTTGCTTATAAACAGTTTTATTTTGATAAAATCTCTCTTTTTAAGATAATTTATCTTTATTAGTTACTAAAATTGAGTGATTGTGCGGGTATGAAAAATGATGCTATCTGAATATTATTACTCCTGATCGAATCTGATATAATAATGTAATTACCAAATATTGAATATGTAAATATTTTATTCAGACTTTAACAAACAAGAAGTTTTTTTAACTCAACACTAATACACACTTAAAATAATATTTCGAAGAAAAGGCAAAACTATCTATGACTAATCATATTCTGGAAATAATTAATAATAAATCTGCTAAAGTAGGTATAATAGGTATGGGGTATGTTGGATTGCCCCTGGCTCTTGAATTTGCCGAAAAAGGTTTTTTAACAGTCGGATTTGACATTGATGAGAATAAGATACCTGTACTTAATTCCGGTAACAGTTACATTAACCATATTAAGAAAGAGAAAATCAAAAAGGTTGTTGACAGTAAAAAATTTTTGGCAACATCAGACTTCAGTAAATTAACTGAGATGGACGTTATTTTAATATGCGTCCCTACCCCGCTTAATGAACACCGTGAACCGGATATGTCATTCATTGAAAATTCGGGAATTGTTATTGCACAATACCTTCGGAAAGGACAATTCGTAGCTCTTGAGTCTTCAACTTATCCGGGTACAACAGAAGAGATTTTACAGCCATTATTTGAAAATGCTCCGATCACTCAGGGAATCAGTAAAGAGAAATTTGCAGTTGGAAAAGATTTCTATCTTGCATTTTCGCCCGAACGGGAAGATCCGAATAATACAAAGTATTCTACTTCAACAATTCCTAAAGTTGTTGGAGGTGTAACACCAGCCTGTCTTGAAATTGCAATTGCATTGTACAATCACGTAATAGTACAAACCGTTCCTGTTTCTTCTCCAAGAGCAGCCGAAGCAACAAAACTTCTGGAAAACATATACCGCTCCATCAATATTGCGATGGTTAATGAATTGAAGATGGTATTTGACAGAATGAAAATTGACATCTGGGAAGTAGTTCATGCCGCTTCGACTAAGCCTTTTGGTTTTCAGCCATTCTATCCGGGTCCGGGTCTTGGCGGACACTGCATACCAATAGATCCATTTTACCTTACCTGGAAAGCACGTGAGTTTGATATCAATACTAAATTTATTGAATTGGCTGGTGAAATAAATACTTATATGCCTTATTACGTTGTTGAAAAAGCTGCTGAAGTATTGAACAAGAATAAAAAATCTCTTAATGGTTCAAAAGTATTAATACTTGGTGCGGCATATAAGAAGGACATAGATGATATGCGTGAATCCCCCTCTCTGAAGCTCATTGAAATCCTGAATGAAAAAGGTGCAACGATAGATTATCATGATCCATACGTACCAAAATTATCGAAGACAAGAAAATATGATTTTGAACTGGAATCAGTTTCACTGACAAACAAAAATCTAAATTCTTACGATCTTGTAATTTTAAGTACCGATCATTCAAACCTCGACTATAAATTTATAAGTGAAAATGCAAAGCTGATAATTGATACCAGGAATGCATTTGAAAAGGCTGGAATTAAGGCTGATCATATATATAAGGGTTAATGAAATTCAAATAAATTGCAAGTTAATGATCAAATAAGAATAGGTTAGATATATTGATATTACATTTAAAATTCACTTTTATTAGAATAATTATATAACCATGAAAAACTTTGCTATTACCGGTATTGCCGGATATATCGCTCCAAGACATCTTAAAGCTATACAGGACACCGGAAATAAACTGGTTGCTGCCACTGATCCGCATGATTCAGTTGGTATTCTGGATCGTTATTTCCCGGATGCCAGTTTCTTCACAGAGTTCGAAAGATTTGACCGGCAGCTTGAAATGCTTCGGCGTGGCAATGATGCTAACAAAGTTGATTATATTTCTATTTGTTCACCAAATCATCTGCATGATGCTCATATAAGATTAGCATTAAGAATCGGTGCTGATGCATTATGTGAGAAACCGCTGGTTTTGAATCCATGGAATCTCGACATTCTTGAAAACCTTGAACAGGAATACAGCAACAGGGTTTATTCCGTTTTGCAATTAAGAGTTCACCCTTCACTTATAGCCCTTAAACAAAAGATCGATTCTGAAAAGAAAACAAGAAAGCATCAGGTTGTTCTTACTTACATAACGTCACGGGGTAAGTGGTATACTTATTCCTGGAAAGGACAGGCCGAGAAATCAGGTGGAATCGCAACTAATATCGGAGTTCACTTCTTCGATCTGTTAATGTGGTATTTCGGAAAAACTAATCACAGTGAAGTTCACCTATCTCAGCCGGACAAAATGAGTGGATACCTTGATCTGGAAAATGCAGAGGTCAGATGGTTTTTATCCCTTGATAAAGCCGATTTACCCGGAGAAGCAGTATCTATGGGCAGAAGTACGCATCGCTCAATTACTATTGATGGTAATGAAGTAGAATTCACTGACGGTTTTACCGATCTTCATACACGCATATATGAAGAAACACTTGCAGGTAATGGATTTGGAATTAAAACTGCCAGACCTTCTATCGAAACAGTGTATAACATCCGTATCATGAAGCCGGATCAGAATTCATCCAAATTACATCCTATGGTTGAGAAAAATAGGATCAGGTTTTTTGCAAATCCTCTCCGGATTGCTAAATGAATTTAACTGACTTAGACATTTCTTTTTAAAACATTTTTAACTTACACTTTACAGAAAGCATAAAACTATGAGCAATGCTGATAAGAAATTTTACATAAATGAGTACGCTGTTGTTGATGATAACGTTGAAATCGGCGAAGGTACAAAGGTATGGCATTTTTCCCATATTCAATCAGGTTCAAAGATCGGGAAAAAATGTGTGTTCGGACAGAATGTTAATGTAGGAAATAACGTTACCATCGGAGATTACTGCAAAGTTCAAAACAATGTATCTATCTACGAAGGTGTGACACTTGAAGATTATGTTTTCTGCGGACCGTCTATGGTATTCACTAATATTCTTAATCCGCGATGTAAATATCCACAGGTTGGCGCCGAATACTATATAAAGACGCTGGTTAAAGAAGGTGCTTCAATAGGTGCAAACAGTACAATTGTTTGCGGTATTACGATAGGCAGACATGCAATGATCGGTGCCGGTGCTGTAGTTACTAAGGATGTACCTGATTATGCACTTGTCGTAGGAAGTCCCGCCAGAATTATCGGCTGGTTTTCTGAAGGCGGTGAAAAGTTACATTTTGATGAAGAAGGATTTGCACATTGTAAAAAATCCGGAAAGAACTACACACTTAAAGACGGAGTGGCAAAAGAGATCTAGTTTATTACTGCAAATAAATCAGTAAGTGATTCATTTAATAAACTCAAATTGGATCATTGGGTTCAATCAACCAATCATTCAACCTGCCTCTGCCGGCAATTCGGTAATCTTAAATATGCGAATTTGCGAATTGACAAATCCGATAATTCGCTAATCCGGCAATTCGTTAATCCAATAATTCACTTACTCGGCAATCCGCCAATCCTGTAATCAATCTTCAAACCATTCCTCAAAAGATAGATTCTAAAAAATAAATGAAGTAAATTATCCTCGTAATTTATTCTTACTATAAACTCAATTTACAATCAGAATAAATTGTCAGTTAATAATAAAAGAGAAGAGAAAAATATGAATGATGAAATGAATGATTCCGAAAATACGGGCTCTGAATCATACTCATTTAAAGATTATCTGATACTCCTCCGGAATAATCTTACACCTGTAAGCATCATTATAATAGCAAGTATTATAGTTGCTTTTATATATGCTTTTACTGCTGTGGATATTTTTAAATCGGAAGCAACGTTGAAACTCACCAAGTCCGGCGGAAGCATATTACAATCACCATTTCTTCCGGATATTCAGGACTACGGAAGCGACAGATTCATTTCAAATGAAATTGAAATTTTAAAAAGTTATAATCTCAGGGAAAGAGTTGCTGTTGCGTTGATTGATACTTTAGTAAATCATCCTGATGATAAAAGATTCTATTTGCTCTATGAAGATGAACCGGCTTTCGGCGGAGTAAGTGGTATCAGAGAAGTTAAATCACTCGAAGCAATAGCAGGATTACTCAACAGTATAACGATTGAACAGAAACGCGGACTGGATATTATAGTAATCGGTGCCGAATCCCCTTCTCCTTATGAAGCTGCACTTATAGCAAATACTTTTGCAAATCAATACAGAATATTCAATCTTCAGATAAACAGGGACCAGCTTACTTTCGTAAAGAATTTTCTTGAACAGCAGAAGGAAAGTAAGAGGAAAGATCTTCTAGAAGCTGAAGAATTATTAAGAACATTCCAGGAAAAAGGCGGTGTAGTCGCTCTTGATGCTCAGGCAAATGAACTCATCAGGCAGTTATCACAATTCGAAGCACATAAAGATGCTGCTCAAATTGAATTGCTTGCATCCGAAGAAATTTTGAAAAAGTTGAAGGACAACTTAAAGGAGCAGGATCCGAAATTAGCCGACTATCTTGAAAGCCTAACTTCGGAGGTTTACCTAAATGCACTGCAGAAACAAATTTCCGATCTGCAGATCCAGAAAGATCTTGCTACAAGCGGATTAGACCCCGGTGTTGATGTAGGTGCAAAAGTAAAAGCATACGAAGAAAAAATAGCTGATCTTCGTATAAAGCTGGATGAAAAAATTAAAATTCTGAAAGCTGGTATTTATGCAAGCAGTCCGGAAGAGGTTAAAGAACTTACAAGAAAAATTGTGGACGAAGAATTAAAAACCAAGTCACTCAGAATTTCGATTGACGGTTTAAACAAAATAGTCAGCCGTTACGAAGACCGGTTTAACAAACTCCCCAGAACTTCTATTGACCTGGCAAGATTTCAGCGTAACCGTGAATCAACTGAAAAGCTTTATATACTGCTGGAGGAAAAATTTCAGGAAGCTTTGATCAACGAACAATCTCAGCCGGGTAATGTTTTAATTATTGATAATGCAAGAGAACCGAAATCTCCTTCCAAACCTAACAGGATGCTGATCATTCTCGTCGGCACTGTTCTGGGTATCGGACTTTCCTTTGCTTATGTATTTACTAAGAACTACTTCGACAATACAATTAAAACTCCGGAAGATATCCAGAAAAGAAATGTGAATGTATTAGCGTGGATTCCTGAAATTGAAGGACTGAGTATAAACGGCAGCAATGCAGATTTCATCATATCGAAATTTCCTGATTCCATACCTTCTGAAGCATTCCGTGCTTTGAGAACACGCGTGCATTTTTCCAGGCCCGATATTGCTAATTTGAAAACCATCCTGATCACATCGCCGGCACCGCGTGAAGGTAAAACAACTGTTGCACTTAATCTTGCAGGAAGTTTTGCTCAAACTAACAAAAAAACTTTACTGCTCGATTGTGATTTGCGTAAACCAAGGATACATCATCTGTTTAATGTTTCAAAAACACCCGGTTTGATCGATCATCTTTTCGGGAAAGCAGGTTTTGAAGAGATTGTTAAAACAGCAGAACCTGGCGGATTATCATTCATAACTTCGGGAACTATTCCGCCTAACCCCGCAGAAATGCTGGCATCACAGCAGTTAGAGGATTTTCTGAACGAAATGAAAAAGATATATGATATTATCATCATAGACTCCCCTCCTATTGTTGCAGTTACCGACAGTGAAATTCTTTCAAGAAAAGTCGACGGAACGATTCTCGTTGTTTCATCTGAAACAACCGAAGCCGATATGCTGAAACGCGCACTTGAGTTACTCAGACATGACAATGCTACAATACTCGGCACTGTACTAAATAATTTCAGCTACAAAGCAGGCTACGCATCGTACTATAAATATTATTACTACTATTCGCCAAAGAAAGGTATTGAAGATAAGTAATTGAGATTGGGAGAGATCGGAAATTAAAAATTAGCGAATTACCGAATTTGCGAATCTTTCTACCATTATACAGATAATTTGAATAATTATTTATATCACTAAAATGAGGGTTGAATTATGCAGTACAAAAATTTTGAAGAATTACCGATTTGGAAGTTAGCGAGGGAGATCGTCAATCTTATATACAAGATAATACGAAGTTCTGATCAACTGAATAAGGATCAAAGACTAAAGGGTCAATTAATTGGTGCCGGTATTTCACTAATGAATAATATTGCAGAGGGCTTTGATTCTGATAGTAACAAAGAATTTGCAAGATTTCTTGTTTACTCACAAAGATCTACTTCTGAAATAATGTCTATGACGTATGTATTGAAAGATGTTTACAATTTAATAAACGAAGCAGATGAACTTTATCAAAAATCCCTCGAGGAAAGAAAGCAATTAAAAGGTTTTATAAAATATCTGAAATCATTGAATTGAAGATGATTTGGGTAATTGATTTCCGATTTATCTTATTTTCGATAATTCCCTAATTCGTAAATTCGACAATTCCCTAAATGTCTTTTTATCATACAACATCATATTATTTGCCTCCTTTATATGAAATTATCGCTTTATTCTTCGGTACGAAGATTGCATTAACACATCAGATTTTAATCAGAAATAACAAGTATGAGTAATGAAGTTTATTATAGTCCGGTTCACATTTGTTTTAATTGCATTATTAATTTTAGCGCCATTCACGGCAGCACAGGAGGAAGAGGAACCCATCGTTTACTACCAGATGGAACCTCTGGATGACAGTCTCTTTATACAGATACAGGAAGTCCTCTTTATAGATCCGCCTGACCCTAAAGCAGAAATTATTGTCGATTTGCGTGATCCGTCAAATCAGACTATATCTATCAGGGGTTCACTCTATCCGTTTCTTGCATTACCATCTGAATTGCGGGCAAGAGTTGTAACATATCCTTTCAAGCTTAACCTTGAAGAGTCAGTTACGTTTGCAAGTGTGTTCACAACTGTTGTAGACAGGCTGCGTCTGTCTAAAGTGATAAATACTCCTACCGTTTACCAGATATCACCGACACTCGGTTATATAAATCCGTTTATCCAGGTACAGGGCGGAGAAAGATTCGGAATGCCGTTAAAGAGTGATATAGGTGTATCAATCGGATTTGGCACACGCTACTCCGGTGCACTGGAAACAAATTTTATTGAAGCTAATTTTCATATACTAGGATTTCGTGCAGGAATATATCAAAGTGCGGATGTCTTCGTTGAGTTAAAAGAATTTGACAATCATAATAATCTTTTTGTAACAAGCGGTTACCAGGTTTCCTATGTACTACCCTTCGGAAACTTTTTTGAATTCGGATATCTTAGCGGCAGCGATAAGCTTACAGCCTCACAAGTATTGAAGTATACAAAACAAACAGTTAATAAGGATAACATTATATTAAATCCTGACGGTACTATAAAATATCAGCCGTATTTAATTGAGAATCAATCATTTATTAATTGGGAATTTCGTTATCCTATTAAATTCCTTGGTTCAACGCGTGGCAAACTTTACGTGGCAAAATTTCTTGATGAAACTCATATCGGTTATACAGGCAGAGAACATACACTGGGCGGAAGCGTTTTCGATTTCAGATTTGATGCAATGGTTGCCAGTCCCGTTAGACAGCCGCAATATGTAATCGATATAATGGTTCAGAAAATTTTTGATATGTGGGCTTCAAGCGCCATTGCTATCGGACCAAGCGCAATTGTGGGAACAAAGAAAGATGGTTCGCTGGGTCTAACTTCTATTCTCTTTAATTTAAGACTTAAGGTAGGAACGTCGTTGTAGGGGTTTTGAGTTTAGGGTTGAGAGTTAAGGGTTAAGAGTTGGGGGTTGTGAGTTGAGAGTTCGGAGTTGCTCCTAAT
>CAZXCP010000050.1:8530-15661 GCA_964639355.1 uncultured Ignavibacteriaceae bacterium
CGCATTGTCATCCTGAATGAAATGAAGGATCTGTGTTAGGAGTTGAGAGTTGGGGGTTGTGAGTTGAGAGTTCGGAGTTGCTCCTAATCGCATTGTCATCCTGAATGAAATGAAGGATCTGTGTTAGGAGTTGAGAGTTGGGGATTGAGAGTTAGGAGATATAATTATTTTAATCATTTAATTTAAATTGGAGGTAGCATGTTCATTAAAAGATTTGAGGATATTGAAAGCTGGAAAAAAGCTAGAATATTGGTTAAAGAAATTTATAAAATTACACGCCGGAATCTTTTTAAAAGAGATTACTCTTTAAAAGATCAGATAAATCGAGCAGCAGTTTCAATCATGTCCAATATAGCTGAAGGATTTGATTCAGGATCAAACCGCTCTTTTATTAAATATCTCAACATATCACTCGGCTCCAGTTCAGAAGTTAAATCAGTACTATATGTTGCACTGGATCAGGAATACATAACCGAGGATATTTTTGAGGAATTGTACCAAAAATGCGAAGAAATAAAAAAGCTTATAAAAGGATTTAAAAAGTATTTAAACAGTCCAAAGCAAAAATAAATATCTAAACATAACTGAACTCACAACTCTTAACTCTTAACCCTTAACTCATAACTCTGAACTCTGAACTCTTAACACTGTACCCCAAACATTGACCTTGTCAACTTTATAAGCTAACTTTCGCTACAGAAACTTCCTTACAGGATAAAAGAATATGTCAGATAAAACACCATCTAAAATAAATCCCGAAATAACAAAAGAAGTAATCATCAACAGTGTAATTTACGTACTGAAGAAATTTGATCTTCAGCCTAAAGATTATATTCACGTTGCCAATGCACTGCTTGATATGGCAATAAATCCGGGAAGTAATGAACCGCACAAAATGTTTGAACAGGTTGAAATTAAATCCGGTAAGCTTCCGGTAACTTATGAGGATATTACTATTCGTGCAATCAACCTGGAAAAGGATAAACAAAAAATCGTCGGCTGGATAGAGGATATACAGGGACGCGATTTCTTCCTTTCACGTATCGATGATATTGAACTTGCCACCGATGTGATAATAAAAGATCCCAAACATATATTCGGACTGGTATTAAAGGACGGTGAACCTATCGGTATAATGGGTTATATGAATTATGATGCAAAGAACAGAAAAGCCGAGTTAAGAAAAATTATCGGTGAACTCGATTATCGCGGTAAAGGCTACGGCAAGAAAGCTACCAATCTCTGGCTGTCATATGGAATACAGTCCCTGAACCTGCGTAAAATTTATCTCTACACTTTCGATACAGATCTGAGAAATATTAGAATCAATCTGGATATGGGTTTTCAGCTTGAGGGAATTTTCAGAAAGGAAAATCTTTACAGTGACGGACCTAAGGATATTCTGAGGATGGCGTATGTGGTTGAGGAGTGAGGTGTTGAAAGTTGAGAGTTTTGAGTTGTGAGTTCAGAGTTGGGAGCAGAGGTCGGGGTTAAAACATTCAGTCAAGCAGAGGTCATGCGTGGACAGGCGTAGTCATTGTTGGACATTCATAGTCATTCGTGGTCATTGGGTCAATCAGACAATCATTCAATCAAACGTCAGTCATTGTCATTCGTTGTCATTTGTTGCGTAGCGCTGAGAGCAGAGCGCGCTGCGTACCAGTATCCAGAATCCAGCATCCAGCACACGTCATTCGTGGAGAAAAGTTTTGAGTTGAGAGTCCAGAGTTTAGAGTTCTGGGCTCGACTTTAAATTCTTCGCTAATCACTTCCCGAAGGGACAGGCAGAATGACAAGACGCTATTTACTACTTACTATTTACTTTCTACTGGGCGGGATTTGGGGTTCAGAGTTTTGAGTTGGCTCTTGCAGGCGAACACGCTTTAAGCCCTGCGCTTTGCACCAGCATCCCACAAAGTGGCAGGCAGTATCTAGGATCAAGAATCCCACAAAGTGGCAGGCAGCACCGCTCCCTCATTGTCATTCTGACTTCCGATCATTCGTTTTGAGTAACTTTATCGGTACGAAGAATCTAGCGAATGATTGGACAGCGGCATCGAAACGAGGATTGGTTGATTGGGAAAGGAATTTGCGAATTAAAATACAGATGAACGCAGATTGGCGAATTTGTTAATTCGATAATCCGCTAAAATACACGCTTAGCGCCCGGCTACTAAACTTCGACCTATGATGACTTTGAATTAATTATAAGTTAATTTTGTTTATGAACATTTATACTAAAAATATGCAGCCGGATCAAAAGTTAACTCTGGCGCTGCAGCTGTATCATTCTGCTAAAGAACTCAAAATTGCATCACTCAAACAATTTCATCCTGAGCTTACAGAAAAAGAAATCCGTGAAAAAGTAAATAAAATATTTTTCTATGCAAGAACTTAACCTCTTTGCTATTTATACTGATCTGCTGAATAAACATCAGGTACCCTATTTCGTTACCGGCTCTGTTGCTTCAATTGTGTATGGCGATCCAAGGCTAACGCATGATATTGACCTTGTGTTAAATCTGAATAAAGTTGATGCCGGACTGTTTATAACAATATTTCCTGCAAATCAATTTTACTGTCCACCGGAGGAAATAATCCGGACAGAAATTAATCGCAGTGCAAGAGGACATTTTAATCTTATTCATCACGATACCGGTTTTAAGGCAGATATTTATCTGACCGGACAGGAAGAATTTCAGATCTGGGCTTTAAACAATTGTAAACAGATAGAATTTGCAGGAAGCAAAATAAACATTGCACCGCCTGAATATGTGATAATTAAAAAACTTGAATTCTTTAAAGAAGGCAATGCTCAAAAACATCTATCCGATATAAAAACTATGCTCCTGAACTCCGGAGAATTAATCAATTTCGATCTTCTGAAAAAAATGATTTCTGAAAGAGGATTACAGAAAGAATGGGATGCTGCAAATTCGGAAATTCGGTAATTGGGAATCATTCGTGGTCAGTCGTTGTCATTGGGTCAATCAGACAATCATTCAATCAAACGTCAGTCATTGTCATTCGTGGTCAATCATCAAATCATTTCACGCAAAGTACGCAAAGGGTTACGCAAAGCCGCAAAGGGTTTCACAAAATCGCAGTTCCTCCAGTTTCCCACAAAGTGGCAAGCAGTATCAAGAATCCAGCATCTAGACTCGGTCATTCGTTGCGTAGCGCTGAGAGCAGAGCGCGCTGCGTCGCTGAATCGAGCAATTGTCATTGATTGCCATTGCGCAAGCGGAACGCTGATTGATGAATCTGGTTGCGGCAGACAGGTTTGCGAATAAGCGAATCTTCCTTCGGCAGACAGGTTTGCGAATTCGAGAATTCGGTAATTCACTAATCCTATATTCTCAATTTACTTGTAGCTAAACCCAATGCTGATTATTTTTAGTTAAATTATTCGAAGAGTATGGAAAAAATTATAAATATTCACATTGAAAAACTTCCTGAAGGTTACTACTTAGCCACTTCAGAAGATATTCAGGGACTTGTTGCACAGGGAAGAACAATTATGGAAACCATTGAAATAGCGCATGATGTTGCCAAAAATTTAATAGAAAACAGCGATGTAAATATTATTAATAAATCTTATAATTTGTATAATGGACGTAAAAACTAACATAAGGAATAAAATAACAGAATATCTTTCAGGCAGATCTGAAATCAGTTTTGCATATATATTTGGATCATTCACTGAAAAAGATAAATATAATGATATTGATATAGCTGTTTATTTAAATCCGGATTTTGATATTAATGAACGCAGCAAATATCCTTTTGGTTATGAAGCTGAGCTGATCGGCAATCTGAATATAGTTTTAGAAACAGATAAGATTGATCTGATACTCTTAAACAAGGCAAATCTGCTTGCAGCTACACAGGTTTATAATTCGGGAATGTTATTGTTTGAAAAAAACAGGTTCTTCAGAATTAAAGTTGAAAACAGTGCACGTAAGGAATTTATTGACACTGAAAATTTCAGAAAGATTAAAGTCAGTCAATTAAAAAATCATTTAAATGTACGATAAAGAAGTTATTGCAAAGCATCTTGCCGGACTGCTGAAAGACCTTGAAAATCTGAGTAAGCACAAGGGTGTTTCCGAAGAGGATATTAAACAAAACCTTGATTTATTATGGATACTTGAACGTGGTATCTATCTTTCACTTCAGAATATTTTTGATGTTTTTGCTCATCTTATAAGTGCAAAATTTAATCGAAGTTGGGAATCTTACGCGGAGATAGCAGTTGTTTTATTTGAAGAAAAATTAATTGATGAAGTTAAAAGAAATTTGCTCATCCAAATGGCTGGATTTAGAAATAGACTTAGTCACGATTATCTTGGACTGGATCTGAATGTGATTACAGATATAGTTAACAACAAACTCGATGATCTTTACTCCTTCGCACGTTTAATATCCGATTTTATTGATCATTAAAAATTATCCGGCAGCTGGCATTGTCAGCTCTGAGCCTGCCTACCGAAGGTAGGTCATTCAATCAAACGTCAGCCGTGGACAGGCGTAGTCATTGTTGGTCATTCATTGTCATTGGTAGGTCAATCGCAGTCATTCGTTGCTGAGCGCTAAACACCGAGCGCGCTGCGTCGCTGAATCGAGCAATCGTCAGTCGTGGTCATTCATAGTCATTGGGTCAATCAGTCAATCAAACGTCAGTCGTGGAGAGGCGTAGTCATTGTTGGTCATTCATTGTCATTGGTAGGTCAATCGCAGTCATTTGTTGCATAGCGCTAAGAGCAGAGCGCGCTGCGTCGCTGAATCGAGCAATTGTCATTCGTGGTCATTCATAGTCATTGGGTCAATCATTCAATCAAACGTCAGTCGCTGTCCTTCGTGGTCATTTGCTGATTGGCGAATTGCGAATTTGCGTATCCGATAATTCGCTAATTAGTGCTTGAAACCAAGCCGTTAATAATCTATTTTTGAATAAACATAAATCAAACATAAGATGGAAGAAAGAATAACAACAAATCCCAATATTTGTAATGGCAAGCCTATTATAAGAGGGATGAGAATTACAGTTTCTGCAGTACTTGAATATTTAGCCGCTGGTGAAAGTGTTGAGAATATCCTTGAAGCATATCCTGTTCTTGAGCCGGAAGATATAAAAGCATGCCTTGCATATGCAAAGAGACTATCCGATAAAAGTATTTTAACTTATGACATCAAAACCTCTTAAGGAATTTCAATTCCTTGTAGATGTCAACTTACTTAAAAGATTCAGCTTCTTTAACTCCCCTCTTTTCACACATATAGCAGATATTGATCCGTTTATGACGGATGAGCAAATCTGGAAATATGCAATTGAGAATAACAAAGTTATTCTGACAAAAGATGCTGATTTTTACGACCGGTTTATGTCATCAGAAGCAGCACCAAAAGTGATCTGTTTCCGGCTGGGTAATTTATCGCTTAAAGAGTTACATATCTTTTTTATAAATAATTGGACTGATATTATTTCGCATCTTGAAGATAAATCTATGATTGTAGTTCATAAGGATCAGATAAAAGTAATTAAGTAGGCTATCGCAGCTTGAATGAATGATTGTGGGTGCGAAAGCGAAACGCTGATTGGCGAATTGCGAATTTGCGAATACGAAAATTCGTTAATTCGGTAATTCGCTAATTGAGAGTCATTCATTGTCATTGGGTCAATCAGCCAATCATTCAATCAAACGTCAGTCATTGTCATTCGTCGTCATTCATTGTCATTGGGTCAATCATTCAATCAGTCAATTAAACTGCATTTGTTGTAATTGATTG
This sequence comes from uncultured Ignavibacteriaceae bacterium, assembly GCA_964639355.1. Taxonomy (GTDB): domain Bacteria; phylum Bacteroidota; class Ignavibacteria; order Ignavibacteriales; family Ignavibacteriaceae; genus JAGXRK01. Next base: position 14,321 of record CAZXCP010000050.1, read on the forward strand.
TCATTGCGCAAGCGGAACGTAGATTGGTTGATTGTAACACGCAAGCGAAGCGTGGATTGATTGATTGTGGGAACGAAAGCGGAACGCTGATTGGCGAATTGCGAATGCGTTAATTCGAAAATCCGGTAATTCGGTAATTCGCTAATTAAGAGTCATTCGTTGCGTAGCGCTGAGAGCAGAGCGCGCTGCGTACCAGTATCGAGTATCCAGAATCGAGCAATTGTCATTCGTTGTCATTGGGTCAATCATTCAATCAGACAATCATTCAATCCCGGATTGATTGATTGATTGTGGGAGCGCAAACGAGGCGCAGATTGATTGATTGACGAATTGCGAATCTGCCTAGCGGCAGACAGGTTTGCGAATGCGGTATTCGTTAATTCGAAAATCCGGTAATTCGGTAATTGGGTACAACTCTTTGTAATTTTAATTATCTAATCTGAAATATTAATACTATGATTAAAGAAGCCAAAGTTATTTATAGTTCCGAAGCTGATCACAATGATCTTGTTTTCTGGAAAAGCAGATCGTATGAAGAAAAAATATCTGTTATACAGGAATTAAGAGAGCAATATATCCGTCTATTTCATAAGGAAACCGAGTATGATGAAAGTAGAAAAAGACTTCGCAGATTTTATAGAATTGTTAAATAAACATAAAGTTGAATATATGATCGTAGGAGCATACGCCTTTGCTCTTTATTCAAAGCCGAGAAACACCGGTGACATTGATATTTTTTTTAATAGAACCGAAACAAATGCTGATCTTATGTTAAATGTGCTTAAGGAATTCGGTTTTGAATCAATCGGAATTACCAGGGAGGATTTACTTCACGAAGGAAGAATCATTCAGCTTGGTGTCAGTCCGGTACGAATAGACATTTTAAACAACATAGACGGGGTTACCTTCATTGATGCATATGGTAGAATTGAAAAAGTAAAATTTGGAAATACCGTAGCAAATTTTATATCGCGTGAGGATCTTATAAAAAATAAATCCAGCAGCAGCAGAAAAAAAGATCAGGCCGATCTGGAGGAATTGTTGTAGGAATTGGAGAATATGGGAAGCGAAACCCAATCATTCAATCAAACGTCAGTCGTTATCATTCGTGGTCAGTCGTAGTCATTCATTGTCATTGGTTGTCATTCTTCGTCAATCGCAGTCATTTGCTGCATAGCGCTAAGCGCCGAGCGCGCTGCGTCGCTGAATCGAGCAATCGTCATTCGTAGTCATTCGTAGTCATTGGTTGTCATTCGTTGCGTAGCGCTAAGAGCAGAGCGCGCTGCGGCGCTGAATCGAGCAATTGTCATTCGTAGTGAAGAGTTAAGAGTTTTGAGTTGG
>CAZXCP010000051.1:0-14575 GCA_964639355.1 uncultured Ignavibacteriaceae bacterium
AGTTGCAGCTTAAACTCCTACCTTCTCCCTCTAAAAAGTCCTTAAATAATTAATTTGAATAATTTCTTGGAAAATAGCCAAAATGCTTTTCCTGTAAGTGCATACAAACAAAAGGCTTAAGCAAAAGTGCAAAAGAGCCAATTTTTCCATTTAGTTCCATTTGCTTCCAATTTTATTGGCAATTTGATGATGGTTGAAAGGTGATTTTAAAAACGTTTTAAAAGTATTTAAAAAGTGCTTGATCTTTTGTTTTTGTGTTAAAAATCCATTTTATTTTTTTTGATACTGAGGAGAATTTAGAGGCAAAACCGAGTAAACCGAGTTCCGCAGAGTTCCGCAAAAAGTTGGTTACCAGTTCCGCAGTTCCGCAGATTGATGTAAGTCTTTATTATTTAAATAGATAAAAGTGAGGATGATGATAATTCATTGATTTAAGCAGAAATGCATTAATTTGAAGCATCTCTGGAAAGTAATGTAAGCCATTGACATACTGTCAGATTAAAATATAGTTGAAGTCAAAACCAGAAGGGTAAACCTTTTGGTGTGAATCCATCCGCAATTAAATGAAGTAAGTATGAGAGACTAACAGAGGTTATAAATATGTTCACGACTTCAGTAAATGTGATCTCTTTTATTCCTGAAGCAGCTCTAGCTCTTCTTAATAATTGTAATTCTCTTAAAGAATAATATCCGACAGAACAGACCATTGAACTGAATGCAATACTGTGAAAAAATTTTCTATGGATGGGACTGATTGCCGGTTCAAGTATATCTGTGAGCTTTGAACTGCTTATCATTCCAACGCCTGTAGTTAAAACCTCTAGTAGAGTATGCTGTTTATTGAACCCGGTTTTATCTTCAATTAGTAATTTATAGGATGGTAGAAAAGAAATTAGACTGTAATCCTTATGAGTTTTTCCGTTTGGCATAGATCACCTGGTTTTTATAGTTGAAATATTTGAGTGTTAAATTAACTTGTTGGTGAGCTGCTGTCAATGTTCAGGAATTGACAAAATAGTATTTAAGAAGACAGAAGAGAAGTGATTGAAATAGTCCGTCAATTATTTATTGATAAAATGTAAGCAAGCTTCCATTGAAGAGAAATAACACTAATTTTGTAGATATGGGAGTGAAAAAAAAATAAATCATTCGGAGGCTAAAATGAAAAGCTTAATCTTTTTCTTTTTGCTTGTAAGTATAGCAGTAGCACAAAATCAATTGATAAATCCCGATGGCGAAGGGGCTTCTCTTCACCTTTCTCCTTTTCTTAGCAGTGGATCGGAAGTAATTGATGAGGAAACTACAGTTGACTATAAAAGCAAAGTTGGTATTGCACTACTTTTAAAAATACCAATTAACAGAGTTTTAACTGTCTCGCCTTTTTATGAGTATAAAACTTTTTTATATAATAGAGAAATAGAGACTGGTTACTACACCATAAGATCGTTTGATGTTGTAAGGAAAGAAACAAAATTGGGTTTTACGTTAAGCTTTTATTTTCGTTAGTGGAGCAATTGCTCTAATCATATATTTGATTTGTTCTATTTCTTTTTACTCAGATCTTTTTGAATTTGATCGTCTAGTTTTCTGCTTAAAGTGTTGAGATGAATTTTCCCATCAATCAGATCTATTATTAATCTGATTGCTTCCTTCGATAATAATTTTGATTTCAACAGAAGTTCATGCTGTTCCGGTGTAATGTTTAGCTTATTACCTTCAGCATCTACCAACCCTTCAGCTTCAAGCTGCTTTTGTCTTTTAAATTCATCCTCATTCAGGCCCGTATATAACCAGTTGATACTGACTTCCGCTTTTTCAGCAAGAATATTTATAACACGGTGAGACGGTTTAAACCCATGATTCTCCCAGCCTTTAACATCTTCGACATTTACATCTAACATTGTTGCAAACTGCTCTCTGTTCAGTTTTAATTTGGTTCTTACTTCCTTTATCCGTTGAGCCAGACCAAAGTTGTAATAATTAACCTCACCCGTTAAGAGATAATATATATCACAACCTAGTTGTGAGAGTTTGATTAGAAGTTCAGGACCAGGGATACTTCTACCATTTAAATAACTACTTCTTAGTGTGTTTCCTGTAGTTCCCAGTTTGACAGCGGCATCATCTACTGAAGAGAAATTATGCTTTATGAAATAACGGAGTCTCTCAGCTATTCCACCTTTATCAATATTAGCAGATGCTATTGACATTATATTGGCAATTACTTACATTTGTGTGTATTTTTTTCACAAGCTGATCCTGGTATGAAGCCAAAACAAAAAATAATTAAGCTGAATCAGAAAGAAGTTTCAAGACAGCTGGGGATTTCACCTTCATATACTTCAATGATTATCAAAGGGAAAAGGAAATCAAGAAGATATGAAAAGAAAATAGAGAAACTAGTTTATAAAGCTGTAAGAGAACTCCTTTCGAAAAAAGCTGCGTAACTAAATAAAGAATTTAATCGTTTAAATATAGTAAAACTTTATGTTCAAGTTTGAGGAACTGCTACAAAAAGAAAATTTTACTGCAATGTTGTTCAATGCAGTTCCTCTGGCCGTGTTGGGTTTTTCTTTTCACCTGGCACGGCTTTTTTATTTTGTTGTGAGCATTGCAGTTAAAGTAAACTTATGAAATCTAATACGGAACCCGGAACACAGTTAATTAAACTTATAGAATTCAATGAATTAGAATCAAAGGTAAATTCTGATTTTATTTCGGAACGTGGTTTAAGAAAAAGATGCGAAAGTGGTAAATATCCCGGAGCTAAGAAGCCTGGGAAAGATTGGTTCATTCCGATTGAGTATTTATCAACTGAAGCAAGAAAAATTTATGATGAAGAAACTTCACGAACAGCTCTTCAAAAAAATGGCAGCTTTCTTCCCGTGCCCTCATTGAATCTACCAGTTGAAAAAGAAAAAACCGATGAAGAGAATCTGCCAAAGGAAGTGCCAATTAAACAGCAACAGCGAGTAAATGATTTTGATGAATTAATGTATGAACTTGCTGAAGAAATTAAAGCAGCTGACGGAAAACGTATCAAGGGTAGGATAATAGAGAATTTTGTTGCTGAATATAATTCCGGTGAGCGTCATCCAGCAATATTAGAAAGATTAGGCCATTACAGTTACGATGATATTTATAAAAAAGTAAGAAAGTATATAAGAAAGGGCTATGATAAAACTATCTTCATCAGAAATGATAAGAATAAAAGAGGACGTACCAAAATATCAAAAGAATTAGACGGTCTCATTTTCTACTATGCTAGTCTTCCAAACAAAATGCTTCTAACGGATCAAGAGCAGGCAATTAGAGAGGAAGCAAACAAGCTTGGAATTGATTGTAATGTATCACCGCAAACAATCATAAGAAGGTTGAAGATTATTAAAAAGAATCCAATTGTTGACGGATTAGTGAATGGCGAAGAGGCGATTAGAAAGCAACAATCAAAATTCAAAAAAGATATTACAAAAATATTACCTAGAAAAGCCTGGCAGATTGATGCAACATCATCGACAAACATGACATACGATCCCGTAACTAAAGAGGAATACAAGGAAACGGTAATTGCAATTGTTGATGTTGGTTCAGCCGGGACACGACTAGCAACTTTGGGCGTTAGAGACGGTGAAACTGCAGAAGCTGCTATAAATTGTGTTTTGCAAGCGATTGAGTTTGCAGGCGGGCAATGTGATGTTCTGATTTGTGATAATGGGGCAGCATATCATTCCAAAGAATTTAAACAAAAAATGGAACTGCTGGGGATTAAAATACAATATGGTAAATCTTTTACACCCACTGCAAAATCTGAAATTGAATACTCCTTTAGAAGGCAGCATGCATACATGAGAAAACATCACAATTTCAGAAGCGTTAAGAGCAGAGAAACACAGGTGTGGTTGAACAAACCAATCAACAAAAAATTTAAAGATAAAACTTATAAAGAAGTACAAAGTTATAAAGTGACACCAGAAAAATCTGCATTAATGTATGCTGAATTTGCTGATTCATACAACAACAAAATATTAACTTCGGGACCATATAAAGGAAAATCGAGATGGGAAATATTTAAGCCATACCGGGGAACGGGAATCACTCTTAGACAATTAAATTTTTTGTTATTGAATATAGCCGTTAAGAGAGTGAAAAGCTCTGAGGTTAAAGTTAATGGGGAAATCTATTCTTCACCCAGGTTATTAAAATATAACGATCAACAAGTCATCATAAAATACAATACTTATAACAAGGATGAAGTTTTAATATACAATTCTGATGGTGACTTTCAATTTCTATGTACAAGAAAAAAAGCATTGCATCCATGTGCCAGATTATTAGGCACTGAGGAAGACATTAGAGAATTGGAGAAACAGAGTAGCGAGTTAACGGTAGTTAAAGCTGTTTGGTACGAGAGTATGATTGACTATTACAAAAAAGCTATAGAACCCAGACTTCTTGAACAGGCAAAAAGATATGGCAGGAAGGAAGTTGAAGAGGCTGAATTTACTGAGGTAAAGATTGATCAAATACCACAAGATGTAAGTGAAATTTTAATACAGAAAACAGGCACAGACGATGTGGAAATAAACATAACGCAGAGTGAAAATAATTCGAAGAATAAACCAGATGCAAAGGCTTTTTTCCTTGAGGAGTAATTATGAAAACAAATCTTAAAATTATTAATACAAAATTGAATGAAGAAGCTCTTCGAGAATTTAGATTGGTTGACGATGTAAATGCTTACATTGAAAAAACGGGTTATACTGCAGAACAGATTGCAGAAAGGATAGGTGCAGATCAAGCTGAGTTCAATGCATGGCTGCTTAAACATACCATGAATAAGCAGATAAGCAGGGAAATGAATGAGTTTTTAGAGATTGAAGATACAGCATGGGATAATATTAAATGGAAATCACTATTAAGATTTGCAGAGACCAGTATATACAATTTAATGAAGAAGACGTTTGACTCTGCAAGAAAGAGAGGCATATTAATTTACATTACTGGTGATGCCGGAGCCGGAAAAACTAAATCGATTGAAAGATATTCAGAAGAAAATGAACTTACTTTTGTGTTCAAAGCAAATGAGAGTTCTAAAGGACCAAGTGATATAGTAGACGAATTAGAGAATGCAATACTAAGCAAAACCAGTAAATCTTTTTTTTATCAAAGAACTGTGAAAGAAAGAACAAAAGATATTATCGAATACCTAAACAAACTAAATAAGCCTGATATTAAATATTGGTTTGATCCTCCTGATCCCGAGGAGAGGAATCACCCAGGGATTAATCCTATCGTTATAGTGGATCAAGCAGACGGATTATCTAAAGCAGCATTTGATCTTTTGCGAACTTTGTATGATGAAGCCGACATAGGGATTGCTTTAGTCGGCACAAAAGGGCTTCATAAGAAATTAATGAAGGATTCAGACTGCCATACACAAGTTAAAAGCAGAATTCCTGTTTATTTGGAACTAGAGCATGGAACGAAAGAAGATTTTTCAAACATTCTTGACACCAATTGGTATGGTTTAGATGAAGCGATAAAAAAAAGGATGTATTTAATTTGTGATGGAAACTTCAGAAATCTCACTCACCTTATTTTTAATGCCAGGGAAATGTTGCGAAAGCGAAAGAATCGTGGAAGGTTTCTGGATGAAGAGATATTGAATGAAGCCTGGTTGTTTAAAGGAGAAAAGAAATAGTGTCACCCTCTAACCTGAAAATATCAAAAACACAAATTCAGAAGATTCATATTGCTAAAAAGCAGTTAAAACTGAATGATGAAACATATAGAGAAATGCTATCCGGCTATGGAGTTGCTAGCTCTAAGGATTTAACTTATAAACAGGCAGAAGATCTATTGAGAAGACTTGAAGCTTCTGGATGGAAACCAACGGGAATTAAGCCGCCGGCTGGAATTGATGAAAAAAAATGGGGTAAGCAAAAGTTTGAAGATTTAAAAGGAAGAGGCGAAGAGTATGCAGCGCCACAGCAGCTGAGAATGATTGAAGCCAGGTGGAAGGATGTAACCGGCAATGAACCAGACAAAGGATTGAATAAATTTATAAAAAGAGTTGTGAATATAGATTCTATAGAATGGTTAAGACAAAGTCACGTAAAAAAGGTTCTTAAAGCACTTGATGAATGGGAATCCTGGAAGAAAAACAAGTAATTAACTAACAATTTAACAACAAAAAAAGGAGTAATTAATTATGATCGTTGAACACATCCACATAGAAACCAAAAAGGATCTTGTGGAAGTCATTCATTCTTTATCTTTTATTATTGAATTAGCACACCGTGCTCTAATACAAGATGATAGCCATAGCAGACTAATTACACCCTCCATTATGCTGCTTGGAGATTTCATACAAGTATTAGATGAAAATACTTCTGACCAGGATGGTAAACTTGAAAACAGGTTTATCAGGAAAGAAGATGCTGCAATGGAATTTGAAGTATATTCATCTCTAGATGAGGTAAAACCATGAACGAACATTTTGAAGTTTACAGTTTATCGCAAATGCCGGACCGTGTACCGGAGCTGAGCTGTAAGCAGCTACTTAACAAAGCGTTTGATTCGTGCAACATTATTTTAAATTCAACTATTTACCTGCTGGAAAAACAGGATGGATTTTCCGAACAGGAACGAGAGACAATAAGCGAAGTCCATCACAAAGCAATTGTGCTGCTGGTTAAACTAAATACACTGATTCTTGGTTTTACTAATGAACCAAAACAGGTTATAAATAAAATTGAAGAGTTGATAGAAGGAAATTTTGAACTGAGAAATCTGATTAACCAGGTTGACCGGGCTGGTAATTGGAATGGAATTAAAGCTGAAATGAACTCTGGAAACAAGCGGTCTTTTTATCTTGCTTATGCTGACGGCACAACTCATTCAATTTCTTCTTACCTGTTTGATATTAAAAAAGGAATTGAGTTAAATCTCCCGGACTGGTATGAAACAATTACTTCCGGGAAGTGGGGAAACGTTGATTTGTATGATGAAGTTTAAGGATTGCAAATATAAAAAATTATTTGTGAAACTTCATCTGGGAGAATTCAATGAATTCTCTCAATGGACTAATGACTTGATTTTATCTAAAATTATACAACAGAAAGAATCAGTTTTACTGTTCTAAAAATTTTGGAGTCTGATGAAGCCAACTGTCATGGTGAAGAAAGTCAAAGCGACCCAAACGAATGGGTCGCTTATGACAATGGTTAATAAAGCTTTTAGGCTTAAGTTGTTCTTTTATAGTCGTGAACGATCGTTCGATCTCTGGTTAAGCCCGGGGGAAATGAAGACTCAGATATTGAAAGGTGCTGCCTGGATTAATAGAGAGTGGCAGTTGAAAGATCCTCAACTAAGAGTTATGGAAATTGAAAAATCAATTTACTATTTACGAGAAGAGTTGAACGATCTGAAGCAAGAAATTTCGAGCCTACGATTGATGAATGACTGAGTTTTTCTAAGACCGTTTAAAAGCGTTTTAATTTTAAAAATCACTGTTAAAATTGGGCAATCAGGACAACAAAAATAGCTTTGGCAGTAGAACTGGCACACCGAAAATGCCCCAGTTCGCATATAAATGCACCCTGTTGAATTCAGGCTATTCTGATACCACTTTGGATTTTGCGTTAAATTTAAACGGCTTTTTAACGAAATTAAACGGCATAGCACACCATAACTGCTCTGTGGAATGAGGTTGGATTTTGCACTATGCGAATTTTGCGTAAAATCGAAGGTTCTGGCTAAGCGAGAATGGCTAGAAAATGATGATAAAACCAAATTTAAAAAATTTTAAAACTGGTGTTTAAAAAGTTCTTTAAAATTTATCGGAAGGAAGCAGTGCCTGTTGTTTCGGTCTGACTGTTGGTCAAGGTTAGATCGTTCTTCCGGCACTGTTGTTTTTTCTGTCTGTAAAGGTAACCTAAAATCGTTGTTGTTATGTTATAACAACTAGACAACAGGTCAGGGACTGTTTTTTGGATTTCAGTTCCTGCCTGTTGAATTAAAAAAAGGAATGTTGAATGGATTTAAAATTTAAAATTGAAAACGAAATAATCGGATCACAATCTCATTTCACTTTGAAGATTAGTTCCACAAGTCCGAACGATATTATTAATGTTCAGAAAATAATAAAGAATAATCTAAAAGAATTTGCTGAAAAGACATTTGAGGATGATGGTGAAGGAATAGAAATAATTTTTAATGAGAGTGATGAATCAATTGATTCAACAAATGAATTAGAAATTGGCAGACAAATGGCAGCCCTGGCAAACGGTGAAGAGCCATTGATCTGCTTTTCTGAAAAAGTAAGTGAAGCTGACCTGGAATTAGGGAGAAAAATTGCAAGCTGGTGGAATGACAGGGAACAAAATTAAAAACAATTTATTATAGGAGCCTTAAACAATGGAAAAATTTAAAAGTGTTGCTGATTATCCTGCAGTTCAGAAATTGAACGGTGATATTGATGCACTCAAAAAAAACCTTAGTGAGAGAGAAGAAAAACTTCAATCTCTTACTGCTGAGCTGGAAGCCGAAAAGAAAAAACTTGACGAGCTGTATGTTCGTGGTTACATGAATGAGCTGAAGGCTGAAGAGGTTCAGGACCAACGTAAAGCTGTATCGCAAAAGGAAAAGGAAGTAAACAGCTTTAAAGATGAGCTGAGCTTTGAACGAAAATACATAGAGGAAGCAATCTCACGGCTTACGAAAAAACTTAAAGCAGCTGAAAGAGAAGCCCTGAATGATTTAGTTGGCAGCATAGATAGTGAAATAAAAAAATTGAGAGAATCACTCTCGAAAAAATCAGAAGTGTTTATCTCTGAGGTGAAAGCTTTTCAGGATGTTGTCAACGAGAAAAATAAATTAACAGGATTGACCCAGAGCTGGGGAGGTAAGTTTGGTGACAAGCTGCTATCCAGGCTGGCAGTTTCATTAGAGCTGCTGCGGTTTATTGACACAGAAGATTTGTACCGGAATGTAACGCTGCCAAAATACAGCGGTCTGGTAGATTGAACCTTAAGCTAAAATATGATGATAAGAAATCAGAGCTGGTAATTGATGGATCTGTTATTGAGATCAAGCTTGTAATCAATCAGTTATCACAGGGTAAGTATTTTCTGAAGAATGAATCGAAGCGATTAACAAAGCAAAACGTGAGAGTTACGGATACGGAACTGAATTTTATGACAGATGAATTTAACAAATTCATTAAAGAATCTGAGGAAGAAAAAAATATATCTTCATCTGGACAGGAAAATATTTCCTCTGATGATGAAGAAAAAAAAGAAGTGTCGGGAAAGAGGCGGGGGCCAAGATCTGAGCGAAGTGACATGGGGCGGGATATAGATAATTTATTGGATATGCATAACAAATTATTTTAAAAATAAGGAGTATAAAATGTCACAAGAAAAAACAAATCCGGTACTATCTTTACTTCCAGCAGCTGCAGAGGAAGATCCAAAAGTGCTTGAGCTTAAAAAGCACGAATCACGTTTGATGAAAGAAGTTGAAGAGTATGAAAACGATCGGATTCCCAAACTCAAAAAAGAAATTGAGAAAAGCAAAACCTCAGTAAAGGAATTGAGAGAAAATTTTGAATTAGGAACAGTTGAGGTTGATGAAGTTGTAAAAGCTGAAGATAACCTGGAGCATTTTGAAGAAAACTTAAAAAGTTTTACGGATGAACTTGAAGCGAAATACGGAGCTTTGGCAAAACTAAAAGAAAAAATCTCAGATGCTCTGTTGAATGCACGTTTGAAAAGAATAGCAATGTTGAATGAAACCCTTGGAAAATTGTTGAAGACAAACGAATCACTCTTTAAAAGCTTTGAAGCCGTTCTGGATCAAATTGTTCGTTTCAGACTCGCTGTTATTGAAGAAAGCAAATTAGCGGGACTTCAGGTTGCATTCCCAATTCAAGAACCTGTTTTGAGAAAAGAATTTCCTGCAATCAAAACAATCATTCAGGAATTAACCAGTGACTTTGATGCTAATAAACTTGGGAAGGCCATTAATCAATTCGACAAATATATAACGGATGATCTGTTGCCGATCACTCCAAAAGTTGTAGTTGAAAAATCAAAAATTGGTAATTCAGATATGTTAGGTATCAAAGGCACTTATAAGGAAAAATATTACTAGTAAATGGATTTAGGCTGGATACAAGAATTAGACGATTCCAAAAATCAAGTTGGTGATGCATTAAAGGAACATCCTGAAATTTTTTTGCTTTACCAGGCTTGTTTAAATAAAACCGGAATGGATTTATTCCTGTACTTGTATCAGGAATTTTTGAAGTGTGAGCTGCAATTCAGAGAGAAGCCGATATTAAAACTTAAGAAGATTTACGTTGAACAAAATTCGGCTTTAAAAAGTACTTTCCAGCTTGCAAAGAAACTCAACGTAAGTGACAGAACAATCTATGGCTGGTTGAGAGAGTTCAGGAAAAAAGAAGAATTGCAATCAGTTTAAAGGAATAGATATGAACACAGTAAAAATTGGTGAGAAACTTTTTGAAATAAGACAATAAAGATGTTAAACCATAACACATATTTTGAAATAGCAAAAACCATTGAAGTCACCCGCCTCATTGAAATAAGAAAAATAATTAATGAGGCAATGTTTGTGGAAACGGCCAAGAATGTTCAACAATATATTCAAGAAAATTTTTCCCAAGCTGATATTCTGATGAATCCATTAAAAAATAATCTGGGAAAGGTAAATCACTGAACACCGAGAAAAACATTACATATTGTGATAACAACTCATATAATAATTTCTGTTTATTAAAATTAAGTCGCTTCACTTTATCCGATTCTAAAATATTGTATGTTCTTAACATCGTGAAGACATTTCCTTCAACGGTTCTGTTTAATTGGCAACCTTGTAATGCATCAATTCTACCGTTAAAGGATTCTTTAATAAATGGAATTAAAACGGCTAAAACATCTTTGGTTGAAAGCATATTCGATACTTTAAAATTACTTGTTCCTAACATACAGAAGTTCAATAAAAAACGCTGAGCATATGGCTAATCCTTATTACTATACTTACAATTTTAGAGAAGAAAGACTAGCCTCTGGTGATCTTGCAAGGCTTAAAGTAAAATTCCAGGTTAACACAGACGGTACCGATCAATCAGTAAATGCAAAGGATGAAGAGGTATATGTAAGCAATTACGGTAGCCTTGAATGGGATTATGACTTTGAAAATTTTTTGCTGGTCCCGGGCTATTTAGATTTAAGGCTGGCTGTCCCGAAAGAAACTAATTTCGAAAAATTCTTTTTTGGTCAGACACTACTATTCTTTATAATAGAAAAAACTCCGGAAGTAACTCTTGAAATAAAATACCAGGGCACAACAAACTGGGAGACCGAGTTTAAAGGATTTGTAATTGAAGACACTATTGACTATGACCCGGATAAAGGTTATATGTGGTTTACTATTGCACCGAGAACTGATATTCTTAACCGGCAAATGCTTTATGATCTTAACGGCAACCCTACAAACCCTTTTACATATCCAACACCAACATCAAACCAGACTTATCTTCATCAAACACAAAAAATAATTACGGACTGCTACAAGCTTGTTAATCCATCTGTGCAGATGGTATTCTCTCATCCATGGTTGTTTTTTGGTCAACTAACTGATCGGACTGTACATCCAGCCGGCTGGATCTTAGATTTATTTGGAATTTATAATTCCTATGAAACTTATTACAACGATTTTAACTTTTCAGAAATATGGCAGGATGTAAGACCACTGTTTTTTGATCAATCGAAAGGACTTAGAACTGTAGGAGATCTTCTTAGAAAACTTGCAATGGATTGGTTTGCTATAACGGGTATGCTTCACCAGGATAAAGCATTCTTTAAAAAACTTTTTTATGATCCTTCAACTACCTACGAGCTTAGTGAAGACACATACTACAACACTAGAAAAAGATATAAGCTGCCATTTATACGATATGTCCGTTACAAAATTCCAACCGGAGTGGTTTATGAACAGGGCGTGTTCACTGAGCTTGAGGGACAGTATATTGACAGGGATAGTTTAATCGGTTGGTATGATACTTTTACAAATATTATGGCGGTCAGAAATTCAGAAGTATTTAATATAAAAAAAGGAAGAGATCCTGATTTAATTGGAAGCAATCAAGATTATGGAAATTTAATTACACCGCTGTGGTATTTGTACAGAGGCGATATTTTAAACTGCAGAGTTGATCCAATAGTTACACCGGGAATAAATCATTCGATACTCGCTAATCCCAGATTCCAGAACAGAACTTACCAGCCGATAAGATTAAAAAAACTTTTTATGGAAGGAAAAACTGAGATAGATGGATTGTTGATTGGTTATTGATACAGAGGATAATTATGATTGAAGTTCACAACAAAAATAAATTAATAGCCGAAGCAAGAACAGATCTTGTATTAAAATACCTTGCTGAGTGTTACTCAAATAAACCGGGTAACAAAACGAATAGGAAAGAAAAATTTATTGAAAAATATAACCGGCAGTACTGGCAGGGATTGTTTAAAGTATTGGGTGAAGTAAAGTATCAGACGCTGGAAAGATGGAAAAAGAGATACCTGGATTCTAAAGGTGATCCTTACTCTCTCTATCCTGGTTATGGTCTGAACTTTTCATCTGAAAAAATACTGGGTGAAGTGTTGATTCAGATTCACCTGGATACAGATAAGACAGAATTGGAAGATCTGCAGAAAGAAGCAATCAGGGAAATAAGAGCCGGTAGAATAAAAATTTTTACACTAAAAGAAATTAATTAAAAAAGGAGAAAACGACATGACAGATATTTATGAACAATCATCAGCTGAAAACATCAATCTATTTGCCGGTGATTTTCCACAGGTTATTATACCAATAGTTGTTGCTGCAGGCGCCGGTGTGCTTGCTAAAAACACAGTACTCGGGAAAATAACAGAGGGCGGAAAGTATGCAGCATATGATGACTTGAACAATGATGGCACCGAAGTAGCTAAATTAATTTTAAAATATGACGTTGATGCAACAAGTGAAGATGTTAAAACGTATGCATACAGAACAGGTTGGTTCAATGAAGCTGCTTTGGTCGGATTGGACGATGCTGCCAAAGTAGATTTTGAAGGAACTCCGATTATTATAGGTCAGTCTACAACATAAAGTTAGATGCATAACAATTGGATATTTAAAATTGATAACTTGGATGAAGTCTTAGCTGAAAAGTTAAAAAGTCATCCTGATATGCGGTTGCTATATGATATTCTCCAACAGAAAAACGGAACAGAAGCCTTCTTGGAAATATGTAACCAGTTCGGAAAGACTTTCATCAAATTATTTGATAAGCCTTTTAATGAATTGAAAAAGGTTTACGTTTATCAGAACAGATTTGCAGATCCAATGACACTTGCCAGAGAACTTAATCTTGATCTAACAACCGTATATAGTTGGTTGAGAGGAGCTGGGGTTCCAAGGGGAAAGAGAAAAATCAGTACGGAATAAACAGTGAAAATTTTATTGAACAAAATTGCAAGTTATTTTGTGAGTAAAATCAATTGGCAAAAAATAAAAAAGTTAGTAATAAACAGAGCTGATGATAAATACCATATAGAGATTGTCCTCAAGAAAGATTTAAGCGAAAGTAAGATATTAATTGATGAAGACCTTTACGAATTGATGAAACTTTACGAAGGATATACTATTAGTCTGGACACTGACTCGCCCATAAACGTACAAATATTTATACAAGGCAAAACTGTAGTAAGGAATTTAGATTGATCAGCGTTAAAATTAAGAAGATTTCTCTCGGTGGGAATAAATCATCATCGGAATTAACAAAGCAAATTTCCGGTAGAATGTATCGGCACGTTATGGAGACTTTTGAACAAGAGGGACCAGGCTGGCCTCCACTAAAACCAAGAACTAAAAAGCAACGACTCGCCCAGGGCTTTGGTGAAGGACCAATCTTAAATAGGAAAAAGGCATCTGGTCTAGGATTAAGATTATCTATTATCGAAAAGAGTACTGAAGATAAAGCAATCGTTGGTGTACCAAAACACGCTGATATTGAGAAGTATGCTGCCATCCATCAATTTGGTGGAAGAATAGTTCGTGTGACAAAACCCGGCAAAGTACGTTTGAGAAAAAATAAAGCAGGCAGAACGGTCTTTGCAAAGAAGACTCATAAAAGAGCCAGAGAGGTCAATAAATCCTTTGGTAAACGCTACACAATTCACATCCCAGCCAGACCTTATTTAAAATTTACCGCCCAACTTCTGCAGGATATAAAAAAGATAGCGAAGGACTTTTTTCAAAGCAGTTAAGGTGCAATAAAACTTCTTTTTAATTCTCTTTAAACTCTGTTTTTAAAGGTGGTTTATGACAGTTTGCCACTACTTAAAAATACTTCTAATATGTATTAATTTGAAATGATTCAACCGCTCTGAATTTTAAATTGGCTGTTTTAAATGATTAATTGGCTGTTTTGCGTGATCGGTTATATAATTCATAAAAAATTTTTCAGATACCTCTTGACAAGTGTTCATATGTGCACTAT
>CAZXCP010000052.1:0-3794 GCA_964639355.1 uncultured Ignavibacteriaceae bacterium
CTTGATAAAGTATTCATTCAGGTTAAACATCCGAATGCAACAGGCACCTTTGGCGATTACCAGGTTAGAAAAAGATTCGGGGAATTCGGAGTGATCGACAGAAAACTGCAGGGACTAATGGGTGAGTTTAACATATCCGATTATTCCGGTTATGTTGCCGTTGCCAGTTCACGCGGAAAATTCAATTCTAATTTATTTAACGGACTTGACGGAGTTCAGGGTCCGTACAGATTAAGCGGAATTAACAATGAACGGGACATAATTGTAATTGCAGGAACTGAAAAAGTTTTTGTCGATGGCATTGAAATGCGCAGAGGTGAAAACAATGATTATGTTATCGAGTATGCAAACGCAACAGTTACTTTTACTCCAAACCGGCTGATAACATCCGCATCAAGAATAACTATTGATTTTGAATACTCCGACAGAAGATATTCGAGAAACTTTTTCGGCGCAGGAACAGAAGGAAATTTTTTCAATAATAAACTCGGTGTAAAATTTCAGTACCTTCGCGAAGGTGATGATCAGGATGCGCCGATAGACATTCTTCTTACTGATGAAGACAAGGAAATTCTTGCACAGGCTGGTGATGACAGAAACAAAGCAGTTAAATCCGGAGTTTTCCTTGTTGAACCTGATTCGCTTGGAATAAGAAAAGGTATCTATACAAAGGTTGATACACTTATTAACGATGAGCCTTATTCATATTATGTATTTGATCCGGGCGCGCCTAATTCAATTTATAATGGTAATTTCAGTTTTGTCGGTGAGGGAAGGGGAGACTACAATAGGGTAAGCATAGGTCAGTTCAGATTTGTCGGAGTTGGCGCAGGCGCATTTCTTCCCATCATATTCATTCCGGTTCCTGAGTTAAAGCAAATCGGAAATATGGTTGTTGTTATAAATCCATTTGAAGATTTAACTATAAGTCTTGAATATGCAGGAAGTCTCTGGGATAAAAACAGGTTTTCAACACTCGATGAAGGTGATAACTACGGATATGCAAGGAATATTGCAGTAAAACTTAATCCCACTGAAATAAATATTGGTTCATTAAATCTTGGTAAAGCAGGATTCAGTTTTAGGGATAGATTTATTCAAAGTAAGTTTACTTCTGCTGATAGATTCAATGAAGTTGAGTTCAACAGGAACTACAATACAACCGGTGCTGCAGAAAATCAGGATGAGATTTTAAGAGAAGCCGGTGTTACTTTACTTCCGCATCAGTATTTAAGATTGAACGGTACAGCAGGATTTTTAAGAAAGGGAGATGATTTTTCTTCCGACAGATTCAATAACCTTTTCAGTTATACGGATAATAAAACTTTTGGCGTCAATTATAATCTTGATCTTGTCAAATCTAAAAATTCTTTTCTTGCAAGCGACTGGTTCAGGCACAGAGCAAATGCATATTACACTTTTTTAATATTCAAACCCGGATTTGAATTTCTTGCAGAGGATAAAACAGATAAAAGAAGAAGCAGTGATTCACTTATTACTGGAAGTATAAAATATTTTGAGTATATACCATCACTCCAGTTGATTGATGTAAGCGGATTTAACTTTACCGCAAAGTATTCTTTACGTGACGAATATCTGCCTGTTGATGGATTGATGAGAACTGAATCCAGAGCAAATACCCATTCCTATGAAGCTGGTTACTCCGGAATTAAAGAAGTGAACACAACTCTCAATTTTACTTTTCGGAATAAGAAATACTCAAATACATTTAAGCAAAGAGGTTTTCTTGATAACGAAACAATACTAGTAAGATCGCAGTCAAGATTCAGATTCTGGGAAAAAGTAATGAATGGTGATTTGTTTTATGAAGTTTCTACACAGCGTTCAGCAAGGCTTCAGCGTGTATTTGTGAAAGTTGAGCAGGGAACCGGAAACTTCAGGTATCTCGGCGATCTTAATGATAACGGAATTGCTGATGAGAATGAGTTCATATCAACTTTATTTGACGGCGATTATATACAGGTAACAATTCCAACAGATGAATTATTTCCGGTTATAGATCTGAAAGCAAGCACTCGCTGGAAAATAAATTTCTCAGAGATGCTCGATAAGCAGTCATTTACTGGTAAACTACTTAATCCTTTCTCAACAGAAACTTTCTGGCGTATTGAAGAAAACAGCCGTGAAACTGATTATGCAAAAATCTATTTACTCGACTTAAATTCATTCAGAAGAGAAGGTGTAACCATAAGAGGTTCAAATTATATTCAGCAGGATGTTTTTATTTTTGAGAATGATCAGGATCTTTCTTTCAGATTAAGATATGCAGAACGCAACAGCTTAAATGAATTTTACGATGGTTATGAAAGAGGATACAATCGTGAAAGAAGTGCCAGAATTAATTTCAGGCTTGTCCAGGAAATAAGCAACCAGACTGAAATTGTTAACCAGGTTGATAATGTCAGTGCAGGTGAAAGATCAAACAGAAGAAGAAATGTTAGTAACAATAATATTTCATCCGATTTTTCTTACAGACCGGTTCGACATATTGAAGTCGGTTTCAGAATAAAAGTAGGAAGAAGTGAAGATACATTTCCTGAAAGTCCTACTATTATTGATCTGAATTCACAGTTGATAAGATTTAATTTATCCTTCCTTGGCACAGGAAGATTAAGAATAGAATTGGAACGAAATGAACTCATTGCAAATACCACACAAAATTTTATTCCATTTGAATTAACAGGCGGAAATCAGATAGGAAAAAATTTCTACTGGCGTTTAAATTTTGATTACAGACTTTCAGCAAATCTGCAGACAACAATAAGCTATGACGGCAGAATGCTGCAGGGCTCACGGGCAATTCATACTGCAAGAGCTGAAGCAAGAGCGTATTTTTAAACCATAGCCATTTCCTTGAATGAATGATTGATTGATTGGCTGATTGAAATAGCTTAATGTTAGTTCAGAATATAACTTTATGAGTAAGACCGATTAACAAATAACCATTAACAATTAACTGGAATAGTAAATTGAAAATAATTTCAAACCTGATCGAAGCACACATATTCAGGGAGATGAATGATAGTCTTGAATTTTTGTTACTCAAAAGAGCACCTGATCAATACTATCCAAATATCTGGCAGATGGTGTCGGGCAAAATCAAACCAGATGAAAAAGCATTTGAAACTTCCTTACGTGAAATAAAAGAAGAAACAGGATTGATTCCTTCAAATATCTGGGTTGTTCCGAATGTAAATTCATTCTATACAGCAGAAGATGATTCGATAACACTCGTTCCGGTTTTTGCCGTTAAAGTTAAAAGCAATGATAAAGTCATTATAAGCAAAGAACATTCAGAATACGGATGGTTTACTTCAGAAGAAGCAAAAAATAAACTTGCCTGGGCAGGTCAGCATAAGTCAGTTGAAATAATTGTTGATTATTTCTATAACAAAAATTCATTCTGGAATTTCCTGGAAATCAAAATGTAGGGAGCGGTCTCCTGCTCACGTAGGGAGTGGTCTCCTGACCACTCCAAAAGCGTAGGGAACGGTCTCCCGACCGTTCCGAAAAAGAATAAAAATTAAAAACCTCGGAACGAACAGGAGTTCGTTCCCTACATTATTTGCATTCATCCATTGTATTTTTATTGCTTACGTAGGGAGTGGTCTCCTGACCACTCCGAAAGGGAACAATCTTCTGACTGTTCCGAAAAGGAATAAAAATTAAAAATGCGGAACGAACAGGAGTTCGTTCCCTACATTATTTGCGTTCATCTATTGTATTTTTATTGCTTACGTAGGGAGTGGTCTCCTGACCACTCCGAAAGGGAA
>CAZXCP010000052.1:3894-4046 GCA_964639355.1 uncultured Ignavibacteriaceae bacterium
CAATCTTCCGACAGTTCAGAAAAGGAATGAAAATTAAAAACCTCGGAACGAACGGGAGTTCGTTCCCTACATTATTTGCATTCATCTGTAATATTTCTATTGCTTACGTAGGGAGTGGTCTCCTGACCACTCCGAAAAGGGAACAGTCTCCC
>CAZXCP010000052.1:4146-14357 GCA_964639355.1 uncultured Ignavibacteriaceae bacterium
GAGTGGTCTCCTGACCACTCCGAAAAGGGAACAGTCTCCCGACAGTTCCGAAAAGAATAAAAATTAAAAATGCGGAACGAACGGGAGTTCGTTTCCAACAATTTTAATATTATTGTGCATTCATCTGTTATTTTTCTATTTTTCCCGTGTCATTTATAATCATTCATATAGCAGGAGAATATTTTGGGTCTATTAGTAGTCGGATCAGTAGGGTTAGATACCGTATCAACACCTTTTGATAAAGTTGAAGACGCACTAGGCGGATCAGCAACTTATATATCACTTTCAGCAAGTTATTTTACAGGTCCTGTTAATCTTGTTGGAATTGTTGGAAGCGATTTTCCCAAAGAATATATGAAAATGCTTGAAGACCATAATATTGATCTTGAAGGATTGAAGATTGTTGATGGCGGTAAAACTTTCCGCTGGGCAGGTAAATATCATTATGACCTGAATGTGCGCGATACTTTATCAACTGAACTTAATGTATTCGAAAAATTTGATCCTGTTATTCCTGAGAATTTTAAAAAGGCGAAGTATGTATGTCTGGGTAATATTGATCCGGTGCTTCAAAGTAAAGTGTTAGATCAAATGGAAAATTCCCAGTTCGTTGTTTGTGATACGATGAATTACTGGATCGAAGGCAAGAAAAAAGAATTACTCGAACTTCTTCCGCGTGTAAGTGTACTGATTATCAATGATTCCGAAGCAAGATTGCTGGCACACGAACCGAATCTGATCAAGGCTTCAAAGAAGATAAGGGATTTAGGTCCTGAAATTCTTATTATTAAAAAAGGTGAACACGGTGCACTGCTGTTCACAGAAGATACAATTTTTTCTGCTCCGGCATATCCGATGGAAATGATTAATGATCCTACTGGTGCAGGCGACTCTTTTGCAGGAGGATTTATCGGTTATCTTCACCGCAATCGCGATCTATCACCTAAAAGTCTGAAAGCTGCAGTTATATACGGAAGCACTATGGCATCCTTCTGTGTGGAAAGATTCAGTACAAAAGGGCTTGAAGAACTTTCAATTCTGCGTATTAAAGACAGGTTCCGGGAATTTATGAATCTATCACGTTTCGATGAAAGCTGAATACTACAATCTTAAATTTGAAAATGGCGAACTGACTTTCCTTGATCAAACCGTTCTTCCGCTTGAAGAAAATTATATTTCAACAGACAGTTACAGTCGTATTGCCGAAGCAATTGAAAAACTTGAGGTTCGCGGAGCACCGTTAATTGGTATAGCTGCTGCTTATGCCATTGCATTAGCACTAAAAAATTCATCTGATAAGAATAAAGATTTTAATCTGGCTTTTGAAAGACTCGCTTCTACACGTCCAACTGCTGTAAATCTTTTTTATGCACTTGAAAGAATGAAAAACAGATTTGACTCTGTTTCGGAAAAACAAAAAGCATATCCTGAACTGCTGGAAGAAGCAGAATCAATACATAAAGAAGAAAATGATTTCTCGGAAAAGATTGCACATAATGGTATCAGAATCTTCAGAAAAAAATCCAATGTACTTACACACTGTAATACAGGTGCATTAGCAGCAGGCGGTATGGGTACTGCATTTGCTGTAATCAAAAATGCTTTTGATAACGATTTAGTTTCACACGTTTACACTGACGAAACAAGACCCTTACTTCAGGGATTGAGATTAACTGCATACGAACTCGATAAAAACGGAATACCATTTTCAATCAACACTGACTCTTCAGCTGCAGTTTTAATGCAAGAGGGTAAAGTGGATCTGGTTATTACAGGTGCCGACCGAATTGCCTTAAACGGAGATACGGCAAATAAAATAGGAACATATAATCTTGCAGTTTTATGTAACTACCACAACATACCATTTTATATTGCCGCACCTTCAACAACAATTGATAAAAAAATTGCTACAGGATCAGATATAAAAATTGAGTACCGAAATTCAAAGGAATTAACTCAATTTAAAGAAATTAAAATCACGCACGAAAAATATTCAACTTTTACACCAGCCTTCGATATAACACCTTCACATCTGATAACCGGAATTATAACCGAGACGGATCTATTTTCTTTTCCTTATAATTTTTTAATATGAGTGAAATTGTAAAGACAGAAGCCGTGGTTTTAAGTAAAATTAATTACGGTGATACTAGTCTGATAATTTCTGTTTACACAGAACTTTACGGAAAGCTTTCTTTAATAATTAAGGGAGGTAGAAATCCAAAATCCAAATACGGTACGATTGCAGACACCTTGAATCATGTACAAATTGTATTTTATAAAAAAGATAACCGTGAACTTCAATTGCTGTCAAGTGTTGATTTATTATCACATTATCCGAGGATTAAAGAAGATTTTGAAAAAACACAATATGCACTTGCTATAACTGAACTGGTTAAAAAACTTACTGTAGAGAATGAATCTAATATCAAGTTATTTAAAGGAATTGTAAAAATTTTATTATTAATTGAATCAGGTAAAGAACATCCGGGTATACTGTACGGACGATTTTATGTTTTCTTTTTATCTGAACTTGGGTACGCTTTACAGGTAGCAAAATGCGGAATATGTGAAGGTGATGTTGGCAACAGGAGCGGGGGTTTTAGTTATGAAACGGGATTTGTCTGTATCAATTGTTGTGACTCGCATCCCACACTGAATTTAGTGTCTGCGGAACTTTTACATTACTTTTTTTGTCTAATTCATAACAAAACTGTTAGTAATATTTCCATTGATTTAATGAAACAAGCTTATATATTTTTAGAGCGTTATACAAAACATCATATTCCTGATTTCAGTGGAATCAAGGCATTAAATTTTTTTAACAATTAGAAGGTTTCTTATCGGCATTTTGATACACTTATAAATTTTTTAGAATTAAATCTCAAGGAGAGTAAGATGTTAAATGATGTTAGATACACAAAAACCGGCAGACTAAAAGGACTGGCAGGCGCAATTGCACTTCTGGTTATCGGTATGATATTCGGTGCAATGCTTGTATCCGGATTCGGTTTGGTCAGACCCGGTTTAGCCGATATTGAGTTAGGTGCAAATATTCCACCTGTTAATCTTGATGCGGATGCGACTGCATTCAGTAAAGCTTTTATTGAAGTTGCCGAAAAGGTAACTCCGGCAATAGTACAAATTTCAGTAGTATCTGAACGGGAAAGTTCTCAAAGAGACTTTTTCTTCTTTCCCTTCCGTGATATGCCGCAGGAACAAAGAGGATCCGGCAGCGGAATTATAATTTCTGAAGATGGATATATAATAACCAATAATCACGTAGTTGAAAATGCTAGCAGGGTATCTGTCGGACTGTCGGATAAAAGAAATTTTACCGCTACTGTTGTCGGTACTGATCCTTTAACAGATCTTGCAGTTATTAAAATTGACGCTAATAACTTAGTGCCTGCATTTCTTGGAGATTCTGATAACTTGAAAGTTGGTCAGTGGGTTATGGCAATAGGCAATCCCTTAGCTTTAGCATCAACAGTTACAGCTGGTATTGTCAGTGCTATCGGAAGAGGTCAATTAGGGCTTATACGAGATAATTACGGAGTTGAAAATTTTATTCAGACAGACGCTGTTATTAATCCCGGTAACAGCGGAGGTGCTCTGGTTGATTTATCCGGTGCAGTAGTAGGAGTTAATACAGCTATAGCCACAAGAGGCACAGGAACTTACATTGGTTATGGATTTGCAATACCAATTAATCTTGCACGCTCTGTTGCCAAAGACCTGATTGCAACCGGACGGGTTAATCGCGGATACATAGGGGTTAACATTGGTGAAGTTGATAATGCTATTGCGAGGTCTCTTGGTTTAGACAGACCACGCGGTATTATCATTCAAGGGATACTCCCCGGTGGTGCGGCATCGGAAACCGATCTGAAGTCAGGGGATGTGATACTTAAAATTGATGGTAGAGAAGTTAATCAGCCGAATGAATTGCAAAGTTATGTGGCTTCAAAATCTGCCGGCACTAATGTTAATCTTACCATCTTCCGCGATGGAAAAGAAATTGAAAGAACAGTAATACTTAAGGCAAGAGAGGAAGATGATAAATCGCAACCTGTTGTCAGGATGGAAAATAACAGAGGCAGAACCGAGCAGAAGCAAACTACTGCCAGTTTCGATGATATTGGTTTAACAGTCAGAGAACTTACAGAAAAAGAAAAGTCAGATTATAAAATTGATTCCGGCGTGATGATTACCGAAGTAAAATCCTTTAGCAAAGCAGAAGACCAGAGGTTGTTTAGAGGATTAGCAATTGTTGAGGCAGACAGGAAGCCTGTTACAGATGTAGATGACATATCGAGAATAATTGACTCAAAGAAAGGTGATGCGCTTCTTCTCAAGGTTCAGGACTCTTCTGGTAATACAAGATTTGTAGGGCTTGAAATTCCTAAATAAATAATTTGCTAAATTGAAAGTCAAAACGTCCCGGTAAACAATCGGGACGTTTTTTTTATATATTTATCCTGTCAAATCGGAGAATTAATGCTTAGATTTCTTACTGCAGGTGAGTCGCACGGTAAAGCTATTACTGCCATTGTAGAAGGTATCCCTTCAAATCTGGAAATCTCACCGGATTATATTAATCATCAATTGAAAAGAAGACAGGCTGGATACGGTAGGGGGCTCCGAATGAAAATCGAATCTGATACTGTTGAAATTCTTTCGGGAATCCGTTACGGTAAAACTTTAGGTTCACCCGTAAGCTTACTTATCAATAATAAAGATTGGGAGAATTGGTCAAATGTTATGACAGTTACAACTCCGAATCTGAAATCAAAAAAAATAACTGTTCCCAGACCTGGACATGCAGACCTTGCTGGTACACTGAAATATAATTTTGATGACATTAGAAATTCAATTGAGAGATCGTCTGCAAGAGAAACTGCAGCAAGAGTTGCAGCCTGTTCTTTATTCAGAAAGATGTTAGAGAAATTTGGAATATCAATCGGTAGCTATGTTGAAAGTATAGGCGGATTGTATTCAGAAATTAACTACCTTAATACTTTATTGGAAAATAAAATTTCGAATAAGTTTTCAGCATCTTCATTGTCGAATCAAGCCGATAAGAGTTCGGTAAGGGTAATTGATAAACAACAGGAAGAAAAGATTATTAAGAAAATAAAAACAGCTAAGAAAAAGGGTGATACCCTTGGTGGAACATTTATAATAGTAGCAACAGGTGTTCGTTCGGGTCTCGGGTCATTTGCTCAGTACGACCTAAAGCTTGATGCCGACATTGCGCAGGCTATTTTATCTATCAATGCTGTTAAAGCAGTTTCTATTGGCGCTGGTTTCGAAAGTGCGGAACTTTACGGCTCACAATCTCACGATGAAATTATAATGAAAGGCAGTACAATTTCAAGAAGAACTAATCGAGCTGGTGGAATAGAGGGGGGAATATCTACAGGACAACCAATAATTGTCCGGGCGTCGATGAAACCCATTGCAACATTGATGAGTCCCATTCAAAGCGTTGACCTTAGCAAAATGAAAAAGGTTGATGCAAGAAGAGAGCGTAGTGATTTTGTTGCTGTTCCTGCATGTTCTGTAATTGGAGAATCAATGCTTGCTTTTATAATTGCCAAACATTTAAAAGAAAAATTTGGTGGTGATTCAATTGAGGAGATGAAAGAAAATTACGATAACTATTATTCAAAATTGTACGGAAGAATTAAGAAAAACTTTAAGTGAATACTATGCTCAAAATTCAAAAATTCACATTTAATCCATTCGCTGAAAACTCATATATAATCTGGGATGTAGAAACAAAGGAAGCCGCCATTATTGATCCAGGCTGCTATGATGAATCAGAGAAAAAAGAAATCGATGATCATATAAATTCAAATCAGCTCAAACCTAAATTTCTGTTTAACACACATTGCCATCTCGATCATATCTTTGGTAGTTGTCATATTAAATTAATTTATTCGGTTGAGTATTATGCACCTGAAGAGGACCTTGAATTACTAAAAAATGCTTCTCACCAGGCTGCCATGTTCGGACTTGAGATAAAGGAAATCTGCATTCCTGATAAATACATAAAACATGGGATGAAACTGAAAATTGGTAATTCTATACTTGAGTTTCTGTTTACGCCGGGACACACTCCGGGCGGATATTGTATTTATTCCAAAGAAAATAATATTTGTATAACAGGTGATGTATTGTTTGATGGCAGCATTGGCAGAACTGATTTACCCGGCGGAAATTACAGCCAGTTAATCAATTCAATTCGTGAAAAGCTTTTCACTTTGCCCGATGAAACGGTTATTTACCCCGGTCACGGCGAGTTAAGTACCATAGGTAAGGAAAAAAAATCCAACCCATTTTTTAATTGATTATAAATATCAAAGCATAAAAGAGGCAACAATGCATCAAAAAATTAAAGACCTTCTGGCTATAAAAGAGGAAGCTAAATTTGGCGGTGGACAAGATAAAATTAAAAGTCAGCACAATAAAGGAAAACTAACTGCAAGGGAACGAATAGAACTTGTTGTTGATGAAGGTACTTTTAATGAGATCGATATGCTGGTTAAACACAGGTCTCAAGATTTTGGATTAGATAAGCAATCATTTCCCGGAGACGGTGTTGTCACTGGATTTGCAAAGATAAATGGCAGATCTGTTGCATTATTCAGCCAGGATTTTACTGTCCTTGGCGGTTCACTTTCTGAAACAAATGCGGAGAAAATAGTTAAGGTGATGAATACCGCAATGAAAACAGGAATTCCTGTTATAGGTCTTAATGATTCTGGCGGTGCAAGAATTCAGGAAGGTGTAAACAGCCTTGGAGGTTATGCAGATATTTTTCTGCTGAATACTCTTGCCTCCGGTGTTATACCGCAAATATCTGTTATACTAGGACCCTGTGCCGGCGGGGCAGTGTATTCGCCTGCTATCACCGATTTTGTTTTTATGGTTAAACATACAAGTTATATGTTTGTTACCGGACCTAATGTTGTGAAAACGGTTACTCATGAAGATGTCAGCTTTGAAGAACTTGGCGGCGCAGAAACCCATGCATCAAAAAGTGGTGTTGCACATTTTATCTGCGACAATGAAATCGAAACTCTTTTAGCTGTTAGAAAGCTAATCGATTATCTTCCATTGAATTTTATGGATAAGCCTCTTGAAAAGGCATTTGACCTGGGTTCTTTAACCGATGAACTTAAACTCGAAAAAATTATTCCGGATAGCCCTAATAAACCTTATGACATGAAAGAGATAATAAATCTGCTTGTTGATGACAATGATTTTCTGGAAGTTCATGCTAATTATGCTGAAAATATTATTGTTGGATTCGGAAGAATTGGCGGGATGTCAATTGGAATAGTTGGAAATCAACCAAATGTACTGGCAGGTGTATTAGATATAAATGCTTCCGTTAAAGGTGCAAGGTTTGTACGCTTTTGCGATGCTTTCAATATTCCTTTACTTGTTCTTGTTGATGTACCAGGATTTTTACCCGGCACAGAACAGGAATGGAATGGAATTATTCGTCATGGAGCAAAGTTATTATTTGCATTTGCAGAAGCAACTGTTCCGAAAGTAACTGTTATAACAAGAAAAGCATACGGAGGAGCTTATGATGTTATGAACTCGAAACATATTCGGGGTGATTTTAATTTTGCATGGCCTTCTGCTGAAATTGCGGTTATGGGGCCTAAAGGTGCGGTAGAAATTATCTTTAAAAAGGAAATATCTACATCTGAAAATCCTGATCAGATGCTTGAAAAAAAATTATCTGAGTATATCGTTAAATTTGCTAACCCTTACATTGCCGCTGAACGCGGATTTTTAGATGATATCATTAAACCAGCTGAAACTAAAAATAGAATTATACAGGCATTCGAATTGCTTAAAACTAAGGTAGATAAGAATCCGAAGAAAAAACATGGTAATATACCCTTGTAATTTTTAACTCTTTGTAAAACAAGGGATTACATTGCATAAGTTAAATTTTTACTTGATTTGAATCATTGCTTATCATATATTTGAAATAGAAATAAGACAGACTGGAGCCCAAATGATAAAAAGACTACATTTCCAAATAGTTATTGCTTTATTCACTCTACTTCTTGCTGCTTGTGGCGCAAATAAAGAAATAACAGACAAAAACAATCAAAATAACTTTCCGCAAAATCAAACTCGCTTCGGAATTGTAAATGAAATGCTTGAACAGGCAAGACAGTATTATATAACTGCCATTGAAAAACAAAATGTGAATAGCACTGTTGAAGCAATCAATAATTTTGAAGCTGCTTTAAGAACAATAAATAATCTGAGTTACTACCCTGGTATTGATCATAATGAAGCATATAAAGAGTTGGAATCTTCTATAATTGATGACTACCGAAGTCTTGTTGAGGGTTTAACAGAACTTCCTGATGGTGTTTCATTCGCAGCCTATGAAGAATGGATGACACAAATTGCTCCAGAAATAGATATAAGTTTTGATGACCCGCGCGAAGATTATGTGAAAACGATTATTCCTGCAGATATACCTCTCGAATATAATAATCATGTGGAGCAATGGGTTAACTATTTTACAGGTCGTGGAAAAGGGGCTATGACAAGGTGGCTGACTCGTTCTGGTAAATATTTTCCTATGATGACCAGAATCTTCAAAGAGGAAGGAGTTCCACAGCAATTGGTTTATTTGAGTATGATGGAAAGTGGATTAAACCCCACTGCTCGTTCCTGGGCTTCCGCTGTAGGATTATGGCAGTTCATTAAATCAACAGGACAGATGTACGGCTTGCAAACAAATTTTTATATCGATGAAAGAAGAGATCCTGTTAAATCAACACGTGCTGCAGCGCAGCATTTAAGAGATCTTTATACTTCTTTAGGTGACTGGTACTTAGCTCTTGCTGCTTATAATTGCGGTGAAGGCAGAGTCAGACGTGCATTAAAAAGATCAGGTGGAAATGATTTCTGGTCTATCAGAAAACATCTGCCTAAAGAAACAAGAAATTATGTTCCCACATATATTGCTGTCAGCGTCATTGCTCTTGAGCCTGAGAAGTACGGATTTGCGGATTATATTCCTGAGAGACCTTACGATACAGAAATTTTCAATATACCTGGATCGATTGATCTGGTATATTTATCCAGTGCAGTAGGTACAGATTTGCTAACATTACAGGATATGAATCCTGAACTGACACAACTTTCAACACCAGATGATTATCCCGGCGGCTATCCACTGAAGATTCCAAAAGGTTCCTATAGTCTTTTAGCCTCTAATCTTGAAAATATTCCTGAATCAGCAAAGAGGACTTACCTGGTTCATACTGTCAGGAAGGGTGAAACAATTACACGTGTTGCCCAGAGATACGGCGTCTCAAAGTATGACCTTGCTGATGCTAACAACATATCTACAAACTCAAGGCTTTATGCCGGTGTTGAGTTAAGAATTCCGGTCTCTGTGAACCTTGCTGATAATAATTTTGCATACAATCCTGATATTCAAACAGCTCAGGATGGAAACTCTGAAGGTTATGTTTCTCCTTATGCTAGTTTAAATAAGG
Organism: uncultured Ignavibacteriaceae bacterium; assembly: GCA_964639355.1. Classification (GTDB taxonomy): domain Bacteria; phylum Bacteroidota; class Ignavibacteria; order Ignavibacteriales; family Ignavibacteriaceae; genus JAGXRK01. Next base: position 13,698 of record CAZXCP010000052.1, read on the forward strand.
ATAATACAATCTCCAGTGAAATTTTGTTGGCTGAAAATAATGAAATTAACGATGTCGAAAATTCAGAACGATTGGATAATGATCTTATAGCGATAAATGAAGAACTAACCAGCAAAAAGGAAGTTGTAAGTGATGTATTAGTTCCTCCGAATTTAGTTCCTGTTTACTATCATGTTAAAAGAAACGATAGCCTCTTAGGCATTGCAGATCTTTTTCACGCTCGTGTTAGTGATTTAAGAAACTGGAATGATATTCCGTATACCTCAACTATAAAAGTCGGGCAGAAATTAACAATTTATGTAATGGAGGATAAAAAAGATTTTTATGCTAGTCTTGATAATCAAACTGCTCTGGAAAAATCCATTGTTCAGAATAATGTAAATAAAAGCTCAAGCAGTCTGATCAATCACCGGATAAGAAGAGGTGAGAACTTAGGTCTGATTGCTTCCAGATATGGAGTATCCGTCCGTGAACTAAGGGAATGGAATAACATATCCGGAAACAAAATATTAGCCGGAAAAAATTTAAAGATCTATACTGATGGTGGACCCAAGACAACAACTGCAGAATTAACTAATACCAACAATTCTAATTTATATCGTTATACAATCATGAGAGGCGATACAATCAGCGAAATTGCTGAAAGATTTGGTGTTTCTG
>CAZXCP010000053.1:0-12748 GCA_964639355.1 uncultured Ignavibacteriaceae bacterium
CACCTCAAATTCATATATTTCACGAACAGCTATTAGATCCCCGATTTTTAACTCAACCGGATTATTTTTTAATGACTCATAACTAAAATAAAAGCTTTGTTGACTTTTGCCATCTTCGCTGAATCGGATTAATTCGATCGAATCTATTTTAGCTTTATAAATGAATCCACCAGCCAATTCAATTAGTTGATCAATGGTTTCACCTTCAAGGAACTCATAATTCGCTGGGAATTTTATTCGTCCTACAATACCAACTAATTTATCAGATTTATCAACAATTACTGCATCACCCTCACGTAACAAAGGATTATGCTTGTACTCTCCTTTGCGAAGAAACGATAATAAATCATATTGATTTAAACTACCATCCAAGGACTTAATGGTTATATTTCTGAAGTTAGAAGTTTTAGTCAATCCATCAGAAGTTCGGATCAAATCAAGAAGCCGTGCATTTGAACGCAGTGTTTCAGTCGAAGGCTTCACAACATCACCCAGAAGGGATACTTTGATTCTCCTGAATTCAGCAAGGGAAATAAATATATCGACATTTTTATAATATCTATTGAGACGTTCGGAAATCATTTGTCTTGCTGCAGCTAAGGTTTTGTTTTTTAGAGCAATTCCTCCTACTCTCGGGATGTATAAATTTCCCTCATAATCAACCGGGACATTAAATGTAACTTCATTTATTCCACTGATTGAGATAAAAAGTATATCTCCCGGACCGACTATATATACATTTTCATCCAACGGACCTGAAGTTGCTTCATTAAAAATGTTTAGCGATGGAAGTGAGTCCTTTTCGGTTTGGAAAAACCTCTCATTATAGTTAGGTAAAGCCTGGCCATAAACAGATATCGACAGAATAGAGAAAAACAGAACAAAAAAATTAAATTTCAACTTGTAACCTGAATTTATTAGGAATTTTTTTAAGTCTTAATTTTAAGTGATACTTTACGTAACGAAAAAACTGTTGTGGACACTGAAATAAACGGACCTGTCAAACTTATTAAGACCAAGTACGGATATTCTTTAAATTGAATTACTTTTAGTGTTGAAATATAGTCACCACTTAAGAATAATATCAAGTAAAACAGAGCCGCCGCTGATAAAGAAGCAAGAAATCCTATCACAAGTCCATGAAAAATTATCGGGAATTTTATAGTGGAAAGTTTGGCTCCGACAAGTTTCATTGTTTCAAATTCTTCAGTTCTGGAATTAAGAATTAATTTTACAGTACTGTAGACAAGGTATAATGAAACAAATACAATCAATAAAGTAAAAGCAAATACATACAACCTGAAATCTTTCAACCAGACAAGCAGCTTCTGAATAATATCATCCTTATATATAACTTCATCGACCCAAATGAAGGATGACAAAAGATTAATCACATTATTCAACGAATCGGCTTCAGCATATTCACTTTTTATTCTAATATTGAACGAAGCTGGCAGAGGGTTATAGTCGAGAATTTTCCTGAAATCCTCACCGGTTTCACGAATAAAGATTTCAACAGCATCGTCTTTACTTATATAATCAATTTGTGATGTAAAATCACTGTTTATTATTTCCTGCTTCATAGATTCAACACCATTTCGAAGTGCTGAATCTTTTAAGAAAACACTAATCGTAATATTTTCCTTAAGATATATCTCAACTTGACTTGAGGAATGATAAAGAAAGAAAGATACAGCGATCAAAACCACTGCGATAGATGTTGATACAAAAGTCAGGAAAGATGAAAGCTTTGCTTTGAAAAACAATCTAAGCGATTCTCTGATAAAGAAAAATATCATTAAAATGAATTAATAAAATTTAATATTTGAAATAATTTACTTTGCTAAAAATTGGATTCATCTATCCATCTTGTAATTTGCCACTTTTCAGATACAGCATCTCTCCGTAAAGAAAGATTAACCCTGCCGTCAACTCTAACAACATCTGTAGGATTGAAAGTAATAGTAAGGTTAAAGCTTCTTACTACATTAGCTGTAGCGGAATCCTGTGTAATCAGTACTATGTTATTCCATATCAAATCAAGTCTTTGAGCATTCTGAAACAATCCATTGGTGGTACGCATCTCCTCATCTCTGCCCCAGCTCACATCAAATCCCTGATCGTAATCTCGATACGTAAAGATGAATTGGTCGCTCAGCAGTTCGCCATAAATCAATGTATCTCTAAATGTATATGAGTACTGAAAGTTCTGAAACACACCGGGAATATCTTTCAGATCTGACAATGGCGGCTTGGAATCAGATAGATTTTCATCAAACCTGGGTGCAAACGGATTTGTGCAGCCGAAGATTGAAATTATCAGTAAAAAAATTATTTGGAATATTCTTTTAATAATACTTTCCTTTTAATTCACTCCAGCTTGGATTGTTTTGTAATTTAATGTCTTGCCAGTAATAAATGACCCAGACAGATCGTGCATCATTTGTCATATTAAATTGAACATTCCCTTGATAAATTGAAGTTTCCGGTTGAATGAATGGCAGATTTATAGAATATGAAGCTGAATACACCACTGTATCGCCCGAGCGCGAAAATGTTTCATCCGTAAATGATAAGATCAATGGAAAATCAGTTGGAACACTTGCGATAATACTGTTTAAATATCTCTGTTCATCGTTCAAACTCCATCCTTGTCCGAGAAACTGATATTGTGAAAGTGCTTCGCTCGATGGCTGGAAATGAAAACTTCTGGCAGAAAATGATGTATCCACAAAACAGGCCAGGTAATTCTGAACGTTTTTATCTTCAAATGAATATTTCAAATTTTCAATAACTATTTCAGGAACAAATGCACTTTGAAAATTTGATTTTCTATCAGCAGGGTCTTCAGGATCCCTTGTCATAAAAAGATCACAGGATAAATGGAACGGAATAAGTAGAATAAATAATATGTGAAGTTTAATTTTCATTTTCGGGCAAACAGAATTATCCTTTTTGAGTAAGTTTTATCGAACATACTACCATGAAAATCACCAAATGTTTTTTCAATTGCAAATCCAATCCTCGTCAACTCTCTTGTCAACTCTTCTGCACTATACATTCTCACTGATTCTTTGTACTTCTCTGAATGTCCATTACGCTTGATAATAATATCTTTAAGAATCCTTTTTCCCGCTATTTTCCGCTGCTGAATTATTTCAGTCGATCCCATTTTTTCAATTGATTCCGGAATCAGATTATTTTCAATAAAATATTTATTAAAAAAATCTAATACGAAATATCCGTTTTCTGATAAGAGTTCATATGCTGATTTTAGAATCTTAAAATTTTCCTCATCGCTTTCGAAATAACCAAAGCTGGTAAAAAGATTAACAATCAAATCAAATTTTTCTGAATATGCAAAATATCTTAAATCAGATTGAATAAAGTTTATATTTAAGTTTTCAGATTCGGCTTTTCTACGGGCAACCGATAACATATTTTTACTTAAATCTACAGCTGTAACTTTAAATCCGTTCCTTGCAAAGAGAATGGAATGCCTTCCGGTTCCGGATGCCATATCCAGCACATTTGCAGAATGATTGATTGCTAAATTGTTAAGTATCAGTTGTACTAATTCTTCCGCATCCCTTTCATTTCTATGCTGGTAAACATTAAGATACTCATCTGTTTCAAACCAATCTTTGAACCATTCTGAATTCATAAGTCGAGTCTGTTCAGCATTGCTCTGCCAATTGTGGCATCATCTGCAAATTCAAGATCACCGCCTATTGGCAAACCTCGGGCGATCCTTGTTACTTTAAGTCCAAACGGTTTTAATAATTTAGCCAGGTAAAGTGATGTGGTTTCTCCTTCAGTATCAGGATTAAGAGCCAGTATTACTTCTTTTATATTCTCGTTCTCAAATCGTCTCATTAATTCCTTTATTTTCAGTTCGTCGGGCGAAATACCTGCTAATGGTGAAAGGACTCCGCCCAGCACATGATAAAGTCCGGTATATTCATTCGATCTTTCAATAGCAATAACATCACTGGCTTCTTCTACAACACAAATTATCGTTGAATCTCTTCTTTGGTTTTGGCAAATCCTGCATAAATTATCTTCAGATATATTAAAACATCTTTCACAGAAATGAATTTTTGTTTTAAGATCCTGAATTGCTGTCAAAAGATTATGCACATTTTCAGGTGTACTTTTTAGTAAATGGACAGCTAATCTTTGAGCTGTTTTTTTCCCTATTCCGGGCAGTTTACTTAATTCTTCAATTGCAATATGTAAAGGTTCTGCAATCAGCAATTTAAAATCCGGGAATATTTAAACCGGGCGGTATCATACCCTTAGTAACTTTTGCCATTTCAGATTCTGCAAGTTTCGCGGCAGAATCCAAAGCTTTATTTACTGCAGCAACCACAAGATCTTCTAAAATTTCTTTTTCCTCAGAATTTATTACCTGGGGGTCTATTTCCACTGAAATTATTTCTCTATTTCCATTGGCAGTGGCTTTAATCATTCCCCCGCCAGCTTCTTCACTTACCGTCTTATTTCCGAGTTCACTTTGAACTTTCTGCATCTCAGCCTGCATTTTTTGAACCTGCTTAAGCATTCCCTGCATGCCACCTTTCATCATAATATACTCCTTTATTGATCCAAATTATTATTAAATGTCGATTTTGGGCTTCAAATATAACACTTTAGTTTGACTTTATATATTGAATATCCCTAATTTGATTTTGTTAAAAAAATTGAGAATTCTACAAATTAATATATAATTTTATGATCGAAACAAATGTTATAAAGGATATTCCTTTTGATGGCGGAAACTATCAAATAGTTGAATTTCTTGATGTTTTTCACATAAATAGTCAGAAAAAGACTAAAATTAAAGATCTGGGTCAGAAAGTAACTTCTCTTCACTCGGTTTTTTTTGATTATTTAAAAGAATTCCACATTCCTATAGCCTATGTAAAGAAGGAAGAATACAATTCTTTAAAATTTGTTAAATATGAAGATCTCAATTTTAGCATAAAAATTCTTAACTCTGCAGATAAAAGAACAGCTAAAATTTTCTCATTGAAAGAAGGCAGTCCTCTTAGTCTACCGGTTTTTGAAATTCATTATGGTAACCAGAAAGAGAGTATTATCAGCGAAAGTCATCTGATTACATTCAATCTTTGTAGTACAGAAGATCTGAAAATGATCAATCGAATCTGTTCGAAAATTAATGCAGTACTCAAATCTTTTTTTGAAAGAAGAAATTTTAACCTGGCAGAGTTATCGTGCACATTCGGAAAGTTTGATGGCAAAGTATATATGACTGGTAATTTTTCTCCTGAGAGTTTGAAGGTCTTTCCACTTAATGAGGATCCTAAATGGAAGGATCCATATAAACTATTAACATCTGTCCAGTTAAAGGGATATACAGATCAACTAATTAAAATTATAAGCTCGTGATATGCTAACTAAATACGGCTATTCAACAATAGGTTTAATGACCATTGTTTCTTTTATACTCATTGTTTCAGGAATTCTGATTAATAATGGTTTCCTGAAATATTCTTTAATTCTGCTGGCTATACTTATAGTAATTTTTACACTGAACTTTTTCAGAGATCCAGAAAGAAAAACACCTGAAAGAGATGATGTTGTTGTTTCCCCTGCCGATGGTAAAGTTCTCTTTGTAAAAGATATTGTAGATGAGAAATTTCTGAAAGAGAAAGCAAAGATGATCTCTGTTTTTATGTCTCCGCTGAATGTACATGTTAACAGAATCCCTGTAGACGGAATTGTTGAACGGGTCGATTATCATAAAGGTGAGTACATTGCAGCTTTTGATGATAAAGCATCCGAAGTGAACGAACGGACTGAAATAGTTATATCTGGCAAATATGGAAAAATATTGTTCACACAGGTTGCCGGTTTCGTTGCCAGACGAATTGTATATGACATAAATGTAGGTGACTCGGTAAAGATGGGTGAAAGATTCGGAATGATTAAATTTGGCAGCCGCGTTGATGTAATTGTACCATTCGATTGGATTCCGAAAGTTAAGCAAGGTGATAAAGTTTATGCTGGTGAAACAATTCTTTTCGATGTAAACAAAAACTGATGAATCGCCTTCGGATAACACCTTCTATCGTTCCAAACTTATTCACTGCCTTGAATATGTTTTGCGGATTTTTCTCTGTTGTTAATGCAAGTCAGGGTAATTATACATACGCCTGCTGGTTGATTTTCGTTGCTGCACTCTTTGATGCACTTGATGGTGCAATGGCAAGATTAACCAACTCAAGCAGTGAACTTGGTGTTGAACTTGATTCTCTTTCCGATATTGTAAGTTTTGGTGTTGCCCCATCCTTCCTTTTGTATTCAACTTATTACTTTCAATTGAATACTGCTGGAATCATTTTAACTTCTTTACCTCTTATTGCAGGGGGTTTCAGGTTGGCTCGATTTAATGTACAACTAACAGGTTTTGATAAAAGTTATTTTACCGGTCTGCCAATTCCTTCTGCTGCTATAACAATTATTAGTTTCATATTGGCCTTTTATCATGATGGTTACTCAGATTTTCACTCGCAGCTTATTATACCAATGACAATTATATTATCATTTTTAATGGTAAGCAGAATCAAGTATGATACAATTCCAAAATTTTCTGTGGCAGCTGTTAAAGAAAAACCAATGTTATATTTAGTGATATTAGCGGCTGTAGTAGTAGTTCTATTTTATGAAGTTGAAGGGATATTCTACTCTTTTGTTTTCATGATTGTATTTGGTATTTTTCGTTATATTTTTGTCCAACTGAAACATAAAAGCAAAAGAATTAAGAGAGAATAAAATTGTATAAAGCTAAAGTTTTAATAAAGCGCAGACCATCAATCCTGGATCCGCAAGGTAAGGCAGTAGAAAAGGGTGCTGAACACCTTGGCTTAAAAAATATTAAGAATACAAGAATTGGAAAATACATCGAATTTGATCTTAATGTTGATGATTTTTCAACAGCGGAAAAGGAAGTAAAAGAATATTGCTCAAAACTTCTTGCTAATCCGATTATGGAAGATTTTGATTTTACCCTGGAAGAGGTAAAGTAATGCCAAAGTTCGGGGTGGTTGTTTTTCCGGGTTCAAATTGTGATCACGATGCATATTTTTCGTTAACAAAGGTCCTTGGATATGAGAGCACTTTTTTATGGCATAAAAATAATGATCTGAAAGGATCCGATGTAATTATTCTGCCCGGTGGATTTTCTTATGGAGACTACCTGAGAAGCGGTGCAATTGCAAGATTTTCTCCCATCATGAATTCTGTAATAAGCTTTGCTACTAAAGGAGGAATCGTGATAGGAATTTGTAATGGCTTTCAGATTTTACTTGAGGCAGGTCTATTGCCGGGTGTTATGTTCAGGAATAAATCACTGCAATTTATCTGTAAAGATGTTTATCTTTCAATTGAAAACAGAAAAACAATTTTTACTAACCTGGTCAATGGACAAAAAAGTCTTAAGATTCCCATTGCACATGGTGAAGGTAATTATTTTTGTGATCAGGATACATTAAAATTACTGCAGGATAATAATCAAATAGTATTCAAATACTCTTCTGCCAGCGGAGAAGTAAGTAAAGATTTAAATCCGAACGGTTCAACAAAAAATATAGCTGGATTAATTAATAAAGATGGAAATATTTTAGGGATGATGCCGCATCCGGAACGGGTTTGTAACCCTGTACTAAACAATACAGATGGACAGGTAATCTTTAAATCAATAGCTAATCATTTAAAAATATAAGGTGATAATATGTTAGCATTCATAGGAAATTTAGGTGCAGGTGAAATAATTCTGATATTACTTGTAATACTGCTATTGTTCGGTGCGAAAAAAATACCTGAACTCGCTCAAGGTCTAGGAAAAGGAATGAAAGAATTCAAGAAATCCTTAAAGGATGTTGAAGATGAAATAAAAAAAACAGATGAAGATATTAAAAAGCCTGACGACAAATAATTAACAAGCTATTTTGTTAAAATTTATAAACCGTTTCTGAACAGGAACGGTTTTTTATTGAAGATTTAGGATATGGATGTGATTGACTATCTAAATCATTCTGAAAAACTGGAAATGATCAAATCCGGGAAACTCAGACTGATACAAAACGTTGAAGATTTTTTATTATCAATTGAAAAGAATAAAGATCTGAATGCATTTAATTTCGTATTCCGCGATGAAGCAATAAACCACGCTGAAATTATAGAAGACAAAATAAAAACTGGTAAGTACAATAAACTTGCCGGAATGGTTATTGCAATTAAGGATGTTCTGGCTCATAAAAATCACCCGCTCACCTGCTCATCAAAAATATTAGGCAATTTCAATTCTATTTATACTGCTACAACTGTACAAAAATTACTGGACCAGGATGCTATAGTGATTGGCAGGACAAACTGTGATGAGTTTGCAATGGGCTCGTCAAATGAAAATTCGGCATTTGGTCCTGTTTTGAATCCGTACAACAAACAATTTGTTTCCGGCGGATCAAGTGGAGGATCGGCAGTTGCAGTTGCTGCAAATCTTTGCGATGTTGCTATAGGTACCGACACAGGAGGTTCAATTAGACAGCCAGCAGCATTTTGCGGAGTATACGGATTGAAACCAACTTATGGATTAGTCTCAAGATACGGTCTGACTGCTTATGCATCTTCATTTGATTCGATCGGTCCGTTCGCTAAACATCTCAGCGATATAGTTAAAGTGCTGGAGGTAATCTCTGGATGGGATGAGAAAGATTCTACATCTTTTAAATCTGCAAGTAAGAATTATTCAACAGAGAATATTGATGTAAAAAAAATTAAAATCGGTATTCCAAAGAACTATTTTGGTGACGGTCTCGATCCGGAAATTCTGAGTAAAATTGAAAGTGTAATTTCGCAACTGAAAGATCAGGGCTTTGATATAAAAGAAGTTTCACTTCCGTTAACCGAATATAGTATTGCAGCTTATTATATACTTGCCACTGCTGAAGCATCATCAAATCTTGCAAGATATGATGGAGTCAGATACGGTTATCGTACAGAAGAAAAAAATAATTTAATTGATATGTATATTAATTCCAGAACTGAAGGGTTCGGAAAAGAGGTGAAGCGCAGAATCATGCTCGGAACTTATGTTCTGTCAGCCGGATATTATGATGAATATTACAGCAAAGCACAAAAAGTAAGAAGATTAATCAAAGCGGATTTTGACAAAGTCTTCTCACAGGTTGATCTTTTAGTTACCCCAACAACCCCAACTACAGCTTTTAAACTTGGTGAAAAATCGGGTGATCCGATTCAGATGTATTTGAGTGATGTTTATACAGTGTCTGTTAACCTGGCTGGAATCCCGGCAATGAATATTCCAATAGGCAAACATTCAAACGGACTTCCGATAGGCATGCAAATCATATCACAAAAGTTTGATGAAGAAAAAATATTTCAGATTGCAAATCTGATTCAAAATGAATTTAAATACTGAAATAGTTATCCGCGACTGGCGAAAAAATGATTTCCCTGGTGTACGAAATATTTTGCTTTCAACCTGGAAATCCACTTACACATTCATTCCTGAAAATGATGTAATCTCTCACTTTGAAAATTTTTACAATGAAAAAAAATTAGAAGAGATATACAATAATCCGGATATATCAGGAGTAATTGCAGAGGTTAACTCATTTCCAGCCGGATGGATGAAACTATATAAAGATGAATCTGCAAAACGGTTTTATATTTCATCACTATATGTTCTTCCTCAATTCCAGGGAATCGGTCTTGGCAAAAAACTTTTATTAAAAGCATGTAATGTCGCATTAAATAAAAATTTTGACAGAGTCTGGCTTGGAGTAATGAATCAAAATAAAAATACTATTGACTGGTATAAAAATTTTGGATTCATTTTCATTGAGGAGGAACCTTTTCAGATGGGATTAACAAATGTTTTACACTTAATCGGTTACAAAATCATCAGCTAAATCAGGTTTATACTTCGGGAGAATTTCTTTATTTTTGTTCACTTAATCTAATTAAATAAGGAATTTTTATGGCAATTTTAATCAACAATAAAACCCGGTTGGTTGTACAGGGTATTACCGGCAGCGAGGGCTCCTTCCATACAGAACAAATTATCGAATACGGTACAAAAGTAGTTGCAGGTGTAACTCCCGGGAAAGGTGGAACTAATCATCTGGGCGTGCCGGTTTTTAATACTGTTGAAGATGCCGTCAAACATACAAAAGCAAATACGTCTGTTATTTTTGTTCCACCTGCATTTGCAGCTGATGCAATTCTTGAAGCAGCTACGGCAGGTATACAAGTAATCATTTGCATAACTGAAGGTATTCCTGCTAAGGAAATGATAAAAGTCTATAACTCTATACAAAATAAAGACCTATTTCTTGTTGGTCCTAATTGCCCCGGAGTTATTTCACCAGGCATTGGAAAGGTTGGAATAATGCCCGGATTTATTCATAAAAAAGGTAATATTGGAGTTGTCTCAAGAAGCGGCACATTAACTTATGAAGCAGTCAAACAGTTAACTGATGTTGGGTTAGGTCAGTCCACTTGTGTTGGTATTGGCGGTGATCCTGTTATTGGTTCGAGATTTATTGACATTATAAAATTGTTCAATGATGATCCCGGAACCGATGGTATTGTAATGATTGGTGAAATTGGCGGCAGTGCGGAAGAAGAAGCGGCTGATTTTATTAAGAAGAATGTTAATAAACCGGTTGTTGGTTTTATTGCTGGAAGAACTGCACCTCCAGGTCGAAGAATGGGTCATGCCGGAGCAATCATTTCAGGTGGAAAAGGAACCGCTGCTGAAAAAATGGAAGCAATGCGTAAAGCCGGAATCAAAGTGGTTGAAAGTCCCGCTGAAATGGGAACAACCATGTTAAAAGCTATTGAAAGTTTGAAGAAAAAAAAGAGAATAAAAAAAACGAGGAAGGCATCCTCCGCAAAAGCTAAAACAAAACAACGGAGTGCAAGTAAGAAAAAATTAGTCCAGCGTGTTAAAAGCAGAACTAAAAAAGCCAGAAATATTGCTAAGAAAAAAGTAGCGAAGAAATAATTCATTCAGAATGAACCAGGAGAAAAATTGAACAATAAAACACTTGCGATTATAAAACCCGATGCAGTAAGAGACAATTACATCGGAGAAATAATTAGTATGATAACTAAAGCCGGCTTTAAAATTAAAGCAATGAAAATGATGCAGTTAACTGTTGAATCAGCAAAGGCATTTTATGAAGTGCATAAAGAAAGACCATTCTACAAGGATCTTGTGGAGTATATGACCTCCGGTCCCTGTATTCCGATAGCATTGGAAAAAACAAATGCAGTTGAAGATTACAGGAAACTGATTGGTGCAACTGATCCGGCAGAAGCTGCCGAAGGTACTGTGAGAAAACTTTATGCGACAAGTAAAGCTTTTAATGCAGTTCATGGATCAGACTCTGATCTAAATGCAGATATTGAAATATCATTTTTCTTCTCTAAGGAAGAATTGATAAATAATTATCCGGCTTAACTAAAACTGAATAAAAAGAAATATGAACCTCCCTTTTTAAGGGAGGTTATTTTTTGTATCAAAATGAATGCAGTTAATATGAATAAAATTTTTTTAGTTATTCTTGCCGGGTGTTTTTTAATCCCCTCATATTCCTGTGCTCAACAAAAAACCGAACTTAAAATTGGTGCAGACAGATTAATTGAAGAATATCTTTCTGTTATAGATGGTAATAATATCGGGTTAATCGTCAACCATACCTCGTTACTTTCAAATGGAACTCACCTGGTGGACGCTCTCTTTAATATTGACGGAATAAAAATAATAAGCCTGTTCTCACCGGAGCATGGAATAAGAGGTGATGCTGATGCCGGTTCACATATTGCTGATGGATTTGATGCGGCAACAAATATTAAAATCACTTCTCTTTACGGTAATACTAAAAAACCAACACAAGAGATGCTGGATAATATTGATATACTTGTTTTTGATATTCAGGATATTGGAGCCAGATTCTACACATACATTTCAACGCTCTATTATGTTATTGAAGCAGCGGCAGAGTATGACAAACAAGTCATTATCCTTGACAGACCGAATCCAATTGGCGGAAATAAAGTTGATGGACCCATACTGGACTTGAGTTTCAGATCATTTGTCGGCATTGCTGAGATTCCGATACAGCATGGAATGACTGTCGGTGAATTAGCACTTCTGTTTAATGATGATATAAAAACTAAAAAAAATATTTCTGCTGAAGTTGAAATAATAAAAATGCTGAACTGGGATAGAAAAAAATACTATGACGAATATTTCTCTGATTGGATGCCTCCATCTCCGAATATAAATAAATTTGAAACAGCATTAGTTTATCCCGGAACTTGTTTAATCGAAGGTACAAATATTTCTGAAGGTCGTGGGACACAAGAACCGTTTCTGATTATTGGTGCACCATTTATTGAATCAGAAAACCTGATTGATGAATTGATGAATTTGTCAGTTGCCGGTATAGAATACGAATCAACGACATTCACTCCCGTAAAAATTGAAGGAATGTCTTCATCTCCAAAACTAAAAGATATTACATGTAATGGAATCAGGATCTCAGTTGTAAACAGACAGGAATTTAATGCCGTTGAATTTGGAGTTCATTTGTTATCAGTTCTTATAAAATTATATCCTGATAAAATAAAATTTAACAACGATTTTTTTGATAAACTGGCGGGAACAGATAAAATCCGGAAATTGTTACTT
>CAZXCP010000054.1:0-12391 GCA_964639355.1 uncultured Ignavibacteriaceae bacterium
CGAAGAAAATAAACTCGACGTAATGGCTTTTGATTTCGGAGTTCTTTATAAAACCGGTTTTGAAAGTCTGAATATTGGTATGAGTGTCCGGAATTTTGCCAGAGAGGTAAAATACAAACAGGAAGGATTTCAATTGCCGATAATATTCCAGATAGGCGCGTCTTTTAATTTTGCCGACATCATGGAAGTGAACAGAGATGAACATTCGTTCTTAGTAACAGTCGATGCAAACCATCCAAGGGATTACCCCGAACAAATTAATTTCGGTCTGGAATATACTTTTATGGAAATATTATCTTTGCGTGCCGGGTATTCGACTCCAAATGATGAAAGAGGTTTTAGTACCGGAGTTGGACTTAAGAAAGATATTGGCGGTGTTGATTTAGGTGTGGATTATGGTTATACACCGTTTGGTATCTTTGACAGTGTCCATCGACTTACGTTAAATTTTGCGTTTTAAATTTTATTAACTTAACCACAAATTAAGTTTGAGAAAAAAATGAAAAAAATAATTTACTATATTCTAACAGTTACTTTTATTATTGCAGTGCTTACTATCGTGGGTTGTGATGACGATGCAACTCCAAGCTTGTTTGACACATACCCACCGGTATCAGAGCTACCCGTGAGCATGTACTTCAATTTTGATGAAAAGACAACAGGTGTCCCTTATGCAGTGACGTGTGATACCGATGAAAATATTTATGTGTCTGTTTCAGGACTAGGTATCAAAAAGATTGTTGAACGTCCTGGTGGAAAAGACTCCTTAGCACAATTCGCACCAAAGGGTGCAGAAACTTTTTTTAATTCTATGACATTTGCATCTAACGGTAAGATTTATGCAACAAGAAGAGTCAGAGGTTTAGTGGAGGCTACTGAGAATGCCACTCCGGTTACTTTTGTTGCTTCCGCGGCAGGCGTTGATGATAATCTGAACGATATTGAATTTGATGTATCAAGGAACATACTTTGGTCGGGAGGTAATACAGGTATTCTGTACAGTATTACTTTAGATAAGCAGGTGAAGAAGTTTAATTACGTCAGGGGCAATGCAAATATTGCTGCCATAAAACCAACACAAACTCATTTGTTTGTAGCCTTAAGAGATACAATGAATCAGGAAATGGTTTGGAAATTTCCCATAGTGTCCAGCGACAGTCTTGGTGAAGGAGAATTGTTTTTTAATTTCACTGCTTCTGTTGATAGTATTGCAAGGATAAACGATATTGCAGTAGCTGAAGATGGCGAAGTGTATATTTTTTCCAATACTCAGGCTTATGCCATTACAGCTGTCAGATCACAAAATTCATTTGACAAAGCATTTTCAGGATTAATAGTGGGTACTCCTTATGTGTTCGTATGGGGACCAGATAATTATGCATATTTTACAAATGTAATTTCAGGAACTAATTCAGATATTTGGAAAATAAATATGAGTAAAAAACGTGCACCGTAGAAAAGTTGCACAACTAATTATTAACAAAATGAAAGGGTTCGATATGAAAGAGAGAATACTTAGTTCATTTGTTTTATTCCTTCTGTTCAGCAGTTTAAGCTTTGCACAGTGGGTAAATCAGGGTCCCTGGCCAGCCCCCAGTCCTGATACATTAAAGGGTCAGGCTCATGGAATTGCTGTTGACCCCGATGGTAAGGTTTGGGTAGCAAATTTTGTAGCTGAGTCATTTACTCCTCCCGGAGCTTCAGATCCTATAACAGTTAGATTAATCAGAGTGTATAATCCAGATGGTTCACCTGCCTCGTTTTCACCTATCTGGAAAATTGAAGGAGCTGGAATTCTTGATACATTGTTAGGCAGCAACAGTCGTGGTTTACGCCCGGACCATAATGGTAATATATTATATGTTACTGGAAACAGAATTATGTATAGAATTAATTACCAAACAGGTGCCGGTATGAATAAAGTTGCACTTTCTTTTGTGGGTGCTACTCAATCTCCAATTGCCCCGGCCGTCAGCAGTACCGGACAAATATTTGTCGGTCCTGTAGTTAATGCCGACGATAAAATTTTAGAGTATGATGCTGATTTCAATCTTATCGGTGATGCTGTCGTTTTCACTGAAACAGGATTCTCCCGCGCAATGGAATGTTCTGAAGATGGGAATACTCTCTACTTCCCTATTTACGACAGTGACTCAATAATGATTTATCAAAGACCAGATGAACTTTCTTCATTTGACCTGGTTGGTGCAATTATTGGTCCAGCGTCTGAATCAATTGTTCGTCATCCTGTTACCGGTCATCTGTGGTTCAGCGGTGGTTCATATAATGATTTACCTGACCCGACCATCGGTGTATATCCTTATATGCCTAATACCTGGTATGGATACAATGTCACTACAAATGAAGTGACGGATAGCTTAAAGTGGATATTTACAATTCCTGAAGATCCTGCTCAAAGACCAAGGGGTATAGATTTCAGTCCGGATGGTAATACCGCATATATAGGTTGTTTCGGTGGGGCAGGCTATCCTCTTCTTCAAAAAGTGGTTAATACAGGCTCCAGCGTTGAAGATCCGGGTTATACAGTTGTTAACGGATATAAACTCTCACAGAACTATCCTAATCCGTTCAACCCTTCAACTAAAATATCATTTGAAATGCCTGTTACAGGTTTTGTAACATTAAAGGTATATGATATGCTCGGCAGAGAAGTAGCTGTTCTTGTTAATGAAGAATTAGCAAGCGGAACACATACTGTAAACTTTAACGCAAATGACCTGTCAACAGGTACTTACGTATATCAGTTAACTTCAAATGGAAACGTTATTTCGAATAAAATGGTTCTTTTGAAGTAATTGAATTTTCTTTTTGTATTTCAAGCCTCGCTGAATAAGCGGGGCTTTTTTAATTTTAAAGAGAAATCCGTGTAAACTTTCAGACAAATGAATTTTTTAACCTGATAAAGCTAATGCAACACAAACTCAATGAGGGAAAATTACTATCTTTCCGCAAGCACAATAGATTTATGATAAGTAAAATGCAACGAAATTTAATAAATTAAAAATGACTTGTTTAATGCAGATTATAATATGCAAGGATAAGAGCAGACTGGCTTTTTATGAATAATGCAAAAAAAGATTAATCATGCAATAGAATAATGAACATTTATAGGAATCCTTTTTATTAAACTTAATTAAAAAATAAAACACAGCAAGAAGTAATAATGCGGGGCAAACAGATTTCTAAAAAATCTTATCAAAATTTCTTATGATTTATTTTAATCCAAATTTGGAAATATCCTGAAAATACTAAGCAGAAAAAGATTTTAATGCATCTGCGGTTGTGCGATATATATTAAACACTCTGTACAACCCCATTGTATTCATTATTTCAAAAGCCTCTGAACCCGGAACTACTAGTTTTAATTCACCGCCCTTCTCAGAGATTCGTTTTAAAATCATCACCAAAGCACCGAGGAATGTTGAGTCTATAAATTCACAGGTTGTTAGATCAATAATGATCTTATATTGTTTCATAGCAATTGATTCATAAACCCTGTCTCTGAATTCTGTGGCTTCTTTCATTGTTGCCCTGACAAAGTTTACTTTCTCAATTAAGATATCACGTTCAAACCTTCTTACGTAATCTTCTTCAAGCATTTAAATCCTCTTTGATAATTAAAAGCATTCATAATGTTAAATATAAATAAACTGATTTATTCCGGAAAGAAATATTTGGTTAGTATGAGAGAAAAGCAAAAATTAAAAGCCCGGAATTTTTAATCCCGGGCAGAATGAAATATATATCAGTTCAAAATTGGTATGATAACTTTATCCAAAACATGTATAACACCGTTAGCGGCTCTGATATCAACAGCAACTATATTTGCATAACCGTTTGCAGCATTTCCGATTTTAACCATTCCGTCTTCAATTTTAGTGAATGCAAATTGACCCTGCAATGTATTAACACGGCTCGATTTAACAACATTTGTTGAAAACTTAATACCAGGTGAAACATGGTACAACAGAACTGTGGTAACTAATTCTCTGTAAGGCTCTGTTAAAAGCTCTTCAATAGTAATATTTAAAGCAGCAGCTAAATCCAAAAAGGCCTGGTTAACAGGCGCAAATACTGTGAATTGGCGATTACCGTTAAGTACATCTACTAAACCCGCGAACTGCACTGCAGCAACAAGGTATGTAAAGTTTGTATCGCTGGCAGCGATACCAACTATGGTCTGACCATTACCTGGTCTTTTTTCAATTAAATTTGTTACAGAATTGTCTGAAGAGACCGGATTCATAGTACTGCTGTCAGAACATCCTATGAAAGAGAAACCAACGAGAGAAACAGAAAGCAAGATCAAAAAGAACTTTTTCATAACATCACCTTTTATAATTTGTTATTTTAGTTTGATTACTTCAACCTAACATTAGATAAAACGGCTTAGTTCCCGAATTGTGGATTAATAATTCACTTCTGTCAAAAATTTTATTAATAGTAAAAAAACAGACTTCATATAGATAATTATTTAACATAGACAAGTAATTATTTTATTAAGTTTGTAAAGACAAAAGAGACTTTTATGAATGATTCCACCAAACAGAAAATTAAATCTATCGTAAGCTCCTCAAATTATTTTGATGCTTATGAAGACCGGCTTGTCTACTCTTACGACGGTACACCAACTCTTCATCAAATGCCTGAAGCAGTTGTGTTTCCCTCAGATGAACAGCAAATTTCAGAGATTATTAAATTAGCTAATCAGGAGAAATTTGCAGTAGTGCCCAGAGGTGCCGGAACAGGATTAAGCGGCGGATCAGTACCCATTGAAAACAGTATTGTTATTGTTATGACAAAGTGGAATAAAATTCTTGAGGTTGATGACAGGAATTTAACTGCCTGGGTTCAGCCCGGTGTTATAACTGGCGCATTACAAAAAGAGGTTGAAAAACTTGGATTATTTTATCCGCCCGATCCAGGTAGTCTACACGTATGCACAATAGGCGGCAATGTTGCTAATAATGCAGGTGGCTTGCGTGGACTAAAATACGGAGTTACTAAAAACTACGTTCTTGGAGTTGAAATGATTCTGCCGAATGGTGATTTATTAAAAACCGGCGGTAAAAATATGAAAGATGTTGCCGGATATAATCTGCGTGATTTTATCGTCGGCAGTGAGGGTACGCTCGGAGTTATAACTAAAGTCTTGTTGAAATTAATTCCAAAACCTGCACAAACCATTACACTTCTTGCATATTTTGACAAGCTTACAGATAGCGCTCAATCAGTCTCAGATATAATTGCCGCTCACATTACACCTTGTATGATGGAATTTCTCGATAACACTACTATCAATTGTATTGAAGATTATGCTAAGATTGGATTACCACGCAACAGCGAAGCAATTCTTTTGCTTGAAGTTGACGGCAGAGGAAGCGCAGTTGAGGAAGATGCTGAAACAATGAAAAGAATTCTTCAAAAGAATAATGCTTCATTCATAAAGATTGCAACCACAGAAGAAGAATCCAATAAATTAAAAACTGCAAGAAGAACTGCATTCAGCGCTTTAGCAAGAAGAAGACCTACTACCATACTTGAAGATGCTACTGTCCCAAGAAGTGAATTGCCTGTAATGATAGAAAAAGTTACACAAGCAGCAAAAATGTTCGATGTGATGATTGGAAATTTTGGTCACGCCGGTGATGGTAATCTTCATCCTACCTGCTTAACTGATGAAAGAGATAAGCAGGAAATTGAAAAAGCTCATCACGCATTTGATTTTATTTTTAATGAAGCAATAAAACTTGGCGGAACAATTACCGGTGAACACGGAACCGGCTTATCCAAAAAACATTTTCTGGAAAAGCTTGCCGGCATTCCCGGAGTTGAAATGATGAAGAAGATAAAAGCATCAATCGATGAAAATAATATTCTCAATCCCGGTAAGATCTTCACAATATCACCAAGGTGTGAAGGCAGTTTGCCGATTAGCAGGGAACATATAAAAGATTTTGCATGAAACCTGCTGCTCCAAATTCTGAATTGTTAAAAGTGCTTCCTCACGATGACATTCTCCAGCAATGTATGCATTGCGGTTTGTGTCTCGCAACTTGTCCGACATATGATTTAACTAAAATGGAACGTTCTTCACCTCGCGGTAGAATATATATGATAAAATCTGTTGCAAGGGGAGAGATGGAATTGAGCGAAACATTTGCTGAAGAAATGAACTTTTGTCTCGATTGCCAGGCTTGCGAAACTGCCTGTCCTGCCGGAGTCAAATACGGGCGTATGGTTGAAACTGCAAGAGTTGTAATAGATGAAGTCGGTTACGGCGGAAAATTTGGAATAGCTTTAAAAAGGTTTGCTCTGCGAAAGATTGTCGCATCGCGAAATGCATTAAAGTTCGTTTCAAGATTATTGTGGCTTTATCAGAAAACAGGTTTGCAGAAATTTGTGAGATCGTCAGGAATCTTAAAGATCTTTTCAAAAAAACTTGCTGAGATTGAAAAACTTTCTCCGGTTATTGCAGATAAGTTTTCTGATAAGCAGATAAATGAAATTGAAATGCCGGTTGGCGGGGTAAAGTACAAAACTGCTTTTCATTTCGGTTGTTTGATGAATACGATGTTTGCAGATATTAATTCCGATACAATTGAAGTATTAAAAGAATGCGGATGCAAAATCATTACTCCCAAAGATCAGGTTTGCTGCGGATCATTAATGGGGCATAACGGCGATATGGAATTTGCATTAAAGCTTGCAAGAAAAAACATTGACGCATTTGAAAAACACGATTATGATTATCTGATTTCAAACTCCGCCGGATGCGGTGCTTTTATGAAAGATTATGCTCACTTGCTGGAAGATAATCCTGATTATGCAGAAAAAGCAAAAAGATTTTCTGCAAAGGTTAAAGACATAATGGAATTCTTTGCCGAGCAAAAACCTGAATTTAATCTTGAACCTGCCTCCTCGGCAGGCAGGCTTGAACCTGAACTTTACAACATTACTTACCACGATGCCTGCCATCTTTTACATGCTCAGAAGGTTGGCACTCAGCCAAGAGATGTAATTAAATCTTTACCTGGTGTGCAATATACAGAGCTGGAAGAAGCAAGCTGGTGCTGCGGAAGTGCGGGAATTTATAATGTTGTTAGATACGATGATGCTCTAAAGCAGCTTGAAAGAAAAATGAATAACATTAAAAGCACAAATGCAAAAGTAGTTTTAACCGGAAACCCCGGGTGCATGGGACAAATAAAATACGGTACACAAAAATTTAATGTTGATGTTGAAGTGATTCATCCGGTTACATTAATACGAAGAATGATAAGCCATAAATAATTTTAGTGTTCTTCTGTGCTTTAGAGATTTAGTGGCGAAAAAAGGGATGCCACAAAATCACTAAATACCACGAAGTAAATACACTAATCTAATCTCTCATCCCACAGCATATGCTCAAAAGTCTCACGGCTGCGGGCAACAAAGGCCTTATTTCCATCAACCATTATTTCAGGTGCACGGCGGCGTGCATTATAGTTTGATGACATTACCATTCCATAAGCGCCTGAAGACATTACTGCAAGCAGTTCACCGGTTTTAGTTTCAAATATTTCTCTGTCCTTTGCGAAATAATCACCGGTCTCACAGATTGGTCCGACAATATCAGCTATTATTTTATTTTTGTTTAGAACTCTTTTAACCGGTTGTATGTGATGGTATGCATGATAAATAGTCGGTCGCAGAAGATCATTCATCGCCGAATCAACTATTATAAATCTTTTGTCGCCATTGGACATATTATAAATCACTTCCGTTACCAGAATACCGCCGTTTGCTGTTAAATATCTTCCCGGCTCAAAGATTATTTCACAATCTATTTTTGTGAAACAGGGGATAAGTTTTTCGGCGTATTCTTCAATAGTGAACGGAGTTTCATCGCGGTACTTAACTCCTATACCACCGCCTACATCAAAATGATCGAGCTTCAGCCCGTCTTTCTTTAACTGACAATACATTTCACACAATTTTTTAACAGCTTCAATAAACGGATCGAGTGAAGTTATCTGTGAACCGATATGCATATCAATTCCGGTAAATTGAATATTCTTAAACTCATTTCTTCTTGAGTAAAGACTCCAGGCAGTTTTTGTATCAACACCGAATTTACTGTTTGCCAGTCCAGTTGAAATATAAGGATGGGTTTTAGGATCAACATCTGGATTAACTCTTATTGCAACTCTTGCAACCTTATTCATTTCGCCGGCAATTTGGTTAATCAGCTCAACCTCTTCTACTGATTCTGCTTTAATAAGTAAAAGATCTTTTTCAATGCCTAGTCTTATTTCGTCTTTTGTTTTACCTACACCTGTTAAAATAATGTTATGAGGATGCACATTTGTTTTTAGTGCACGATACAACTCACCTTCTGAATTAACATCAACACCGCTGCCGAGTTTTACAAAAGTGTTGATTACACTTAAATTAAAATTTGCTTTCATTGCATAAAATATTTTATGCTTCACATTCCTGAAAGCATTCTCAAAATCCTGATACTGTTTTATAAAATAATTTTTACTGTAAACATAAAAAGGTGTTTTGTACTGCTCAGCTAATTGCTTGAGCGGAACTTCTTCTATATAAAGTTCATTGTTTATGTATTTTATAAAATCAGTTTCAAAGTATTGCATTTTGCCTCTATTGATAATGCTGAACCTGACTGCCGTCAGGCAGGCTTGTTTCAGCATCCAGGATTATTTATTTAATGATACAAATAATATTTCTGTGATAATTTCCTGAAACTTTCAACATCTTTATTCAGATAATCCCTGATATCTGATACTCTTTGATTTTTGACAAACATTTCTCTTATTTTACTTGTGCCGAGAACTTTGTCAAACATATCATCATTCTTGCCTTCAATTATAAGGTTTCTTCCGGGATATAATTCATTAACAGCCTGCAGAAAATAAAATTGTATTTCCATCAGGTTAACAGTTGAGTAATCTGTAATATAAATCTGAACGCCATGCAGCACTTTATCTTTTCCAAATCCATAATATGGTTTGTATGTAATCGGTCTGAACCTGACACCGGCTAAACCATAAGAATTCATTTTATTAGTCATATCCTGTGAGTTTATCCATTCAGCTGCAAATGTCTGGAAAGGTATTGTATAACCAACACCTATTGAAATTACACCGCGCAGTTCACCAATTATTCCAGAAGAAGTATAATAAAATGCAGAATAATAGTGAGGTACGTGAGGTGAAGTTAAAATCCATGGTAAACCTGTTCGATCAAAATACATATCCCTTGTCCAGTTTTCCATAGGGACAATCTGAAGTCTGCATTTCTGTGATTTACTCAGCAATCCTTCTTCATTCAGGAGCATTGCAAGTTCACCGACTGTCAATCCGTGAACATATGGAATGGCAAACTGACTGACAAAAGAAAAATATCCGTCCTCAACAAGGTTACCTTCAATCCTGTTTCCGCCAAGCGGATTCGGACGATCAAGTATTATTACTTCCTTATTGTTTTCAGCAGCGGCTTCCATTACCAATCCCATCGTGCTTATATATGTGTAAGATCTGCTTCCTATATCCTGAATATCAAAAACCAGCACATCAATATCTTTAAGCATTTCGGGAGAAGGTTTCCTTGTTTTACCATAAAGTGAATAAACAGGAAGCTGAGTGTAATCATCGATATAAAAATCGACATACTCACCAGCTTCAAAGTTTCCCCTTACACCATGTTCAGGTCCGTATAAAGCAACAAGATTCACTTCGGGAGATTCAAATAGAATATCGATAGTTGATTTCAGTTTACTGTCAACTCCGGTTGCATTAGTAACTAGTCCGACTCGCTTCCCTTTAAGGATATCAAAATTTCTTTCTCTTAAAACTTCAATACCGGTTTTTACTTTTGCGGTTACAGGTGAAAAGCTTTTGTTCACTTCTTCTTCAACCATTTGTATTAGTGAACCATCCTGTAAATACTTATACAGATCAGCACCGGGACAAAGCGTAGGTGTATAATCCTTATGACCTTTAATATCTTTTGCCGGTACATTGTATTTAGATTTCAGGAATGCAGTAAGTTTCACCAATGAATTTAATTGCGTCTGATTGATTTTTTGTTCTTCATAGTTTCCGATCACACAAATCAATGCGTGACCACGAACGTCATAATCAGTATTAGTATCTCCGGGAAAATTGATCGGTCTTGCTTCATAAATATTACCTTTAAGATCAATCATAAAATGGTAGGGTATATCTATCCATTTTTTATCAGTCCGGCTCCAGCTCTGCAGGTTTCTCAAATACTGCTGAACGCTGTAGTCTTCATCAAAAACTTCACCGCTGTGATGAATAGTAATTTTATTAATTGAATGGACCGGCAATGCTTGTTCCAGGGGCTGCCATCCCCATTCACTTCTGGTTATTACATTAACATCGGATGGATATTTAAGTTCTGCAACATTGATAATCATTGTTGATGATGAAGCACAACCGAAAATTATCAATCCGGTTAGAACTGCAAATAAGTAAAATGATTTTTTCATATTAGTCCTTTAAAATCTAAATAAGTATAGGTGTGTATTTTGTGTTTATTACATCGTTATTGTTCAATCCGATACATGAAGTATGAGTCTTATTTCTTTCATCAGATGAATCAAATGTAACACCATCCTTAATGTATATAATGGTCATTGCGGTTCTCATTTCGCTGGTCTGATTATTACCGGCTCCATGAAAAGTTAATCCTGAATGAAAAGTCGCATCGCCTGCTTTCAACGGAACGAAAACTTTTTCCACGTCTTTTAGTTTTTTAGGCTGATGGGGATTCTTGAAGATGTCCACATATTCTTTCAACTCGGTCTTATTTGTCTGAGGATAGAAATACAGACATCCCTTCTCAACAGGAACATCTGTTAATGCAAGCCACATTGTTGTAGTGATTTGCGGTTCATTTATAGGCCAGTAGCTGCAATCCTGATGTGCATCGGTTATACGTCCGCCAGGTTCCTTAAATAATGCCTGATCATGCCATAAACGGACATGTTCAACTTTCATTAAATCTCTAGCAATTCCGGCAAATCTTTTTGCAAATACAAATTCCTTAACAGCAAGGAAGTCCCAGCATAAATATCCGCACTGAAGGAACGATTGTTCATATTGAGATTTATCCTTCAGTTCATGTTCATCTTTTCCTTTACGAATAAGAACTGCTGATTGAATTATTTTTTTCACTT
Source organism: uncultured Ignavibacteriaceae bacterium (assembly GCA_964639355.1). GTDB lineage: Bacteria > Bacteroidota > Ignavibacteria > Ignavibacteriales > Ignavibacteriaceae > JAGXRK01. The sequence continues at coordinate 11,231 of CAZXCP010000054.1, forward strand.
CACCAAGGAATTCTTTAGCGACAACATTCTCAATTTTTACAAATCCGTTTTCAGCATAGAAATCAACAGACTGCGTAGAAACATTCAATTCTGATTTAAAGAATTCACTTAACTCAGAAGATATTTCAGAATGAAGAAACTGTGTAGCTTCTGATTCTGATAGATTATCAATTTTAACCATCCGTGACTCAATCCTTTTGCTGGAAATAAATTTTAATTTCAATCTTAATCTACATTATAAGTTAACTTTGTTCAATATTTATGTAGCAGAGAAATTTGTTGCGAGGTGTACTGATTTAATTGTTTAACATGGTTTAATATCAACTTATAAATTATATCTTCATATTTTTTTAGACGAAGGTAATAAGGTTGATGTGTCTGGTATAAGAGCGTGTTACTAAGGTTAGGTTAAGAGTTTAGTCCATTATTGACATAAACTTACATTTCCAGGAAATACGATTTATCTCATCTTCTAAAAATCAATGCTGAAGTAGTAATTTAACTCAAAACAAAGTTTGACATTTAAGCTGATTTGAACTATTTTTTGATTGTATTTTGTATACAATATACAGTATTTAAGAAAAATGATTGAAAAAGAGCCAATAAACGTAACTTTTGATATTGAAGAGCTGAAGCCTTTAAGAGATAGAATAGCATCATCCATCAGAGATTCGATAATTGAAGGCAGAATAAAACCGGGTGAGAGACTACTGGAACCTGATGTTGCAAAAACCATGGGAGTCAGTCGTACACCTTTAAGAGAAGCATTTCTACAGTTGGAATCGGAAGGTTTCCTCAAGGTGAATCCACGTAAGGGAGCTTTGGTTACTGAAACATCACCAAAGGATGCAGAAGAAACCTATATTATCAAAGGTGCACTTGAATCAGTTGCAGCACGTTTAGCGGCTGAGAACATAACTGATGAACAAATAGATGAGTTAATTGAGTTAAATAAAAAGATGGAAAGCATTTCACAATCGAAGAATAAGGACTACAAAACTTTTCTCGAATTGAATTCAGTTTTACATCAGAAGATTTATTCATGCTCGGGTAATGATAAATTAGCAAAGACTATAAACACTTTAAGAAATCAAACGCTGCGATATAATTACATTTTCCTCTCGCTTCTTTCACACTTAGATGAATCGGTTTCAGAGCATT
>CAZXCP010000055.1:0-246 GCA_964639355.1 uncultured Ignavibacteriaceae bacterium
AGAGAACTATCATCAACCAATAAATATAAAAGCGGAGACTTTGAATTTGGTGTTTTTATGAATATTGGAAGAAGCACTTCAATCTGGAACTCCGAAGCTAATCTTTATTTCCATCTCGGTGGATCAGTCGGATACTATATCATAAGCAAATTATCGTTTGAACCGGAAGTCGATTTTAATTTTTCAAGTGAAAACTCACTCTTGATTGTATTGGGTAATTTTAATTATACATTTTATTCCCCATTG
>CAZXCP010000055.1:256-12133 GCA_964639355.1 uncultured Ignavibacteriaceae bacterium
TGTTAGTCCCTATCTTAAAATAGGTTTTGGCTTAACCAAAACAGGAGAATTTAACTACTACTATGACTCGCAGGAGCCTGATTGGTATAAAATAATCAATACAGGTGCTGGTATAAAAATTAAATATACCGAATCATTGGCATTTAAAATTGAACTTAATTATAGAAATCTGAATACAGATATTGAAAGTGCGGAGAGAGCACGTGTTAAGCTGAATAAGGATATAATATCATTAATGTTTGGAATATCAATTTTGTACTAGAAAGGAGACGACTAAAATGAATGTGAATAAATTCAATCCAATTACCCCTTTGAAAAAGATATTCATAGTATTAATGAGTATCAGCTTATTATTTCATTTTCAATGTGCCAGCAACAGGATAGAACGAACAAATGGTAATGAGCAAATTATCAAAGAGTATAAACCAAAAAAGAATGCAAATTATATGAAACTGCATCTGAAAAATGGTGATGTTTGCGTTCTTAATGACTGGCGCATTAACAAAGATGATAAAACTGTTGAGGGTAGTGGCGATAAATTTGATTATAACAGGGAGTTAACAGATACAGGTAATTTTATCATCCCGATTGGCGATATTGCCTTAGCAGAGTCAAACCAGATAAAGAACTCCGGTGCTTCATCATCCTTAACTTTCATTACGGTCCTTTCAGGTTTAGTTTCAGTAATTTGTATTACAAATCCTAAAGCTTGTTTTGGCTCTTGTCCAACATTTTATTGGTTCGACGGAGAAGATTATTTAATCCAGGCTGAAGGATTTTCTTCATCCATTTCACCTGCTCTGGAAGAAACCGACATCGATGCCTTATACAAAGTAAAGCCTTTTAATCGGAATTTGGAGTTGAAACTCAAAAATGAAGCATACGAAACCCACGTTATCAGAAAAGCGAACATACTTGCGCTGAAAAAATCGGAGGGAAACAGAATATTTACCGCAACTGATAATAAGTTTTATGAAGTAAATAATATATCTAATCCTGTTCAGGCTTTAGATCTGTATGGAGACTGCTCAGAAAAACTATGTGAATTTGATGGAGTTGAAAGATACAGTTCATCTGATTCAAACAATCTTGCTGCAAAGGAAATTATAGATCTAACATTTGAAAATTCCGGTTCGGCAGAAAAAGGATTAATCCTAGCATCCAGGCAAACTTTAATGACAACCTTTTTATTTTATCAGACGCTTGCCTATATGGGTACAGATGCGGGTTATTTTCTGGCTAACCTTGAACGAAATCCGGAACTATATAAAAACCTAATTGATATACCAAGAAACGAACTTGGACTAATTGAAGTCTATGTTGAAAATGAAAACGGAATATATGATAAGATAGGGGATATTGGTGAGCACGGTCCAATTTCGACTGATATAAAAATCATTCCTCTGGAAAAAATTATAACCGGTGAAGAGATAAAGATCCGGTTAAAAATGGCTAAAGGTTTATGGCGTATTGATTATACAGCCTTGGTTGATATTGTAAGTGAGGTGGAGCCAATAACAATACCACCCGGGTCAACATTTCCGGTTTACACTGAATCAGACAATAAAGTAACTGATTTATTGACAGCAGAAGACTCATTTCTGGTTACACTTCCCGGTGATGAATATTATTTAAACTATATACTTCCGGAAGATTATACAAACTATGAACTTTTTCTTGAAAGCAGAGGATATTATCTGGAATGGATGCGGGAAGAATGGTATGCAGAAGAAAATCCGGACAAAGTCATGCAGATGTTATTTAACACTAAACAATATTATAAAGATCTTGCACCTCAATTCAAGATGATTGAAGCTGAGATGGAAGAAACTTTTTGGAGCAGTAAATATGTATTACCGTAAATTATTCTACTTACTTGTTTTATTTCTAATTACTATTGTAATAAACGGATGTGCGACAACCTATGCACCTTCAGGCTGGTTGTCTAAAACAGAAAATATTGAAAAAACAGCTTATGGAGGTTGGTTAACCATTGTCGTTCCAGCAAAGACTTTTAACGAAGAACCAAAATGGATCCAATATGGTGGTGAGTTTATTGCGCAGAACGAGGATAAAGTATACCTGTTATATGATTCACTTTATATAATTCCAAAATACAACATCATTAAATCAATTCTTGAAGTAGATGAAAAAAATGATACTGAATACGGATTATGGACATTGGGTGGTTCTGTTTCAACGGTCACTCACGGATTCTTTGCCGTAATTTCATTACCTATATGGTTGCTGGCAGGAATTCCCGCTGCTGTAGGTGAATCATCACGTGATAGATATGAAGCTGAGCAACCGGATAGTAATTATTGGTCTGATATAAACAAGTTCGCACGCTTTCCGCAAGGACTACCATCAAATATAAATCCAGGATCTTTAACTGTGAAGAAAAATAATTATTAGGAGGTAAAAATATGTCACTTGCAAAAAGAATTATCAGATTGATTATTTCTGCAATAATCATTGTATTCATATTTAATGTGGTAGCACTACCTCAGCTTAAAGCAAATAGTATTTATTTCGAGGCTCTTGGCAATGGAGGTCTCTATTCGGTTAACTACGATAGACTTTTAACAGATAATTTTGGGATAAGAGCAGGTTTTATGTACTTATCTAAAATCGATATTTTTTTTGTAGCTGCTGAAGATATATTGATTTTTCCTGCCACTCTAAACTTTTTCGTAGGTGAAAAACACAAATTGGAGCTTGGTGCCGGTTTAGTCTTTGCAAGTGTAAGCAATACAAGCGCTTTCGGATTTAAATCTGATTCAGGTGGTTCAAACATTGTCGGCACTGCTACTATCGGTTATCGGTATCAAAAACCAGACGGAGGATTTTTGTTCAGAATAGGATTTACTCCATTATTCGGAAACGGAGGTTTTGAACCCTGGGGCGGGATAAGTCTTGGTTTTAGCTTTTAATATTATTCCAGGTAAAACTCTCAAATCAGCTATGTAAAAAGGATTTAATATTTTTTTATCAAGGAGGAAACTAATGAAGACCTTTAAGAAATACTACCTGAGCGGATGTAGTATTGCAATAATGCTCTTTATTTTATTTGGATGTGTCACTTCTGAGCAAACTATCTATCTGGGAGACACAAACGTTTCCGGACCTATAGTACCGCCGCCAACGCATATCAATATTAACAAGAATGTCGGAGATGTTACATTTTCACCAAGATATTCTGTTCTGCTTAGCAACAATAATATAACCGGAACAACAGAAGATCATTACAACCGTACATTTTACTTTAATGATGGTTCCTATTATAGAGCAAATCAAAAAAATCTGGAGTGGGATATTGTAAAGACAACAATCGGTCTCGATATGGATGCAAAACTTTCTGAAAAATTTTCGTTATTTGGCGGCTTCAATTATTCAATGGGTAATAAAGTTCAACTTGCAGGCGGTAATGTTGGCATGTCTTTCCATAATCATAATCAATCTCCTGGAATCAGATTGGATCTTGGATTGACAATTCAAAAATATGAATATAAAGCTATAACCATAGTTCACACAAAAAGTCAGAGTATATTCGGATCCAGTGAGTTCTGGGATATTTATGTTGATGAGGGTAATTCTGTAAATATAAATCCATTCATTTTAATTACAGTAAATTCTGATTATAAGGATGCAGATTTTAACTGGTTTGTACCTTTTGGTTTTTTTACTCAAAACCTTCTGGGATTTGAACCGGGAACGTCTGTATCGGCATTCCTGCCTTTTTTAATTTCTCAAACCACTGTTGATAAACGGGCTGATATGCTGGCAGGTTTCATTTTTATGAATCCCGGCGTATCATATAATCTGAATCAGCATATAAAAATATTATTATCAACACGCATAATTAAAGAAATAGTTGCAACAAAAGTTGAAGACTGGTTTTTTATGCCATCTGTTCAAATTGATTTTCAATTATAACAACAAAAATAATTAGGACAATAAAAGACATACATAGAAATCTCAACCATTAGGAAAATACATTGATTTGACTCCATTTAATGCCTCGTGTATTTTCTCTTTGTATTAACTCGTAATATCAACTATTGATTTCTATAAAATATTTATGCACTTTAATACAAAGAAAATTTCAAAGTTATTCTTGCCCTTCTCCATCAGCTTCTGATCAGTAAAGAATACGAAATTTTCTTTAGCCTTTCAGCGATAGTTCTGTCATACTATTAAATACTGGATAAAGTGCATGAAATGAATATTTCAAAAAAAATAGTACTCGTATTATTATTTGATTTAATAATATTCATTTTCTGCTGGCTGGGAGTAAAGAATCTGATAGATAGGGCAGCACTTCCCTTCAATGTGAAATTAACATCCGATCATCTGCTTATCAATAATCATGAATTTGCTGAAATACCGGATGGTAGTGTTCTGTACTCGGTTGCCGGAATAAAAATTAATTCTCTGGATGCCCTTGAATTGGTAACTGATTCCTTCATAATGCTTGATTCAGTACAAATTCAATTTATTCATAACTATGAAATGTATTCAGCAAATATTCGTTTGAATAATTATTATGATCTGTTCTATATATATTCTGTATCGATAACAGGTTTAATTTTTTTCATTCTTGGAATATTTGTATTTCTCAAACTCCAGGCTAACCGTGTTTCTACAATTTTCCACTGGGCATGTATTTGCATGGCTGGTATTATGATGATGAGCTCGGGAAAATTCACAGGGACAGTAATTAATACAGGGTATCTAACCCGGATACTATTTCACACAGCTTATCTAATTACTCCTGCAATATTTTTACATTTTGCGCTCATATTTCCAATAGACCGAACCTTAAAGTACAGAAATATTCTAAGGTTAGTTTATTTTTTATCAACAGGTCTGATAATAGCAATTAATATTACTTTTTATTCAGTGCTCCAGGAACTTAGAGATAGTAACATTTATGTATATGCACAAATTTTTAATATCATCAGAATATTTATAATAATTCTCATTGTTTACAGTGTTATAGTCTTTTTTTATTCATTGGTAACAGAAAAAGGTGAAACTGAAAGAAAAAAAATAAAATGGATTTTAACAGGTTTTCTTTTAGGCCCGGTTTCATTTCTAGCATTTTGGGTAATTCCAATTTTATTTGGTATAAACCCGCTGGTAAGAGAAGAGTATATTATTCTAATTAATAATGCTATACCTATAACATTTACAATCGCAATCGTAAAATATCATCTTCTTGATATAGACTACATATTAAACAGGTCTCTAGTTTATGGAATTGTGTTTGCAATAATGATTGGTTTATATGTGAGCATAATTTTGTTATTAGTTAATTCATTTAGGTTAACTGATAATATTTATATTTCAACTGTTTCAATTATTATAATTGCTGTGCTTTTTATGCCTGTTAAACAGAAAGTTCAGAACTTTGTCGACACAAAATTTTTCAGAGTAAAATATAATTTCAGAAAAGCTGTAAATAATGTGTACAATGCACTAAAAGAATTTAATGATATTAAATCGCTTGCGGATTATCTTGTTTCAGAAATTTATAATCTTATTCCTGTTGAGAAGATTGGAGTATTCGAGGTTAACGATAGTAGAGAATATGTCAGATTGATAGCTCACAAAAACTTGGCTGAATTTAGAAGAAATCAGTATCGGTTAAATTACTCCAGACTTGTTGGGTTAAAGCCGGAAATCATAACAAGAATCGATAAAATTGAGAAAGAAGCATTGGTCTCCACTTCTTTCAATAAGTTTCTACAAAGATATAATTTAGTGTTAATAGTGCCTCTAGTTTCTGAGAGTAATGAATATTTCGGATGGATTGTAATTGGCAGTAAATTATCCGGTCAGCGTTTTACTCTGGAAGATATTGATCTTATTAAAAGTATATCCGTTGTTGCTTCTGCTACTTTAAACAGAATTGCATTACAAGAGCAGCTTATAACTGAAAGACTTTTGGCGGCTGAGTTGGAGGAATTGAATAAGCAAAAATCTTTATATGTATCTTCAGTTTCACATGAATTAAAAAGTCCGCTAACATCGATTAAACTATTTGCAGAATTAATTCTGAGAGATAAAGAACTTAATCCTGACAAAGTTAAAAATCATATTAATATTATTGAAAATGAGACTGATAGACTTTCAAGGTTGATATCCAACATTTTGGATGTGTCAAAAATTGAAAAAGGTACCAAGGTTTATCAACTAAAGAAAATTTGCATAAACAAACCTGTTGAAGAATTATTATCAGTTATAGGATTACGAATCAGGTCGGAGGGTTTTTCATTGATAACCGATCTTGGAAAGACGACTGAAAAGATAATGGCAGATGAAGAGGCTATTAAACAAGCGATTGAAAATCTAATCAACAATTCAATTCGTTATTCTTCGGCTAAAAAATCAATCTATATTCAAACATATTGCTGTAACGGATTTGCATGTGTAAAAGTAGAAGATAAGGGAATTGGTATATCAGAATCGGCACTGCAAAAAATATGTGAGCCGTTCTATCGTGAGAGCGATGATAATACTGGACTTGGCCTGGGACTTTTCATTGTTAAGCACATTATGGATTCCCATAACGGTCAAATTGAAATTAATAGTACGCGGGGAATAGGTACAACAGTAAATCTAAAATTTCCATTGATTAACTAAAACTACTATGAGGTAGCAATGAAAAAAGTACTTGTCATTGAAGATGATAAATCCACTCAGGCAGGGATAATTGAAATTCTTAACAGTGAACAATTTGTCTGTGACTCTTCTGAAAATGGTACTGAAGGACTTGAGTTAGCATTAAAAAATCACTACCATCTTATATTACTGGATCTAATGCTGCCGGGAATAAACGGCATGGATATTTGTAAAGAACTACGTCGTCAGGAAATTATGACCCCGATAATTATGCTAACTGCAAAGAAGGAAGAAATTGATAAAATCATTGGATTTGAATTAGGTGCTGATGATTATATAACAAAACCATTCAGCATCAGAGAACTTCTGGCAAGAATCAAAGCCGTTTTAAGGAGATCCAACTATGATCATACTACAAAAAGTGAGGTTGAATTCGGAGATATTAAAATTAATTTCACGAAGCAGGAATTATTCAAAGCAGGTGTAGAAAAAAAACTTTCCACAACTGAATTTAAAGTACTTCATTATTTGATCGATCATGAGGGTGAGGTTATTTCCCGGAACCAGCTGCTCGATGAAGTGTGGGGATATGATGCCTTTCCAACTACCAGAACGGTCGATAATTATATACTATCGATACGCAAAAAAATAGAGAACAGTCCTTCCAATCCAGAGTTTATTCTTACTATACATAAATCGGGATATAAGTTTGTAAAAAACATTTAACATTTTATTAGTCAAACTTAAGAAGCGATATACGTCTGATCTATGTTCTGATGAGATATTTAAAGTTTGAATAAAACATCATGACTCTGAATTGTTTACTTTTTATACCGAAAATAATTATTACCAAATTAAAGGTTTAAAAACCATTAGTTGTTGCTTATTTCATCTTTACTTCATTATTTTGCAACAGAATTTATCTCCATCACTGATGTTCTTAATGTTGCAGGAATTTAAAAGTATTGATAAGGCTGGAGTTATATATCCTCAATCAAAAATCACAACTGTGTACACTCAAAACTTTGTAAATTATGAGTGATATCATAGAAAGAATACCTAAAAAAATATCTGAATATTTCTTTGGAAATAATCAACTAAAATCAACCCTTCTGATATATTTACTAAGTACCTGTTTTTGCAGTCCGATTTTACTTTCTCAATCGATTACCAGAAATCTGCAAATCGAACGTATTTCAACTGATCAGGGTTTATCTCAAAGTACTGTTGAATGTATTTACAGAGATAGCAGGGGGTTCATGTGGTTCGGTACTGAAGAAGGCTTAAACAGATATGATGGATATAATTTTACAGTTTATAAAAATGATCATCGAAATCCTTTAAGCTTAAGCAACGAAGTAGTGTTTTCTATATTTGAGGATTCCTATGAGAATTTATGGGTTGGAACAAGAGACGGAGGTTTAAATTTATTCAACCGCCAAAAAGAAACTTTTGAAGTATTTAAGCATGATGCGCAAAATAAAAATTCAATTAGTGATAATAAGATTAGTTCAATTTATGAATCCCCCGGCTTACCCGGGGTTCTATGGATTGGAACAGAAACGGGAGGTTTAAATAAATTTGATGTTTCGGAAAGAAAATTCACACATTATAAATTTAATTCTGAAAACCCTAACTCTATCAGCAGCAACAGAATCAGGGTAATTTATGAATCTCCTGCTCAGCCAGGAATTTTATGGATAGCCACCGGTGACAGTGGACTGAATAAATTTAATTATATCGAAAATAGTTTTACTCATTTCAAATTCTTACCTGGTCAATCTAATTGTTTAAGTAGCAACGAGATTTGGGCTCTATATGAAATTTCAAATATGCCTGGAATTTTGTGGATAGGTACAAAGAATGGACTTAATAAATTTGATATCAAAAATGTTACTTTTACTCACTATAAAAATGATCCTCTGAATAAAAACAGTTTGAGTCATAATGAAGTAACTTCACTTATCGGATCACCGGATGAACCAGGCGTAATCTATATCGGTACTATGGGTGGTGGTTTAAACAAAATGATATTGCCTGAAGGTTCTTATAATTCTGCCGGTATAAAAAATATTAAATTCATTCATTTTAAAAACCAATCTGGGAATCTAAACAGTCTAAGCAGTGATAATATTATTTCACTATTTGAAGATAAAAATCAGCCGGGTGTAATGTGGGTAGGTACGTTCGATGCGGGAGTAAATAAAATTTATAAATCCAATAAGAAGTTTACACATTATAAAAATGAACCGGATAACACCAATAGTCTTATTAACAATGTTGTTTGGTCTATTTGTCAGGATAGTAGTGGTATTCTTTGGGTCGGGACACATGAGGGCTTATCAGAAATTCATCGTTATGCCAATGGTGAAATTAAATTTGTGAACCATACGCATTTACAGAATAACAAAAACAGTCTGAGCAGCGATATTGTAACAACTATTGTTGAGACAAGTTTTGAACCGGGGGTTTTATGGATTGGAACTTACGGCGGTGGATTGACAAAATTAATCCCTGGCAAAAATGAAGGAGACATTGCCCAATTTATACATTATAAGCATACACAAAATGATCCATCAAGTATAAGTAGCAATGCTATTCTAAATATAATTGAATCCCGCGCGGAGCCCGGTATTCTTTGGATTGGTACTGCCCGGGGAGGTTTGAATAAATTTATTATTGAGGAAAATAAATTTATTAGTTACAAGCACAATCCAGCGGATGCCAATAGTATTAGTAATAATGATATCCATACTATCTGGGAATCCATTAATGAACCAGATATACTTTGGATTGGTACCATAGGTGGAGGATTGAACAAATTCAATATTAAAAGTGAAACATTTACTTCTTTTCAGTATGATTTAGAGAATACCAACAGTTTGAGCAGTGATATCGTCCTTTCAATTTATCAATCATCAAAATTCCCTGAGACATTGTGGATAGGAACTGCTGAAGGCGGGTTAAATAAACTGGAAATTAGTTCTGGCCTATTTACTCATTTTACAACTCGTAATGGGCTCCCTAATAATATAATTAATGGTATTCTCGAAGATTCCGAAGGAAAACTATGGATAAGTACTAACAATGGACTTTCCCGATTTGATATTAAATCAAATACTTTCAGAAATTACGATGTTCAGGATGGACTTCAGGAAAATGAGTTTAACGGGAATGCTTACTTCGCCAGCAAAAATGGTGAATTGTTCTTTGGCGGAATGAACGGCTTCAACTCTTTTTATCCGTCTGAAATAAAAGATAATCCCAATATTCCACCTGTTATAGTTACAGATTTTAAAATTTTCAATCGCTCTGTATTAGTTTATAGCGATTTAGAAGACTCAGGTGAAAACTATTCTGACCTGATATATTTAGAAAAATCAATAACTGAAACTGCTCAAATTGAATTGTCTTATCGACACAACTTTTTCTCTTTTGATTTTGCCGCACTTGATTTTGCCGCACCAAATAAAAATCAATATGCTCACAAAATGGAAGGTTTCGATGATGAATGGATTTTTATAGGAAACCGAAGATTTGCCAGCTATACAAATTTGGATCCGGGAGAATACATGTTCAGGATTAAAGGAGCTAATAATGATGGGATATGGAATGAAGAGGGGACTTCGATAAAGATTATCATTCATCCACCATTCTGGAAAACCTGGTGGTTCCTGACCATCTTCTGGACAATTATGGCAGTTACAATTTTAGGTACGGTTCGTTATATTACAACAAGAAAGTTGAAAAAACAGATTGAAAAACTTGAACGTGAACGTGAAATGGAAAAAGAGCGAACAAGGATTTCAAGAGACATGCATGATGAGGTTGGTTCCAGTTTAACAGAGATTGCAATAGTGAGCGAAATTGTAAAAAAGAATATCGATAAACCTGATGAGGTGGTCGGACATCTCAATAACATTTCTTCTCAGATTGCCGAAATCATTGATAACATCAGTCAGATAATCTGGGCTATCAACCCTAAAAATGATCCTCTGGATAATTTGATTTCCTATCTCAGACAATTTGGAAAGAACTATCTCAGCAAAGCAGACATCAAGTGTAATTTCGAAACAGAAGAGAAAATTCCGGATTTTCATCTTTCCGCCGAAGTCAGACGAAATGTATTCTTGGTTCTAAAAGAAGCTCTGAATAATATTGTAAAGCACTCATGCGCAACTGAGGTTTCAATTAGAATAAGTGTTTTGGACAGTAAAATGACTCTCGAAGTTATCGATAACGGAAAAGGTATAGAGAAAAAAAATGGATTTGGTAATGGTCTCATAAATATGCAGAAAAGAATTGAAGACATAAATGGGAAATTTGATATTGAATCCGAGCCAGGTAAAGGAACAAATATTAAATTAGCATTACCACTTTATAAATAGTTAATTTGTCCTAATAATAGTTTATGCAGGAAATAAAAGTAACCTTGGTAGAAGATAATGATAAGATCCGTAACGGACTTTTTATGCTGATAAATGGTTCAGACGGATTCAAGTGCATCTCGGAATATTCCAATGGCGAAGCAGCATTAAAGTCTATTCCATTTGTTAAGCCAGATGTGGTTCTGATGGATATTAATCTTCCACGAATGTCAGGAATTCAGTGTGTCGAAAAATTGAAAGAAAAAATGCCTGATTTGCAAATAATGATGATTACTGTCTACGAAGAGGAAGAGCAGATATTTCAGTCATTGCTTGCGGGAGCTTCAGGATATATATTAAAGCGAACTCCACCGGCTGAATTACTTGGAGCAATAAAGGAACTCCACGAAGGAGGTTCTCCTATGTCGGTTCAAATTGCCCGTAAGGTAGTTGATGCATTCAGAAAAATTGGTAAATCAGTCAGGGAAACGGAAAATCTTTCCGATAGGGAGATTGATGTATTATCAAGTGTTGCAAAAGGGTTTCAGGATCAGGAAATTGCTGAGCAGTTTGATATTAGTGTTCCAACTGTGAGAACACACCTGCGAAATATTTATAAAAAATTACATGTCCGTTCACGTACTGAGGCAGCACTTAAATATCTACATAAATAAATTTTAATCAAAAAAATCAGGAAAGTTTAACTTCTCGTCTTTAGAATTTCCACTTCATACCCATTTCTTATTAAATACCTAATTCTGATTAGTTTTAATCCAAAATTCACATAATTTCATTAAAAATTCATCATAATTAACGATTGAATATACATTTCTTATAACTTACTTTTGCTGCAGAAGTAGCTAGTTATTTTACTTGATCGGGG
>CAZXCP010000056.1:0-12009 GCA_964639355.1 uncultured Ignavibacteriaceae bacterium
AAATGGTAGAGCTAATGCTTCGTGTTCAAAAATCAACCAAAATATTTGCTGTTATTGGCTGGGTAGTTGGAGTTCTTGGGGGATTTTTTTCTTTATCTTTTGATACTTCAATAAATAAACCCATTTTATTTGCGCTGGTAATCATGTTTGCTGCCGGATTCGGTCATCTGCTTTATTACTTTGGACGTAGGGGATACTTTCCATTTCCGGAAGAATAATCAAATTAAATAAATTATCAATTAAGGAGACAAAATGAACGAAGAAAAAATTATGACACTTCATCCCGACGGCAAACAAGGTGTTAATATCTTGAAAAGAAGATATGATGTTATTAAAAATTTTATTCTCAAAACATTAAAATCAGGCAAGGAAATTTCCTTCGAGGAACTAACCGATAGAGCCGTTAAATCTCTGAGTAAAACTTTTGATGGTAAAGTTGTTTGGTATATGGTTACAGTTAAACTTGACCTTGAAGCACGAAAACTGATTGAGAGAGTTCCAAAAACTAGTCCTCATAAACTAAGATTAACCAAAGTATAATGCGAAAAATAAAAATTCCTTCAATTAAGATAAGAGAAAGCATCTTAAATCACTTGATACAAGGTATAATTGTTTTTGCAAGTGTATTTTTAGCTTTTGGGTTGACAGAAGTTAGGGATAATATTAATACAGAAAGAGAAGTTGAAATCGCGCTCAAAAGTATAGCACTCGAATTAAGCCACAATCACGACAGAATTGTATATACTTTCAACTATCACTATCAAATCTCACAACAGATTGATAGCATAGCAAATCACAACCCTGCCACTTTCGGAGAACTTCACGGTTTCCAATTAGAAGGTAGGCAAGGCGTTCAACTACCTATACTTCGTTCAACTATGTATAGAACTATAACAAATTCGGGTTTAGTAAGTAAGCTGCATTTTGAGAGACAAAAATCTCTTTTTGGTTATTGGTATTTGTCCAAAAACCTTCAAACTCACAAACATTTACTAAACCTTTTTGCGATTTCAGTTTTCTTTGGAAATAAATTATTTCATCTCTACACCTAGTAATGAATTCATCAGTGATAATTTTCGGATAATGTTTTTGATGTTGTTTGCAAATTGTCTCGAACTCTTCTATATAAGCTTCTCTTGGGAAAACCTGTTGCCTGATACGGTAGTGTTCATTTTTTTGAAGTTCACTATAAAATTTTTGTCCAATGGTTATCCGTTGTTCCCTTATTTCCTGATGCCTGCTTTTTACTTCCTCTACATGTTCGGTATCTTTTTTACCATGTTAGCATCGCTCTTGGCACTTTTGTAACCGCGTTTTTGATTCAGATGATACAGAACTCGCCCAAACTCTTTCAAAGTAATTTTTTTTGTAACTGCTTTGGCCCTTAAACCCCACAATTCCAATGGATTCAGTTTAAAAAGTGTTTGATCAAACATATCGTGCTTAAGTAATTCTTCAGTAAGCACTTTCCGGCGCAGCTGATAGCGATCATATCCTTTTCTCTGGGTTCTTTTTTGAGTTCTCTTCTGATTTTTGGAAATTTTATTTCCAGATGAAAATTCATCTTTATCGTCAGTGCTTAAAGGAATGATTCTGCATCCCATTCCAATAATCTCTCTCTGTCCATCATTATCAGCAATTAGCGCCCATCCTATGGATGTTACACCTAAATCAAGCCCAAGAATTTTTTTCATATTAATCACCGTTTTGTTTAATTCTAAAAATCATTCTTTTCGCATTATCAATTTGAAGCAAATCACAATATGGATTATTCCGTTGTGAAAACATTTACAGTAGACCCGATGAAAATCGGGTTTGCTGTTTTAAAGTACTTATATTATTAGAACAGAAAATATCAACTGCATTGCCTAACCCACCGAATCAGCATCCCCGCAGCATAAAGAGAAGTATGGAGAAGGGAAGTATATATCATCAAGCCAATTGCAAAATATAAAAAGATAAAGATAAGATCAATGAAAAATTATGAAATGAAGCTTGCTGCCTGCCTGTGCACTCGAAGGTGTGCCAGATTTGTACCGGCTATTATGGAGTAATATTTTATTCTTTACATCTAATCTTTAATGAAGGTATTATTATATAATTGAATTCATTAGAGTATAAAAAACCCTCTTTTTGCACTTACCATAAACAGACCTATTTATATGTTAGGTTATTAAGAGAGGAAAATTATGAATCCGCAGAAAAAGGAATGGATCCGGGAAACTATAAGATTTGTGTTGATTATTTTATTGATATATTTCCTGTATAGAGTGCTTGCTGGATTTTGAGATTCCTGAGGATATACATTTTGCATTATTCTAAATTGCAGTTATTTTTAGGTAAGCAAAAGAGGTTATGATGGCCAGGTATCCCAAAAATATTGTTACGGTTATTTTTGTAATTGCTGCTGTACTAATAGTTTACTTTGTTCTGAAGTTTTTATTCGGGTGAGCACTATAAGTGAAATCCTTAGTTAACAAATCAATATAAACGTAAAATATTCTGCGTACTTACTATTAGATGTGGTCAGCAACTAAAATCTTATCTACAAATACTTAATAAAGAATAAATAAACCCTTTCAAAAAATTCCGGATAGTTATAAAACTCAGGTCCTTTAATGCCCCCGTGTTCTGCCCCGGGCACTATCCAGAGTTCCTTTTCTCCTTTTAACAAACCCATAATTTTTTCGGACATCCAGGGAGGAGTACGGATATCATTTTCACCAACAATCAGAAAAACAGGTTTTTCAATTGTACCTGCTGCGTTTACAGGGAGTAACTCAAGGGGATAATCAGGTGGTGCTATAAAAGTTCTTGATGTATCCAGGGCATTTATAACTGATAACAGATCATCAAACGAAGTTATAAGAGCTCTTCCGCACAATGCAAATAAATCATTTCTTTTGGTAAATACAGCAAAGGATAAATATGCCCCGGTGGAAAATCCCATCACACCTATTTTAGTGGTATCGACCTCGCTTAAAGTTTTAACGTAATTTACTGCAGCCTCATAATCATCAAGAAACTCAGCATAGCAGAGAAAATCTTTTTCCATTTCCCAGTCAGAACTTCCGCCGAATCCACGCCAATCAAAAGTAAGGACATTAAAACCTCTGGTGAAGAAATGATATGCATAAAAAATAAGGTAACTCATATTACCGGCATCTCCGCCGCTGATTATGATTGTCGGCATAGATTTATTGTACTTCAGGACATAATCCCGCTGGTCTTTTTTTAATTCCCCGGGAACGGGTAAAACCCTGCCGATGATATCGTTTGCAATACCGTTTGTATCCTGTGCAGGATAAAACCAGGCATTTAGTTTCAATCCTTCTGACGTGGTAATTGATAATTCTTTGTAGATTATTCCATAGTCGGAGGGTAATGCTTTGTATTCTTTTTCGGGGTTTATGGAATACAAATTTGAACAATAAAAGAATAGAAGAAAAACAATTTTTAAATGAGTGATTTTCATTTCGATTCAGATACTTATAGTTAATAGTAATGTTTCAGGGATTAAACATTTGTAATACTTAAATAATCTTTGTTTAGTAATGTTTTCAATACGAATAATCACATAAAGAACAGGAACAGATAAACTCTTTGCCAGTTATAGTTGCATAGTTATTTATTTTCAAATAACTGCTCAGAAAATTAGTTAGAGTGACGAACCATCTTATCAAGTTTGGTTATAAAACTTTTTGCCTGATGAATTTCCAATTTTTCCAATGCCGTCGCAACGTCATGCCATTTTCGTTTCCGTAAATTTTTTTCGGGATATGAATCGAGCTCCTCGGTAACCTCCATCGAATATACCTTTACCATTATAATGTTTTCCCCCTTTTCTATTTTGAATTCGCCGAGCTCGGTAGTTTCATTAGCACCCAGTACACCGGCTTCCTCAAAAGCTTCTTTCTTAGCCGATTCAAAGGCGGAAAGATTATATTCCACAAAACCTTTAGGCAATATCCACTTCTTTTTCCGTAATGAAGTTATTAGCAGGATTTCCAGCTTATCCGCTTTAATGCGGTAAGGTATTACACAAGATTGGTAAAATGTATTTTCCGGAATGATTTGTTCAGTCAATTGCTTTCATCCTATAAAATATTATAATTACAAATGTAAGTTAGGAATAAATTAAGTTTTAAGGTATTAGATAAGTATTGGAAACCTGGATTTGCGAATTACGAATTGGCGGATTGAATCACTAACGAATTGGATGTTCCGGCTTCGTTTCACTATGCCGTGACTAGTTGGCTGATTGACTGATTGGTTGATTGGATTAAAATAGTGCCGGCTGATTAATTCTTTAAAGGGAGTATAAAGCATGAATGGAGCTATCCATCCCAACCGGCATTTAATATTATTATGCGGATATAAACTTAACCTGCTCTGTCAAAGGCTGTTTTGATCCATTTAATTACTTCTTTGGATACTTTACGGTTCTCATCTAGATTTATTTTATGAGTGCACATTGCGTTGGGGGATGCTATGCTTTCCAGTATTCCGGCTGCAGGTACACCTTTCAGATTAAGCTGTATTACGAAGCGGGTTTTGGCTGCAGGCTGAAGTATTGCAAACTGTCTTTTTCTCCGTAGGCTAACATAGGTAGTCTTGGGTGCAACCTCTACATCACTGCCAAACTTTTTTATTTCTGTTATGAGATTATCAAAGAGCGGCTTAAAATGTTCTTTGCCTTTATACTGTTTTTCAATAAGTGTGCTACTATCAACTGAACCAGCATCAGTACCTTTTGATTTGAGAGCAACGAGACTTGCATAGCCATATGTGAAACCGTGTTCTTCTTTAAGGTATTTAACGATTTCATTGTGCTTAGCGAAGTTCTTTTTACGGACAAGCTCGATCCAGTAATCGAATGATTTGCCAGTGTTCTTTTGAATATTCTCCATCATAGTTTTATCGGCACTATCCATTTTAACTCCTTCTAGTTATTGAAAAATTGAACGAAGGAAAATAGGAAAAGAAGGTAATTAACAAAACGGGATTATGACGAGTGGTGGGATAAATTCCGGTTGCATTAGGGACTAACCCGTGACAGGATGCGGTTTAATTGAGAGTGATACAATGGGCAGGATTGTAACAAACAAAAAAAGTTATGAAACAGGTTTGCGAGGCAGAAAGCAGTAGAAAAAATATTTGAGGAGAAATAATGCACGTAAGGACCGCAAAGGAAAATGCAGAGGAATGGAACACGGATTACACGGATGAGACGGATGTTCACGGATCAGGGATTGAAGTATTAATTGCTTAATTGTTGAATTGTTAAATTGTTGCCAGAGATAAAGTGTTGGAAGAAGTTAGGAATGGCAATATGGTAAGCTGATTCCTGATGCATTATGCTGAATGATTAAGGATTAAAGGAAAAAGACAAAAGAACCAGGCAGTGAAAGGTTTCACGCTCCCAAGGGGATGATTATGTCAAAAGCCGCAAAGGAAAATGCAGAGGAATGGAACACGGATTAAGGGGATGAGACGGATTTTCACGGATCAAAAATCGGAAAATGAATTGAAGAAGAGAAATGGTACATTTTCTTTACTTGATGATAGCAAGGAAGTGGTTTTATTTTTTAGAAAAAAGCCCGGTCCCATTTAATTGGAACCGGGTTTGGGGTTTAGCCAGTGAAGGTACGTGCGAAGTTTACGGTTTTATTTTCGGCATTGAACGAGATGATTGTACATAATGGTTTAGCCGACTGATACTGACTGAACAGCGCTGTTTGAACCGGTGAAAAAGGCGCATTAAACACCAGCCCTTCCTGCAAATTAACCGGAACCGGAGAAGACAGTACTGTAATGAAAGAATAGTTCGGAGAAGAACTGTCTACCGGTGAAGAAAGGAATATGATTGCGGAAAGTCTGAGAGTGGTTTCAACTAAAGGATCTATACCAGCGCCTTCACCGATAGCAGTCAGTTCCACCAGCAGATTTGACGACGAAAGATTAATTGCGTCAAATTCTGTGATAAAACCTGTAGCCGGTACAACAAGAGCAGTATTACCAACATCAATATGAGAAATGTGCTGGTAATTTTCCTTTATTATAAAATTCTGAACAGTTTGACGAGCAGGTTTATGGGCACGCCAGATTTCCTTCAGAGGTGATAAAGAAGTAACTGCAGCTGCAAATTTGATGTTTAACTTGAAACGTTCCCGCCGTGCAAGCGATTCTTCATCAGAAGGTGCGGTGAAAGATGCAGGTTTCGATGAGACAAAATTTCTACCATGCTTATTGCGAAATACTATGTCGCCAACAGTACCACTAAGGCGGCCAAGTATTGTTTTCTTTAATGTTGCCATTTTAAATGTCCTTTTGAAATAGTTTGAGTTAGTGAAATTAAAATCAATTGTTTACTGTGAGCATTAATAGAACGGAGCAGGGGGGACCTTTATTATGATGATGTTGATGAGTTAATACAAATAATGCAGAAATGTAACCGGTTACTGTTACGGGATAAAATAAAATATCATTAATACCGTCCGATTGACGAGGTTGTGCCGGGTTTATGCCGGAGATGAAAAAAGAGCAATTATCTGTAAAAACTATATTCTTTTTAAAGTGTAGTATAATTTGTTTGATGTTCATTTGTTAAATTCAGAATTATTGAAAAATTATCAATTAATAATTCTAAGCAGATAAGAAATGAAGCGAATAAAATTTTTTTATTATTTTTCGTCAGATCAGCAATGTGAAGCGAATTAATAATATATAATCATCCACCAACTAATGTGGGAGAAAGGAATATTGAACAAACCACAAATAACTGATGGACTGGATATAAGGGGGATAATTCAGTCTGATAAAGCCAAAGTGAAGGAATGGTTAAATCATGCACACAAGTTCATCCGGATATACTTGAACGGGAACAGTAAGATGATAAGAGCGGAGGATATTGTAGGAGATATACTGTTAAAGATGGTAAACGGTGTGAGGAACTGGGATCAAGAAAAGGTGGATATTAATGCATTCATGTATAATAGTATCAGAAGTCATGTAGCGGGAATTGCCAAAAAAGAAAACCGGACGGAGTCGACGGACAAGTATATTCCGAAAAGCGACACATTTGAGAGCAATCTTGAGGAAAAAGACTGCCTAACCCTTGACGAAATACACCTTGAACAAGATATAAGAGAAAAGCTTGAAATAGTAAGGCGTAAGTTGAGAGATGACGATGACTGTGAAATAGTCTTCAACTGCCTGCATGAAGGTATGAAAGAAAGTGAGATTGCTGAAGATCTGGGGATAAGCAAATCGGAGGTAAGAAATATAATAAGGCGAATAAAGTATAAAATACGAAAGGGACTAAAAACATCAAACTAAACAGGAGTAGCTATGGGTGCCGATGAACTACATACACTACTCAACATTTATTTAAATCCTGTATACGAGGAGGAATCAAGCATAGGGGAAAACCTGGAGGAAGCGGGAATAGATGTTGAAAGTTTCATCGAAGAAATAACATTCAATTTATTAAAGGCTGAAGCAGAAAGGAGGTTAGAAGAAGGGGAAAAATTCAAAAATGTATATTTAACGTTATTAAAAACCGGCAAGCAGGAGGAATTAAAGGGAGAGCTTACAGGGGAATTGAGTTTCGGGTTCAGGAATCAATCAGGCGAACTTACGGAGGCAGAACAAGCAGAACTGGAAGAGGACAGGAAAAAATTAGCGTTAATTAAAAAAATCACCGATGCAAATGAGCGCGACGGCAAAAGCTAATGCAAAACTGTTATTAAAAAAGTATTGTATTACGAAACCCGAAGAACTAAACTTAGAGAAAATTGCAAACGCAGAAAAAATAATAGTTGAAGAAGGAAGACTGGATACACACCAGGGCAGAATCATTTATGCAGAAAATCACGGGCTTATAAAAATAAGGCAGGACATCCGGGAGGCAAGTCAAAAGAGATTTGTGCTGGCACACGAGCTTGGACATTATTTTAACGAAGGTGTTAATCCACTTACCGGAAAAAAAAGAAGCAACTATTACGGGTTAAGAGGCTGTTCAAATAAGGACCTAAATTTCTACGGCGGATTAAAAAATCATGAAGCTGAAGCAAACATATTTGCCTCTGAGCTATTAATGCTGAAAGAATGGTTCCTTAAGTTTACCGGAAGAACGCGAATTAATGTGAAGCTGCTGCAGGACATAACTGAATATTTTGGCGTATCGATAACTGCGGCAGCTCTTAAATATGCAGAAACCGGAGCATTTCCGATAGCAGTTATCATGAGTCATAAGGGCGAAGTAAAGTGGAGCAGGATCAACGAATACTTTCCGTTTAAGTATATACCACAAGGATACAGAGTCAATTCATCATCAGTTGCCTACGATTACTTTGCCGGTAAGGAACTCGAAATGGAACCAGATCTGGTAACGCCCGATGCCTGGTTCCGGGAGGATTTTGAGTATGGAAGAAAAGCAAATGTTATGATGTATGAACAGAATGTTGTGATGGGGAGTTATGGCGCTGTGTTGACGATATTATGGGAAAGTTAAGTGAAGGAAAATTACAAGATTGAAAGATTTCAAGATTAAGGATTTTAGAGTGAGTGCCGGATACTTAATACTTGATTCGTGATGCTGGCTGCCAGATACCAGATGGTTAAGGATAAAAGGAAAAAGATAAAAGAGCAAAGTCAGGAGAAGTTTCACGCTCCCAAGGGGATGACTATGTCAAAAGCCGCAAAGGGAAAGTCAAAGGAATAGAACGCAGATCACGCAGATTCGGCAGATGTTCGCAGATCAGGAATTGAAGGATGAATTGCTGAATTGTTAAATTGTTGCCAGAGATAATGTGCTGGAAGAAGTCAGGAATGGTAATATGGTAATCAGATTCCTGATGCATTATGCTGAATGATTAAGGATAAAAGGAAAAAGATAAAAGAGCAAAGTCAGATGAAGTTTCACGCTCCCAAGGGGATGGCTATGTCAAAAGCCGCAAAGGAAAACGCAGAAGAATAGAACACGGATTACACGGATCAGAAATCTAAGAACTTATTAAATTATTTACCGTAATTATATTGAATCAGGTTGAACCCGAAGAAAGGTATTCATGGTAATGGACTACCGAAACAGGAGAAAATGAATAAGTTAAATTATCAACATTGCGAAAATTAAATGGCGTTAGTAACAGATATTCTTATGCAAGGATTCAGCGGACGTACAGGAGATTTTGTATATGTACGAAGGAATGGTAAAACTTTTGTTTATCACCGACCGAAAAGGAAGACGAAAATAGGACAATCCGAACAGGCAAAGCTAAACCGTGCCAAATTTGGTGCTGCTGCGAAATTTACAAAAGTTGTAAATGGTTCTAATGAATTGAATAGAATATGGACTGATACAAAGTTGGATGGTTCTTTAGCATTCAACAGAATAATGAAATATAATATAAAACAATCGGGGATGGGAGAGATTACCAACAAAAATGTTATCACGCCAAAAGGATTAAAGTTAAAGCTAAACTTGTTAATTATTGAGGAGAATAAGATTAAAACTGAATTCTCTATTCCAGACTACAAGAATTTAATTTTCCCAGCATTTATTTTTTTTCTGTTTTGTTTTGATAAAGACACTATATTGCTTCAGACTGAAGGTTTAGAAAAACCGGCCGGAAAATTTGCAGTGAATTATGAACTGATATATCCCGTTAAACGGGCTATGATTGAGAATTCAAATCCATTAGTGTTAATGGCTGTAAGCGGAATACCTAATAAAAAGAAAAAATTCTACTGGACGAGTACAGCTGCGAAGCAAGTCCCGGCTCAGGCTACGTTGGAAACTTCGCCGTGAGAAGGATTGATTGGGGGAATGGTTGAATGATTGAATGATTGAATGTGTGAATGGGTGAGCGAGAAAATTTTTTTTTACCGCTGAGACACGGTGACGCGGTGGGAAGGGGGATTCTTCTCCCGATAAATCGGGATCAGAATGACAGCGATGGAGCGAAAACCCCGTAGGGGTTTAACATTTATAAAACAAAGAATGTCCAACGAAACCCCAACCCTGTAGGGGTTGTATATTAAAGCTAAAGTAAATTGATAAAATTGAAGGATTAAATGTCCAAAATGATTGCCCGACAATGCTGAAAAAAAGGTAAGCCTAGCCGGCATATAATTTTGTTACTGAGTGGTAAATGAGAGTAGATATATATCCAATAAATGAAGATAAGATTTTGAAGGCTGCGCATCAGTTCGGGATTAGTCCTACGCAGTCAGTGAATGAGGTTATTGAGAATGTTAATATTATCCTGATGGTTGAAATTGAAAAGGTTGATATGACGTTCACAAAAGCAAAGCTTGAGGCTAAGGAAACCAGCCCCAAGCTGAAGAAAAAGAATACCGGTGGTAAGAATTTTGTTGCGGATTGGTGAAATCAGGGGTTTTTTAACCAATTGATTGGCTAAATAGCTTGACAATCTAAGACCTTGGTTCTATTTTTAGAACCGGAGTTAATTATATATTCTTTATCCCATTTAATCATATAAAATGTCAGAAAATTTAAAAGAAAAACTGACTAATTTAGATATCATTACATTATCTATTGTTAATGAATTGGGAAAATTGGGAGTATTTCACTACAATAAACTTACTTATCTATTCGAATATTTTTTCATAAAAAATTTCGGTCTTCGATTTACAAAAGAAGTTTTTATTAAACTACCACATGGACCGGTAATAACAAATTATAAGCGACAAATTTTAACTCTTTCCAATTTTAATCTAATCGATACAGACCAAGAGCTTTTAAAAAAAACGAGGCATCTTGACGATGATTCAAAAGAAAAAATATGGTTAAAGCGTAATGATAATACTATACATGCAATTTCGCTCGATCCCATTATAAATGATTTTTTAATTCAAATCCTTAATCGATACGCAAATCTGGACTGTGATGGATTAGAAAAGATTGTTTATCAAACATCGCCAGTAAAAACATATTTAGCCAAAGTGAAAACGGGGCTTAAGCCGGAGAAAGGGAGCTATGTGTTAAAAGATTGTATTAAAATGAGTAAATATAAAGATAATCCGAAAGTGATTGGGCGAAAACTAGCTTTAGAACATATCAGAAAGTATCCTAACATCAATTATGAACAACATTACAAATTAGTTAGTGAATTGAATGATCTCAAAAAGTTAAGACCAGAATGGGTATAATTGGGGAAAAATTAATTAAACTGATACCGCCAAAACAAAGGGAAGTCTGGATAGTAGAAGATTCCGAACTCAGAATGCACCCCGATAAAAGAAATGATAAAGGCGGTAGACCTGCATTAATATTAGCTTCTGTAAATTTCCTAAGTAATGATCACTATCCTCTAATCAATGTAGTCCCACTTAGTACGAATGTAAGCCCAGACAAATTAATTTTCCCTATTGAGAGAGCTTATGAAGAATTAGCTGAAGATTTTATTCCCGATACAAAATCATGTGCTATTATTCCATTTTATCAGCCCATCGAAATAAAACATTTTTTAGAAAGATTGGGAACCATAGATGAAATTGCATACAACGCAATTGTTACCATCCTATGCACAGAGATAATCGGCTATGATTGTTATGATTTTAATCCTGAATAAATTCAATTTCAAATTATAGAAATAGAAGTCCGGCGGTAAGAATTTTGTTACGGATTGGTGAGATGGCTTAAGATTCGATTCATTTAGGGATAGATAAGTTAGCACTTTCAAAAAGGAAGTTCGTCTGAAATATAATCTAACAAATCTTTAAGTTTTTGGACATAACTTCCCCCCTGATGAAGCTTAATTTGTTCCGAAAACGATTTTTGAATTATTGATTTACCTTGGTCGTCCTGTTGAGAATACTCGGATGACAAAAATCTTCTTGCTAGTACTGACTCATCTTCGTCATTGTTAAACACAGCTTTACTAATGAAGAGGTTAGAAAATACATCTAACTCTTGCTCGTTAAAAGATAGTGTTATACCAGATAATGCTGAAATAACGTCACTGTACAATTTATACCGTAAAT
>CAZXCP010000057.1:0-2423 GCA_964639355.1 uncultured Ignavibacteriaceae bacterium
ATCATTATTGTACATTTTGCTACGTGTTGTGTAGCCTTTTTTCAGGACGGGTCACGCTTGCAGCCAACGCCCGTGTATGTGTTCGTGTGCCGCCTTACATAGGTCACTACCAAATTAGCGCTTTTTGTGTTTCCGTTCAAGTGCGGAAAAAATTAGCGAAGAACTTTTATGCAATTTAAGCATGCCGAGCTTGAGTGAGGCCAGAGAGACAAACGAACCTTCGGCAAGTACTTCTGCCCTACGCTATCTTGAGAATCACAAAAAGCAGCGGTAAGACGCACGCACTTTCAGATACGCAGTGAAGCACATGACACATACACCGTGTTATGCACATGTGCCGCAGCCACCACTAAGCAGCACGGATGCTAAAGCTTTGGATGTGGGTTGGTGTTGCGGGGCTTTGGCATTGGTGCTGCGATTTCGAAGCGCAAACTTTCCATTCCAGACAGAGTCGGTTAGTTTAAAAAATCCCACTTGTCCTTTGTAAGCACTGTCTGTTTGTCGGAGTTGCTGTGTGATTTTTTATCAGTAACTTTTTTCTATTCCTTATTGCCTCTTTTTTTCAAAAGAATATTTATTCAAGGTTGAAAGCCGTTTTTTCAATCATCATCCTTTTCCAAAGGAATCATTTTGGAATCACTCCTTATCTCTGAGTGTCTTATTTCGCCACCACTTGTTCCCACATATTTTGCTAAAACACCATCTGATATCGCTAGTAAAAGGATCAAGATATACAAATACTTGGCATACTTAAATGTTTTCAATTCTGCTACAAATCCAATTAAAGAGACGGCTCCAAGTACTAGTGTAAGGGTAAAAAACGACTCAGCATACTCCTCATGTGTGTGTATGAGTGTCTCGCTAATTCCTGAAATATTTTCTACTATTTCCTCTGCACCTTCGCCCGTATAAAAGGCTGCAACTGAGGTAATGGCACTGAAGATAAAAACTCCGAGTGCAGTAAGTTTAACTTCTGATTTTTTGAGTAACAAACCAGCAACGAGTACAAGGATTCCAATCAATAAACCAACGATGGGTAGATGATTGATTACTAAGTGAAAATGTGCATTGTTCATAATTATTCTTTTATTAAATTAAAAGCTCCTTTTGTTAGAAATTGAATACTTTCCTTGAAATCTTGGGTATTTAGGATTTCAATGCGTTTATTATTGGATAAGCCTGTTTGGACTTCTCTTTTTACGAATGTATAACCAGCATCCGATGTGTTTTGAAGGGCCAAAACATAATATTTACCATCCACTTCTACTAAGGCAGTCTGAGGTAAAGACATTCTTGAGGAAGAAGAAGTATAAATATCGGCCTCCACGTACATGCCCGAATTAAACTTGTTGGCAAGTTTTTCATCTGATAGATGCCCATGTATGCCAACAGTTCTTTTTTCTGCATCCACAGTTTTGCTCACTAAATGAACAATCGCCTGATAGTCAATATTCTTATCTTCTTGAATCCGGAATTGAATGGGCTGCCCTATGTTTACTTTGGTAAGGTCTTTTTCGAATATATTCAGTTCCAAATGTAAATGGTCTGTATTCACAATGGAAACAGCCAACATTGAAGGATTCAAGAACGAACCTCTTGAAATAGCCACTTCTGTTACATATCCATTGATAGGAGATAACACAACTACAGTCGTACGAATATTTTCTAATGTCAGGGTATTTGGGTTAATGTGCATTAGCGCTAATTTCTTGCTTAAAGACTCAACCTTTACTCTAGTAACAGTATAATCAGATTCTGCTTTGAGATAGTTCTTTTGGGAAGTGACATTATCCTTTGCCAGATTTTTTTGCCTTTCATAGTCTGATTTTAGGTAAGTGATTTGTCCTTTTGCTTCCAGAAAGTCTTGTTGCATTTGCACATAATCTGGGTTTTCAAGAATGAAAAGAACCTGACCCTTTTCTACTCGTTCACCGGGTAACAATCTTATGTCCTTAACAGTACCACCAAAGTAGCAACTGACCATAGCACGATTTTCGGGCGGCACATCAAACATTCCGTTTGCTTTAACTACGTCATGGAACGAGCCCATTTCCAGTTTCCCTAACACCATATTGCTAGATTGAAATTGTTTTAAAGTAAGGTCATAAGTACCCTCACTCATGATTCTAGTTGTGGGTTCATCAGATATTTTTGTTTCTGTCTTGGGTGAACAAGAAGCCAGTAAAAAAACGGAACCGACAATTAAATAGCCGAGTGCTTGACGTTTCATTTTATTATTATACCTAGTTTTCATTGTTAATTCATTAAATAGTTCGCTTCTAATGCGGTCATGTTGTATTGAAAAAGTGATGAGAGATAATTCGTCTCAATGGACTTAGCATTTTCCAATAGTTGGATGTATTGAAGAAAATTTATCTCTCCATTTTGAAAGGCTTTTACTGCATGGAATATTGTTTCTTCAG
>CAZXCP010000057.1:2433-9975 GCA_964639355.1 uncultured Ignavibacteriaceae bacterium
CCGTTGACTCGTAGTAGTTCAATCCTTCTTTATATTTCCGTAGATCAGATTGCAGTGTCAGGTACTTTGATATCAATTGTTTCCTGAAATTCTCGCTTTCACTAGCTAATATAGAAGCCCCAATTTTTGAAGCATTAATTTTGGACTTCTGTGCTCCGAACCATAATGGAATGGCTACACCGACCTGAATGCCTGAATAGAATTGAATTCCTGTGCCATTATTAGTGCCTTGAAAGACGGAAACATTTAAATCAGGTAGCAATTTTTGTTTTTCTAAGGTGAGTTCTCGATCTGAAAGATTCATTGCATCTAAATAATAATTGAGTACAGGATGTGCAATCGTATCGAGTGGCATCAATTGTATTCGTTCAAGTGATTCATCATTAACTGTGTAGCTCGAATCAGATTGAAGCCATTGATTAAATAGAATATGGGACTTTTGTATGCTTTCTTTGATTTGATTGAGTTGAAGTGAAACTTCTTTCTTTTTGGTCTCTGCTGTTAATTTTTCTAGATAATTTGACTCGCCTTGCTCAAACCTTTTATTGGCAGCAAGTTCGAAGGTGGTGTATAAACTATCCAGGTAATGATAATTGTTAAGCATTTGTTGCCAATAGACAATTTCATAATAGGCTTTTGACACTTCTTTGGTTAACACATATTTATCCATCGAAAACTGATCATTAACTAATTGAGATTTACCTTTCATTACTTTTCGTTGAAAACCATATACTGTTGGAAATTGTATGGATTGGCTAATACCCCAAACGTTCAGCGGTAGGTTGTTTGGGGCAATGTTGTTATTGTCTTTGTTGTAATAGATTACTGTCTTGTTGATGTCAATGGCACTACTAATTAGTTGTTTGCTTTGATCAACTCTTTGAGAGGATGCCTTTAGACCAATGTTGTTTTTCAACGCAATTTCTACCGCCTGGTCGGGTAATATTTTTTTATTTTGGCTATATCCCAACATAGGAATCGAAATCAAAAACATTACTATAAGTGCTTTCGCAGGTACACTAACTTTAGGAAAATGTCCTTTTCTATCAAATAGTGCATAGAGTACAGGCAGTACAATAAGAGTAAGTGCTGTAGCAGAAATTAACCCTCCAACTACTACAGTAGCTAATGGTCTTTGCACTTCTGCACCTGCCGAGGTTGAAATGGCCATAGGTAAAAAGCCCAATGCAGCTGCCGATGCAGTGAGTAGAACTGGTCTTAATCTATTTTTAGTACCCTTAAGTATTCGTTTGTTGATGTCAGTGATGCCGTGTGCTTTCAGTTCTTTGAACTCTTCTATCAGTACTATTCCATTTAATACAGCAATACCAAAAAGGGCAATAAATCCGACACCTGCAGAAATACTGAAAGGCAAATCACGCATATAAAGAAGTATAACGCCACCAACAGCCGACATAGGGATGGCACTGTAAATGATCAACGCTTCTTTGACAGAATCGAAGGCGAAGTAAAGCAGTATAAATATGAGTATGAGGGCTATAGGTACAGCAATCATTAGCCTCTCTTTGGCTGTTCTCAGGTTTTCAAACTGACCACCGTAATCTATAGTATAACCAGCAGGCAGTTTGACTTCTTTATTGATTACTCTCTGCACATCTTTTACAACTGATTCCAGGTCTCTGTTTCGAACGTTTACCCCAACAACAATTCGTCTTTTGGTGTTGTCTCTTGATATTTTTGCTGGCCCTTTGGTATAGCTGATGATTGCAAATTCACTAAGGGGTAATTGATTACCATTAGGTAGTTGAATAGTAGCTGTTTCAATATCCTCAATGCCTTGATGGTGATCATTGTCGAATCGAACGACTAAATCAAATTGCTTTTCACCTTCAAAGACCGTCCCGGCAGACTTACCTGCAAATCCCATAGTGATAATATTGTTTAGGTCTTCCACATTCAATCCATATTTGGCAATCTTTTGCCTGTCATATTTCACTGACATCTGGGGAAGACCAGCTACTTTTTCAACGGTTATATCCGCAGCACCTTCAATATCCTGAATAGATTTTTGTACTTCAATGGCTTTCTTATATAAGATGTCTAAATCCTCTCCGAAAATCTTGATGGCCAGATCGGCACGAACCCCTGTAATCAGCTCATTAAATCGCATCTCGATGGGTTGGGTAAATTCAAAGTCAACTCCAGGGATTTCAGCCAACGCTTCTTTGAACTTATCTGCCAATTCATCTTTACTTTCTGCTGAAACCCATTCGCTTTTTGGTTTTAGTTTAATGATCACATCACTTTCTTCCATAGACATGGGGTCAGTGGGAACTTCTGCTGCTCCAATTCTACTCACTACTTGTTCCACTTCAGGAAATCTTTTAAGAATGGTCTCAATTCGCGTAGTTGCAATCACGGTGTTACTCAAAGAAGTTCCCGTTTTCAATACAGGTTGGATTACAAAATCACCTTCATCGAGCGTGGGCACAAATTCACCACCCATACGGGTAAAGAGAAAAGCCACTGAAAGCAATAGCACTCCTGCCAGTCCCAAGACAATTTTTTTCCTTCTTAATGCCCACACCATGGTGGGTTTGTATTTATTTTCTAAGAAAGTAATGAGACGAGAAGAAATCGTTTTTTTATCAGGGTTGGATGGTTTAATGAACATTGAAGCCATGACAGGCACATAAGTAAAACACAGCATCATTGCACCAATCAAAGCGAAGCAAAAAACCAATGCCATCGGTCTAAACATTTTACCTTCCACACCTACCAACGAAAGAATAGGAATGAATACTATGATGATGATAAGTTGACCAAATACTGCGGAGTGCATCATTTTTGATGCTCCTAAGTGAGTGATGTTGTCAATGAAGTTTTGTCTTTCGGCCTTTGGTAATGCTAGTAGTTGGGTACGCTCTGCTGTAATTTTGAATGCTATAAACTCAACAATGATCACCGCCCCGTCTATGATGATTCCAAAGTCAATGGCTCCAAGGCTCATTAGGTTTGCATCTACACCAAATATGTACATGAGCGACAAAGCAAAGAGCAGGCACATAGGTATAACTGAGGCTACAACTAATCCTGAACGGATATTTCCAAGTAGCAACACCACTACGAAAATGACGATTAAGCAACCTAAGATGAGGTTTTCTGCAATTGTGAAGGAGGTTTTTTCTATGAGTTCGCTCCGTTCCAAGAAGGGATTGATACTAATGCCTGGAGGAAGTGAAGGGGAGATCTGTGCTACACGTTCTTTTACAGCATCAATTACAGCCTTAGAGTTTGCTCCTTTTAACATCATGACTTGACCCAATACCTTTTCCCCTTCACCATTGCCCGTAATAGCACCAAACCGAGTGGCATGACCAAAGCCAACAATGGCAACATCTTTAATAAAAATGGGTGTTCCGTTTCTGTTTTCAATGACGATGTTTTCAATATCCTCTAGTGACCCCACTAATCCTTCACCTCTGATAAAATAAGTTTGATTGGTTTTTTCAATGTAGCCACCACCAGCTACACTATTGTTTTTTTCTAGTGCTGAAAATGTTTGGGGAAAAGATAAGTTCAGACTTCTGAGTTTTTCAGGGTTGATAGCTACTTCATATTGTTTGAGGTAGCCTCCCCAGGTATTGACTTCCACCACACCCGGGATACCAGAAAGCTGTCGTTTTATTATCCAGTCTTGTATGGTTCGCACATCTGACAATGAATACTCATTTCGATGAGCTGAATCCACTTCTATAACATACTGATAAATTTCACCTAAACCTGTAGTGATGGGTCCCATAAATGGTTTTCCAAAACCTGCAGGAATCTTATCTTCGGCAGCTTTGATTTTTTCTGCAATGAGTTGTCGAGGGAGATAGGTGCCTATATTGTCATTGAAAACTACCGTTACTACAGAAAGACCAAATTTGGAAATTGATCGAATCTCTTTAACATCTGGCAAGTTGGCCATTTCCAATTCCACTGGATAGGTTAGAAATTTTTCAACATCCTCAGTAGCCAGATTTCTGGAAGTAGTAATGATTTGTACTTGATTGTTGGTAACATCAGGAACCGCTCCTATTGGAATCTCGGAAAGAGAGTAAAGCCCAAAGCCAATGATACCTGCTGAAAATAAAAGTACGATCAGCTTGTGGTGGATGCTATACTGAATGATTTTCCCTAACATTGATGTGTTGTGTTTTAATAACACACCAAATGTAGAAGGGGCATCCTAAGGCTTTTCTCAAGTGTTTCTTAAGATTGGCTTAAGATTTTAGGTCAACCAAGATTTACACCAAATAAATGACCAACCAAAGCGGTTAATCCCATGGCCATAGTACCCCAGAATGTGATACGAAGAATAGCCTTTGTGATATTTGAACCACCCGTTTTAGCAGCCATTGTTCCTAAAACGATTAAGAAAATAATAGCAAATCCATATAAGTAATACTCCATTTGTTGGATCGGCATAAATAAAGCTACGAATAAAGGCAGGATGCCACCAACACTAAATGCTGCCCCTGATGCCCAAGCTGCTTGTAATGGTTTGGCCTGACTTACTTCATTGATCCCTAATTCATCCCGAATATGTGCTCCTAAGGCATCATGAGCAGTAAGTTCTTTTGCTACAAGCAAGGCTGTTTCTTTTTTCAATCCTCGTTGTTCGTAGATTTCTGAAAGTCTTTGCAATTCCAATTCAGGTATTTCTTCAAGCTCTTGTTTTTCTCTTTCAATATCAGCCTTTTCAACATCTGTTTGGGAACTTACGGATACATACTCTCCTGCTGCCATCGATAAAGCACCTGCCACTAATCCAGCAACTGTTGCCAAAATGATTGGTTCCCTCAAATCACTTGCAGCAGCTACTCCGATTGCAAGACTGGCGGTTGAAAGTATGCCGTCATTTGCACCAAGTACCGCTGCTCTTAACCAGTTGCTTCTATGTATGTAGTGATTCGCTACGTAATCGTCATTAGTGTTTTTCATAAACTGATTTTTATAATAATTCGGGCATGGTGTATCCTCTATTCTCTTGTTAAAATTCACACAAAATATTCATAGCGCTGAATTAAAACAAAATGGTAACCATAGTTCCTTGCCCGAATTTGCTGGTGACTTTTAGTTTAGCTTGAATAGCATCAGCGCATTTTTTTGCAATTGACAGCCCTAAGCCATTGCCAGAGATTTGTTTATGACCTAATGCATCCGATCGATAGAAACTATCATAAATATGGGTTAAATCATCTTCTTTGATTCCTATTCCTTCATCTTTGATTGTGCAGACAATTCTATCTTCAATAATTTGAATGGTTATGCTTATAACTCCATCATTGTTAGAATATTTAATAGCATTGCTTACAATATTATCAATGATGATATTGCTATAATAATGAGGTACAAGCGCTTTTCGCAATTGATCAAACTCAACATTTATATTGAGAGATTTCTCTTTAATTTGAGTTTTGAAATGTGATATTGATTCATCAATAAGTTCAGGAAGTGAGATTAGAGCATCTATGTTTTCATCAGGTGATGTTTCAAACCGAGCGAGTAGCAGCAATTGCTCCAAAGTAGATGTCATTCTCTCAATTTCTTTCAGACTGTATTGGATTTTTTCTTCATACTCCTGCTGAGTCCTAGGTTTTCTGATGAGCACTTCCAAGGTACCCCTAAGGGCGGCAAGTGGCGTTCTGAGTTCATGAGATGCATCTGATGTAAACTGTTTTTCTCTATCAATGGCTTTTTCAATACGCTCAAGCAAGGCGTTAAAACTGGCTGAAAGAGTATGAATTTCGTCCTGATTTTGTGGTAAGATCACTCGTTCCTTTAGATTATTCTTGGTGATTCTTGTTATCGTGTTAGTCATCTCCTGAATGGGGATAATGCTTCTACCCGCCAGGAAACGTGACACGAAGTACAATCCAACCAATACGATGAAATAAGATACAAGCAGTACATTTCTCAATTTCTGTATCACTGAAAAGGAAGATTCAGAGGACATAGCAGCTAGAATGTATCCCTTTATTTTTCCATTATTTTCTATTGGTAATTGAATCTGCCGAATGGCTTTGCCGTTGATTTTGGTATCAAAATGTCCTCCAAATTCTGACTCCTTAAATGGTAAATAGTCTTGTTTTAAGTTTGGTGACTTATCCATTACTCTACCTTGCTTATCAATTAATTGAATGAACACTGGGTTTACCTGTATTTCTCTATGTTCACGTTCTTCCCATTCCGCTTTATTGATAAATTGGATGCTATCACCGATGATTTTTATTTCCCCAGTATGTTTTTCCGCTTCATAGGATAAGTCATTGTCAAGGTTTCGTAAAACTGCCCCTTTTACAATAAAGAAGATCAATCCAAACACCACGGCCATGATAATGGCCGTTGCAATCATATAGTGAAGTGCTATTCTATTTTTGAAACTCAGGCTCATAATTCTTTAGCGATATAACCCACCCCACGAACAGTCTGAATATAGTTTTCATCATCTGATAAAAGTAACTTCTTTCTCAAAGCATTGATATATACATCAATTACACTTGTGTTGTAGTCGAAGTGAATGTCCCATACACTTTCTATTATCCGGGTTCTTCTACATACTTTGCCTTTGTTGCGAATGAGGTATTCGAGTAAAGCAAATTCTTTTTGAGTCAAATTGATTTCTTTGTCACCTTTGAAAACCTGATGGGCTCCTGTATTTAGTGTAATATTTCCTAAGGTGAATAGTGAGTGTTCGCCTGATTTTGGTCTTAGTTGCACCTTGATTCGCTCGAGCAATTCTTCAAAATGAAAAGGTTTTTTGATATAGTCATTTGCCCCAGATTGTAAACCAAAAATAGTTTCATCCAGTGTGTCTTTAGCTGTGAGAAAAATGATTGGTGTTTCATTAAATTCTTTCCTGAATTGTCTGCAAATCTCTATTCCACTCAGCCCAGGAAGCATCCAATCTAGTAGAAGTAAATCATACTCTCCTGACAGAGCAAGCTGCAAGCCTTTCTTTCCTTCATCTGCAACATCCACTGCAAAAGACTCTTCCTCCAACCCTTGCTTAAGGAAGGAAGCTATACCCTGTTCGTCCTCTACTATTAGTATTTTCATTGTTCAAATATTCACTATTCTTATTTAAGCTTCAATTAAAGTATTCTTAAGATTTGCTTAAGATCATAAAAACCAAAGGTTATCATGTTTTTCATTGCCGCTGGGATGGCGTACAATGCTCGGCTATAGGGGCTATAAGACGTGTTCTTCTTTTTTAGCCTTCTGGACTCTCTTGATTGGTATTCTGGTAGTCATCATTTTAGAATTTGTCCAGATGACCAGAATTTGTCAGTAATAGTTTTAGATGCTATTTTCATTGTCAACTATTTAATAATTAGAAACAAATCTTGGCTCTTTTGCTTGCTTTGGTGTCGCGCGGGAATGTGCGGCAAGCAAATGTGCCAATGTTCGAAGCACCGCATGTGTCCCGCGGCATTGTGCATAACGCCCGTGTATGCGCTGTGTGCCGTACTTTGTTCATTGATAGCAAGCTAGCGCTTTTTGTGATCCTGTTCAAGTAGCAGAAAACCTAGT
>CAZXCP010000058.1:0-9957 GCA_964639355.1 uncultured Ignavibacteriaceae bacterium
GTTCCGACTGCCCTTCCTTCCAGCGAATCGTGAGCAAGAATTTCAAGATGTTCTTTTATCTTTTCGCCGGAAATAGAATTAAATGCTGAATAGAAAGTCTCTGTGCTTTGAGAAAACAGTAGAACAGAAAAAATATTAAACGTAACTAATAATGTTTTGAGTATTTTCATAAACAAATTTAACACAGGAATGACTTATTTTAAATATAAAAAGGACACCGCTGATGCAGTGTCCTTTAGTCGAAGGAGAGGGAGAGAGAACACAAATATTTATTTAAGTAAAGTCATCTTCTTTGAAACAATACTTGATCCAGCTTCTAATTTGTATATATATATACCGCTTGATAGATTCGATCCATCAAATCCGACAATATAATTACCGGACTGCTTGTATTCGTTAACAAGTTCAGCAACCTGCTGACCAATTATATTGGTAACTGTAATTTTAACATTAGCTGCTTCAGGCAGTGAGTACTGTATTGTTGTTCCCGGGTTAAACGGATTAGGATAATTCTGCTCAAGTTTAAAATCAGCTACAATTGAACCATCCTGATTATCAACAGATGTAACGTATCCAACAGGATTAAAGTTAGTCCATCCTTCCATCCAGTTTTCTGATCCGAAAGCACCAACAAAGGTAGCAGATACATCAAAGAAACCATCTGCCGGAGGAGTGCCTCCGCCGGTAAGTGCTGGTGAACCCGCCATTGGTCTGAAGTCAGGATTAGTAAAATCAAATGGATTAGTTAACATGAGATCAGTATTATTTGCATAAGTTCTGCCGCCTGAATTAGTAAACCAGGTGTTGATGTCAAAAGCCTGTCCGCCTGCATTAACAGTATCCAGCGCACCTGAAGTCCAACCTGAAACTATACTGTTATTTACCCACATAGTTCCGTTAATAGCTCCTGCTATTGTATGTACACCATCCAACCTAATACCTCTTGGCCATCCCATTACTATTGCGTTAGAAACTTTATTAAGTGATGATCTTCTTAAGTGCATACCTCTCGTAAACAAGGGGTTTATAGTTGTACCGGAATTAAATTTGGGTCCGACAAGTGTAACGTTCCAGTATGTAGGACCGGTTCTCGGTTCGTTTGTTGAACCTGAGCCGTCATTATCTGATTCGAATCCGTTTGAGCTTGACTGATCAGCAACTTCTGGATCTCGCAGACAAACAAGATATTGCAGCTTTCCGTTATAGCCGAAGTCTGTATCAAAATCATCATCCCAGGCTCTATGAGAAATTAGATATTTCGCGTTCATATTACCGCCGAACCATTCAAATGAATCATCACCGCAGAAACTTACCTGAACATACTCCATAACTGTTCCTCTTCCAACCCCGCCGAAAGTAATTCCATTTATTTCGTTATTTAAGCTGTAAGCAAAACCTGTATACTCAACTCTTACAAATCTTAATATACCACTATCATCATCAGGGTTAGATCCGCCAAAAGTATCACCGGGACCTTCAATTGCAGCCGTTCCTCCCGGAACATTGATCGGTGCATTACCAAGTATAATTATTCCAGCCCAATCTCCGTAAGTTGGAGTTTGCGAAGAACCAGCCCTGGCAAATTCGCTGGTAAAAACTATAGGGTTTTGTCTTGTACCGTTAGCAATAATTTTAGCACCCGGTTTAATTATTAATGCGCTTGCAGGATCCGGTGAACCATCATTAGCACCAAATATAAAAGTACCCGGTTCTATTGTTAATACGGCAGGTGCCTGTACTCTTACCAGACCCTTAAGCATATAAGTGTTATTTGCTGTAAGGGTAAGATTCGAAGTTA
Organism: uncultured Ignavibacteriaceae bacterium; assembly: GCA_964639355.1. Taxonomy (GTDB): domain Bacteria; phylum Bacteroidota; class Ignavibacteria; order Ignavibacteriales; family Ignavibacteriaceae; genus JAGXRK01. The sequence goes on from CAZXCP010000058.1 coordinate 1,799, forward strand.
TATCACCCTGAATGATGATATCCTGTGCATTTGCTTGCAACAATGTTATGAAGATTATTGTTACAATCATTAGCATTTTCTTCATTATTGTTTTTCCTTTCTTTAATGTATGATTATTAGTTATTTATTATTAAAGTTGATATGATAACCCTAAACCAAAGCTTCTGCCGGTTCTGTAAACCTCATATGGCTTATCACCGCCGGGAGCTCGCTGGATAAAGTTTTTGTCCTGATTAAGAATGTCTTTTACAGTAAGTTTCAGAGTAAAGTGAGTAAATAATTTTTTGGATATTGAAAAATCGACCAGATCTCTGGGCATCTCAACTACATCACCCAATCCTCCGAAACCGACTTTATTTATTTGCTGACCTACCTTGTTATAAACTAATGATGTGTTGAATCCTAAATCGGAATTGTCATAGTAAAGTCCGAAGTTTAGAATATATTCAGATTGTCCTTGTAGTGGTCTGCTTGTTTTCTGAAACGATTCACCATTACCATTTATCTGTTCAAAATCAATCTCAGATTTCATAAGGGTAACATTTCCTACGAATGATAAAGATTTAAGATCATCTAAAATGAAACCGAGTGATTTTCTTACTTCAACTTCAACTCCATAAGTTTCTGCACTTTCTGCATTTCTGTATGATCGTATTGGTTCGAAAGCTGAAGAAGCAATTAACACCTGCTCGATCGGGTCTTTGAATTTCTTGTAGAAAAATCCAACTGCATATAGTTCACCGGGACCGCCGAATTTTTCAAACCTGAAATCGTAATTGTTGATCAAGCTTCTTTTAAGCAGCGGATTACCAATTACAAGTTCGTTTGCCACAAAATCGAAATAAGTGAATGATGCAAGTTCTCTGAATTCCGGTCTGGCAAGTGTAGTGCTGAATGCCAATCTCAGGTTAATTGATTCCATTGGTGAATACGTAAGGTTAACCGATGGCAGAAAATCCTTATACATTTCATCTACATCTGCATCGTCGCCTGTATCTGAAAGAGAATTCATAACCTGGTTGGAATGCTCATATCTAACACCTGTTACAACTCTTGCCCTCTCAAATAATCTGAAATCAGTCATTAAATAACCGGCATGAATTGTCTGCTTCGAATCATAACTATCTGAAAGTTTAGTTATCTCAATTACTTCTATAAAATTTGGTCCGAAATTTTCTTCTCTGAAAATTCCTTCAACAGGTCCTCTAAGAATACTATCCTTAGCCATAAAATTTCCGCCGGGATTGTTTCTGAATCCGAATAATCTGGCATCAAAGTCACGCTGTTTCCTGTCGTGGTAATAACCAAATTTTAGTTTAGGAAGATCGGGATTTTCAAAAAGTCTTAGGGTCAGATCAGTAGCTGCACCAAAATTATCGTCATCGAGTTCTCCGAAATATCTTGTGGCAAGAGACTGATCAAGCTGGAATCGAAGCGGAGCTTCAGGATCATCAAGTAAACGTGAGTAAATATACCTTCTTGCATCAGGTTCATTTCGTTTAGAGTTTGCATAGTTAATATGCCAGTCCACATTAAGTCCGTTGAACAATCCAAATACGTGTTCGCCAATTAACTGACTGGAATATAGAGAACGCGAGATAAATCTTATCGCTGTGTTCTGCCTGTATTGATCTGCATAGCGGTATGGTCCTTCATACTGAGTTACTTCATCATCTGCATTCTGATTAAAAACATTTTTAAAGCTGAGCTTATTGGTTTCACTGAATTTATAACTGAAGTTGAGTAAACCGCTTAACATTACATTTCTTGAATAAACATTTCCGGCATAGTTATACCTTGCGCCTTCAAAAGTGTAAGCTGATTTTTCAATTTCTTTACTTTCATATGAATTTGAATAAGTAAAAGATGCAACATAGCCCAATACATCATTCCCGAAATTGAATTTATCACCAAGAGTAATTTTAATATTTCCATTGATTGGTGCATTAGCAGCTGTTGTGTTCCAGTTATTCCGGAAAGATCTTCCAATTTCACTAAGTTCTGCAGTAGAGTAATTACCTCTTAACACCTTTTGATCAGTTATAACTGATGGAATTGACCGGCTGCCGTCATCATATCCGAGGTAATCTCTTTGACCACCACTATATGATGAGAATGCACTGCCCGTTGTATTGGTCCTATAGTCCGCCGATGTACTTACATCTAATGTAAATTTATTCGGAAATTCGATAGTGCTGATCTGTACAAGTCCGCCTGAAAAATCTGCTGGTTTATCGGGAGTGAAAGTTTTCGCGGTAACTACGTTTTCAATCAGACTTGCGGGAAATATATCATAAGAAAAACTTTTCTTTTCAGGATCGGTGCTTGGTAAATATGCTCCGTTTAACAAAGTATTATTATACCTGTCACTAACACCTCTGATGTAGGAAAACTTCCCTTCGGCAATGGTAACTCCCGTCATTCTTTTCAGAATATCCGAACCATCGGAGCTGTTATTTTTACTTATCAGTTCAGAGCTGACGCCATCAACTATTCCTTCTGATCGCTGAAGAATTTTGAGAACGGCTGCTTCAGTATTTCTTAAAGCTTCTGCGGTAACAACAACTTCACCGAGTTCAGTAGATGCAGGTGCAAGTGAAGTATTAATTGTTGTGCTCTGTCCGGATTTAACATCAACATTTTCAATCACTAATGATTGATAAGAGATGTATGAAATTCTTACAGAATATGATCCGGGATCTAATCCTCGAATTAAAAAGAAGCCATCTATATCTGTAGATGCTCCAATTGTAGTTCCAAGAACGAGAACGTTTGCACCGATAAGCACTTCATTGTTTGACTTATCGGTAATCTTTCCGCTGATAGAACCTGTGCTTTGCGGAAATAAACTTATACTGAACAATACAGTCAATACTGATATTGCAAGTAAATTATTTATTGATTTTTTTGTAAACATTTTATGATTTAAGCACAGTGATAGAAAAATGGTGTATAAACTCATTTTTTCTCTCTCCTTTAATTAATTAATTTTTTCTTCGACGCAGTAAAACTAAAGTTACAATGTTAAGAGAATGTTAAGAGAGTGTTACGAGTTTGTTAACTCTTTAAACGCCGGAATTTTGAAGTATAATTGAGAGTAGATCTAAGTTTTAATCAGCTTTCAGATCGAGGTAGTGTATTTAACAAAAAATGAACTATTACATTATCGTTTATTAGCAGTGTATTTGATTACTTCAGCTTTTTCTAAAGTAATAAGTCCGGCACAATTTGAAGTTTCAAATATTTCATTCAGATACGGCATAAAATTTTCAATTTTTTCTATTTCATCAACTATTTCAACAATTATTGGTAAATCTGATGAAAGAGCCAGAAGTTTACTGGTGTGAATAATACTGTTTCTTCCGAAACCCATTACTCCCCTGATTACGGTTGCACCAGCCAGACCATGTTCTCTTGCAGAAAGCACAATCTTTTCATATGCAGGTGTACCTTTAATTTTTTCACTTTCACCGATGAAAATTCTTAATAGTTTTGCTTCGCCGCTTTCTTTCATATTGTTACCCTAAGGCTTTCGATAAAATATAAGCTAAATAAATTGCGATAAGACATAAAAATACACTTCCCAGCACATTGGAAGTTGCTAATAGGAATTGCGAATTTTTTATAAGGTTTATTGTTTCATAAGAAAAAGTTGAAAAGGTTGTAAATCCTCCGCAAAGTCCAACTGTGAGAAACAATCTCATTTGAGGTGAGAGAAGTTCTTTTTCATCGAGGTAATACATTATAAATCCAAGAGCAAAACTTCCTATAATGTTAACAACTAAAGTACCGTAAGGAAAAAATGATTCGACTTTCTTCTGAATTAATGAAGCAAGTCCGTATCTGAGTACTCCCCCAAGTGCTGCTCCTATAGATATAACAACATAATTAATCATCACAGACCCTTTATCCATTCGCAAATCAAATCCACAGCTTTAACAGTTGGCGCACAATGAGTTTCAAGGAATTCCTCATCGAGCTCATCTTTACTGTTAAGATGCCCAACTGCTTCCATTGCTTTTGCACCATCAAAATCTACAAATGAAAGACGAGCTGTTAATTCATCCGGGGGTCTTCCAAAACTTGCACCCGGTAATATCGCAACACCCGCATCATCAAGAAGCCTCGCACAAAGTTTAATGCTGGAAGTTATACCCTTCTCAGCCAGTTTTTCTTTATGGGATGAAAAATCGGGAAATAGATAGAATCCGCCTGCCGGCTTTGGTACAAAAACATTTTCAGCTTTTAATTTTTTAGTTAATAGAAAACCTAATTGTTCAAGTATCATTCGAGCATTCCATAAATACTTTTCAATAGTATCACCGCCCTGAAAAGCTCTTACAGCGGCATACTGTATTGGTGCACTGGTCGCTGTGAAAGTTTCACTAGCCATAACTGCCATTGAATCCAGAAGCCACCTGAGAGAATGAGGAAAAATAAAAGTACCAAGCCGCCATCCGCCCGCACCGCACCATTTACTTAATCCGCCGCTCAAAATTGTACCTTCGGGGTAATATCGACTTATTGAAATATGTTTTCCTTTATAATGAAGTTCGCCATATATCTCATCGGCAAGTAAAACCAGTTTATATTTTCTTGCAATGTGCGCTATCTTTTTCAGCTCATCAACAGTGTATGTTACTCCAACAGGATTAGATGGATAATTCAATATTACTATTCTCGGTCTCGTCGGGTCATCTTTACAATGTGCATCAATCTCCTCGGCAGTCAGCTTCCAGAAATTTTCTCTCTTCGTTTGAAGCCATATAACATTTCTTCCAACAATTTTGGCCTGGGGAGCATAAGAAACCCAGCTCGGTGTTGGAATCATTAAATCACCGTAGTAAACATATTGCAGCATAAACATCAGTTCTTTTGAACCCGGACCGATCAGAACACTTTCCGCAGTATGACAAACACCATGTCTTTTGCAATGATATTCTGCAACTGCTTCACGTAATGATTGAAGACCTTTTACCGGCAGATAATCTTTCTGAAAAGCATTTACTTTTAATTCGTCGATTACCGGCCGGGGAACCGGGAATGGTGATTGTCCCAGACCAAGTTTATAAATTTGTCTTCCCTGGTTTTTCAACAGGGCACATTTTTCATTAATTGCTAATGTTGCTGATTGAGGCAACCCTCGTACATTGAGATTTAACTGAATGTTAAAGTTATTATTCTTATGATTTGCCATAATATTAAAAATTGTTTAATAACTAATAAAAAGTTATAAAGAATCCTTGCCAAAAAAAAAGCCTCGTGAGAGGCTTTGACTAAAATGTCCGGATTCTTAATAATTATTTCAGCATGATCATTTTACCATTCACGCTTCTATTACCAGCAGTTATTCGGTATAAATACACTCCGCTTGTTACTGAAACACCAGCAGTATTATCACCCTCCCATCTAGTTATATAATTTCCTGCAGGCAAATTATCATTAAATAAGTTTTTAACTAATCTGCCCTGGACATCATAAATATTTAATATTACATTCGAATTTGTAAGATCGTACGGAATTGAAAATGCGATTATTGTAGATGCATTAAATGGATTAGGATAATTTGAAATTAGTATCTGACTTTCTGGGATATTAGGATTTTCATAATCAATTTCAATATTAGTAATTAGCGAAGGTCCTTCCCCTCTGCTGTTACCGCTTGAGTCAGCTAAATATAAATTTACCCATTGTGGTCTTAATGCTGATTGAAGATATGTTGATTCCCATTCTTCATCAGTTAATCTTAAATAATCTTCAGTTCTGTATTCAAAATAACTCATCATAGGACCGACATAAGCAGTTAGAATTCCATCAGGATCATTGGTTACTACTACGCCAAGATTTATTGGTCCTGTACCTACATGAGAAATCCACCCATATTCTCCGCCAAAACAATCAGTCGGAGTGGTATGGATATCAGCTACAAGGTAATCGCTGTTCATTAGACCTTCATGAGTTTCATATTCTTCATCCCAATAAAATAAATGTGCATACCATCCGTCATAAGCAGGACCACTCCAATTTCCTGTACTATAAATTAATTTTGTCAGAAATAATTTTTCTTCCTGCGAAAGTTCTACTCCCTCAAGTTCCTTAAAACTAATTGATTGAAGTGTATCACTTACAGCATATAAGTGATTAAAGTATGAAATAATCTTCCACTTATATATAGGGTCTGGAAAATTAATTGTTTGGAATTTGTCAGTAGCTATTGTTGCGAAAGTTTTAAGATTCTGATAGAATTCAGGGAAAGGTTCAACATAACCATAAGGATAAGAGCAAACCGTTCCTCCGGTATAAGATTGCTTTGCATATAACAGATTATCATGCCTGAGTTCAGTCCATGATGAAAGCTGTGTATTCATCTGTTTCTGCCAAAATGCTGCTGTCTGCATGAAATCGGGTAAGTCTGTTCTTTCTTCATCCGGATTTAATTCTCTTAACGAACTGAGCCAGATATTATATAGAGATGAATTCCAGAATGTATCATCGTATGAATCAATCAAATATCTCAATGCAGCCAGATTGGTTGAGTATTTATATTCTTCTAGTTCATCCTGAAGCAGCTGTGCTGAGGCACTATTTCCCATTGCAAATAATATATCCAGAGTTGATGGGAATAATCTGCAGATTTTCTGACCTAGATATTTTATTCTGTCATAAACAACTGATGCTGTTACATAAGAGTCTATTACAAATCTTTGCCCGAATAAAAGAAATGCAGATGCAGGCTTAATACTATCAGGACTCATAGGGTTACTATAAAGTATCTGTGAAAGAATAAGTTGTGCAGCGAATGACTGATTAGCCAAAGTATCCTGAAACTCAACTACTTTCAAACTATCAAGTAAATTCGATGCATTAGCAAGACTAACAGCGTCTTTCAGAAATGAAATATGCTCAATAGTAACGTTGTCCTGTTCACCTACAAAGAATGAAATTATATCTTCAATTTCTTCATAAACGGACCAGGTATTTGTTAGTGTTAATAGCTCATTCAGCATTACAGCATCAATAATTTGCCTCTGAATATCCTGGAATGTTTGAGGTTCGCATCCAAGCGGCGGGACTGTAGATGATGGTGGACTCAAATAAAGTTCTGTCCGTCCCAACCACATCATTGCACGAAAATATTTTGCAAGTTGGGGGTAAAAACTATTAGTATAGTGTCCACGCGGTTTAAATTGACTCCAGTCTATTCTTTTGCAATTATCAGAGAAGAGATACTCGTTGGATGGTTCTTCGAGTTCAATTTTATTTAAAATATCATTTATCTTTGATTGATTTGAAGTGTAATAAGGAGTTACGTTTTCACCAAGCAGATTGAGCGGAACAGTAAGGTAAACATCAATATCTTTCAAAGATATTTGCATATCAGAATATGAAGAGTATGCATTGGCTAAAATATTCTGATTTGTGTGTAAAGTATTAAGAAAACTTTTCAATCGTGGTATCAGTATTCCAAGCTCAATATCTGTTAGAATTCTGTCATAAGAAATATGAAAAGCGTGAAGTATTGCATCAGTAGAAACGTAAACTGGTAAGTCCTTATGAAAGATATCCAGAAATGCCTGACCAAAAGATATTTTACTTAACCGTTCAGATACCATAAAACCATGTTGTGATATTAGGGATTCTTCATAGGGAGTTACTCCATATTTAATTTTAATTGAATCGAAATATCTTGCACTCTCATAGTTCAAATTAAGATCACCGATAAAAATCCCGGCAGGATGAAGTTGCAGTAACTGATTCGTATTCAGGTTCTGATGTGTTTGTAGAAAATCTTTGTACAAGTGAATATTAAAATTCGACTGAGGAAATACGGAAGACGACAACAGAGCTAGTAAAAGGAAAAGAAAATTTATGCTTTTCATTTCTTTCTCCATTTTTTTTTGCAAAATATAAAATCAAAAACATTAAAACAATTAACGAATAGCAATTATGAAGGCTTATTGGGAAACAGAGTTTATATACTGTTTTCAACATAAAACTCGGAAAGCATTCATTCAGATAAACCCTTGTTAATGAAGCACTTTTCTAAAAATTCAATTAAATGAAAAAGCCCCGATATTACTATCGAGGCTTTGTGACCCCAAGTGGATTCTGCCGGAAGGCATTCCTCTGGAAGAACCCCTATTACCGCTCTACTTTTT
>CAZXCP010000059.1:0-9816 GCA_964639355.1 uncultured Ignavibacteriaceae bacterium
TTCATTCGGGATAACATATGAATACTCCTATAAATAAAATTACACCAATTAATTATGATATTGTCAGTCAGAAAATCTCAGAGAGTAAGTTAGAAAATGTGGGAACCGCTTCAATCAGAGAAATTAAAAGGCTGATTGATAATATAGAGAATGCTACAGGGGAAAAATTCGTAAGAATGGAAATGGGCATTCCCGGGTTGCCTGCCACACAAATAGGAATAGAAGCTGAGATTGCAGCCTTAAAAAAAGGTGTTGCTTCAATCTATCCGGATATTTTTGGAATTCCGCAGCTTAAACTTGAAGCATCAAGATTTGTCAAATTGTTCATGAATATCGATGTTAGTCCTGAAGGATGTATACCGACTGTTGGCTCAATGCAGGGAAGCTTTGCAGCATTTATTACATGCAACAGACTTAACACTAATAAGAATACTACATTGTTTATTGATCCTGGATTTCCGGTGCATAAGCAGCAGCTGAAAGTGCTCGGACAAAAATTTGAAGCATTTGATGTTTATAATTATCGGGGTGATAAACTGAGAAACAAGCTTGAGAGTTATCTCTCTAAAGGAAATATATCGTGCATCCTTTATTCAAATCCTAATAACCCCTCATGGATTTGTTTTACAGAAAAAGAATTGAAAATAATAGGTGAACTTGCAACTAAATATGATGCTATTGTACTTGAGGATCTCGCTTACTTTGCAATGGATTTCAGAAAAGATATGTCAAAACCCGGTAAACCTCCTTACCAGCCTACAGTTGCAAATTATTCAGATAACTATGTGTTTCTCATTTCAAGTTCAAAAGCATTCAGTTATGCAGGACAGAGAATCGGCTTAATGATTATATCCAATCAGCTTTTTGAAAGACAATACGCGGATTTGAAACGGAATTATTCATCAGACAGATTTGGTCATGCAATGATATTCGGAAGTGTATACGCCCTGAGTGCCGGCATAACACATTCTTCGCAGTATGCACTTGCCGCAATTCTTAAAGCTGTGAATGACGGTACTTTCAACTTCGTTGAAGTTGTTAAAGAGTATGGTGAGAAAGCACAAATTATGAAGAAGTTATTTACCGATAATGGATTTAATATAGTCTATGACAAAGATGAGGATGTACCTATTGCCGATGGTTTTTATTTTACTTTTTCTTATCCCGGTATGAGCGGTGAAGAATTGTTGAAAGAATTACTTTACTATGGTATAAGCGCTATTTCACTTATAATAACCGGCAGTGAAAGAACCGAAGGAATTCGTGCCTGTGTATCTCTTGTTCAGCGCAGTCAGTTTGGAGATCTTGAATACAGACTCAAAAGATTTAATGAAGATCATAGGTGATGTTATAATTCGAATTTTTTCTATTCAAAAGATGTGACTGAACAGAAAGTTCAAAATTAATATCAAGGATTTAATGATTGGGTCTACAATTTGTGAATTAGCCGAATACAGAATTAGCGAATTTTCGGATTAACGAATTCGCAACCTGTCTGCCGCAGGCAGATTTGCCAATTACTTACCTAATTAAAGCATCTGCGCTTCGATTGAATAATGACAATAAATGAGAACGAAGACTGGTGCTGGTTACAGAGCTGCTAAGCACAGAGCGCCAGGCGCAAAGCCTGTCTGAGTGGATGATCCGGCTCCGATATACTAAACCTCGCCAGGTTGAATGATCTACCTGCCTTATATACAGGAATCCTTATTATTCCACTTAGTATTACATCATCCCACAAAGAAACTAAGTAAAATACCAGCAGCAACTGCGCTGCCGATAACACCGGCTACGTTGGGAGCCATTGCATGCATAAGCAGATGATTTGTTTTATCATATTGTAATCCGATCATCTGTGAAACCCGTGCACTATCGGGAACTGCTGAAACACCTGAGTTACCAATTAGAGGATTGATTTTGTTCTCCTCGCTTAGAAAAAGATTCATAAACTTTGCAAATAGTACTCCACCTGTAGTTGCAATCATAAACGAGACTGCACCCAGAGCAAATATCCCTACTGAAGCAGGAGTTAAAAAAGTGGTTGCCTGAGTGGAAGCTCCAACGGTTACACCAATCAGAATGGTAACAATATCTATCATTGGACCTTTTGCTGTATCAGCCAACCTTTTTGTAACTCCGCTTTCTTTCAGAAGGTTTCCAAAGAACAGCATACCTAATAAAGGTAAAGCCGAAGGTGTAATAAATGTTGTAAGAAGAAGTCCAACTATTGGAAACATGATCTTTTCAGTTTTTGAAACCGTTCTGGGAGGTTTCATTCGTATTTTACGCTCTTTATCATTTGTTAACATTTTCATGATCGGGGGCTGTATTACAGGTACAAGAGCCATATATGAATATGCTGAAATGGCAATTGCACCCATCAGTTCCGGTGCGAGCTTGGATGAAAGAAATATTGCGGTAGGTCCGTCGGCTCCGCCGATAATAGCAATGGATGCGGCTTGTTCAGGAAGAAAGCCGAGTAAAAGTGCTACTGTGTATGCACCAAAAATTCCTATCTGCGCTGCTGCGCCAAGCAAAATCAATTTAGGATTTGATAACAATGTTGAAAAATCCGTCATTGCACCGATACCCAGAAAGATAAGCGGGGGATAAATACCGTATAACACACCAAAATATAAGTAATTCATTACGCTTCCGGGTTCATACACACCCAGTTGAAGATTTGCCGCCTCGAGAAAAGGAATGTTCCCGATCAGAATTCCGAATCCGATAGGAATAAGCAGCAGAGGTTCATAATCTTTAGTGATAGCAAGGTAAATGAAGATCAGCCCTACTGCTATCATTACCGCATGACCAATTGTTAAGTTAGCAAATCCGGTATATTTGAAAAACTGATTAAAGCCATCTAAAATGAAATAAAAAAACTTTTCCATACCTAAGCCCCGATTTCAATTAACACATCACCTTCAAGCACAGAATCTCCTTTACCTATATGAATCGTTTTAACGGTTCCTTCCTTATCTGAATTGATATTGTTTTCCATTTTCATTGCTTCGAGAGTAATTAATTTTGTACCTATCTTAATTTGATCACCAACTTTAACATGGATATCAAGAATGACTCCCGGCAAAGGTGATTTAATTAATCCGGTTCCTTTAGGGGCTTTGGGCGATGCTGTTTTGGTTGTTGATACTACTGAATCGGTTGAAGGTACAGCTACAGATCTGACAAGTTTTGGTGTCTTTGATTGCTGTAAAGTTTTATCAACTTCAACTTTATATGTAGTTCCATTGACTTCTATTTCAGCAACATTATCTTCAACATTGATGACGTTAACATCATACTTATTGCCGTGAATTGTAAACTTAAAATTTTTCATTTTTTTTAATCCTTATTATCGGGGATTCTGTCTTAACCCGTAGATCTTTGAACTCCACGGGGAATAATTTCTTGAAACTCTGTTGATTGTTAATACGGTGCTTTCCTGATCGTGTAATTCCTGAGAATACAGAAACAATGCGGCAGCTATTGCTGCATTTATTTCACCGGTCAGTTCGGTTTCCTTCATTACAATTTCTGAATGACCCTCTTTAGCTCGTTTCTTCTTTCCACGTAACTGAATAAATTTTGTCAAATTCAGAAATACTATGTAAAGTAAAATTAACGAAGCAAAGACCACTGCAATTCCAACAGCAGCCAGGCCAAAGCCTATCGGATCAACCTCTTCAAATTCTTCAGCGTTCTCATGAATATGCTGTAGTAGTGAATCTGATTGTACTGCCTGGATAGCCGCAAACAGTTTAGAAAGTATAATATTCAATATCATTTATTCAGCCTCCATTATAACGGTATATTAGAATGCTTCTTTGGAGGATTTATATCTTTCTTTGTTGAAAGAGACTGAAGAGCACGTATAACTCTGAATCTTGTATTTCTTGGTTCGATTACATCATCAATGTAACCATATTTTGCTGCAACATAAGGCGTTGCAAATTTCTTTCTGTATTCTTCTTCCCGATCCTTCAGAAATTTGATTCTTTCCTCGGTATCGGTGATAAGCTGCAGTTCTTTATGATGGAGAACTTCAATCGCACCTTTAGGTCCCATAACTGCTATCTCCGCACTGGGCCAGGCATAATTTATATCACCGCGCAGGTGTTTAGAACTCATTACATCATATGCACCTCCATACGCTTTCCGAAGAATAACGGTCACCTTCGGGACTGTAGCTTCACCATAAGCAAAAAGAAGTTTCGCACCGTGAATAATAATACCGCCATACTCCTGAGAAGTACCCGGTAAAAATCCGGGTACATCCACAAATGTTACAATAGGAATATTAAATGCATCGCAGAACCTTACGAATCTTCCTGCCTTTCTTGAAGCATTTATATCCAAAACACCGGCAAGATAATTAGGTTGATTGGCAACAATACCAACCGGCATTCCGTTAAACCTGGCAAATCCGGTTACTATATTTGGGGCGAAATGTCTGGCAACTTCCATAAACTCGTTATAGTCAACAACTGCGTGGATAACATCTTTAACATCGTAGGGTTTTGTTGTTACCTCGGGAATTATGGTATTAAGAAAATCTTCAAGCCTGTCGATTGGATCGTCGCAAGGAGCAAGAGGCGGGTCTTCAAGATTATTTTGAGGCAGGTAGCTTAGTAATTTTCTGATTAAGGAGATACCTTCATATTCATCATCTGCAACAAAATGTGTCACACCGGATTTACTTCCGTGAATCATAGCACCGCCGAGTTCCTCATCTGTTACTTCTTCACCCGTTACAGTTTTCACAACTTTAGGCCCGGTAACAAACATATAACTTGTACTCTTGGTCATTATTATAAAATCTGTAAGTGCAGGTGAATAAACAGCACCTCCGGCACAGGGACCAAAAATCGCTGATATCTGAGGAACTACACCGGAAGCCAGAATATTTTTTTGAAAGATATCGGCGTAGCCACCAAGACTTTTTACACCTTCCTGAATTCTTGCACCGCCACTGTCATTGATACCGATGACAGGTGCACCAACTTTAATAGCTTTGTCCATAATCTTACAGATCTTCTGAGCATACATTTCAGAGAGTGAACCGCCAAAAACTGTAAAGTCCTGTGAGAACACATAAACCAAACGACCATCGATAGTACCGTACCCTGTAACAACACCGTCAGATAGATAAGTTTCTTTATCTAATCCAAAGTCAATGCTTCTGTGGCAAACGAACATATCAAATTCTTCAAAACTGCCTTCGTCTAACAGAAGGTCCAATCTCTCCCGCGCAGTCAGTTTTCCTTTTTTATGCTGGGATGCAATTCTTTTTTCACCACCGCCAAGTTTAGCCTGCTGACGAAGAGCCATTAGCTCTTTAATTTTATCTTCCATCATAATATTAATTCCAAAATTGTATTTATTTGTAGAAAATTACTGAGGCTTTGAACAGAATTCTGTCAAAACTCCATTAGTAGATTTTGGGTGAAGGAAAGCAATATTCAGTCCTTCAGCACCTTTTCTTGGTTCTAGATCTATCAATTTAATGTCGTTGTTTTTTGCATGCTCAAGCGCATCATGAAGGTCACTCACGGCAAAGGCCAGATGGTGAATTCCTTCACCTTTTTTATCGATAAACTTTCCTATTGGTCCTTCAGGGTCAGTGGATTCAAGTAATTCAATTTTGGTCTGTCCAACCATAAAGAAAGCGGTCTTTACTTTTTGATCGGCAACTTCTTCTATGGAGTAGCACTTTAATCCTAAAATATTTTCATAGAATTTTATTGATTCCTTGAGGTCTTTAACCGCTATTCCTATGTGTTCGATATGAGTTATATTCATTTTAATTCCTATTGAGGATGTATTCTTTATTTAAAATTTACTCAATTATTAACAATTGATAAATACGAAATTAAAATTGTGAAATCACCTCATTTTGACAAAGTATATGCCATCAGGATTAAAAATTAAATTATCGGTTTAAGTAATTTAAGTTGATGAATTGTTATTGTGATGAATTTAGTTATTTAGATTTGAGAAAAAGTATTTCTTAGATGTGAGAAGTTATGGCGAACGCTTAAAGTTGATTTATCACAATAATTGATAAACTATTGCGGTGTAAAACTTTTTAGTCAAATTCTTGCAATAAAAACCGTGTATATCTATATTTACACGCTAAAAATAAAGATTTCGGTACTCTATAATAATTAAGTATAGATTTACCTTATTCGTTCTGCCGGGGTGGCGGAACCTGCCTACCGGCAGGCAGGTTGGTAGACGCACAGGACTTGATGAAGACGTATACAGTATATGCGATAAATAGTATGAGTCATAATTATATTTATGTTGGAATGACTGAGGATCTGGACAGAAGAATAGCAGAACATATTTCCGGAAAGAATAAAACGACAAAACCATATAAACCGTTTAAGTTGATTTATTCAGAAGAATTCCAAACAAGAATGGAAGCAAGAATTAAAGAGAAGAACCTGAAAAGCGGATCAGGAAAAGAGTTCCTAAAAAAAATGAAATGATTTCTGCCGGGGTGGCGGAATTGGTAGACGCACAGGACTTAAAATCCTGTGGGTGGTTTCACCCGTGCCGGTTCGAGTCCGGCCCTCGGTACCATAAATAATGTATAACGAATAATTTATAATTCGTCATTGTATATTATTAATTGTTAATTGATTCGGGCTCTTAGCTCAGTTGGTTAGAGCGTCTGCTTGACGTGCAGAAGGTCAAAGGTTCGAATCCTTTAGAGCCCACAACATCGGAGTTCACTCCGATTTTTTTTATTAAGAAAATATTATGGAAAAAATTCGAATAACTTTTCCGGATGGTGCAACCAAAGAATTTGATAAGGGAATTTCTGCTTATCAGATTGCTCAGTCAATTTCAAACAGACTGGCGGAGGACGCACTTGCCGTTAAATTCAATGGCTTTGTAAAAGACTTACACAGACCAATTAATGAGGATGGTGAGATTAAATTTCTATCGTTCGAAGATGACGAAGGAAAAGAAGTTTACTGGCATTCATCATCACACTTAATGGCACATGCAGTTCAGTCAATATATCCGGAAGCTAAATTTGGTGTTGGTCCTGCCATTGAGAACGGCTTCTATTATGATATTGATATAAACTCTCAAATCTCTGAAGATGATCTTGTAAAGATTGAAAAGAAAATGGAGGAAATTTCCAAAGAAAATTGCTCTTTCAGCCGGAAAGATCTTTCAAAGCAGCAGGCTATCGAGTTCTTTAAAGAGAAGGGCGATAATTATAAATTAGAAATTCTTGATGAACTTGATGAAGAAACTGAGCAGATAAGTATTTATGAAGAAGGTTCGTTTACCGATCTTTGTCGCGGTCCTCATCTTCCTTCAGCAGGTAAAATTAAATATGTTAAATTATTAAGTGTTTCGGGTTCCTACTGGAGAGGTGATGAACACAATAAAAGAATGCAGAGGATTTATGGTATCTCATTTCCAAAGAAGAAGATGCTTGATGAGTATATTGCATTTCTTGAAGAAGCAAAAAAACGTGACCATAGAAAAATAGGAAAACAGTTAGATCTTTACAGTATTCATGAAGAAGCTGGTGCCGGACTGATATACTGGCATCCCAAGGGCGCCAGAGTCAGATTGGAGATAGAGGATTACTGGCGGAATGTGCATTTAGAAAATGGCTACGAAATTCTATATTCACCGCATATGGGTAAAAGCTGGTTGTGGGAAACTTCTGGCCATCTTGGATTTTACAAAGACAGTATGTATTCTGAAATGAAAGTCGATGAACAGGATTATTATATCAAACCGATGAACTGTCCTTTTCATATAATGATTTACAAAACTCATTTGAGAAGTTATCGCGATCTTCCGCTAAGATGGGCAGAATTAGGTACAGTTTATCGTTATGAAAAAAGCGGCGTGCTTCATGGTCTTTTACGTGTAAGAGGATTTACTCAGGATGATGCACACATATTCTGCACTCACGATCAGATTGAAGATGAGATTATACGAACTATTAGATTTGCAAAAATGGTTCTTGGTGCTTTTGGTTTCACTGAAATGAAATATTATCTTTCCACAAAACCGGAAGATGCCGTTGGGGAAGATTTACTCTGGATTAAAGCTGAACAATCATTAAAACATGCTCTGGAATCTGAAAATCTTGAATACCAGATTGATGAAGGCGGTGGAGCATTCTACGGACCTAAAATTGACATTAAGATAAAAGATGCATTGAACCGGGAATGGCAGTTAAGCACAATCCAGTTTGATTTTAATATGCCGGAAAGATTTAAAATGACATATATAGGCGAGGATGGCAAAGAACACAGACCTTATATGGTACATAGAGCTCTTCTTGGATCAATCGAAAGATTTTTTGGTATTCTTGTAGAACATTATGCCGGCGAATTCCCGCTATGGCTGGCACCGGTACAGGCTGCAGTTATTCCGGTCTCACAGAATTTCCTTGAATATGCAAAATCTGTTATGGAGGGGCTTGTCAAGTCTGGTTTAAGGGTTGAACTGGATGAAAGGAATGAAAAGATAGGTTATAAGATAAGAGATTGGGAAACTAAAAAAGTTCCATTTATGCTGATCGTAGGTGAAAAAGAAAGGGAAGCCAGTACTGTGGCAGTAAGGAAACGCAAAGAAGGGGATCAAGGTGCTTTTGCTTTGTCTGATTTTATTGATAAAATTACAACTCAAATTCAAAATAAAATTTAAACAACAATATTCAGAGGTTATATATCGCTCAAAAATCATCTGTAAGGATTAATGAAGAAATCAAAGCTTCAAAGGTTAGAGTAATCGATGTCGATGGAACACAATTGGGAATTTTTACTGTTCGGGATGCAATTCGTTTATCCGAGGAAAGAGGATTCGACCTTGTGGAAATCGCTCCTCAGGCTGTACCTCCTGTTTGTAAAATAATTGATTTCGGAAAATTTAAATACGAACAGCAGAAAAGGGAAAAGATTCAGAAAAAAAATCAGACGGTTAGTATCCTCAAAGAAATCAGATTGCATCCGAATACAGATGTACATGATTTCGATTTTAAAGCTAAACACGCAATTAATTTCCTTGAAGAAGGAAATAAAGTTAAAGTTTCAGTAATGTTTAAGGGAAGAGAGATGGCTTATACAGAGCAAGGTGAGGAATTACTGAACAGATTTATTGAAAGAATGGATGATCTTGCAAAGCTCGAATCACCCATTAAATTAGAAGGGAGAAATATGAACATAATATTGGCTCCGCAATCTAAAAAGAGTAAAAAGAAACAATAACAGGATATAATCAATGCCAAAAATGAAAAGCAACAGAGGTGCTTCCAAATCTTTCAAGAAGACCGCCTCTGGCAGATTTAAAAGGAAAAAAGCTTATAAGAGTCACATCCTAACTTCAAAGTCAACTAAAAGAAAAAGACAATTGAGGAAACCAACTATGGTTTCTGATGCCGAAGAAAAACGTTTACAAATTATGCTTCAATAAGGAAGAGGAAAAAATGCCACGATCAAAAAATAAAGTTGCTTCACACCGAAGAAGAAAAAAAGTACTGAAGCTTGCCAAAGGATACTGGGGCAGCCGGGGTAAGGTGTACACTATAGCGAAGAATGCCGTTGAAAAAGGACTTGTACATGCATACCGTGACAGAAAGTTAAAAAAGAGAACTTTCCGTCAATTATGGATTGTCAGAATAAATGCTGCCGCAAGATTAAACGGAACTACATATTCTAAACTGATTGATGCAATGAATAAGAAAGGTGTAGAGATCAATAGAAAAGTACTTGCCAGTTTAGCTGTTGAAAATCCATCTGCATTCACTGAATTAGTTAAATTTTCAGTAAACTA
>CAZXCP010000060.1:0-9575 GCA_964639355.1 uncultured Ignavibacteriaceae bacterium
CAATTTACCTTCGAATAAATCGTTAGTATACGTATAAGTTGAAATAATCAGTTCTGACTGACTATTAGTTGTACGGACAATTATTGGTGGAGCTGTGATATGTTGATCTAGATCTATATTATAAAGTTGAAAGTTATTAACGCTTAATGCCGCAATATTAAGAGTAGAATCAAATACTCCATAGACATATTTCGTTTCATCTTTTATAAATGCAGCAGTTTTAAATTTTGAAAAATTACGGACTTGCTCTATGATTCCATCTTTATTGAGAAGAAATAAAGAAGAATCCGTTAATAAGTAATAGGTTACAAAGTCCGAATTTAATGCTAATGAAGTAAGAGACAATTTTCTATTATCATCATCTATAAAAAAAGAAAAGAGAGGTTTTATAATAGAATCACCAAAAGTTATTCTGAAATTCATCCTGTTATTTATGTCAGTAAAGTTCGAAATGGTGATAAGACTGTTAGCGCCGGTATTTGTTCTGGTGCTCGGTCTCGTATCTTTTGCAAATCTGTTCTGATAAAGTTCGGACGGATTGGAACTATACCATAAATCCTCCTGTGTACCCTCACCAATTACTTCATCACCAAATATTGTAAAAAATCTTTCTCCAATATCCGGAATTCCGTCAGCTTCAACTAACTTTACTCCCCTTCGATTCTTATCAGTATTAATTTTATTAGAAGCTAGTTTTTCCTGAATAACATTATCATCAATATGCCAGATAAGAATTCCGCTGCCGGGCAGTGCCCAATCGAACTCATCAACATCTGTAATTACACCTGCGAGTGAATCGGTGTCAAAACTTCTGTAACCCGTTGTATCTTTGGTAAATGTTTTTGTAAAGACAACATCACCGATTTTGTAAGAAACTGTTGAACCGTCCTGATTCGCATCCCTGTTCCGGTTTTCAATCAGGTAATACTCAGAAGAGTTAAGAGGTACCTTCAGGATAACTGTATCGGCTAATGTAGCTGCAAGTTTTGTAACCAGAGAAATATCATAATCACCGGGAGAAATTGTAACCGGTTCAGCCCATCCAAGATAAATTTTTTCCCAGGCAGATGGTTCAGGCGGATAGGTTCCATTGTATGCAAAAATTGATTGACCATCCATCAAACCAAATCTTCCGATAGCACTTAAACCAGTTTCTGTATTGAATAAGTCAGGCAGTCCGAGATGACTTGCAACACTTGCAACTAAAAGTCCGTTAATGGTAATCTGAAAAAGAAATGTACCTGTTATTGTTGTTAATTCCCTGCTTTCGGTTTCAGGCATTATCAAAGTGTTGAAATTACCGGAGCGGTTTATTGGTAATCCTGTTAAATCATTATTTAAAATTTCTCTTAAAGCTCTGTCGCTCAGGTAAACGGAAGGTAAATCTCTTTCATTGCCAAGGCTTCCGGGTAATGAAATATCTCTTCCAACGCCTGCATGGAAGATGAGGAAAACATCATACTCCGAAAATATTAATGACGGATTTGCTTGTGCAGTTAACGTCCACACTTCTTTTGAAAAATTACCAAGCGGTAAAAAGTCATCCGATCTTGGCGGTGGTGAATAATTTCTCATTGTTTGTGAAACCGTAATAATATTATCAAGGACAGTATATTCAATATTTACATTGCTATTCGATATTTTATTGTAGTAGTTTCTTACAAACTCAAGATGATTTTCAAAATAATTTTTATCGTGAGGAAGCGGATCAAGAATTGTGTTGCCGTAATCCTGGCTGTAAATAGAACCGAACTTACCATTGCCAAATGTAGCAGCATCCTGATCAGGCTGGAATTCTACCATTACTGCTAAAATTTTTAAGGTATCATTTTGCAGCGATACCGTTGTTTCAACAGGATATGGATTAAGTTTACTTAAAAAAGTTTGGGCAGATATACTGCCCAAACTAATTAAAAAGAGCGATAAGAAAGAGAGAATATTTTTCATAAAAGATTAAATTCCGCGGGGTAGTCCTCTGGTGCTTTCAGGAATAGCTCCCCATCCGATAAGTACTGTGAATCTTAGTGTATCTGAAAGCGGATGGTTTTCACCATCTTTAAACATTGAAGTAGTTATATAACTGAAATCAAAACCATACATATCATATCTGATACCTGCACCGAAAGTAACAAATTTTCTGTTTCCATGGTTAGGATCTTCATAGAAGAAACCCGATCTCAGTGCAAAAAGGAAATCACCGGGTGTACCATACCAGTATTCCAGTCCCATTGATGTGACGATATCTCTGATTTCTTCGTTAAACGGATCATCTCCCCACGCAGCGAAAATAGCTTCATAAAAAGGTTTTGACTTAGCACCATCGCGACTAACAAGAAGTTTGCTGAAATCAAGAGTATAAATAAGATTGTTGAATTCGCTATCAATTACTTTGTACGCAAATCCAAGTCTGAAATTAGTAGGAATAGGGTCTGCCTGATCCTGATCAATGTAAGTTATTTTTGGACCAAGATTGCTCAGGTTAATACCCATACTGAATTTGCCGCCGATGTCTTCATCAATAAGAGGTAAAACAAGTCTTTCCGGTCTCCACATAGCTCCAATATCAAAACTTACAGTGGTTGCAACACCTTTACCTTTTTCTTCACCGGTTGGTTTATCGGAAAGTCTGCTATGAATTAATCTGAAGTTAACGCCAAGGCCCCAATCCGGATGCACCTTAGTTGCGTATCCAACGGTAAGAGCAGCATCAAAAGAACGGAACCTTCCGATTTCCTCCGGTCCGAATTCAGAGGTTCTGATAAACTCTCCAAAATTCATGTAAGTGATACTTGCGGTAATACTTCCGTCTAGTTCTTCAATATACTGCCTGTAGGTAAGGTAATCATAGAATAAGTCAAGATTAAACTGCGGTAGCCAGTTACTGTGAGTAATACTTAATTCAGTACCAGTTAGGAAAGCAATACCCGCAGGGTTCCAGAAAATTGCTGCAGAGTTATCTGCCAGTCCGGTACCGGATTCACCAATACCACCGGCTCTGGAATCGGGAGCAAGCAGGAGAAATGGAACAGCTGCTTCACCTTGTCCGAATGTAACTTTACCAAATCCGCTGAGCATAACACATATAATCAGCAACTTGAAAGCGTTCTTCATTTTATTTATCCTCCGATAAGTTTTATGTCTGTTTCTAAATTTGATCATTTTAGGTTAAAAATATAATTAAATATCCGATATTATTTCAAAATAAATTTATTTCATCTTATTACTGCAAGTTTACCCAGCACATTACTGCTTTTTTCGCCGTCAGTTGTTTTAATAATAATTTTATAAAGATAAGTTCCGTTTGCAATGGTACTGCCATCTGCATCTCTTCCGTCCCATCCGATTGTCACAAATCTATCGCTTATGTTGAATTGTTCAATTTCCTGTATCAACCTGCCGGCAATTGTATAAATCTTAATCTTAACATCAATCGGCTGTGTGAGATTCTGATTGAACGTAAAATGAGTACTCGATGAAAAAGGATTAGGATAGTTATATACATCCCTAATAACAAGTTCATCATCATTAACTACTGTAAAATATGATAATTCCGAGGAGAAATTATTAAATACATCCCATGCTTTTACAAGCAAGGAATACTCACCGAAGTTCAGATTATTAAAAGTGTAATTAATCTGTCCCGATCTTCCACCGGCATCCAGATCACCAACAAAATAATTTGTAAAGTCAATCGGATTACTATCCTGCTGATTCAAAACACCTTCCAGCTTATGCCCAATTCCTGTGCCGGTTGTATTTAGACCGGTTTCATCAAATAATTTAACAATTAGTTTAGGATTAGGTCCGACGAGGTAGGAATAACCATAATTTACATCATCGAAATAAACTTCTATTTGGGGACCTTTACCGTCATCAACAACAGTAGTATCGGTTCCGCCAATTATAACATTAGTTGTATAGCCGATGCCATCAGAAATATTATCGAAGAAATAAAATACGACTTTTCCGTTTTTATTCTCATAAGAAATATCTTTTGGAACGACAAAATCAGCGGTGAACCTTCCATTAACTACAGATACTCTTCCGTTAAAAATTATTCCACCCTGCTGCTTAACATCCATAATTGTTGGATTTGCTATACCGGGTATGGTTAGTCTAATAACTCTTTCAGAATCGAACACTGTCAGCAATCCTTCACCTGTAAAATCATCCCAGATAGAATTATCGGGTCTAAGAACGACTCCATCAACTTTTGAATTGCTGAGAGCTTTCATTTGTACATCAGAGGTAAGTGCAATTCCATTTACTGAGTCAATACTTGCAAAATATTGTGGAATACGCAGTCTTAGTGCTGGATCAGCAAACAATAAATATTTTCTGTCATTAACAGCGGTATTCGTCTGTTTTGTTAAAAACACAGCTTTACCCAGAGTTATAACCAGATTCATAGTATCTCTCGGCTGATTAAAAATATTTCTGATAAGATTTTTATTCAGCCCATGATTAGAGATTGAGAATACCAGCCGTGCTGAAGAAATTCCGGCGATAGCACCTCTATCCTTCAGAAAAATCATTGCTTCTGTTGAACTCTGAAAATTAGGAATGTCAAAATATCCAAAGTCACAGGTTGCAGCACACATAAAAAAGTACTTATCATTCTGCATTAGCGGAAGTGCAACGCTTTTTTCAAAGATATATTCATGGGCCCATAATTCAGGACTGCCATGACCGATATAATTAATAAACAAAGTTCCATTATTAATGGCTTCAATAATAGCCTGATTAACGGCTGGTTTCCTCCTGCCCTGACCTGTAATGACATCCGGGTATCCTGCAGTATAAATTTTATTCTTGTCGAAATAACCGGGTAATTCCTGCTCAGCAATTTCTTCAGTTGGTTTTGTATGCTCGCTGCCTTCATACCTGCCCTGCGAACCTATGCCGTCATCAGCAATGAGGGTTATCAGGTTTTGCCAGCTGCCTCGTTCAATGCTGCTTTCATAATCAATTATTTTATCGACGACATTGTTTGCCTCCTCGAGCGTAGTAACAGGCAGTCTTCCTGATGCAAGATCAACACGCGGATCAGGTCCATCAACGAGAACAAAAAAATCATCCGTTACATAAGAGTCAAGCAGCGCCAGTGACTGAACTGTTTGCCAGGTAGGAACAAAATTATCACCATAACCTTCTGTATTTCTGTAATCGTACGTGCCTTTTCCAAAGAACAGCACATACTCAGGGCTTATCTGCCAGTTATCATATGCATATTTTATATAATCCCGTAAAGCTGTTGGATCTAATGAACCGCAGGAAAATTCATTGTAGATATTGTCAACATCAATCACTATTGTAGAGAGTGGTGTAATATTATGGTTTTGACGATAGTCACGTAATCTATTCGCTGCGTTCTCAAAATTTTTATGGGTTATAATAATATATTTAGCTCCGATATTTTCTCCACGAAGATTGGAATTGGAAATTTCAAATGGATTAACCGGAGTTTTAAATTTGTCACTCCCTACTGCAATATATTTGTTTCTTACAGTTGATGATTCCTCAAATTTGAATCTGCATTCGCCGCCGGAATGAAACGAGTAGTTTGTAACGAGACTTATATTTGCATAATCACTTACATCGAATACTCTGATATTGGAAGAGGTAAATCCGTTTAACTGGTATTCATTAATGCCGGTATTGGGATTTGAAAAAAACATTATGTAATCGTCTGCAGAACTTAAGGACTTAACGTATTCGATTTCAAAAAAGTCCAGATACCCAACCGATGAAACAGTTGCCGGATTCACTTTAAAAGTTAAGGCGCTTCTATTGTCTGGAATAGGCGCTGAATAGGAAAAATTCAAATTATGTTCTATCCCAGCAGTATATGACAGACTTCCGAAACCATTTGCATTTCTTGATGCCGCCTGGTTTCCGTTTTCACTAATGATCAACTCCATACCGGTTGATGTGCCAACTGCAAATTTTACTCTATAATTAATAGGTTCTGAATTTACTCTATGTGTAAGATTATTCATATATGTCCTTGAACTTACAGCTGAGGAAAAATCATCACCAAAGAACTGTCTGCCGGTTTTACCAAGATTTATTTTATCCACTTCCCAATCGGCAAATGCAGAAGATGTATTCTGAACGAAAGCAGGGTTATCATTAAGACCCGCTTTCTGCTGAATTCTTTTGCCGGGTGCGCCGCCGGATGTAATCCAATAGTAATTTTTATCAGAATAGGTATGTCTAAATCGAACTATTTTATTCTGTGCCGGATCAAAGTCCCAAAAACTATGTCCTCTTCCATAAAAAAGTATATAATCATTTTCATTGAAAATACCATCTTCTTCACCAGCAACCATAATTGCATTTTCAACAAGATCTTCTGGTCTGGGCTGTGCAACATTCTCCGGTAAAATCTTACCGCCATTGTTATAAATTTTAATAGTTCTGGGATCAACAGTATTTGCATCAATGCCAAGAGTTGCGAGCATTGATCTGGTAATTCTATATATACCTTCTTCCGGAGCTTCAAATCTTATCCATCTTCCTGTTGACAGGACACTGTTATTAAGAACTTTATTTAACCTGTTTGAACGATCCTCGGTCCAATATCTGGCAACTTCAAAGTTTAAGACAACATCTCTCAGAAACTCATCGGCAGGTGTTCTGGAAAACGAAGCACCCCCTCCAAAGTTAATTCTTACAATCATTCTGCTATAAAGCCTGATTGAATTTGATGATGGATTAAACTGAACAGGAGAAATTATAAAAGATTGAATCTTCAAACCCCGCGAAATACCATACTCTCCAAAAGAAACCAGATTTTCACTGAATGTGTGATTATAATATTCAGGACTTGTATTATAACGATAACCGGGGAAATCCCCATCCTGGAATATTTCAGGAATCGGAATTAAATGACCTGAAATTTCAGAATAAGTTGAGGATAACAACTCTATGGTTGTTCCAAATTCGGACGGAACACCCACATTTATAATGCTCTCTTCAATGAGCGGTAAGCCGGGTTCGTTCATGTTGAATAAAGAACTGCCGGAGAATGTTACTCTTCTGTAATCTTTACCGTCTATCTGTACAACCGATGTATCTGTATATGATGGACTATATTCGAAAATCAATGCAGATGCGTCGGAGGATAATATTCTAATGTCTGTCTGAGAGTAAATAAGAAAGGACAGCAGAAGAAACAATGCAGAGATTTTGCTTAACATAGAGTTAATTATTTGTTAGGAAATAATAAATAAATACTAATAAAGGATAAAAATAAAACTCGTAGCAAAAACTCTAGAAAATTCTCCTGATTTTTGAAGCAATTTAGTTATCTGATACTAAATGAGTCAAGCCTAAATTCTTAATAATATTTTGCCGGATTCAAACTCAATCTGAGCCTAAACAATCTCATAAAGTCATTTACTATTTAAGTTATAGCAATATATAAGTCAACACTAATTTTAATGCTAAATGTTGAAGGGCTGTTCTGAAATCCTTTTATAAACCAAGAAGGGCTTTATTCTTACGCATGGCATTTATACAAAATTCAATATGCTCATCCAGATTAATACCTAATTCAACAGCACCATTAATAATATCATCTCTGCTGACAGCTTTGGCGAATGCTTTATCCTTCATTTTCTTTCTTACTGATTTAACTTCAACTTCATCAATACTTTTTGATGGACGAACATATGCAACCGCAGTTAGAAATCCTGCAAGTTCATCACAGGCAAATAATGTTTTTTGAAGAAGTGTTTCTCTCTTAACGCCTGTATAGTCAGCATGTGAAAGTATTGATTGAAGAAAATCATCAGGAAACCCTTCGGATCTTAGAATCTCTGCCCCTTTGTACGGATGTTCTTCTGCAGTAGGATACATTTCATAATCAAAATCGTGAAGTAGTGCGACGTTTCCCCAATATTCGATATCCTCATTAAACTTTTCGGCATAAGCGCGCACACAGGATTCTACAGCATAAGCATGCTTTAATAAGCTTTCACTTTTTGTGTACTGTTTTAAAAGGTTAAGACAGTATTCTCTATTTCTTTCTTTCATAGTTTTTTTCTTTCTGATTCCGGCTTAAAGCCTGGACATAAATCCGCAAGAACGCACTCTAAACATTTAGGTCTTCTTGCAATACAAATTTTTCTGCCATGAGCAGCTAACCAATGAGATGAACTTACCCAATCTTTTTCAGGCAACAGTTCTTTTAATTTCATTTCAATATTTGCCGGGTCTTTTGTTTTAACAAATTTAAATATATTAGATAACCTGATAACGTGAGTATCAACTGCGATTGCGGGAATTCCAAATCCGTTACCGGCTACCACAGAAGCTGTCTTTCTTCCAACACCACTAAGCTTAGTCAATTCATCAAAATCAGCAGGGACTTTACCATTATGTTTTTCAATTAATTCTTTGCAGCAATTTCGAATACTCCTTGCCTTCTGGCGGTAAAAGCCGGTTGAAAAAATATCCTTTTCTAATTCAGATATAGGAACCGTAAGGTAATCTTCAGGCTTTTTGTATTTTCTAAAAAGGGAGTTTGTTACAATATTAACTCGTGCGTCAGTGCATTGCGCCGATAGAATTGTTGCGATAAGAAGTTCGAATGCGTCAACATACTCCAGAGCTGGTTTAGGATTCGGATATTCCTTCTTAAGAAGATCAAATATTTTTTTAGCGTATGATATTTCAGTTTTATTCGGCATCTCTGTTAAATCTTTTATCAGTAATCATTAATCTTTCAACAGGTTGATTGTTTATGATATGTGATTGTATAATTTCCTCAACATCTTCTAACTTTACACCGCCATACCAGATTTGTTCAGGATAAACAACAATGGAAATACCAAATTCACATGCATCCAGACAACCCGCAGCATTTGCACGAATTTCAGAATTCAGTCCTAGCTCTTTCAAACGTTTTTTGAATAGTTCGCGAATTTCTGCACTTCCCTTTTCAAGACAACATCCGCGTGGATGACCTTCAGATCGTTTATTTTCACAGATGAAAATATGTTTATTATACCTTTTCAATTTTGTTCTACAGTAAAATTATTCTTAAAATTATTACAAATCGGCTCTATAAAAATGTTCTAATTCAGGATAAGATAAAAGCTCAATTTTTAATATAACTTAGTCTAGTCATATTTGATTAATTTACTCTTAATAATCTCTCTATTTCCATTGCTTCTTTTTTGGATTGATAAGTTTCATAATAATGAAGCTTATATGGTCTGTGTCCTTTTGTATATCTCGATTTTCCTGCATTGTGCTGCTTCAGTCGTTCTTCCGCATTTGAACTTGACCCATAATAATAAGAGCCGTCTTTGAGACTTTTCAGGATATAAGTGTAGTACATTTGGAAATATCTAATTAAGGTAAGTAATTTGTAGCGCGTACGGGATTCCTCCTGCTTCCTATTTCGATCCTCAGGAGTCCCTCACGGGAGAACCCGTGATCTCCACTTTTTATATTATTCCTCTATCCTTAAGCCATTTATACCCTTCTTTGCTCTTAAAAAATCTTTCCCTTTCCATTGCTTCTTTTTTGGATTGATAAGTTTCATAATAATGAAGCTTATATGG
>CAZXCP010000060.1:9675-9764 GCA_964639355.1 uncultured Ignavibacteriaceae bacterium
AGTACATTTGGAAATATCTAATTAAGGTAAGTAATTTGTAGCGCGTACGGGATTCGAACCCGTGATCTCCGCCTTGAGAGGGCGGCGTC
>CAZXCP010000061.1:0-9561 GCA_964639355.1 uncultured Ignavibacteriaceae bacterium
GATACCGGTTTTCAATTCTATATCTGCAATCAACATCCGATCTTCGAATTCTTTTACGGGATACTCAGGTAAGTATAATCTTTCTTCACCGGTGATCTCACTTCTTTCAACTAAGATCTTTGATGCTTTGTTAAGATTGTCAGCATAGTTAAGGATGTTCAGCTTTTCATCATACACATCAACTCCAATAGTTTTGTAATAGTCCTTTTTGATCTGCTGCAAAGTTTTTTGAGCTTCCTCCTGAGTGAGAGATTTTGCCTCGCTGCTCTCAATGAGATCAATAAGGGTGGAAGCTACTACATACTGTTTTGATTCAATCGCATTTCTAAGAGAAGTAAAGATCAATTCCATATTTCCATTCGGCCAGCTCGAGTTGAAAATCATCAACGCATTATTCTGTTCGTTCATTGCTAACTGTTTCTTATCTTTATCCACCAAGTACAATCCGGGGAAGAGAGTCATCGTTCGGTCATTGATCGCGCCTGATTTCATCTTTTCAATTTCCGGACGAACATCATCAAGAGATTTAAGTACTTCTTTTCTGATATCATCCTTGTGCTTTTTCAGTACTTCTTTCTGTTTATCCGGGGTGAAACCACTGAGATTAATTTGCTCTTCCATTCCATCAGAGAATTTATTGTTGATCGCTTCTCTGATTTTTTCAACGAGCTGCAGATAGAATTTATAAGCTTCTGACATATTACTTTTTCCTTTCGGTTGATGATTGATTAAAAAACAATTACTGATTTATTTCTGGTCACTGCAATTGCAGCAATCTCAATGAACGGCCACAAAGGATGATCAGGAGAATTTCCGAGTTCACTATATATATTTTTAATTCGATGTTTGATCATTGACAGAGCCTTCATCGAATCCTTCAGAGGTTCATTCCCTTGGAGTGTCTTAACCAGGTGAAGCGCTGTCAAAGTATCAGCTTCATTATCAGTGATCCCCTGATATTTGGATTTAAAGTATTGTTTCAGATCAGAAGGGCTGGCATCGATCAGCTTCTGAGGGATATTTCCTAAGACCTCTAAAACCGATTCTTTAATCCCTTGATAATTTACAAACACAATTTCTGACTTTGTCATTTGCGTAATCCTTTCTTCAATGTTGATAAAAATTATTTACTTCTAACTGAGAAAATTTTTTTAATTCATTGTAAATACAGAACTCCGGGCGGTGTGAAAATCCGCTTCCTGTATTTTTGAATTTATTGCTCGTTAAATTTTACTCCGCTTCTGGATAGCTTACTCTCCACTTTTTTATTTCTCAATACTTGTGTCTGAATATCTGGTGCATTATTAACAACGTCTACCTTTAATTCCAACCGGGAGATATTCATTGAAATCACTCTCGTAGCTCTGATAAGTTCTTTCAGTAATCCTTCAGTGTTTCCACCCCCCCCAATTCTCGGAACTTCGTGAGCCGGTGTAACTGTAACTCTTTCTCCGGATTGAACTCTTATCGGAAAGGAGTCGTTTGGGAATCCGCTAGGCACTATAAAGTCATCAACTCCACGAGCAAACCTTGGTACCCGGGACCAGGGAGTAACTGAAACTTTGCTTCCTGTGTTTACAACAGATCCACCTTTCTTCAATCCAAAGAAACCAAGTATTGAAATTATACCCTCAACAATTCCACCGATTGAACCCAGATCAAAACTATCTCCGGTGATCGAATTTAGAATTCCGAGTGCATCCTCAATTATTTTTAGAACGCTGTTCAACTTGCTAAGTAAAGAATCACCGGCATGATCAAAAAGTCCAACCAATGTTTGACCTATCTGTGTGACTAACTCAAGACCTTCTGAGAGTCGTTCTCTCTGTAATTTTGTTAATTCTGTATTATTAATTTTTGCCAGATCAGCAACTGCTCTATAATATTCTTCCTCACTGATAAGGTTCTTATTTTTTAATTCTTCAATCGCTGCGAGTTTCCTTTCATAGTCCAAATTTATCATAGCTTCACGCTGAGCAAATTCATCGGCAATAGCAGTTACTTGCAATTCCTTCAGCTGTTCGATTGCTTCCTTTCTCTTTTTATCAAATTCCTGGGAAGCTTCTATTCCTCCAACAATACCAGCCTCAATACTTTTTGACACTGCTTCCTCATCAATGACTTCGAATTCCAACTCAAAATCTTTCAATTGATCATTAACTTTTTTCATCGCCTCCAGAATTTTCAATCGTTCCTGGTCTGTCTTGGCCAGCTTTAAAGTTTCTTCGAGAGTTGCTTTGGTTGATTCAAGGATCTCCTTCGTCAACGTATATGTCAGTTCTCTGATCCCGATTTCAGTCTGAAGTTTTTGAATCGTCTCATTGACGATATTTTTTTTCTTTTCCTCTTTTTCAATACCAAGATTTCTCAACCGACTTAACTCTTCCTCTGCGGCTTTTAATCTTTTATTTTTATCAATGAGTTGATCTTCATTAAATGCTACCTCCTTCTGTATATCCTCAACGACCTTTTTCTGTTTTTCTATTAGATCAGTTGCAACATCGTGAGCTGGCATCATGAACTTGCTATAGATAGATTTTAGAACTGCATCGGTTTGCTTCAACTGCGCGATTACTGTTTCCGGATCATCACCATAAAGTAATCCGATTATTCCGCCACCGACGTTCTGTCTCACTCCAATTTTTAATAATTCTTCCTTCAACTCTTTAATTTTATTCCTGACTTTAGTAACGTGATTTAACAATTCTCGATCATTCAAGTTGTTTAATTCTTCATTTACTTTGGCGAGTGATTCAGCAAATTGCTCGGATTCTGTTGAAGCTTCGACAGATTCCAACGAGAAATTATTTAGATTCTCATTGCTTCCTTCTATCCTTTTGCTCACTCGTTCCAGTAAGACTGTTAACGCACCCAATCCAAGAACTAATCCGCCCCCGCTGGCAAGACTTTGATTTATGCTCTTCATAATTCCTTTGAATGAGTTCCCCCTCACGTTCATAATAGCGAAGCTGCTTGCTGCCGTGAGTGCACTTGAAGCTACAGATTTAAAACCCCGGGGGATCGAATCAACAACCCTACCCATTGAATTAAGTGCATACGTGGATCGAATAACATCTTGATCAAGTTTTTTTAATTGAGTTTCTCCGACTCTCGCAATAGTCTGCCATCCCTGCACATTTCCCACTACATTTTTTTGAATTTCACCATTCAAAATTCTGTAGGTGGCCTGGAGTTTTCCTGTTTTCTTACTTATCTCCTGGAATAATTTATTGTTGATTTGTATAAGCTGATTCGTTGAACTAACATTGTTTAAGATCGCAGCGTCTATCCCTTCAAAAGATTTCTGAATGGATCTGTTATTCTTAACTGTTGGAGCTGCTGTGGAACTGAAATGTTTTTCAATTGATTTTGCTTTTGTTTCGGCATCTCGCTTCAACTCTTCAATATCTTTATTCCATTTAGTTAAATCCGCTTCAACTTTTACACGAATAGCACCTAAAGTTTCAGATTCTCCAGCCATCATATTTCTCCTTATTGAATAAAAAAAAAATTAATTATTTCTTATCTCGTGCACGTTCATAAGTTCATCAACCTCGAGCATCGATGAAAGAATATTGTGAAACCTGTTAAGCAGTATATTCTTTTTAGCTTCGCTTCTATCAAGATCATTTTTGATCATAAGCCTGGCCACTTTAACAACGTCAAACACAACCAATCGAAGCTGATAGTAAAAAACTTGAATTTGAAATTCACTGTGATTCCTCCGGAGCTCCAGCTTATCGATGAACGACAATTGATTCAACACAATATTAATTTCATTAAAAGAAAATCGTTGCTTGCTTTTCTTCATACCGGCCAGGTAATATTTTGAGTAAGCTACACTCTTGATCAACTTATGATTTATTTTTTCTTTAATTGAACTTAACTTTATCATAAATCCTTTCCCCCGATATCATCAGGGCGGATGCTTTCATCGTTGATTGATTCGGTTGCTTCTCGTGCACGTCGTTCTTCATCCAAGTCTAAGTGACATTGTTTGCACACATATATTCCAATCAGTTCCTGACCAGGTTCATAAGATGGATGATGAAATTCAATTCTTGTATCTGTAGCTCCGCACCTTTCACAATAATCCTTTGCAATGATATCACCACGTCTCAAAGCTCTCTGGTAAATCAAGCGTGCGCGATGTTTCTCCGGATGACGGTTTACAGATCTGATCTTGTAGAAATAATTATTCTTACTTCGCCAGTTTTTGAAGTTCGGATTATTCTCACCTCTTTGACGGGCGCCAATTCTCATTTTAATTTGATGAATCTGATGTTCGTTGCGAGTTATATTTTCTCTATTAAGAAATTGGCGAACGGATGATTTAGTTCTGTAAAGCTTATTAGCTAACTCCTGATTTGTTAAATGTAAATTTCTGATCACGATTTGACGTTCCCTTTCCGTGAATGGTCCGGAAATAATTTGAAGCTGCAGCTGTGTTGATTCCGTTCTCAATTTACAAATCCTCCTTTCCCATATTGCTTATCAAATTTTTTCGAGACTGGACGTTTCCCCTTTAACTCTTGGAATTCTGAATCATTAGAAAAATCATAAACCTTTTTAATCTCTGAAGCAGCTTGAGTAATAAGATTTCCACTATCAGTTAAAATATTATTGAGCGTGGCTCTATCCTCAGTTTTTTGCTTCCCTGCTTTTTCTTCCCTCAATCGAATTTCATAATCATTGATCTTACCCTTAACGGACTTATAAGCATAGCTGAAGTTTTGTTGACTTGGTTTTAATCTTGAATAATTACTGAAAAACTCAAAGAAGATTTTGAATGCAGTCTCTCTGTTACATTGAAGTGGTTTAGTAATTAAATTAAAATGCTGTGATATGGTAGCTTTATCAGAGTTTCCTGTAAATGATTTTATCACATCTTCTATCTTCAGTCTTAGTTCATCATCATCGTTAATATTCTGAGGTAAGTAATCAGTGAGATCTGTGAGTAAAGGGGCAGGAATTTCTAAAGAGTGAGAATCGTGAGAAGTATGAAGTGAGTCTTCCTCTTCACCTTCACTTTCTACTTCACCTTCCTCTTCACCTTCACTTTCTACTTCACCTTCCTCTTCACTTTCACCTTCACTTTCCCGATAGGGTATGCATAGGGTATTTTTAGACTGTTTTGCAATCTTTATGTAAAATTCTCTTATTTCGGTTGGAAGAGCCGCAATAGTATTCCGAACATTTATTTTCATTGGTTCAGTAAACTTCTGGTTCTTTTGATAATTAACCAGAATGATAAATCCATCTCTGAAAAACATCTTACCATCAACTTCAAATCGATCAATAATTTTTAAGACCATGTCCTTATCAATACCCGTATCAAAGGCTATTCTTTTTAATGAAATTTCATAAACACCGGCTAGATTGGTTAGGGGATTTGTAAGGAAGTAGAGGAATAAAAGTTTTTCAATTGGATCAAGATCGATGATATAGGGATCGTCCCAGAACTTAGTATTAACAGACCTAAGCTTTGCATTTGAAGCCAGCTTGTTTTCGGCAGCCTTTTTCATATTACCGGCTCCTTCAGTTGCTCCAACTCATAATCAAAATCAACTACAAAACCTAAACTGTCAACTCCACTTAGGTTGGTATTATTTAGGAAGAGTGAATAATATTTGCATATGATTTTCAGAGGATCCTGAAGATTAGAGAGAGCAGCTCTGAAATGATTTAGTATGAAGTTTTGATCATGATCATCTCCCGAGCTCCGATCAAGTACCTGGAACAAGGTGACGAGCTTTGATAATTCATATTCGAGATTTATTAAGTCAACACCGGTATCGAAGAGAAGGTGAGAAAAAACAGATCTGTCCGGTGGAGAGTTTTGATCAATAGATTCAGGTTTAGGAAATTCAATCAGCATCTGATTTTGAACTTCTGATTTTTTTCGTAAGTTTGGCATTGCAATTCACTCCTTTCAGAATTGTATTTTCAAGAGTTCTTTTAATATGTTGGCAGGTCTGGCAGCCTGCCTT
The DNA here is from genome assembly GCA_964639355.1 of uncultured Ignavibacteriaceae bacterium. Taxonomy (GTDB): domain Bacteria; phylum Bacteroidota; class Ignavibacteria; order Ignavibacteriales; family Ignavibacteriaceae; genus JAGXRK01. Next base: position 5,991 of record CAZXCP010000061.1, read on the forward strand.
TTTTATTTCAATTAAAAATCTGTTCAATATTCTCACTAAAATTTTCAAGCACGGTCTGTATGACCGTTTCATTTCCTTGTGATTCAATAACTTCATTCAACTGGTCAGACAGAAATAATAAATCACTGATCAGCGAATTGATTTTTTCGAGGATTACTTTTTTCAATTTGGTCTCAGTATCAGTATTTGTTTCTACTTTACTGAGTGTAGTTCTCACCTGGTCCAGCTGAAGACCGGCTTTACCGAGATCCTCAAAAACTTGTTGAATGTTTTTCATAATGATTTAATAAGTAACCGGAACATCGATGACCAGTCGATGCCCCGGAGTTTACTATGCCTAACGTAGATATTAGGAAAACCTTGTGATCTGATTTATAAGAAATGTGGTCATTGACATTAAGCATAGTTTAATTAGTGAATGCTGAAGATCTCCACCGGTAACCGGGCGAGGGAAAACCAGGTGAAGATCTTCAAGCACTTGAAATAATTATGGGATAATGTAAGAGGTGTATTATCAAAAAGAAATCAATTTACCTGAGGTTCGTTTACTTTGTCAACTGACCCGAGGTAAATTTACTTTGTCAACTGACCTGAGGTTCGTTTACTTCTTAAGGTGTGAATTAAGCCATTCTGGATTGTGTAGTTTAAGAAATCTTTCTGCATGATCCCTAAAACTTCCATTCTCCATAATTTGTTTTTTAGACCATGAAGGAAATGAGGTTTTAATTGAATTGATAGTTCCATCTTTGAGCTTTTTAAGATTTGCAATCTTGTTGAGAGCTGTGTTAAATTTCATTCCGGTTCGCTCCATTAAATCGATCGCTTCAATCCAAAGATCGAAATGCATTGGTTTAGTTTTTAGTTTGGCTTTAATAATTTTTCTTCTTGTCAACTCTTTACTGGCCAATTTGCTCAATTCGTCTCTAATATTTTTTTCGGAGCCCTTTTCATAAAACAACCTAAATAAAAATCTGTACTCGAACTCTGCCTTCTCTATTAACGAATGATATTTTTTCTTTGATGAAAAAAGTGGATTGATGAATATTGTGATTATGATAGGAAGAGGATTTTTCTTTTTTACATTATACTTTTCATACATTTCTTCAAGATCATACATATTTGCTTCCTGAAGAATAATGCGGGCTACTTTTTCAATATAAAAATAAATTAACACTTCAGACTCAACATCTGAAAGTTCAGTTAATTGCAGATCGTTTATGAATTTGTTAAAGGATGTTGAAAGGTGCTTGAATAAATTATCGTGATCAACATATTCTTCAAATGCATCCCTGGTTTCTTCAGAATAACTGTTTATCAGAATTGCATCAAGGAAGTATTTTTTAAATTGTTTTTGTTCCATTCTCGCCCGGTTAATTTCTTCCCCCTGATCAGCTGATCAGGGGGAGTAGTTAATAAATAAATTTACTTGCTGCCTGAATCTCCTTCGTAGTCAAGTAACCAATACAGATTCTCGAGCACTAATTTACTTCTTTCCAGTATATCTGTCATAATCACGTGCGTGATCAACTCATAGTGATGTATAGCTTTTTCTTTATCATCAAAGACCTCCTCAGGGACCAACGCACTGAGGATCCTTGCGCTCGCTGTTAGATCTGCAGCAAGGTCATTAATCACCCGATCCTGGTTGCCCAGTCCCGGGATCTTCCTGCATGATTTAATTTCCTTTGATGTTTTCCTGCTGTCGATCAGCTGCTTGATCTGTTTCAGCTGATCGTCTGTGATGCATACTACTGAGTCGTTACTGAACTCAGCGAAGAAGAGATCCTTCCGAGGGTCAATTGTGTTGCGTGACATAAAAAACTCCTTGTGATTTTTGAACATTTATCAGTGCCGGATTTGTTCACGACTCACAAGAATCGCCCCCGGGCCTTACGGACACCAGGGAATCCGGCATTATTTTATTTTCAGGTTTAAAATAAAAAAGCCGTTTATCGGAACGTCTGACCGCTTGTGATATTTGAACAGCGACAACTTAAAAAATTGACCAATCACTGTCAAGCAAAATCTACACCAAAATCATTGCAAAATGACGAAAAAGTAAGAACTGGAGAGGGAGCAAGTAAAAATCCAAACTTTAGGACGGATACACACACCGTAAAAATTAGCATAATTAATGCTGATTTTACAGACAAAACAGGTAAGTTTAAAAAGTATTTTTAGTTAAAAAGATTATTGAGGGAAATATGAAACTCATTTTATTCTTTTTGATAATGCCCGTCTACATTGTGCCTCAAGCAACTAAGCCAAATGCAGATCATCACGAGAAACAGTACAGCTCAGCACGGTCAATTGATATCGAAGATTCATTACAATCAGGAAGGTATGTTAAAACGTTAAAAGAATCTGATCTTAAAGAATCAAGTTCCTTCGTTTCTAAAACTCTAACAGTAATTCCAGAAGGCTTCTATCTTGAATGGTCTGAGTATGAATTTGGTTATTGGAAAGTACAATATCAGGAGTATGAAGGATTCATCAATGAAATGTTTGTTGATTGTGAATATGCAAAGAGACTATACGAAGGGAATTTAACTCTTCAGTTTACAAGGTTGAGAGAGAAACAGGATTCAATCGAAGCTAATAAAAAATGGTTGAATGAATTTAGAGTGCTTGTATTTTCAGAAGCTTCTAAAAAATCCAAGGCAACCGAGATCCTATACATTGGAACACAACTCTATCTTCAAAAGATTCAGGGAGATTGGTATCATATTTTTTATGATAATCCTGAAAGGACCGGTCATCGATTAGATGATGAAGCTTCCTTTGATGCTAGCTACATTTCAGGGTGGCTTAATAATCCCAAATTGAGTGACACGTTTGTTCCCACCTTGAACAAAAATGAAATACGACGTCAGGAATATATTCTTGACAATCCAAAGCTGAAGAAGAAATTTAAAGATGCTATAAGTGAAGGAAGCGTAATTCTGGGAATGACAAAAGAAATGGTAATTGCTAGTGTTGGTTATCCGAATGATATCAATAGAACTGTTGGATCTTGGGGCGTGCACGAACAATGGGTTTACTATAGTTATTACCTCTATTTTGAGAATGATATCTTGACCTCGTGGCAAGATTAGAAGCGGTTAATAAATCTAAAAAAGAATTATCCAAGAAAATAAAAAAATCGGAGGATGAAATGGCTACTCCAACGTGTCAAAAATGTGGACATCATACATTTGAATTGAAAGAAAATGTTCCTCGTGATTCGAGATTTAAATTATTATTTGTTCAATGTTCTTCTTGTGGAACTGTAGTTGGTGTGATGGATTATTACAATATTGGGACCAAGTTGATCGAACTCGAAGATAAGGTAGATCGAATAATGCGTAGACTCAATGCTTGATTTATTATCAAACAGTTAATTAAAAACTAAACCAAAGGATGGGAGATATTATGTTAATTCTAACCTTGGCTCAATCTACATCAAATTTAGGCGCTGGGGAAATCATACTCACCTTCATCTTATTACTCATTATCATCCCACTTTTACTTGCTATATTTTCTGGCTTGATAAGATGGGTGTTCGGTACTTCGACCATAATTTCTCAGCAAA
>CAZXCP010000062.1:0-9465 GCA_964639355.1 uncultured Ignavibacteriaceae bacterium
CCATTATTTCACCAACGGCAATAATGTTGTTCTCATCTATTATTACTACATCGTAGAGCACACTGCTGCCAATGGTGCCAAACGTCCAGCTCTGGAATGTGAAGTTGTGGCTGGTGGTGTCAAGGGTAGTAACGCTTAGCTCGTTGCTATTGATACCGGATGCCGGATTCCCGATGCCGGATAGTTTGAAATTGTATGTTTGGTTTGGTAGAAGTGAGTCTATGTAAAGTAAAGTATCTGTTGTTTGCAGGTTAATTGTTTTTGTTAGGTTGTTGTCTATTATCAAATTTAGTGCTGCAGGCAGTTGTATGTTGTTTGTTGTTAGTTGTATCCACGCTTCGGTGCAGCTTACATCCTCAAGTTCAAGTTTAAGTTCAGGTTCAGGTGGTACCGGAGGATCGGGCGGTTCGGTGGTGTTGCAGGCTACTGTGCAGAGTAGGAGTAGGAGTAAGATAAAGACTACGCTTGTCCACCTTAACTTTTGTAGCGGTGCGAAAATGAGTAAACTGGTTTTGTTTAATATTTTCCCTTGAGTCATTGTATTCTCTGTAATTAAGAAAATTACCTCTGTAAAAACAAAGAATATTTTTATTAAAACCAAATACGATTCAGGGGAAAAATATTTCTGCAATTTGTAACAACCTGTATGCAAAAGAGATATTGATGAATTTTATAAACCCGTCAGTCCGGCTGCCGGATCAAAGTCATACAATTTTCTTGCATTTAATAACATTTAAGACAATTTTTGTTTTCGAATTTGAAGAAAATGTTAAAGCAGGACGAAGAAAAAAATATTACGGTAAATCGTAAAGCAAGGCACGAATATGCTATCCTTCAAACCTTTGAAGCTGGTATTGCACTTGTCGGAACAGAGGTTAAAGCACTCAGACAGGGAAAGGCAAATCTGGTTGATAGCTATGCAACAGTTAGAAACAATGAAGTCTGGCTGATAAGCGCTCACATTAGTGAATACACACAGGGGAATATTAATAATCATATTCCTACCCGTGACCGTAAACTTCTACTTAACAGAAGTGAAATCAGAAAACTGATTGGCAAAACAAAGGAAAAAGGTTTAACATTAATTCCACTCAGATTGTATTTTAAGAATGGTAAAGTAAAAGTTGAACTTGCGCTCGCTAAAGGAAAAAAGGTTTATGATAAACGTGAATCGATTGCCAAAAAGGATTTACAGCGCGATCAGGAACGAAAATTTAAGTACTGAATATTACAAGAATACAAGATTACAGGATTACAAGATTGAAAGTACTGCCTTCGGCAGGCAGGTTTGTATTAGGATATTTGAATAAATAAAAAAACAAGAAATTAAAGTAATGACAAAAAAAATATTCCCTTCAGTGAACGAGCAGATGGATATTATCAGACGCGGTGCAGTTGAGATAATTCCGGAAGAAGAACTCGTAAAAAAAATTGAAAGATCACTCAAAGGAAATAAACCGCTGAATATTAAACTCGGCTGCGACCCAAGCAGACCTGACCTTCACATCGGTCACTCTGTTGTGTTAAAAAAATTAGCACAATTTCAGAAACTTGGTCATCAGGCAATACTGATTGTTGGTGATTTTACCGGAATGATTGGCGATCCGAGCGGCAGAAATTCAACACGCCCTGCTCTGACTCTTGAACAGACAAGAATAAACGGCGAAAGTTATTTCCAGCAAGCATCTAAAATTCTTGATAAGGAAAAAACTAAAATAGTTTATAACTCCGACTGGCTCGCTAAAATGAATTTTGAGGAAGTGATAAAGCTATCATCAAAATACACTGTTGCAAGAATGATCGAGCGTGATGATTTTACCAAGCGTTTCAAAGCAGGTGAGCCAATTAGTGTTCATGAGTTTCTCTATCCACTTGCACAGGCAATGGATTCCGTTGCAATAAAAAGCGATGTTGAACTTGGCGGAACCGATCAGAAATTTAATCTTCTCGTAGGAAGAGATATACAAAGAGAGTTTGGATCAGAGCCTCAGATAATCTTAACAATGCCTCTGCTTGTAGGAACCGATGGTGTTGAAAAGATGAGTAAATCATTAGACAACTATATCGGAATTTCTGATCCTCCACAGCAGATTTTTGGCAGAACACTTTCCATTCCGGATAATCTGATATACACTTATTTTGTATTAACAACCGACGTTTCAGATGAAAGATTAGCTGATATTCAAAAACAATTGAATGACGAAAAGGTAAATCCGAGAGATCTGAAGAGAGAGCTTGCAAGAACTCTGGTTGAAATGTATCACGATAGCGATGCAGCAAAAACCGCAGAAGAAGAGTTCGACAGGATATTCATCAATAAAGGTCTGCCGGATGAAATTCCTGAGATTAAAATTGAAGATGATAAAGAAATAAATATTTTAGAATTAATAGTTTTAGTAAATTTCGCACCGTCAAAAGGAGAAGCTCGCAGATTAGTAACTCAGGGCGGCGTTTCCATTGATGGAGAAAAAATAAATGATCCTCTTCAAACAGTAAAAATCAGACCTGAAATGATTTTAAAAGTAGGCAAGAGGAAATTTGTTAAATTAATTTAGAAAGGAAACTGAATTGTACTTACCAACCAAAGTCTTTTTCACCAAAGGTGTAGGACGCCACAAAGAATATCTCAGTTCGTTTGAGCTTGCTTTAAGAAGCGCAAAAATAGAGATATGCAACTTAGTTTCAGTCAGCAGTATTTTTCCCGTTGGCTGCAGAAGAATTTCGGTTGAGGAAGGATTGAAATATATTACTCCCGGTCAGATTACGCATTGTGTTATGGCAAGAAACTCTACAAACGAACCGAACAGATTAATAGCATCTTCGATAGGAGTTGCACTACCTGCGGATAATAACGCATATGGATATCTCTCAGAACACCATCCATATGGTCAGACAGAAAAAATTTCCGGCGAATATGCAGAAGATCTGGCAGCAACTATGCTTGCAACCACACTTGGTGTGGAATTTAATCCCGATGTTGACTGGAGCGAAAGGGAAAACATTTATAAAATGTCAGGTAAAATAGTCCGTTCATTTAACGTTACTCAATCTGCAGAAGGAGATAAAAACGGTTTGTGGACAACAGTAATTGCCTGCGGAATATTTTTACCCTAAGTTAATTACAGAAATACTGCTTGGTAACTGAATACACCTTCTGGTTTATTTTCTCGGCTGTTGTTGCCTTTTTATTTTTTATTGATCTCTATGTAACCGATCATCGCAGGGGTAGAATCTCTGTTAAAGCTAGTCTTATCTGGAGCGGCGTTTGGATACTCGCTGCTCTTATCTTCAATATTTTCCTCTATTTTTACTTAGAAGACGGTCATCAGAAAGCACTTGAATTCTTAACAGGATACATTGTAGAAAAATCACTGTCGGTAGATAATTTATTTGTATTCCTTCTGATTTTTAAATTGATGGATGTGCCTGCCGAAAATCAGCCTCATATTCTGAAATGGGGAATTCTGGGAGCTATTTTTTTCAGGATAGTGTTTATAATTGCCGGAATTGCAATAATAAATCTCTTTCATCCGATTATTTATATTTTTGGTTTAACACTCCTATATGCAGCTTATAAAATGGCTTTTGGGGGTGAACAGAAAATTGATGTTGAACATAACTGGTTGATTAAATTATTCACTAAATATTTTAAGCTTGATCCCAGATACCGGGGAAAAAAATTTTTTGTAAGGAAAAATGGTAAGACTTACATTACAACAATGTTTCTTACTTTGCTGCTGATTGAATCATCGGATATTGTTTTTGCAGTAGATTCGATTCCGGCAATTATTGCAATAACCCGTGATACTTTTATAATTATTACATCTAACATTTTTGCTATACTTGGTTTACGTGCATTGTATTTTGCGCTTTCCGGTATAGTTGATTTATTTTATTTTCTTAAATATGGAGTGGCGTTGGTTCTATTTTATGTAGGTATTAAGATGCTGATTTCAGACTTATACAAGATACCAACAGAATTTTCTTTGATATTTATTCTTTCAGTGCTGAGCGGATCAATTATTCTGTCTCTTCTTCATAAGAAGTCCAATCCCGTGAATTAAAATTGCAATGAATACTCCTACAAGCATTGGTTCAATGATTTGCAAATCCGAGTCAGCTTGAAGGTTCAAGCTAACAAAGTACCATCCAAAACTTGCTCCCACTGCAGCACAAATTTCAGCTATGATTAATCTATAATTTATTTTCAGTGCAGGAATATAAGCACTGACCACCGGCAGAATGATCCCGGGTATAAAAATAGAGCCTACTGTATACCAGATTTCAACAACTGATGGAATAAAAAATGCCAATAGAGAAGAAAATACTCCTGAAATAAATAATCCTAAGATTGTATATTTCTTTAACTTAGAGTCATTCTTCTCTATGCTGATCTTGTATATCAAATCTCTGCTTATTGTAGTGGCACTTAAAAAGAAAAAGCTGTTTAATGTTGATAAAATAGTTGCGAAAAGTGCAGCATAAAAAATTCCCTTCAATCCCGGAGTAAGAACTCTTTCAGCTAATAGCGGGAATGCCCAGACAGGCTGATCAAGATCAGGGAGCACGGCTTTTGAATATAAGCCGGTGGTAGTAGTTAAAAAATCAAATAGCATCCAGAATCCAATTGAAATAATAATTCCTTTAACCGCAACCGAACCAGAATGCGCAGCAAAACTTCGCTGATGAAAACCTGGATCAGCGAATGTCCACATTGCAATCAAGAACCATACAATTATAAATCCAGGAGATGCACCTCCTGTTAAACGCATGTGTGTTTCCGGTACATTTGAATTAATGAATTCTAATCCACCAAAATTGATAAGACATATTACAAATATGAGTATAAATCCTCCGAACATTACGAAGAATTGAAAAGCATCAGCATAAACGTTTGACCTGAAACCGCCTTTAATAAGGTATGACATTGATAAAAATAGTGAAATAATTATTGCCGGAATCAAATCAATATTGAAACTGAGAACTAATAAATTTGCGGTCATAAGTAAGTATGGTGCAGGTGTAACAAGAACAAAAACAATTATGGAAGAAATAATACCGGCAGCCTTTCCATATTCAATTTCAATTTTATCCGGAATAGTGAACAGTGAAGCGTTCCTGATTTTTTTCGCGAAGAAAACTGCAAACAAAAATGCAAAGAAGTAATAAGGCAATCCCTGAGTAAACCAGCTGAGAAGTCCATATCGATAAGTAAACTCCCCTACTCCGATAATCCCACCATACCATGTAGATACTGTTGTAAGAACGAAAAGTAGTAAACCCAAATTTCTGCCTGATAAAAGGTAATCTTCAGATGCAGAAGTAGTCTTTCTCGATGAATAGAATCCAATTGAGACCAGAATTATAAAGAACAAAAGAATGACTATTATATCTATCGGACTAAAAGAGATCATGAGTTTTCAAAAAGTTAAAATCTCTTATTAAAAATATTATTCCGCCATCCACATTAATTTTTATAATACGGGAAATTGATAAGTTACTTGTACTTTCTCTTTCACCAAAAGGTAAGGCAGTTTTATTTAAAGGATACTTCAGACCTTCAGTTGTAATTTTTGTTTTTTTATTGAAACCATAAAGCGATAATGTTTCACCAGGAATTGACTTAATCATATTCAGTTTTGATAACGGAATCAGAATTGAATTTTCAGCAATGATCATACATTTAATTTTATCAAAGAACTTTAATACAATACCAAGATTGCAGAATGTATGATCTAATCTATCCCCTGTTACACCAAGTAAAACGGCTTCATTAAACTTCTTACTTATTGCGAGTTTAATTGCCTTCTCAACATCAGTATCGTTCTGTCGTGACAATTTTATAATATCACATTTAGATTGGTAGTGCTTCAGAGTATCAGTAGTTATGGAATCCAGATCACCAATAATATAATCGGGTACTAGATTCATTTTATGCAGGTGATTAGCTCCGCCGTCAGCGCAAATAATAGTTGAGTAGCCCTTACGAATCAAATAATTAATAATTAGTTTTCGAGGTGGTTTACCATTTGCGAGTATTATACATTTTTTCATTATTAATTTGCAAGAAAATATAATAAGTAAATCTGCCACGAATTAGTGCAATTAGTGAAAATTCGTGGCAAAACAAATCGATTTAAAATTTATAATCCTAATTGAACTCCTGCAATAAAGTTTCTTTCGGCAGCCGGAAAAAATTCTTTCCCTATTGCATGAGCACTATACAAATTATCAAATAAATTATTTACCTGAACAAATACTTTTGATAATGATCTGCCTCCAAATAAAAAGAACTCATAGCTTCCAAAGAAATCCACTACAAAATAAGCTTCATTTTTATTATCGGTATAATCAACAAATCCCGGATATGTGCTAAGATAGTTGATTAGCTTGTTATCGTAATTATCAGAATAAAACTCTCCGACATACTTGCCGGATAATCTTAAGAACAGATTACTATAGTTAAAAGATAAACCAAAGTTAGCAAGTAAATCGGGAAATGCACTGATGCGGTTTCCTGAAAGATCAATTTCACTTACAATCCTCTGATTAGTATTTGGATCTCGATATCTAATAAAAGTTGAACCGTTATCAATAATATTCTGACTATACGTAGCATTAGCAAATACTTCAAAGTAGTTAAATAACTTTGTAATAATTGATACTTCAACACCGCGATGGATCGTATTATTAACATTACCGGTTACAGGCTGTCCGAATCTGTCCACCTGTCCGCTTCTGACAATTTCATCATTAAACAACATGTAAAATAAGTTCAAGTTCAGGTTAAGGTTTGATGAAATGAATGAAGTGCCTAATTCTATATTGTTCATTGTTTCGGGTTTAACAAGTGGTTTTGTATAATCATATCCAATAACATTTCCCGAAATATCAATTATTGCTTCAAACTGAGGAATTGTTCCTCCACTGGATTCAGCAGCATCGTAATAGTTTTTTAATCTCGGTTCGCGTGTCACTCTGGCGAAGGATAAAAATGTACTGAATTGCTCATTAAACTTATAGTTCAATCCAAATCTGGGGTTGATAAAGAGGTCATCAATCTCAAAGTTATTATTCAGATACCTCTCATTTGAAATGCTGTATTTATGATATGCAAACTGAACTTCACCGAGCAGGTTAATTTTGTCATTCACTCTATAGTTTTCATGCAGGAAAGCATTTATAATATCCTTGCCGCCGTTATAAAAATAATAATAAAAACTTTTATTCAAACCTTCCGGTAAATTTTCACCATAATTAATTCCACCCCAGTGGTTTGACCGATGTACTCTGAATTCACCACCGGCGATCAATTCTCCATTTTTATGTTTGAAACTTATTCTTGGAATCCAGCCGTATTGTTTATTCTCAACCTTTGCTCTGATGAGTACATTGCCTGGATTTTGTGCAGGGTTAAATCCGAATTCTGAAGTTAGTCTGAAATAGCTTGTATCAGCCCAGGAACCATCATAGTCAAAAAATCCCTGACCAATTACTAAGAATAATGCTGAATTAAATTTGAGATTATCTGATATCTTTATCTCATTCAGTAGTTCATAATGCGGCTGAGAGAAATTCTCAATTTCTTCAGGTCGTCTGTCTAAAGTATATGTATAACCAGATTCATCAGCTTCCCAGTAAGAATAATTGGCTTTTCTTAGCTCTTTATCTTTTACGGCGAACTTTGCAACTCCTGTGTAAGCAAGGCCGTCCTCAATGGGTCCGCCGTAAAGATTTATCTGGGTAGTGATATTTTTATCGTATCTTACTGCTGCAATGTGATAAGCATTGAACTTAACCCACGAAAGATTCCGGTAGCCTGAACTCAGAATCTGTGAAAGTTTTGCATACACAGAGTATTTATTTTCGATTAAACCACTCGAATAAGCTGCATAATATTTTCGGGTATGGTAACTTCCATAAGATGCCGACAGATTAAACTTTGGTCGATCGGAAAAAGTTGATGTGATTATATTGACAGACCCGCCTATAGCCGGATATCCTGTTACACCTGATCCGGCTCCACGCTGAACCTGAATCATTTCAGTACTGGCAAGTAAGTCAGGAAAATCAAGCCAGTACACATTGTGATCTTCAGGATCATTTTGCGGGATTCCGTTGATTGAGACTGAAATTCTTCTTTGATCAAATCCTCTTATTGATAAATAATTATACCCAACTCCGTGTCCTCCTTCTGAGTAAAAAGTTGTTGACGGAAGTCTGCTTAAATATTCCGGAATATCCTGAACAGAATAATCTCTTTGAATTTCTTTTCTGCTTATCCGTTCGAATGCAATTGGAGTATAACCTTGTTTGCCTAAACTCCCTTCGATGAATACGGTCTGAGAAGGAAGTGCAACTCTTTCAAGTTTCACAGTAATTTCCTGCAAGTTAGTTACGTTTGAGAGCGGGATAATACTATTTGAAAATCCGATGAAACTGACAATTAATGTATCGTCCGTGTTAATTTCGCCTGTTAAATTAAAATGTCCATTAAGATTGCTTATAGTACCGATGTGTTTCCCGGATATAAATATATTTGCATTATGAAGCGGATGGTTGGTTTCAGAATCAGATATGATTCCTTTAAGTGTTAGATCCTGCGGAAAAATTTGTGAGATATAAATAAGAAAAAGAATAATTGTTGTTCTCATGATAGACTCCTTTAAATTTAAAAAGCCGTTCTAGGAACGGCTAAAAGCTATCAATTATTCTTTTAGCCCGTTTTCCTACGCTGGAATTACCCAGATCAGGTTAAAGGGTATAATCTCAGATATCACGAATAAACGGGATAACACCCCTAACGGCTTTAGGTTTAACAATACGTGATCAAATACTTTAACTTACCCCACTCTTAGTCTTTGTCCAATAATAATCTTATTGTCCTTCAATTCATTAAGTTGTTTTAATTTCGCTACCGGAATATTATATTTTTTTGAGATAGAGTAAAGGGATTCTCCGCGCTGCACTGTATGGAGTTGCGCATTTGAACGGACATTATCGTTTTTCTTTGTTTCAACTGTAGAATTATTAACCGGCAGATCATGTATACCAGCATTGGAAAAAACTTTTAAAGTAGAACCGGCAAGAATTTTATCACCGGATAGATTATTCCAGGTTCTAATATCAGCTATTTTAACTTTATATTTTTCAGCAATCTGACTAATCGTCTCTCCAGGTTTTACTGTATGATAATTAGCGTTAGCAGTATTTTTAGTCGTGATGTCACCGAGAGTGTTTGTACTTGTACTGGAATATATTTTAAGTGTTTTGCCAGCAACTATATTATTGCCGTTTATGTTGTTCCATTTTCTTAACATTGCAACAGAAACACCAAATCTTTCAGCAATTTCGCTGATTGTATCGCCTCTCTTGATTTTATAACGATATAAATTTGAATTGTTGGTATTAGTTAATTCAGCAGTTGTTGACTTGGGTCCACCATCAGTATAGATCTTTAAATTT
>CAZXCP010000063.1:0-9291 GCA_964639355.1 uncultured Ignavibacteriaceae bacterium
TCCATTTTTACTTTCCATAAACTCTGAGAATAGCAGACCGAAGAAGATAAACAGACCACCCAGCAAACCAAAGTTAGATATTTTTTCACTGAGTAAAAAGTAAGCAAATAACGCTGCCATTATCGGTTCAAATGAATAAATAATACCCGCCTTGGTAGGTGATACCACTTTTTGATATTTCAACTGAATTACTGTTGCCAGAATTGAAGCAAATAGCGCTGTGTATAGAACTGCAAAAATTAAGTTAGAACTAAGATTTAATTTAATAGTTTCAATATTTAGAACTGAAAAAAATATTGCGAAAATTATTCCGCCCATTCCTGTAATGAATAGCTGCATAAATACCATCGGCATATAAGGATGCTTTTTTGTAAACACATCAACATAAACCACCTGGAATGCGAACAGAATTGCACAAAGCAGAGTTAAGAAATCACCTATGTTAAAATCACTGCCAAGTTCATTGAGAAGATCAATAAAATGATCTCCCCTGCTTGATAATAAAATCAATCCGACTACTACTAACATTATACTAACGAGATTAAACCATCTTGGTTTTCGCTTTTCAATAATTAGTTGAAGAATTGGTATAAAGACGACGAAAGTTCCGGTTATAAATCCTGATTTAGTTGCGGTAGTATAATTAAGTCCGATTGTTTGTGTAGCAAATCCCGAAAAGAAAAAGAAGCCGAGTATTGATCCGGCGATTAATGTTTGTTTATCAACCTTAAAGAGCTGCTTATAAATGAAGGGAAACAATAATAGTGCAGCTAAACCGAAACGAAGTGCAACAAATACCATTGGTGATGAATCATCAAGCGCTCCCTTTATCAGAGCAAAAGTAGCACCCCAGATTACTGTATTAAAGAGAAGAGCACTTTCACCGAAATATTTTTTCATTCTGAACTTCTCTTACTCATTCTGTTAATCTTACTCTACTCTTTCTCTTTTCCTCTCCCGTAGCCAAATGATTCCAGCATGTTTTCATTTGATCTCCATTTATCTCTGACCTTAACACGAAGTTCGAGATAAACTTCACGTTGAAGAAATTCCTCTATTGCTTTTCGTGATCTTTCACCCAATTTTTTGATAGCTCGCCCCTGATTGCCAATGATTATTGGTTTTTGTGTTTCTTTTTCTACAACTACTTCAGCACTAATATAATCTTTAGCATTTTCACGTTCCTTAAAATCCACAATAAGCACTTCGCAGCTGTAAGGTATTTCATCTCCATAAAGTTCAAGAATTTTTTCACGAATAATTTCAGATACAAAAAATCTTTCATCTGCTTCAGCAATTATATCATCAGGATAAAGTTTTGGACCTTCCGGCAGAAATTCAATTATTTTTTCTAACACAGACTCAGTATTAAAATTAAGCTCTGCTGATATCGGAATTACTGCATCAAAAATTTTCATTGACTGAAATTTTTCAATAAACTCTTTTACTCTCTCCTGGTTAATAAGATCGACTTTATTAAGCACAAGGACTTTAGGATTTTTTTTGTGTTCAAAAACTTCCTTCAGATATTCATTCATCAGGGCCCGCTTAATTTCCTTTTCATCACCTACATCGATGATTATAATTAAAACATCTGCATCTTTAATTGCATAATTAACATCCTCCATCATTTTTTCCTGGAGAAGGTAAGATGGATTCATAATACCGGGAGTATCAAGAAAAATTATCTGAAAATCGTCCTCGGATAGAATTCCCAGAATACGCTTACGGGTTGTTTGCGGTTTTTGACTTGTTATAGCAAGTTTTTGTCCCAGCAAAGCATTCATTAATGTTGATTTACCGGCGTTCGGCAAACCAATAATTGCGACGTAACCAACTTTGGGCATAATGATGTAATTTCAATTCAATTAATAAAAATGATGAGTAAATATACTAATCGATTTGGGGAAAAGTATAAAGCCGGGTTCGTAATCGGATATTAGCTGCTTAAGTTTGTTTTCGATTGTTTGCTCATTTCAAAGAAGAAATACCCGGATACCAGCAGCACTATAGAAAGTATCGAGCCAAACACTGAAATATTCATTCCGCTTAGAAAGCTCACAATTGATTGAACAAGATTTTGAGAGTAATTATTAACTGTTTCAGAAGTGCCTGAAGTAACTGTTTCTGAAAGTTCACCTGCAATATTTATTAAGATGTAACCCACAAATATTGAGCAAAGTATTCCTATGAAAGATAAAACGATTGAAATGAAGAGTTTTTGTTCTTTCGGAACTTTATACCTATTAGTTATTCTTAGCATTACTTTCCGTGTAAATGAAGCGGAGACTCTATCTTCTTTAATTTGTTTTAGTTCTCTGTGAATTTTTTGCAATGCAGACAATCTCAGGTTCAATTCTTTATCTGTTAATAGCAGATTTTGAATACTCCCTTTCTCTTCAGAAGAAAGGTCACCATCAATATATTTATTCAATACTTCATCTGATATCTTCTTCATAGTAATTCTTCCATCAGTTTACTTTTTAAAATCAATTCTTTTAGTGTATTACGTGAACGATATAGCATAACTTTAACATTGGCAACAGAAATCTTCATAACTTCACTTATTTCCTCACAGCTCATTTCTTCAAGATAAAACATTGATATCACCGCAGCATGATTTTCCGGCAATTGTTCAATGAGTTTTTTTAATATCTCCGACATTTCTTCTTTATCAACATCCATATCATCGGTATTATATTCAATATTTATATGATCTTCTACTGATGACATTTCGTTTTCAATTTTCCTCTTTTTTGATGAAAGCCTGGTCAAAGCTGTATTATAAACTATCCTGTAAAACCAGGTTGAGAACTTTGATTCGTGTTTGAATGTTGACAATGAATTAAAAGCTTTCAAAAAACAATCCTGTAAAACTTCCTCTGCATCAAACTCATTTTTCAGCATTCTTTTCAACATAGAAAATGCTTTGTTCTTATAACGGTCAATAAGAATAGAAAAATCCGCACTATTGCCCCTTATTACTGATTCTATAACATCGAAATCTGATATGTTTTTCATCAGTGTATTAGACCGTTAATAATAGTTTAAGGTTACAGGCAAACTTAATTATAATTTCAGTAAAAATTATCTGCTTAAAGTTGTAACCTTCTATTCATGTGTAATGTCTCAAGTTTCAGATATGAAAGGTTCGAACATATTACAGTTTGTAACCCGAACAGAACTCAATTTGTCTTATATAAAAACAGGAAGGAGTTAAGACAATGGAAAATGTAATTGCAGTATTTATTCCAATCATATTAACACTGGTAGTTGGATTGGTATTAGTAACTTATTTTTATCTTCGTTCACGCGAGAGACAAATGCTTATTGATAAGGGTCTCAGCGCTGACCAGATCAAGGAATTCTTCGACAGGAAGAAAGACAGTTTAAATCTGTTGAAGACCGGAATAATCATTCTGTTCTTCGGTTTGGGTATAGGTTTTGGAATGATGCTAAAGGATTATTCTGGTAAGGAATACTGGATTCCGTTTAGCTTAT
This sequence comes from uncultured Ignavibacteriaceae bacterium, assembly GCA_964639355.1. Lineage (GTDB taxonomy): Bacteria > Bacteroidota > Ignavibacteria > Ignavibacteriales > Ignavibacteriaceae > JAGXRK01. The sequence continues at coordinate 3,502 of CAZXCP010000063.1, forward strand.
TCGTATTGACAGGAATTGGGTTTGTAGTTGCCAACCTTGTTTCCCGCAAAATGATTAAGAAAGTAGAATAGACAAACAAAAACCCCTTCACTAACTGAAGGGGTTGAACTCATTGCACGATATATAAAGGATTAGACTTCCTGTGCTTCCAGCCATCTTTCTGCATCGAGTGCAGCCATACAACCTGTACCGGCAGCAGTAACTGCCTGTCGGTATGTTTTATCCGCCACGTCACCTGCAGCAAAAACACCTTCTATATTTGTATAAGTTGAACCGGGTTTTACTATTAAATATCCTGTTTCATCCATATCAAGAATACCTTTGAAGAGATCGGTATTTGGTTTATGACCAATTGCCATAAATAAACCATCTGCATCTAACTGCTGCGTTGAACCATCTTTTGTATCCTTAAGGATAACACCTGTCATACGTTTCTTTCCATTTTCTTCAACACCAAGCACTTCTGTGATAACTTTATTGGTCATAAACTTAATCTTAGGATTTTTTTCGGCACGACTTAACATAATTTTTGATGCACGGAATTCTTCCCTTCTGTGAATCACAATTACTTCACTTGCAAACTTTGTAAGAAAGTTGGCTTCTTCCATTGCGGTATCACCGCCTCCGACAACCAGAACTTTCAATCCCTTAAAGAAAAATCCGTCACAGGTTGCACAGGCAGAGACACCATATCCCATATATTTAGCTTCGCTTTCCAATCCAAGCAGTTTAGCTGACGCACCGGTTGCAATGATAACTGAATCTGCAGTATACTCTTCATCATATGATTTTAATTTGAAAGGACGATTAGAAAAATCGACTTCTGTTATTTCTTTATAGATCGATTCAGCACCAAACCTGTGGACCTGTTTTCTCATCACATCCATTAACTCCGGCCCCATTATACCATGTTCAAAACCCGGATAGTTCTCGACTTCAGTTGTTATGGTTAACTGACCGCCTGGCTGAAGCCCTTCAAATATTACAGGTTTTAATTCCGCTCTTGCAGTATACAGTGCTGCGGTAAAACCAGCAGGACCGGCTCCAATTATTACTACTTTATGATGATTTTTATTTCCGCTGTTCTCAGACATTTTTTCCTCAAAATAAAATTCCGAATAAAAAATTAAAATTTGTAAATGTAAGATTCAGATAAGTTGGTGAAGATTCAAATATCAACCATACTATTTTAACTGCTTTTGTAATTCTATAAGGGTAGTATTTGGATTTTTTTTAACCTTTAGTCACATAGAAGTTTTCGATAATGACTATATGATATGTTCTATGTTTCTATGTAGTTAAACTTCTTTAACAATGAAACCTGCGTTGCGTTTCAATCCTGTCAACTTTGCTCTCTTAACGGGACTGACAGAAAATCTTTCCTTAAATTCTTCATTATTCATTTCAAGAATTTTTTGAAGCTCAATTTCTGTCTCACCATTTATGGGATGAAATTCTTTAATAGCTGTTTGTTCAGCAAACTTTATATTCCAGGGACAAACATCCTGGCATATATCACAACCAAAAATCCAATTATCGAACTTACCTTTGAATTGGTTACTTATCTCTTCTTTATTTTCAATGGTTAAAAACGAAATACACTTATTTGAGTCAACAAGATACTCATCGATTATAGCATTAGTTGGGCAGGCATCTATACAGGCAGTACATGTACCGCAATGATCTGAAATGATTTCCGAATATTCAAATTCATAATTGGTGATTATGTTAGCTATGAAAATCCAGCTGCCAATTTCTTTGTTAATAACGTTGGTGTGTTTGCCCATCCAGCCGAGTCCGGCTCTTACAGCCCAAACTTTATCCATAACCGGACCAGTATCTACGTAAGACAGTGTTTTAATTTCAGGTTCAAGTTCAAGAAGTTTTGATTCGAAATCAGATAGCTTTTCCCAGAGAATTAAATGATAATCTTTTCCCCAGGCATACCTTGAAATTTTGCCTGCCGGCAGGCGGTTTTTTTCTTTCGTTTGGTCATTCGAGTATTGATGATCGGTAAAATAATTAACAGCAAGAGATATAACACTCTTTGCATCAGGGAGTAACTCTTTAACATCCTTTCGTTTAAGGATATTTTTCTCCATATAGCTCATTGTTGCCTGATAACCTTTATCCAGCCAAATTTTTAATTTTTGTGTCTCCTCATTTAATGACTCTGCCTTCGCAAAGCCAATAAGATCGAATCCGAATTCTTTTGCGAGCGATGTTACTATTTGATTTGTAAGTCTTGACATTTTCCAAAAAATGTGAGTAATAATTCCGGTAAACATACCCGGGCAGTCAGGTTAGTAGCAGATAATTTAGTTACCAATTCAATTCTTTCCTTGTGACTTTCACAAAGATATTTTCACCCTCGATAATTACAGGATATTTTGTTAATCGGGCATTTCCTGTTTTTAGTTTTCCTGATTTTAATTCAAACATCCAACCGTGAGCAGGACAAACCACACACTCATCTTCAATAAATCCATCATAAATCAGAGCAGTATGCTGATGCGGACAGATATTACTCAATGCATAAATTTCATTATCAACTTTGAACAAAGCAACTTCAGTATCATCAACTATAAACCTCTGACCTTTTCTATCTTGCAAATCAGAGACTTTACAAAGTTTTGTGTAATTCTCATCGGTCATAGTTCGTCAAATGTATTAAATATTGTATCCTGTACAATACCTTTATCAGAATGTTTTATGGTAGCTAAAGAAATTTCAGGATCATGTCCAAAGAACAAATACCAGTTTTCATCTGCAGCAATTTTAAGATATTTTTTCTTCTCGTCAAGAGTAACCAGAGGCTGCAAGTCATATCCCATTATGTAAGGCAGCCGTATGTGCGAAATGAAAGGCATCAGGTCGCAGCAGTAAAGAAGAGTAGTTGAGTTGTCAGATATTTTAATCATCTGCTGTCCGAATGTATGCCCATTAATTACTTTGAATTGAATTTCATCATCAAAGAAATCATCCTCATTAGTAAAGTATAAAACACCTTCCTTTGCAAGCGGTTCAAAATTTTCTTTAATATAACTTCCTTTATCTCTATTTGATGGATTCATTGCCCATTCAAAATTCTTTTTCTGTACATGATATTTGGCATTCGGGAAGGCTGGTATAAGTTTATTATCTTCATATATTGTTGATCCGCCGGTGTGATCGAAATGAAGATGAGTCAGAATTACATCTGTTATTTCTTCGGGTTTAATTCCAAGCAAGATAAGTTCACGTTCAAGAACAAGGTTAGGATCTATTCTATAGATATCTTTTGATTTATCATCCCATTTATTTCCCATACCGGTATCTATTAGTATTTTTTTAGAATCCGATACAAGCATAAGATTTCTTGTAGCCAGTGTTACGCGGTTAAATTCATCCGGGGGATTGGTTTTCTGCCAGAGCGGTTTCGGGATTATTCCGAACATTGCGCCGCCGTCCAGACCAATAAATCCGGAGTTTAGTATTTTGAGATTGTACTTACCTATCTTCATAGTTTATTCTTAATGTTTTCATTACAAATTTAAGAAGAATCAAGAAAGGAAAAAGAGAAAAGCAGAATGAAATGTTAAGGACAAAAAAATAAGGGCATCAAATAATGCCCTTATCTCCTCTGAATACCCCTGTTTTGTTTTACTAACTAACTAATCAATCATTCACAATCAATAGGAGCTTTAAATTTTTACAACTGCTTCGCTCGGGCAGTTTGTTACACACTGAGGTTCATCAAAAAAACCTTCACATTCTGTACACTTATCAGGAACAATGTAATAGTGATCTTCGGAATAAAATCCCGTTGCACCGGAAGGAGCAATATCTCCTTCACTGAATGTAGATCCGTCAATGGTCCATGGAATTCCGGGTTCATAAATAGCATCATTCTGGCATTCGGAAACACAAGCTCCGCAGTTGATGCATTCTTCTGTTATTTTATAAGCCATTTTATTCTCCAGGTAAAAATTCAACATTGTTTAAACCATTTCTATGCCAGATAGAATTGGCGAAAAGCTGCTCAATTATCAATGGATAGGGTCAAAAAAGAGTGGTTTTTCTCAGATGTGAAAAATCAAAGTACCGAAAATAAAAAAGGCGTCGAATGACGCCTTAAAAAAAAATTAATTCAGGCTATCTGCCTAAACTATCCAGATATTCTTTTCTTTTTAGAAGTGTTTCTTTGTCTTCAACATGCTTCGGATCCGGAACGCAGCAATCAACCGGACAAACAGCAGCACATTGAGGTTCATCGTGGAAGCCGACACATTCTGTACATTTATCCGGTACGATATAAAAGAACTCCGATGAATAAAATCCATCAGCGCCTGATGGTGCTGTATCTCCGGCACTAAAAGTCTTACCCGCCAATTCCCAATCAACACCTCCTTCGTAAATTGCAGTGTTAGGACATTCAGGCTCGCATGCTCCGCAGTTTATACACTCTTCAGTTATCATTATAGCCATTTTTCAATTCTCCTTTGGTTTAATACACCATTAATTTTTAAGGTCAGTAATTATATTTTAAAAAATTCAGTTCCAAATAACTTAATTAAGACTGTCAAATATTAAAAAATATTGAAGTATATCGCAAGAGCCGGAACCATCTTAAACAGGTAATAATTATTGAATGTACTTAATTTTGCTCAACTCCGGGGTTACAATCAACTCACTTCTTGAAATAAATAATTACCCCAAAATTACAAGTTAATTATCCATAATTTAATTTCGGACCAATTGTTGTCAGTTGATTAATGAATTATGGTTTTTCACCTGTGTACTTATATTGAAGAAAATCTAACGCACGATTTATTATCTCAATATTTTTTTTAGTAGCAAATTTTTCAGCATTTTGAATATTTCCATTATAAAATCTCAACCATAAAAAATTGGTAATAACAAGTCCGTCAAAAACACGTTCCTCAATAAATGAATTTATGCTTAGATAACCCCAAAGTACATTCCAGCCCAATGAAAGCAACCCGCTGACATATTCACCGGTATAGAACTGTCCTGCACCCGGAATAATATATGACAAAAACTTTGCAAGTGGTTCGCTGTATAATGAATCTTCAATACTCGAAGTTAATAGATAGAGTTCGTGTTCAGGATTTATGTTGTTAAACTCTTCGGAGGCTTCTTTCCATTTGTTCGAAAATATATAAGACCAGCCTTTCCAATAGATCAGTTCATTTTTTTTGTCAATGAATCTGGTATCATTCAACATTTCATCAATAAGACGGATTGATCTGTCCGTTGTTCTTCGAAGAATATTTGTCTTAATATTTCCGATTTTTGCCAGATAAATCTGCTCTGTAGATTCAGCCGTTAATTCTGCAAGTATAAAATGTGTAACAGCATCAGAAAATTTTCCTCCGGCTTTATATGATTCACCAATATAATAATTTGCTGAGAATGCGTACTCTTTGGTTGAGTCAAAAAATAATAACCGTTTGAATTCTGTTATCGCATCAAAATAATTTTCTGATTCATATAATTGCAAAGCAAAATTAAACTGGTTTTGCCAGATGGTCTGCGCACCTGAGTTAAAACTTAGAAGAAGAGTCACGAGAATTATTTTATTCATTGCAGAAATCATAATCCTCTATAAAAAATTTTTTTTCTGAGAGATATTTCTTTACGCGTTCAGAATATTCATAATCAATTCCGGCATTATAAATCTGTGCTGATACTGCAGAGCCATAAATATTTCCTGAATAAAATAATGCGGTGACCCCGGCGAAAATCCATCCTCTTACATTATGGTGATTCTGAAAATTGTTATAACTA
>CAZXCP010000064.1:0-9088 GCA_964639355.1 uncultured Ignavibacteriaceae bacterium
AATCGTGTAACATCGCCAATAACAGCTAATGGAGTTGAAGTATCGAGATTATAACTGAGTTCAATATTTTTTTCAGCGGCTTTAGTTGCAATCAAATCAAGTGAATCCTCTATGCATTCTCTTAAATCAAAAGGCTGATTTTCCAACTCTAACTTTTCAGATTCAATTTTAGTGAAGTCAAGTATATCATTGATAATTACAAGCAATTGTTCGCCGCTTAAACGAATAGTGTTGGCATACTCACGCTGTGTATCAGTTAAAAATGTATCAAGCAGCAATCCTGTCATCCCAATTACACCGTTCATCGGAGTTCTGATTTCGTGACTCATCAAAGCAAGGAATTCATTCTTGGATTTAGCAGCACGCTCCACCTTTTTTATTGCTTCATCAAGTTCTTCATTTTTTCGTTTAAGCTGATCATCCATTGTATTGCGCTTGATCACGGCACCGATTGTCGCAGCCATTGCGGTTAAAAGAGCTTCCTCACCGTCTGTCCACACTCTGTCTGAATGACAATCGTCAAACCCGATGAATCCCCAGTAGATCCTGTCAACAAGAATAGGTACAAGTATAATTGATTTTATATTCCGGTCGATGAAAACTGTTTGATGTTCTAAAGGCAGATCTTTAATCAGATATTTTAATGTTTCACACCTGACGAAGCTGTCATAAATATTTAGAACAGAAAATCTTGAATAAGAAATTTTAGACAAATTGGGATCAGTTATCTGAGTTGAAACACCGTGGGATGCCCATTCATAGAGAGGAGAAAAAAACATTTCACTAGTATAACTATCTATCATATGCTGATAAATGTAAACTCTGTCAGCTTCGGCAGCTTCACCAAGTATGCGCAAGGCTTTATTAAAACCTGCAATTTCATCATCATTTGAAATAAGTGTGTTTGTTGCTCTCGATACTCCCTGAAGAAGTTTGCTCTTTTTGGTTAAAAGTTTTTCTTTAATTTTTCTGTCAGTAATATCCCTGAAGATTGAAAGAAGATATTTACGTTTGTTATTTTCTTCGATAAATGTATTTGAAATTTCAAAATCTGCTGTTGAATTATTCCACAATACGAAGGATGAATCGATTTTAGATTGAATTTTACCTGAAATAAAATTCTTTATATAGTCTTCAACAATATTCTGACTGATATTAATATCATAAACTATGGAAAGGGATTTTCCCACTATTTTTTCTTTAGATTTTGCAAATAATTTTGCAAAGGAATCGTTGCATAAAACGACTATACCGAATTCATCAGTAAGACGCATCCCATCATTTGTATTATTCCAGATTGTTCTGAAAATATTTTCTGAATGCTCAATTTTTTTCTGAGCCTCAATGCGGTTTCGGATGTCACGTATTGTGCCCTGACCCATCTTTTTACCGTCCACTTCAACAACTTTACCGGTGATTTCAACGGGTATTTCATTTTTTTCGGAGTCAATTAAAGTAATCTGGAATGATATAACTTCATTATTCTCAAATAATTCTGAGATTGTTTTAAAATAGACACTTAATAGATTCCCGGGAATAAATTTAGAGAAGGAGACACCCAATAATTCTTCCGGATTATAACCTAAAAGTCTTGTACAGGAGGGACTGATAAAATTTATTTTACCTGTTGGCGAGATACGGAATATAACATCTATGGAAGATTCTATAAGCGATTCAAGTGTTGAAATTGCATTAATTATATCAGAATCTGAACTAATTTGATTGATATTAGATTCCTTACGGATCATTTTTTTGAGTTTATATAACTTTCAGGACTGATTTCATTCATTTTATAATGCAATTTAATATATTTTCATAATACATGTTGATTCCAAAATAATTCTTTCCACAAAGGAAATTCTAATGAAAAACCAGTAGATGACACCGGTTTTTCTTGCTAACATAGCACCAAATATCTAAGTTTCATAGGTATTTTTTAACAATTAATCAGGGATCAGAATATGAAGAAAAAGATAGTTTCAATGCCCGGTGACGGCATTGGTAAAACAGTATTACCGGAATCAATCAGAGTACTTGAAGCAGTCAGCTTTGAAGCTGAATATATTCACGCAGATATCGGCTGGGACTTCTGGTGTAACGAAGGAAATCCGCTTCCACAAAAAACAATTGATCTTCTTACCGAACACAAAGTTGGATTATTTGGTGCCATTACAAGCAAACCTAAAGCTGATGCCGAAAAAGAATTAAAACCATCACTTCAAGGTCAAGGGTTACAATACTTCAGCCCTATAGTGGGTCTTAGACAAAAATTTGGTCTCGATATAGTTGTAAGACCCTGCATATCTGTAAAAGGGAATCCATTAAACTTCATTTTCAAAAATAACAGCGGCGGTTTCGATGAACCATTTGTTAATGCTGTCATATTCCGGCAGGGTACTGAAGGTTTATATGCTGGAGTTGAGTGGACTAATCCTCCCAAAACTGTTAGAGATGCACTTGAAACTAACCCTAAAATGAAAGCATTTAAAGATGTTCCTAGTGAGGAAATGGCAATCTCTACCCGAATTGTGACCAGGAAAGCATCTGAAAGGATAATAAGAGAGGCCTTTGAATATGCCAAGAAATTTGGATACACAAATGTAACAATTTGTGAAAAACCAAATGTGCTTAGGGAAACATCTGGTATGATGCTAACATTGGCAAAACAAATTTCAAAAGAATATCCGGGCATTGCTTTATGGGATACTAACATTGACGCACAGATGATGTGGCTTACCAAGAACCCCGAAATTTACGGTGTTATTGTAGCTGAAAATATGTTTGGTGATATAATAAGTGATGCTTTTGCCGGCTTAATAGGAGGTTTAGGTTTTGCATGCAGCGCAAACATTGGTAAAGAAGTAGCTGTTTTCGAACCCACTCATGGTTCTGCACCTAAATATGAAAAATTAAATCCCTCAATTGTTAATCCGATTGCTATGATACTAAGTGCCTGTATGATGCTTGATTATCTTGATGAAAAAGAAAAAGCAGACCGAATAAGAAAAGCTATTGATAAAGTTGTGCTGGATGGAAAAGCACGAACTTACGATATGATGAAACTGAAAGGCGGTCCTGATGTTTTCAAACACGGTGCCTGCACAACGCAGCAAATGACTGACGAGATCATTAAAAACTTATAATCTTAAATTCATTGCGAGGTAAAGAGTGACGAAGCAATCTACAATCAATATTAAGATTGCTTCACTCGCTTACTTATTGGCAATGACAAACTAAATAAATGAACGGCATAGAACTAGTCCTTATTGCTTTAGTAATGTACGTTGTAGCTTATAAGCTTTACGGCGGATTTATAACCAAACGGCTTGAGGTTAACAACAGTAAAGAAACTCCATCTCACACAATGTATGATGGAGTTGATTATGTTCCGGCAAAGGCACCGGTTTTATTGGGACATCATTTTGCTTCTATTGCCGGTGCAGGACCAATTGTAGGCCCGGTCATAGCTGCCGGATTTGGCTGGCTTCCGGTTTATCTATGGGTTGTGTTCGGTGCGATTTTTATTGGCGGTGTTCATGACTATTCTTCCATTGTTGCATCAATTCGTCATCAAAGTAAGTCGATTGGGTTTGTTATCCAATCGTATCTCGGGGTAAACGGCAAAAAACTCTTCCTTATTTTTTCCTGGGCAACTTTAATTCTTGTAATTGCTGTATTCACAATTATTGTTGCTGATACATTTACATATATTCCGAGTGCAGGAACATCATCAATTTTGTTTATTCTTCTTGCGATATTATTCGGTTTGACAATTTACAGATTTAAGGTGCCTTTATGGATAGCTACATTAGTCGGGGTTGCACTTTTATTTTTATCGATACCTGCCGGAAATTTGTTTCCGATTCAATTGGATAAATTAACATGGCAGGTGCTTCTATTCATTTACATTTTTGCTGCATCTGTTACACCTGTTTGGATTTTACTTCAGCCGAGAGATTATTTGAATTCTTTTTTTCTTTATGCATTAATGTTTGGAGGCTTTGTTGGAATATTTTTCGCGGCTCCAACTATCAATATTCCGGCATTCAGTACATTCTCACTTGAAAAGGTCGGGTATTTATTTCCTGCATTATTCGTTACAGTTGCCTGCGGTGCAATCAGCGGATTTCATTCACTAGTTGCAAGCGGTACAACTGCTAAGCAGCTTAATAAAGAAACAGACGGAAGGATAATTGGTTACGGAGGCATGCTTATAGAAGGACTTCTTGCAGTTCTTTCTCTTGTTGCAGTCGCTTCTATGGTTAATAAAGAATTTCTGGATTTACTCGTTAGTAAGGGTCCAGTTGCTGCTTTTTCGCTCGGTGTAGGTAAATTTATTAATGCTATTCCGGTCTTGAATATTTCAATACCTCTGGCACAAACATTTACTGCTCTAGCTGTTTCAGCATTTGCGCTTACATCTCTTGATACTGCAACAAGACTTGCAAGATTTATGTTCCAGGAATATTTTGAAACAAAAGATCAATCAGAGAAAAAATCAATTCTTCAAAACAGATTTGTTTCAACAGCTATTACTGTTTTCTTTGGTGCAGCTTTAACTTTCAGCGGACAGACAATGTCAATCTGGCCTGTATTTGGCAGCGCTAATCAATTGCTGGCTGCATTAGCATTGCTAGCATTAACTGTATGGGTTGCAAATCTTAAAAAAGGATTTTTATTCGTGCTGATTCCGATGATATTTATGTTTGCTGTTACACTAACAGCACTCGGTACTTTGGTCTATCAGAATTTTATAATTAATAATTACGCTCTGTCAATAATATCAGTTTTACTTTTTGCTCTGTCTGTTTTATTGGGAATGAAAGCTTATGCAGTTTTAGTAAATAAACGAGAGTTAAGGGCGGGTACAACTGTGTAGATTGCTTTATTGTTAAATTGTTTCATTGTTAGTTGCAAAAACAATATAGCAATGGTACAATTCAACAATTATTTTATAAACAAATAATAACAATTAAATAGTACGAACTGAATTGAGGAACACATGAAAGAAAAAGTTTTAAAAATATGGCCTGAAATAAACTGGATCGAAAATAAAGAACTCAGAGAAAAAGTTTTGAACTGCTGGGTTTATGCAATTGAAAATTCTGTTCTCACTCCTGAAGATCTGGAAGTTATTCCATTTTCTTTGCTCATAAAGGATTGTAAAATTACTTTTATGAATCATAAGCGAACTGCAGTACAACTATCAGTTGATATTGCAAAACGGATGAAAGAAAACTTCGGTGATGAAATTAAAATTGATATGGATATGCTGATCGCAGGAGCAATATTAATCGATATTGGAAAACTGATCGAGTACGATAAAGTTGATGGAAAGCTTGTTACAAGTAAAGCAGGACATTTGCTTCGTCATCCATTCAGCGGAGTTGCAATTGCCGATCGTTTTGGATTACCGTATGAAGTGCAGCATATAATAGCCTATCATGCAAAAGAAGGCGACTTAGCTAAACGAAATGTTGAAGCAATAATTGTTCATCATGCTGATTTTGTATCTTTCGATCCCTTTAAGGCTTGATTTAATTACTTAATTGTTTAACTGCTTAATTGCTTTCAACAAGGAGTAATGATGGAAACTAAAAAATATTTAAAATTGAATGATATTGAAGCATATCGAATCGCATTTAAATTAAGCAATCAGGTTTGGGATATAGTTTTGAAGTGGGACTACTTTGCAAAAGATACGGTAGGAAAACAATTTGTAAAATCCGTTGATTCAATCTCGGCAAATATCGCCGAAGGTTTTGGAAGATATTCAAAAAAAGATAAGGTCAAGTTTTTTAGATATAGTGTTGGGTCTTTGTATGAATCATTAGATTGGAATGAAAAATCTCACATTAGAAAATTATTAAGTGAAGATGAATATTCTCATATCTTTTCTGAATTGATAAAACTTCCAAAAGCAATTAATAGTCTGATACTATACACTAACAAAAAACTAAATGTTTAACATAAATAGGAATTTAACAGTTTAGCAATTAAACAATTTGAGGATACGGTTTCAATGAGTCAAACTTTAATCGAAAAAATAGCACAAAAATTCGCAGTTGGACTATCACCTGATCACGAAGTTCATGCTGGTGATTATCTTTCAATCAAGCCAGCTTATGTGATGACGCACGATAACACCGGTGCAGTCATTCCAAAATTTAAATCAATTGGTGCGACAAAACTTTTTAATCCCCGTCAGGTAGTTCATACACTTGATCATAATGTTCAGGATACTTCAGAAAAAAACTTAGAGAAGTACAAAAAGATAGAAGAATTCTCCAAATCAATGGGAGCAGATTTTTATCCTGCCGGGCGTGGAATCGGTCATCAGATAATGTGTGAAGAAGGTTATGCCTGGCCCGGAACCATGGTTGTTGCATCTGATTCACATTCAAATATGTATGGTGGCTTGGGATGTCTTGGCACACCGATAGTTCGTACTGATGCTGCTGCAATCTGGGCAACCGGAAGAACATGGTGGCAGGTTCCTCCAATTGCAAAAGTGGAATTGAAAGGAAGCTTAAGACAGGGAGTAACAGGCAAAGATGTTATCATTGCTTTATGCGGTTACTTTAATCAAGATGAAGTTCTTAATCACGCAATAGAATTTACCGGTGATGGAATACGTTATCTGACAATTGATGAAAGGTTAGCCATCGCTAATATGACAACAGAGTGGGGCGCATTAGCAGGTGTTTTCCCGATTGATCTTGCAACGATTCTCTGGTTAAAAAAACGTGAGAAATTTATTGAGCATCGAGGACTTGAAGGAGTGTTTTCTGATACTGATGCAAATGGCATTCATCCAAGAATTAATCATAAAAGAATTGAAGCGCTTGAGCACAATATCCCTCAGGCTGATAAAGATGCTTTTTATGCAAAAGAACTAACAATAGATCTGAGCACAATCGAACCTTTCATTTCAGGTCCCAATACAGTTAAAACTTTCGCATCTGTTTCAGAATTGAAGGAAAAAAACATCACAATTAATAAAGCATATCTTGTATCCTGCGTTAACAGCAGAGTGGATGATATTGCTGAAGCGGCGGCAGTTGTTAAAGGTAAAAAAATCGCAGATCACGTCAAGTTCTATATTGCAGCGGCATCCAGTGAAGTTCAGAAAGAGGCTGAAAGATATGGTTACTGGCAGTCATTGATTGAAGCCGGTGCAATTCCGCTTCCTCCCGGTTGCGGTCCTTGTATTGGACTCGGTACCGGATTGCTTGAAGATGGTGAAATTGGTATCTCTGCCACTAACAGAAACTTCAAAGGAAGAATGGGATCGCCTTCTGCACAAGCCTATCTGGCATCACCTGCGGTAGTGGCATCATCAGCAATTTCCGGTAAGATTGACTTCGACTGGAAAAATAAAGAGCATCGTCCGATTAATGGTTCCATAAAGGTAAATGAGAAAAAAGCTGATAAAAAAACTTCTGTCAAAATTATTGAAGGATTCAAACCTGTTATTGAAGGTGAACTGATATTTTGTCATCAGGATAACTTAAACACCGATGGAATTTACCCCGGTAAATACACTTACAATGATGATATGACTCCACAGCAGCAAGCAGAAGTTGTTATGGAAAATTACGATCCTGAATTTGTGAAGATAACCAAAGCCGGTGATGTTCTTGTTGGCGGATTCAATTTTGGAACCGGATCATCACGCGAACAAGCAGCAACAGCCTTAAAGTATAAAGGTATTCAACTTGTTGTAGCAGGAATTTTTAATGAAACATATAAACGTAATGCACTTAATAACGGATACTTGCTGATTGAATGTCCTCAGCTTGTTAATGATCTTAAATCTAAATTTGGTAAAGAAAAGTTAACGGTAAAAACAGGAAACAATGTTAAAATAGATTTTGAAAATTCATCATTAACATTTGTTAATAAGACTTATACAATCGATCCGGTTGGTGTTGCTGCACAGGAGTTAATAGTTACCGGTGGATTGGAGGAATGGGTGAAGAAGAATCTTTAAAACAATGGGACGCAGATGACGCTGATTTTGCTGATCAACGCAGATCAATCTCATCTGTGTCATCAGCGTGCTATTGCTTAATTTTATAGGAGGTAAATATGAAACGACTTTTTAAAATATCGCTGCTAATATTACTTTTTTTCAGAGTTGAGATATTCACGCAGAATTATACTGCTAATGTAGAGCCCTTCACATTTGTTTTTATTACTGATATTCACTTACAGCCAGAAAGAAATGCTGTTGAAGGATTTAAAGAAGCGATAGATGAGATAAATAAAATTAATCCCGATTTGATTATTACAGGCGGTGATTTAATTTATGATGCTCTCGGGGTAAGTTTTGAAAGAGCAGACAGCCTCTATAACCTGTTTAATGAAACAATAAAACTCTTTAATGCACCGGTTTATAATACTATTGGAAATCATGAAATTTTTGGCTGGAATGAAAAAAGTGCAGTCCAAAGAGATCATCCTGAATTCGGGAAAAAAATGTATGAAAACAGAATTGGTAAAACTTTTTATTCCTTCGAACACAAGGGAGTTAAATTCTTCATTTTTGATTCTATTGAAGAAGTATCTGAAGGCGGCAAGTATTTTGGATATATCAATGATGAGCAGATCAATTGGTTAAAGAATGAATTAAGCATTACGGATACTGCTATCCCGCTTGTCATATCAACTCATATTCCGTTTATTACAACTTTCAGTCAGATTAAAGCCGGCTCGCAAAAGGCAAATGAAAGGGGATTAGTAGTTGAAAATTCCAAAGAAGTATTGGATTTGTTTTCGTCTTATAATCTAAAACTTGTTTTACAGGGACATTTACATTACTTCGAAGATTTGAACGTTCAAAACAAAACCAGTTTTATTACAGGCGGAGCAGTATCGGCACGCTGGTGGCGAGGACCTAATGACGGAATGGAAGAAGGATTTCTTATTGTTAAACTTATTGGTGATGAATTATTTACTGAATATTTTGACTATGGATGGGAAGTTAGTGAGTAGATTAATTAGAAACTGCAATATGAAATAAAAAGCTACTAATACATCTCAAAAAATGAATTTAGTTTTTCTTAATATTGCATACCTATTAATG
>CAZXCP010000065.1:0-8896 GCA_964639355.1 uncultured Ignavibacteriaceae bacterium
TTGTTTAAAGACTGAAAAATCGAATTTGCCAACCTTAAAACTTCACAACCAGAAAAAATTTAATCATTAAAGCCAAAGGCTTAATAAAATTAAAATCAATTAATGAATATGAAGATTGAATTAAAAAGTAATACCATCCCTGTTTTAGGTTGGTCAGATATATCGGAATGCAAATGCTGCGAACAGTTAGCAAAAGATATGAACGATGGAGAGGAAATAATTTATAATACAATTAGAGAATTCGAAGATGGTGAGCTTTGTGCATATATATTTTATAAGGATTTTGAGGAGAGCAAATTACACACAGTGTTTACTGGAAGAGTTGAATTTATAGGTCGTCATCCTGATCATTTTGCACCTTATGCATATGTTTTTTACCCTATGAAGCAGATAAAAGTAAAAGGTGTTGGTTATTGCGAATGCTGTGGTGAACCAGAAGCAGTTATGCTAAAATCAAAAAAACTTTGAGCTTGACAAGTCTTGTACTTGATACTTAAAATTAATATATTGTATATAGGGCAGGCAGTTCAATGTTTGCACTTATCGAAAACAGAAAACTTACCGACACCTCACCACCAGATAATTGAAAACCCAGACAACTTAAACTTTATAGGAATGCTCTTTCACTGAGAGGGCATTCCAGCTGAACTAAAAAAACAGGAGTGATCAAATGCGAACTTATTATTCTAACGAGGATTTTTACCTCTCCGCATATTTGCTTACCCAGAATTTCAGACTTATTGAGCATACCAGAACAAGAGGACTGACAACATTTGTATTTGAATCAACAGACAACATTGAAAATGCTGTCAATGAATACTATTCAATGAATGCAAAAGTTGAACCTATGAAATATGGCAACTCAATTCGCAGTCTAAAGAGTATAATCCACTCTTATTCTACATCTACGTCAAACCGAGGTAATAATAATGAATACCAATTACACACAGAAGGAAGGAGATAATATATATGAATACCTGAAAAACAGAATAACAATAAAAGAAGTAGCTGACAAATTTAGAATTGACTTAACGGAAAAAGGAAACGAGCTTGCAGGTATGTGTCCTTCAAGGCATCAATCTAAGAGCAGAATGAGTTTTATGATCAACACGAACAAGCAGGTATTCTTCTGCCATAACTGTGAAGCTGGTGGCGGTATAATCGAACTTGTTGAACTTGCTACTGGATTGAAGGGAAAGGAAATATTAACCTGGTTCAAAAAGGAGTTCAATCTCGGTGATGATTTCGACAGATTGAAAATAGGATATAAAGAAAAAACTGATGAAGAGAAGCAAAAAGAGCAAGAACTTAAAACTAAAGATTTTCTTCTTGAGAAAGTTGTGGAAATGGGAAAGAAGTTGCTGTATGAACCAGAGGGAGAAGAAGCATTGAACTATCTGCTTAACGACAGGAAATACGAACTTGATCGGCTTAAAACTACGGAGTTCATATACTTTCCAAAATCAAATTTGATAAAACAGAAATTATTATTCGAATATCCGGATCTCTCTGAACAAATAAAATCACTTAAACTGAACGGATACTACGAAGATAATTTCAGGCTAGCTTTTCCATATCGCGATAGAAATGGAATGATAACAGGATTAATTAAGAGATCTGCCAAACCTAAAGGGGAAAACATTACAACTCACGATGGTAAAGAACATAAAGAACAGAGGTATGACAGCACAGCCGGGACTTGCAAAGATGATCTGTTTGGTCTTCATCGAATTAACAACGTCTTTAGGAAAGACGAAAATGAAGAGAATAATAATATCGATACATTGATTGTTTTTGAAGGATATCCTGATGCAATCTACCTTCCAACCCTGGGATTAAATAATGTTGTTGCGATTGGTCAGGGAGCATTAGGAGAAAAACATCTTGATGGATTACGGTATAAAGGAATAAAAAATGTAATCATTGCTTTAGATAATGATGGGGTGGGACCAGGTAATACTGAAAAAGCGATCAAGTTATTGCTAAGCAAAACAAACATAAGAGTGGCAGTACTAAATCCGAATGGTCTTGGGCAATCTAAAGACCCTGATGAATTTGTTCGAGTAAACGGTGTAGATGAGTTTAAGAAAATAGTTGACAAATCCACGAGCGCAGAGAAATGGATAGTCAATAGGATCTTTAACAAATATAATCTTCAGTCCAGTCTTGAAAAACAAAAAGCTATTGATGAAACTCTTGAGTTCAGTCAATTTATAAGAAATGAGATAATTAAAGAATCTCTAATTGATGAGTTAGCAGATCTTTCGGGATTAAATAAATCAGTAATCAAAAGTCAGATCAGAAAGTATAAGGGGAACACTTATAAGAATTACGAATCTTTCTTTCAGGATTTGCTAAAGAACAGACTATTTCCATTTATCGAAAAAGTTACTAGCTCGTATGCATATTATGACAAATACACTAATGAATTATATATCGGAGTTCCAAAAGAGATTTTACAATCCATTCTGGAATCAGAGGGACAATATCTGCCTGATAGAATTCCAGTTCTGAGAGTAGTTTTTGATGTTCATAGTGATGAAAAGATTGATTTGAAAAACAAACTGTTTAATCTTTTCACACCTACTGAATATCTCCTAATGAAAAAGAATGACGAGATAATTAAACCGCTCGAGTCATTCAAAAAAATATATCTGCTGCTTTCAAATCTCTTTCCAAAGAACCAGGAGAAAAAAGCGTTTCTAAATTGGCTTGCAGGAATAATGCAGACACGAGAAAAACAACTAACAGCCTGGTTATTGATGGGTGAGCAAGGGACAGGGAAGGGGATATTACTTCATCGTATATTGAAACCATTGTTTGGTCCTACTCAAGCTGTGCAGATAGAAGATGAGCAGTTACGGGATTCATTCAATCGATGGCTGGAGAACAAAATGATTATTGCTTTTAATGAGGTTGCATATGATAATAATACACGCAATAAAGTGAACTCGAAGATAAAGGCAATTATTACAGATTCTGAACTTCAGATAAATGAGAAAAACGTTAAAGCCTATTTAGTTCAGAATTATGCTAATTGTCTGTTCTACAGTAACGAAAGTATTCCTGTGCTGATTGAAAATGGTGACAGAAGATTCAATGTTGTAAAAACTGGTGGGAAGCTTGTTCACAAAAGTTGGTTCAATGAACCTGAAATATTCTTTGAAGAGATTGAAAAAGAATTGCCTTCCTTTGCTCAATATCTGATGAACCTGAGATACGATCCAATTAAGGCAAAGACTGTTATTATTAATGAAGATAAGGAATCTTTGATAAATGTTGGTAAGAATAGATACCAGGAATTTGCTGACAAATTGAAATCTATGGATGTCGATTGGTTAAATGATAGCCAGATAAGTTCTAATGGATTGTTCTGTGATAAGAAAATACTTGAAGTAGAGGATGTAAGAGGTAGAATATTAAAAGATACTGCCCTTGAAATTTTTAACAAAATTCATCCACATAGCAAGGTGACCAAGCCGCAGCTAACAAAGCAGCTCGAGTTATATGGAATTAAAGCAAAGAGAGAACAAGAAGATAATGAGAGACAACAATTTTATAGATGGAATTAAAATGGTGCCATACTTGTGCCAGGGTAGGTGGTAGGGTAGAAGTATGAAATAAGCTTTTAAATATTGCTAATAACTAAACAAACCAGGGTGTGCCATAGTAACCAGGGTAGAAAATAATCAGAGAGAAAATGTTTTATAAAATAAATTTCTCCAAAGAATATGTAACTACCCTGGTAAGTATGGTTTACCCTGGCATTATACGAAAATGAACTATTATCGAAGTTATTTTCTAAAATCAAGTATGGCAGCATCCTGGCAGATACCAGGGTAAATAAATGAGGTCTACTACAAATAAACCAGACAGAAAAACTTAAACCGTGGTAGGGATAACAACTAAGGAGGATAAAATGACTAAGGATAAGAGCAAAATTGGAAAAAGAAACAACACAATGACTAATATATTAATTAATAAAATCGGACTCGAGAAAGTCGAGCAGCTTTGGATTCAATACGGATGCTATAAGGCAGCTGAAGAGGTTAGCAAGATGCTGAATCAATATGTCAGCTTTTCAACTATTCGATATCTCAGCCAAGCCTTCAACTGGACTCGACCTGTCAACCCAAAATCGGCTATCTACGAGGCCGTAAAAAGAGGCACGCTTCCAGCTTCCTACTATAAACATTTAATATTCCCGGAGGGAATGAGAGATGAAACAATTAAACAATGATAAATCTGTATTCGATAAGCTTGATCACAAGCACAGAACAAAATCTGAAATCGTTTTTTATAAGCTGTTAGCTAAGCAGAAAAAGGGAAGTAATCCATTTGACAAAGTAAGGTCTGAGACCTGGAATCCATCGAGTGAAACCAAACCAGGAGAAATACTAAATGATACAAATTAAAGGTGGGAATGGTTCGAGTAAAGAACAAGCAATTATTATACTTGGTGCTGATAGTGAGATTGAAGGCGTAGATGCAGAATTCTTGTGGCTCGAGGAAAAATATGGCGAAGAGAACATTGAATGGGAAATGATTGATCAGACATTATTAGAATATGGTGATAAGCAATTTGATGTGCTAAAAATAAAATTCAGGAATGGAGATCTGGAAGAATTTTATTTTGACATAACAGATTATTATGGGAAGGATGATGATGAATAAATATTTTTATACCCAAGCCACCCTACTCGACTATAAATCAGAAGTAAGAAATAAATATTCACCAGAGATGATAATCTCTGGCTTATTTAACGAAGATCTTACTGAAATGGATTGGATTTTTACTCTGTCTGAGCTAGAACTGGTTTATGGTTTTGAAATCCCAACAGAGCTATTTGACAGAATAGATATGACACTTGGTGAATTAGCCAATGAACTTTCGCAATTACCTGTAATCTCAAGAAAATTATATCCTGAGTTTCTAGAAATAAAATTTAAGGTAATGGATTTGACAAAGAAGTATATTAAGCTGGAAGGGAGAGTGATGAAGAATCAATTCGTGAAATGGATGGGATCAACACTATGTTTGATGAACTTTCAATTAAACTAAATTTACTTCTGGAATATGAGAGTAATAATTATTTAATGAATTAGTTTTCAGATTTGATTGGGTAGTGTGGAGAGTGGTTGGGGGTAGGGAGTGTGTTACTCTAATTCGGATGAATTACAACATCGTTGTATAACTTAAAAAGTTAAATAGGAAATAATTAAATTTCATTTAAATATTCTGAGAATTATTTAATTAGGTAACAAGCGTGGGAAACGAAAAATATTTTTCTCTAAAATTAGTCATAAAAAATTTTAAGCAATTTGAATCTAAGACAGAAATCGTTTTAGCACCGATAACAGTTCTTGTAGGACCAAATGGAGAAGGAAAATCTTCAATTAACTTGGCTATAAGATTATTCTCACTTTCACTTAGCTATTTATCCGGCCAAGATTCTCATTCTAAGAATATTATTGAAAGTATTTCTTTTGATGATGTCGTGTCAAAGTATTCCTCTAATAAAACAAGTTTTTATCTTTCATATTTTCACGACGATATAGAATTCATCAAAATTAAATATATACGAGGGAAAAACGGTGAAATCAAAATAGATAATTTTGTTCAGAAATTAACCGTGTCACTAAACCGAATCGATAGGGGTGATGATAATTATCTTGTCCCAATTAAAGTATTCCCTGAACAATATAAGGAATATGACACACAAAAAATGAATAATATCCAGGATAAATTAGAGGATTTACTTGTAGAATTGAATTTTAGTGAAGACAATTACTTTAACGATTTAAGAAATCAAAGTTGTGAATATAAATTCATTAGAACGGAAGTAGTTGGCAAAATATTGGATGGAAAAAAAGATTTTAGCAAAATAATCCAAATATTTTCTTCAGCATTCTACACAAATATTTTTAATATTAAACTTGATCCGGGAGGAGGGAGAATAAAAGATCCTATTTTCTATTGGTCCCTAGTATTGATTTCACTTAATGAAAAATATTACCATGAAGTTGTTGATGGTGCTTCAGACATAATTGAGGATATGAGGTATTTGGAAGATTGTTTGGAGATGGAAATAGATAAATGGTCGGTTTCATCATTTGATAAATTTGATGATACTCGGATAATGCCACCTGAATATTTTGAGGTTAAAAATGGAGAAATAAAAAACGATTACTATGGTATTTGCGAGTATGTGTTAAATTCAAATTCTAGAAATTATATATCAAATTCTAGAGATGATATATTTGTTTTGCAGTTTGAAGATAGAGACAGTTTGTTAAAGTGGATCCAAAACTTCGAAATTGGAGATAAAATTTCACTAAGAGAAACAGCTCACCTTGGACCAAGTCACAAATTCTATTTGATTACTATTACTAAAGGTAACATTGAATTTAATTTACACGATCTTAGCAGTGGTGGCAAGCAAATTCTACCTATTATTTTAAATTTTTATTCTAAGTATAATGGTAATCTATCACTTAGTCAGCCTGAATTGCATTTACATCCTGCTCTTCAAACAAAAATTGCCAATTTAATTGTTGAAAATGTATTTAGAAAAGATAAAAGAACCGGAGAGCCATTTATAACAAAAAACATTGTGCTTGAAACGCATAGTGAACATATTCTTAGGAAATTTCAGGTTCTGATTGCAAAACGAGTAATGAATAACGATAGTATATCAGTATATTATGTTAATGCTGGAAAAGCAATTCTTTTACCTTTAAGCGAAAATGGTCTGTTTACTGAAAGATGGCCAGATGGATTTTTCCCAGAATCAACGGCACTTACCTTAGACTTGATAGAAGAACTTACTAAGAGACAAAACTAACTATGAATCCGGTTCGCCAAGAAATTACCTTAGACTCAAATTATCTGTCTAAAATTATTAAAGAATTAGGTGAAAAATATATTGACGATTCAGAGTTACGGGATAATTATAATCGTTTAATTAGTTATTTAAAAGATTTTCATTTGTTGTGTGTTGATAATCCTGCCCCACCTTTAGAAAGCAAATGGTTTTTGGATTTCAGGAAACTTCTTATTGAATTAGCTGAACCTAGAAATTATAAGTATGGTGAAATAGTTTTAAAATTGGTTTCAAAAGATCTATTTGAGCATTTTCTGGATGGATCAAATTTATTACCAAAAGCATATTTAGTAAATGATAGAAAAACAGATTACAATTTTGAAATTGCTAAAGCTTCAATCTTTAAATTGCTTTTATCTGATAATCATAATTCCGATTCTGAGATCTTAAGGATAGCGTTTGATGAATTTATTAAAGACTATAACAATAAAGATAGTATTCTGTATAGAAGTATTAGGTCGATTGATATAAGGGAAAAAGAAAAAATTCAAAATTTTGAATTCCTAAAACCATATCTATATTTTGCTAAAAAGTTAGAGCTTTGGGATAAAATTTTATTGAAAGATGAAAATCATTTTCATTTCATTTCAACCATATTTGATCTAGTCGAAAAAATAGAGAAAGTAATTATTAGAGCAGATTTAAACAAGCTTGATCCCATTGATAAAAAATTTATAAAAAAATTTGAAGACTTAAGTAAAAAGAAATTCCCAGATTGTGAAATCATCTTTGAAAGATACACTCGTCCACATCCTAGAAAAATTCAAACAGATTATTCAATAGTAGAATCTACACATACATTTGATATATTAGAATTTAGGTCTGGTTCTTGGGTTGCTAAACAAGCAATTCGTCTAACTTGTCATATTTTATAATTTCTCTGCACAAGAAACCTTTGCTTCATATCCTCATCGTTAAATTCTCTATTAAATAGGATCTGGAGTTTATTTAAATCCTGTTCCTGATAGAATTCAAATAATTCTTTTGCAACCGTCTCTTCATTCTCACTTTCTTCTATCTTTTCAAGCAGTAGATCTCTCATTTCATCAGCAGTAAAAGAACTAACAAGTTTTAACTGGTCATCATATGTTTCTACACCTTGAATTTTCTTCCCTTTGACTTTTGCAATCTTATAAAGAAATTCATCAAGGAAGTAAGGCATACTGCCGCTATACTGCTCACCTTCAAGTGCAAATATTATCATTGAAGGATTATCAGATGGGAAGTCTTCAAGTGATATTCCAAGTTTCTCTTTGACTAATTTATCTAATTTGTCATATTCCTCCTTGGACAAAATTTCCGAGATTTCAATATATTCTCTTCTCTGCTGAGCCCCACTAAGAATATAGTATTGCAGTGAGTCAAGATTAAGTTCTCCAGCAAAACATTCTGTTGATTCAATTGCGAGTAAAACAGAATCACTTAATTCAAAAACACTCTCGTTGCTGCTATGAATCGTCCCGAAGAGGTATGATGGTTTTTCCAATCCATTCCCTGAAATTTCCCACAATAATCCTTTATTGTATTTCTGAGTTTGGGTGAGTGCTAAACCTGTGGAGATTATAACAAGAAAGTAAATGAGATGTTTATTCATAGATTTGATTTCCCCTTTCTATTATTAATATAAAAACCGGTCAAAACAAATCAATTTGAATCTACTATGAAAAATTACACTATCGGATTACATTTTACAAAAATTTATTGTTGGAGAAATCAAAGGGGAGAATTAAGTAAGAAATTAAATTAAAAATGGGCTGACCAATCTTTACTATATAGTTTAACCTATATTTTCTTGATTAGCCAACCCAATATCTAAAATCTTAATCTTATCATCCATTCTGAGCAGGAAGGAGGCTACCTTGACTGCTCACTTATTAATATAAAATTATATCAAGCGATGTCAAGGGAAAAACAATTAAAAGGGAGCAAAGCTCCCTTTAATTGCTTGAGCAGAATTATCTCGAATGACATTCTGACGAACAATAATAACAGCCATCTACATTGTTATAATA
>CAZXCP010000066.1:0-8802 GCA_964639355.1 uncultured Ignavibacteriaceae bacterium
TCTTTCCCATGCAACAGCTTTTCTGATTCATCATACCATCTCCCATCATTCCTTCACTATTCATCATGTTCATCATCATTTTGTGCATTTCCGGATTATCCATCATCATATTGCACATCTGCATCATTCCATCTTTATTACCCTTTGTATAATTCATCATTTTATCCATCATCTGCATTCTCATTGTACTGTCTGCAGCAATTTTATCCATGCACATCTGCATATCTCCATCCTGCATCATCATATTGCTTTCTTTATTTTCTGTTGTTGTTTCCTGGGCATTTAAAGAAGACACCAAGACGAGAAGAAGTCCAAATACAAATACTGCAATTAAATTTTTCTTAAGCATATTATCACCTTTTAGTTTTTAATTAAATGAATGTTGGTTTATGTAAGACAATAGAGATGCCATTAAAAACTTTAGTTTTCAATTCATATCGAGCGTTTTTTAATAGTAAGATTTAAAAAAGTTAAAAATATTTAAGATTATTAAATCAATTTTTATGAAAAAGAAATGGAATAGAGTTTAAGTAAGTAGTAGTATAAAACTAAAATTGAGCTTATTATTTAATTTTTTAACTTGAGTTTTAGTTAAATAAGTAAATAAACAATCCAACAGCTAACACTGCAGCAAAAGAAAGAGCAATAAGTCTTTTATAAATAGAGCTACCTTCCATTTCCATAGATTTTGATGACTCGGTAGTTTGCTTATGTTTTTTCGCAAGCCAGATAAAAAATATTGTAGCGGTAATAAATATTACATTAAAATAAAAGGTATAATCAAAGGCAAATTGTGAAATATCTTCTATTCTTTTTGAACTTTGCGGCAGAATTGAAAAAAGTTCAAATACATAATGAAGTATTAGTGCTGTAGCTACAATGCTTACATACATTATAGCTGCTATATACATAGCTATTTTTCTTCCGTAATATTTTACGTTTATCATAACCAGGGGTGGTACCATCAAATCCGAATAAATAAAACCCATTATGCCCGCGAATAAAATTCCGTTGCTATTTAAGACAGTTGCAAGTGGAATGTTACCCATAGAGCCAATGAACGTGGCAGCAGCTACAAAAGGGGCAACAAGTGCATTTTCAATTGTAATCAGCCAGGCAGGTAATTCATTTTCCATTCCCTGCAGAAATATAGCTTCCCAAATTGATGGGGGTACAAACACTGCAATGAAACCTGCAATTGTAAATCCTATTAAAATTTCTTCCCATACCATCTTTCAATCAGATACAAATTTATTACCTACCATATACCATCCGCTCTTTGAACGGATTCTTTTTTTCCAATCGAATTTATTATCACTTGAAATATTTTGTTCTTCAACTTTTTCTCTTGCTTTCTCAATCCATTTTTTAGGATACGTAATTTTAATAAGCAGAGAGCTGATTATTATAAGTAGTAAACCACCTATAATTTCTGCAGCAAGGAATTGCCAGTCAAGAAAAATTAAAATGAGGATTCCAAGTTCAATAACAAGATTAGTTGAGGCGAACATAAACGCAACTGTAGAAATAAAATGTGCACCTTTTAAAAATAAAGCACGTGCAGCCGCAAGAGCAGCAAAAGAACAGGATGAAGAAGCAGAACCAAAAATTGTTGAAATAGAAACACTTTTAATGTTTGCTTTACCCATATATGGTGTAAGTTTTCCTTTGGGAATAAAGGCTTGTATCATTCCGCTTATTCCATAACCAAGCACAAAAGCCCAGCCGGATTTCCAGAAAAAACCCAAAGCTGTTTTTACTGCTTCACCGTATAATTGCCAGAATGTTTGTGCTGATTGTTCCATTAATAATCCTTACAATTAGATAAGATAAGTTATTGTGCTAAGTAGCCTCCGTCAATCGGATAGTAAGCACCAGTAATAAACGATGATTTGGATGAACTCAGCCAGAGAACAAGTTCAGCAACTTCATCAGATTCTCCAAGTCTTCCTATTGGATGTAAACCTGCAAGTGAATTTAATATATCTTCCGGAAGGTTTTTAGTAAGCAATGGAGTCTTAATATAGCCCGGTCCTACTGCATTTATCCTGATATTTTGATCAGCATATTCCAGCGCGGAAGTTTTTGTTAATCCTACAACTCCATGTTTTGCAGCTACATAAGCAGGAGAATTTTTTGTGCCTACTTGCCCAAGTATCGATGCCATATTGACAATTGCACCGCCGCCCGATTTCAAAATTGCAGGAATCTGATAACGCATTCCATAAAAAACCCCTGATAAATTAATAGATATAACTTTATCCCAGCCTTCAACGGGATAGTTTCCGGTCATTTCCAAAGGACCTCCGATACCGGCATTGTTGCAAGCAATCTGGAGCGAACCAAATTTCTCCAGGGTTTTATCAACGAGCATTTTACTGTCAACTGCCGAAGATGAATCAGATTTAATAAAAACAGATTCTCCACCATCTTTTTTTATCAAAGAAACAGTTTTATTGCCACCATCTTCATCAATATCTGCAACAACTACTTTTATTTTGTTAGCTGCATAAAGCTGAGCAACAGCTCGTCCTATTCCAGAGCCGCCACCGGTAACAATAGCAACTTTGCTTTCAAGATCATTCATAATAATCTCCTTTATTTATTCTTGTAAATATTTTCCATTTAGAGAACATTTTCTATCTGTTATAACCATCCCGGTGCAAACATGTTACTTATTACCATAAGGTTTTTTACTCTGCGCATATTTTTCCGGTTCTTGCTCAAAAGTTACCATACATAATGGTGTGCAGAAATGATAAGTTTTTCTTTTATGTTCTTTTTTGTTTTCTGTTGATTCGGTTTCAACTTCCATTTTACATACGGGGTCAATCACCTTCATTTTAAATCCTTTCACAAACAAAATTTTTTTGATTTATTTATTCTTCAATTAAGTAATTACGCATCATTCCCATATCTTCGTGCTCAAGGTTATGGCAGTGATAAAGATACATACCCGGGAAATCTTCAAAACGTAAAAGAACCTGAACTTTAGTTCCGGGTAGAAGTAAAAAGCTGTCTTTCCAACCTTCATCAACAAAACCATCTTTAAATGCATTCCAGGATTCATCAAAACTGCCGCTTGGAATTCTGTTTATAATTTTAAATTGCAGACCGTGAATGTGAACCGGGTGAGGCATTTCCATCATACCTCCCATCATTCCACGTCTGTTACCGCCATTAATAAATTCCCAGATTTCAGTTGAATTTAATTTTACCTTTTCCCATTCAGCAACATCATTCATCTCAAAGGTTTTACTATTAATAGTCCATCTCATATGCCCGCCCATTCCAAAAGTAAATTTTTTAGGAGACCCAAAGTTTACAGCTTCTTCAGGGTTTAATTTTTTAACGGAAGAAAGTTTGGCAGGCAGCTTGAAATTACTTGTCACTTTATTTTTGATATTAACGGAGAGCAAATCCATTCTCTCACCCATTTCAGGAGCAGCTTTTCCTCTTCCATGCATTCTACCCATCATACCACCCATGCCGCTAACTGAAGAAGGAAAAGAAAGGCTTACTAAATTAATTTTATCTCCAACCTCTTTATCTGAAAAATTTGCAATGATATCAAATCTTTCGGCGGGACCAAAAGTGAGGTAGTTTTTCTTAATTGGTTTTTCCAACAAACCGCCATCAGTACCAATAACTGTAAACGGAGTTGCATCGCTCCAGGCTAATTTATAAATTCTTGAATTAGAACCATTCAGAAGCCTCAGCCGGTAGGTTTTTGTATCAAGATCAAGCGAGAAATCCTTTTTCCCATTCACTACAATTTGCTCGCCGAGAAATCCTGTCATTCTATCCATAGGCGAATTCAGATAAACAAGCTGGTTGCCCGAGTCGAATGTTCTATCCTGAATTACTAGTGGAATATCATCTTTGCCGGAAGGTAAGTTTAATTTTTTTTCTTCATTATCCGTAACAATAAACAAACCTGCTAACCCGCTGTAAACCTGCGGACCCGTATATTCGTGTGGATGCGGATGAAACCAGTAAGTGCCCGCTCTGTCTTTTACCTCAAACTCATAAACATATTCTTCACCTTGTTCAATAACATATTTAGGATGTCCATCCATTTCCGGCGGAACATGTAAACCGTGCCAGTGAACAATTGTTATTTCATCAACTTCACTTTTAAACCGGACTCTGATTCTTTCACCGGTTTTTACACGAAAGATTGGACCGAGATAATTGTCTTCAAGCTGTTGAAGTGAGTCTCCTCTTCCTTTAATTACTTTAGCTGAATATTTCCAAACCTCTGTTTTACTACCAGGAAGAATTGAAACTTCCGATGGATGCGAAGTAAGTTCAATTTCAATATCCGGTAAGAACTCAGGATCGGCTTTCCGGTTCGGCATTGGATTATTTTCGCAAGCAGATAAAAATGTTACCGGAAGAAAAGCTAATACAGCGGTTCCACCCGAATATCTCAGAAAGTCTTTTCTGTTAATTTTATTTCCAATCATTCTTCTTCCTTTATTTTTCATTTTTAATAATTATCAATTTTAAAATATCGAGCCACAGATCTTTTACAGTAATATTTTCAAATCCTGCTTCCTTAAGATTCTCAATTGTATTTCTATTAATATTGGCTCCGTATATGATCAAAGGTATTGGATTGAGTATTTCCATTACTGGAGCAAGGAGAGAGTTGTTACTTTTAACATGCTCAAGCATTAAGATATTTCCACCAGTTTTACATACACGCCTGATTTCTTTTAATCCTTTAACAGGATCCGGTACTGAACAAAAGACACAGGAAGTTACGACCGAATCGAATGTACTATCTTCAAAGTCCATATTCTCTGCATCCATTTCCAATATCCTTACTTCTCTATCAATCTTATTAGCTTTTTCTTTAGCCTTCTCAATCATTTTTGGACTGAAGTCAATAGCTGTTATCTCAACATCATCGGGGTAATATTCCAGGTTTTTACCTGTTCCAACACCAACCTCCAAAACTTTTCCGGAAACTTCCTTAAGCATATCTCTCCTATGGTTCGAGAACAGGCTTTCCATTGGTTTTTCCAGAATATCGTACATACCTGAAATTCGGCTGTACCTGTTTCTTATTTTTTCTGTTTCTTTACGATTGCTCATAAAACATTTTATCTTTTAATGTTTATATGTTCGAAACAAGACGAAACAAATTTTTATTAATTGGAGAATTTATTCTAAATCTTTTTTCATTCTTTCAAATTCTTCTTTTGATATTTCACCTTTTGCATATCTATTTTTCAGAATATCCAAAGGTGATTGCTTTGAGATTTGTTTGCTGTTTTTATTTCGATTTGTAAATTGCATCACTACCCAGATGACAACAACTAATATTACAATCCAGAATATCCAGCCGAACCACATTCCTCCAAATCCGTCCATCATAATAAAATTCCTTTATAAATTATTTTAGTTAACAATTATAAAGTGTCAATTACATTCTTAAGTTTTTGCTGTATTGTTAAAGCGACCTCCTCTAATTGTTCATTTTTCACAGCCATCATCGAAGTAACCGGGTCCACAGCCGCAATCTCAACTCCGTTTTCCGTTTCCTGAACAATTACATTGCATGGCAGCATCGTTCCGATTTTATCTTCTGCTTCAAGCGCTTTGTGTGCAAACGGCGGGTTACAGGCACCAAGAATTTTGTAAGGGCGAAAATCAACATCCAGTTTCTTTTTTAAAGTCTCTTTTACATCTATTTCAGTTAAGATTCCGAAACCCTCTTGTTTAAGTGCAACTTCCGTTTTACGCAAAACGTTCTCAAAACTATCATCTATAATTTTACTATAATAATAGCTCATTTAATTCTCCTTTCAATTGTTTCATTAAATTTCAAAGAAAGTTCTTTTGAAAAATAGTAAGACATAGTTATTTCTCCTTCGAATTAATTGAGTTCAAAAAAATCTTCAATTTGTTATAAGCAAAATTGCCCGGTGGCGATAGAAGAAACTTTCATCCCGAAAAATCAAAATGAATAATAATCACTGAGATTAAACTATTTATTTAAATTTTGAAATAACATTTCCTGAAGTTTTTTTCAATTCATTCCAGATTATTTCCGTCCCTTTTTTAAGTTCTTCCCAGGATTCTTCACTTGAATTTTTCAACTCCTTTAATTTCTTTTGTGCAGCATCTTTTTTATCCTGGTATTCATCTAACATTACCTGGTATTTCTTTTTCGAATCAGCTTTCAACGATTCAGCTTTTGTTTTAAGTGTCTTTATTTCATCATCCCATTCTTTTAGCTGAGTTGAAAGTTTGTCTATATATTTCTTTTTGTTTTCCATTACTTTTATCTCCTTTTGAGGTTTTTGAATATTATACTTTTGCAATATTTCTTTTTCCGCCAGAAGCCAGTCATTGAGAGCATTTCCTCCTTCGCCTCTCTGCAAAGATATTTCATAGGCACGTTTATTTATTTCATCCTGAATTAATTGGGGGTCAATTGATTCGGGATTTTTATGTTTCTTTGTCATCACATACCTCTTTTTTTCTTAGCTAATCTTACATGTTTAAGTTGGGCTTATTTTTTATCTCTTCCCATCATTCGTCCTTCCCACATTTTATTACCCATCATATCACCACTTTTCATATAATTCTGCATATGGTCCATCATACCAGGATACTGAGCCATCATATCATACATTTCTTTCATCATAAGGGAATCTCGTTGAACATAATCAAACATCTGCTGCATCATATATTGCCGGGTATCAGTCCTTTCCATCATTTGGTCAATATAATCATGTCTCCAGTCTTCATTATCCATCATCTGGGTCATTATTTTATCATGTGCTTCAGGATCGTGAAACATTGAGTCATAATCAGTTTCACTCGTACAGGATAAAATGTAAAATGATATGAGCAATAAAACAGGTACAATGGAAATTATTCTGAGTCTCATAGCGTTGCCTCCTTATGGATTGATTGAACAAGCATATTATTTATTTGTTTTTATAAGTGCTGAATCGAATTTAGAAACACACTATTTACTTGTTTTAGATTAAAAATATCCTTTCAGAATACACTTATTTTTTATCATGGTACTAATAATTTTTACCAAAGAAAAAAACAGTTCCTAAATATTGTTATTGAGCAACTATTAGTTTTCATTATTTTTTATTTTAAGAATCCTTTATTGTATCCAACTAGAATTAATTACTAAATCGATTATCTAAAATAACCTATTCATCAGGATTTTTTTTATAAATAGTAAGAAGCAAAATTCCGAGTAGTGAACCAAATAAGGCTCCGTCCAGAAAAGCGAAAATAAAACCTAAAAGAACTGAGCTAAGATTAATATGTAGCAACCTTGCTATCAGAAAAATAAAATCATCATTAAACATTCTTGTCATACCGTGAAAAATAGAAACAAGCAAATAAATAATTGACCAAACGATGCCGTAAGCAATTGAAGTGGTCAACAATAGTAAGGTGGAAATTTTCATTTTAAAAATCTTATTTATATCAAGATTCAGTCGTGATGCTGACAATTAACATTTTAACTGTTCTTTTCACTTTTCTGCAAATCGTTATTTCTGCATAGACGGACATTCAACAGTTCCATAAGAGCAAAACACACAGCAGTCACCCTCTTTAGGTCTTATAATCTTTTCGCAGTTTGTGCACTTATAGAAAAACTGGCAAGCATCAACCGGCATCGTTTCTTCCTCCTCGAATTCACAAAAAGGGCAACGAATTACTGACTGATAAATTATTTCACTCATAATGACACTTCTTTTGTATTCTAAATTGGAAATCCGCGATCCGAAATCTTAATGATGATGATGCTGTTCATTTTCTTTTTTAGTATCAGTTGAGGATTCATCACCATTTTGCCCGTGTCCTTTATGGGTGCCGTGTGAATGTCCACCGCAGCCACCCATCCCACCGCCACCGTGTCCTCTGTGCATAAAAAACATAATCGCTGCGAATATGATTATGTATATTAATGTTTCAGACATTATATCATCTCCATTATCCAATTAAATGATAACCATAGTTTTTCTAACTCACTTTTGAGACAAAAATCTGCTCACCTTTTACATTTACTTTAAATGGCGTTAATGGTCTCGGCGGTGGACCATCAATATTAATTCCATTTAAATTGTAATGACCATTATGGCAGGCACACCAAATATGTTGGAAATCATCACGATATTGTACCGTACAATCTAAGTGAGTGCATATTGCCGTGAACGCTCTTAATTCCCCCTGTGGTGTATTTATAAGTATTCCGGGTTTATTTCCGAACTTAAATATTTTCCCACTGCTTGGTTTTAGTTCTCCAACCGTTCCGGCAATAACAGAAGTTGGTATAGGTTCAGAAGATTTAGGAGGAATTAAAAATTTGACAACAGGATATATAACAGAAAAAGCAAATGCAGCAAAACTTCCGCCAAGAAAGTACTTAAGAAAATTTCTCCTTGATCTATTACGACTATTATCAATATTTTTTTTCATTTTATATCTTCAGATTGTATTTAACTGATTTCAGTTAATGCTTCCCGCGAGACGGGATTTCACTTCGTTCAATGTGCAAGCTTACCATGTCTGCACCAAACACAATCGCAATTCTCATGCATACATTGCTTATCTATTAGTCTCGTTTTGTACCATCGTTTAGCAATTTGATAAACTAATTTTTTGCTCAATGAAGAATTATAATGCTTTCTTAATGATGGAATTACGTCGTCGATAGCATTCATTTTATTCAGGATAAAGGTATATCCTGTATTATATAGGTGTGCGAACAGCCATCTGTTTGCCAGCGAAGTTTGAAGTTTTGGATAGAGGTAT
>CAZXCP010000067.1:0-8125 GCA_964639355.1 uncultured Ignavibacteriaceae bacterium
GGGTTAATCATAGCTCATTTTTAATACATCAAATGTATGGATTAGCGAAATTGCCAACTGATTTAGGTGGAGATTTATTTGTTAACAAGCTGGAGAACAGTTCGTTCAGGCAATTTCCACTGGCTTGGCTTTTTATTTATTTTACCTATATTTGTATTATACAAGTTTGTATAATACACAATTGTGAAAAATAAGAACCCTTTCAAATACGGTGAGCTATCCACAGGAGAGAATTTTTGCAATCGCAAAGCAGAACTAAAGCGGCTGCATGGCGCATTCAGGGATGGCCAAAGTATCGTTTTAATATCTCCACGCAGGTGGGGCAAATCATCCTTAGTGGACCATGCCCTGGATACTTATAAGGGGAAGCTGTATCCCGTGAAAGTGGATTGTTTTGGTATTAATTCCTCTGAAGAATTTTATGGAACGGTGCTTAAATCAGTATTACTGGCCACCACATCCAGGCTCAAGCAATTGACTGATACGGTTACTAAACACATTAAGTCCTTTATTCCTTACATTAAATATACGGTAGGGGAAGGAGAGGAAATCAGCATTTCACTGGACTTCCCTGCGACCCAACTGGATCCGGGCACTGTATTGGATCTGGCACAGAAGATAGCCCGCCAACGCAAGATACGGGTGGTCGTGTGCGTGGACGAATTTCAAAAAATAGCTGAATGGTCGGATGGTGCCATTGTACTGGAGAAACTCCGGTCGCACTGGCAAAAGCACAAGGAAGTGACGTATTGTCTCTATGGAAGTAAACGACATGTGATGAGTGCATTGTTCTCACATTCTTCACAACCGTTTTATCGGTTTGGAGAGACCATTTTACTTCCTAAAATCAATGAAAGCGAATGGGTGAGTTTTCTGGTAAACGAATTCAAGAAGACAGGCAAAACCATTGCCAACGAAGTCGCCCAGGAGCTGGTGGGACTGGTGGATGCACACTCGTATTACGTACAATACCTGGCCCGTATTTGCTGGAACAATGCCAGGGATAAGATTACATCCACCATCCTGAAAGATTCGTGGGAGGAATTGTTGAACGATCATCTGGCCTTATTCCAACACATCGTTAAAGGACTGACATTGTACCAAACCAACTACATCAAGGCGTTGTTGGCTGGCGAAACACAGATGACTTCACAGCGCGTTCTGCAGGCTTATCAGCTGGGCAGCCAGGGCAATATCAAGCGGATAAGCGATGCTTTGGAGGATCAGGAGATTGTCGATTACTCTATGGAGACGCCTTCGTTTTGCGATCCGTATTTCGCACCGCTTTTCAAGAAGTATTTTATTCCTCAGTAAGGGTGTACGTACAGTTGTCATTAGAACGCTGCGCGTTTTGCATAATTGATCCCGCGTGCTCAAATGGCTATACGAGGGAAGTAGTTCAGAATTCAATTTAACATAATATAAATTATATAACTTTCTTCCTTGCATCTTTCTGACCCTCAGTTATATAATGATATTATGTTAACCATCCACGTATGCCATCACACTGGCCATTTCAATACGTGTCTGGGGGTTTACGGTTCTGTTTGAAGTTCAGGATTGTTAACCCACATGCCAACGCACAGTTATATAATTTGACGTTATATTAAATAGCCGCTCGGCCAGCGCGCAATGCTTACACGCGGCCGTGCACTGTCCAAGCGCCTATTAATAGTTTCTCCAACGCGCTTTTGCGCTAAGGCGCAATTACCAGCCCTAAGCAAGAGATTTCCAGGCAAAGTTTAAGAATAGTCATTGCCTTTGAAATAAGGTTCTTTGCCTGCAAACCACTTGCTCGCCAACGCTTTATTCTTAGTCATTTCTACCACCGACATATGTAAAGAGGTCAAGGTTTTCGTCATACGTGGCTTTTCCTTTACTCAACAAGCGATTCCAAATAACATCTGCTGCTGTAGTGCGGTACTCATTTGAGAAAGTCTTGACCTTATTACTACTGGAGCAAACCTCAATCCCTAAATCATCTGCTGCTACTTCAATCAATTTTTCCGTTATACCTTTTCCTCGATATACTATCATGTTTCTGTTATCCATCATTGTAACTTTCCCTCGATACTGATTGATTTCTGTAATTGCAAATTCGTACCAGTCAGTGGCATTTAGGTCTCTTGGCATCACTCGGAATATCCACTTTATATTGCCGTCTTCTTCAGACTTGATAAAGGAATAGCAAAATGTATACTCTAGGTTATCGTTACCAATACATGAAATGAGGCGATCAAATTCCATTGCTGTTTTTAAAGTATTTTAATAATTAGTTACGCTCAAGCCGCTGGGCTTTTACTTTTTCCATTGATGAAAAAGTAAACAAAAAATCTAGGCAAAATAATGCTTCTCCCCCCTTGCCAACGCACCCCCGCTATTTTGCCGGGCCAGCGCACTAGGGTTACACACTTAGCTCTTTCTTTAATCTTTTGATTTCCCGAATCGCTAGTAGCCCAAATCAGATTGTTTCTCCTTTTCTTTATTATACCAATCAATATTCTCTTTTGTTGTATACGGTCTTAGTTCTCCTTTAAAATTTTCCATTAGAATTGTCTCCACAAAAAGAGGATTTTGGTCAAATTTTAATTTTACAAACTTCCTCTTATCATCATCGTATGGAAACAATATCATTTCAGGCATTTCTTTCTCAATAGTAGAGATATAATAATCAATATTAGTCTCCAATTCATTTTTAATTGCCGATACATGAATAACACCTTCAAGCGACTGTGAGCCAACTACCCATTTGTAATTCTTTGGAACTTGGTATCTCTTAGCAGTATAAAAATCAGTCTCAGCCAATTGCTTGAGAATTTGATATTTCTGTTCATCGCTACCTTGGAGGCAATATGGCTTTATCAACCATTCGCACGAAAAACTAGAATCTATGTTCACTATGAACCAGATGTTAGCAACAAACTCAGAATTATTACTTAAAATCATAAACAACTAGTCTTAATTCGCTTAATGCCAGCTTCCAAAATTCCAGACTTTTATAAATCATAACCTACGCCACGCTCTAAATTTATGACAACTCCGTCTTCAAAGTCTTAATCACTTGAATAGCCCCATGAATTTCAGCACTAATTTCATGTTTGTTCACATCGTGGTGTGACAATGGATTCAAAACCAGTGTAGTATAATGATCTATTGCAGTAGTGGTGGCAGGTGTTAAGTTACATCTTCCCGGATGGTCCGTTTTAAACTTTTTAACAGCTAACCATAAAGTGTCAGTTTTTAACTTTGATGTGTCTAGTTTAAATAAAACGGGAACTTTATCAATACAGAACTTTTTTAGAATAAACTCAAAAGCTGATCGTAGGTAAACTCCTGCAGCCTTATTATCTCCATTGTTAAAGTATTCTTCTGTTTGGTCAATGAAATATTGAACATGTGAATTAGCCTTGACGTCCCGTATGACTGGAATCTCAAATCCTTTTCTTGCCCTTCGTGCGTAGAACTCAAAACTTTTCCAGTTATTGTTTCCTTCTAAATATGACGTTCTAACAAATTCATACCAAGGTTTATCATATGTAGTGATGAACACCTGATAATTGGAAAATTCAGTATCAATAATTTTGAGCAAAGGCAAACGATTTGATATATCCAATCCAATAAAAATATCATCTAGGAAAAGTACCTTAAGAGGCATTCCTTGTATATGACGTTTTATCATTCCTAGATAAATGGATATCGCTATGGCTGATAATCGCGCTTCATTCAAGAAAATGTGAGGGTGGTCAACTTCCTTATCAAGGTATTTAATACTAATCCGAACTAGATTTCGTTCAATTGAGCCTAAGTCACTCGTTGGCCTTGCCTGAGCATAGCTCAATTTAAATTTTATATTGTGCTCGAATTGATCCAGAATTGGTTGTGCATATCTATGAATGTCTTCTGGGCTGCGGGCTGAAAATAGTTTCTCAAATGCCTGATTGAATGTTCTAAAAGCATCGCCCACGTCCCTTGTTTTCTGTGCTCGATTGTAACGAGTACCATCAAGTGGTTTGGCAACTGCAACCTCTACCCTTTCCCACAATTCACCCAATTCAATACCTCCAGTTATTGCGGTGCTCTTAAAGTGCTTAAGTACACCCTTGACCAATAGATTGAAAAGATTTATTTCTTGGCCCTTCTTAATGTGATGAATATCCAACAGGTGCTTGTATGTGAGAAACCCTTTAAGACTTATTGCATCTCGAATACTGGTATCGCCTGGGGTATATGTATCACTTGATCCTTTCTTTAGCGTGTAAAGCTTGTCTACCCTATTGCCATCTTTATCTGGATTAAAGGTAACTTTTGTATAGCCTTTTCCTTTTTGTTTTTTAGTCAAAAAAGCATTCTCAACCTCATCAAAATTTATTGTTTCTAATGAAGATTGAAAAAAATCTTTTAATGCATAGTAGAATGAACTTTTACCAGAACCATTTTCTCCATAAATAAAAAGGTTCTTCCCATCAACATTTAATTCATGCTTACCGTAAAAAGCTTTATAATTCAATATTTCAATCTTCTTAATCTTCATGCGTAAATTTGGAATTCACTTTAGCCCCTTTAGATTGATTGTGATATCGGCACAATAGTTCTCCGTTTTTAATAACTGTCTGGCCACCTTTGCTATGCGGAAATACATGATCTGCTTGATATTCTGACCAGCTAACCTTTGCTTCATTCTCTGGCTTCCCATCCCTTATGCATTGTTGGCAAAAGCCTTTGTCTCTTCGGTAGATTTGAATGCGCTCCAACTCAGAGAAAGCTCGTTTACCATCCTTTTCGAGTAATTCGTGTTTCTGATCAGCTAAATACTGGAAGAAAATTTGGCGCAAAATCCGATCACGAGTTTCTAGGTCATTCTCTCCTTGTTGTCTTCTGTTACTAAATGTTAATAGATCAGTATCACTTGATTCCTCGAAGGTTTTCCAACGATCATGGAAATAGTAGATGAATTCTCTGACAACTTTTTTAGTTTCTTCCGAGAGAACATAGTGCATTCTTAAATGCCTAATCAGCATATAAACTGATATAATAAAATACTCAACGGATAATTCCTTTATTCCGGATTTATCATCAAGCATTGGGTCATCTTTGAATATTTCATAGAATGCCTTCAGATTTTGAATTACGGCAGTAGCATCAGAATCTTGCTCAAAAGAATAATCACCTATCCCCTTGTCTCGTTTGTAACTTCCAATAAAGTCCTCAATTTTCTTATCGCTAAGATCCGCATAGCCCCTACTCTGCTCTATCATAACAAACCTAGCCATGAATTGCAGATGCTTCATCCTGGTGTTATCTACATTCAATAATTTGAAGAAGGGCATCTTGTCCGCATTGTTGTCTATGGGTTCATAGTTCTCGTAATCAAAAGTTTGATCATCCGCATATTTGACAACAAAATTTCTGGTTAGACTGGAAAGCTGCGCGTGAGCAACTTCCATATAATTGAGTGTTTCACCTTGTTGTAGCCTCCAGAAAATTTCAGTGGCTATTATTTGATGCTTCACATTATGAGGCTCTTCAATGTTCTTGATCACATCAGCTTGATACTTCAATGACTTATCAATGAACTTCCTGATGTCAGAGCCCAAGTCTTTATAATATTTACCAGGTAACTCTGAATCAATATCTTCAAGCGATTTAGGTAAAGCATATATGTTATCAAAGAAATCTTGTACAGTTGTGATTCGCTGTTGACCATCAATGATTTCGTTCACAGTACTTTCATCAGATAGTCTCACCTCCCTGATTACCAACTTAGGTATGTAATATCGTCTAAAAAGACTATCCATCAAGGACTGCTTTTTACTACGTGACCAAACCGCTTTTCGTTGATAAGGTGGCCGTGTTACATAGTCTTCTCTGTATTCATGGAAATCCTTAATACTGATTTCATTCGAAACAATGGTGTATTCAGATTTAGGATTAAATGACATGGCGATTCTATTTTAGTGCTTCCTTAATGATTCTAACTTCCTCTATATTACCGATGGTTTCTAAATTATTTCTTACAGGATGGTTAGGGTCGTAAAGTCTTTCAAACTCAGACTGAATGATTCCCAACTTATGCTCATCTGAAGCTTTTGATTGAAGTGGTTTTAAATCCTTTAAGTGATTAATAGATTTTTTATTAGATCTTTCAAATTGGTCAGAGAACAAAACCTCATACACTAGCGCATCAATTATTGCTTCATAGAAATCAGATATCATTTTATCGCCTGACTTTTCAAACTGAAGGCTTTTATAGTGAGTTAAGTAATCAACCAATTGACTAATTGTTGGTTCATACTCAGGAAGCGGCTCAGGAATTGGTAAGTTTTCTATAAATGCTTTTTTATACCTGTATTTGCCAACCAATTCGCCTCCAGCATAAAATATCCTAAAAAGTTTTGTTATAGGGTAAGAATTGAGAAATGCTGTCAACCACTTTAAGTGATTTCCGGTTATCAAAAAGGCAGTAGCTTCGGGATAGTACTCACTCTTATCATAGAAAAATTGAGGCTCAGAAACAATTTCAGAGAATACAATTTTCGGTTTTGCAAATTCCTCGGAATATGCAATACTATCTTGGGTTTCAAACCACTTATGTTTTGTCCTTTTTCTAGCCTTATCTTTTTCACCTTTAGAGTTGATGAATTTCTTTCCGGTTTGTTCAAGTTTTCTTTTATCATGAGAAAGTAAATAACTCTCTACTCCTGGATATTTTTTTATATCAATATTCAACGTTGGAAACGTACAGATCATCCAATAGTCATGAAAATTGCAGTAATATTTTCTGGTATCTCTTCCCCTAAGAATAGGTCGGATAATTTCAACCGATTTCTTGTCAACTTTTAATATTTGGTCCTTTGTTGGACCATCCAATATGAATGCAGGATTGTAACCTGTGAGTACACCTCTTCGAAAATTTAATGGCCATTTGCGAAGCTTTTTGCCCTTACTTTCCAAAGTAGCCTTAGCTTTTATTAATTCAGGAGTTGAAATTGCCCAAACTTCATCCGTGAAATAATCTAGTTTTATTGAATTAGTTGCAAAATACTCTGTCAAAGAATATCCTTTCAATTTCCCTTTAGCCATTTGACAACCATGAAATTGATTTAGCCACTTTGCATTTTGAATAAGTAGA
The DNA here is from genome assembly GCA_964639355.1 of uncultured Ignavibacteriaceae bacterium. Taxonomy (GTDB): domain Bacteria; phylum Bacteroidota; class Ignavibacteria; order Ignavibacteriales; family Ignavibacteriaceae; genus JAGXRK01. Next base: position 7,130 of record CAZXCP010000067.1, read on the forward strand.
ACATTTGAGTGCACTATTGCTGAAGCAAAAACCATTTCCTGGCCAAAATCAAATAATATTTTGGGGTTAGTTCTATTTAGAAAAAAATGTCTTGTGGATTCTCCATAGTTAGCCCTAAGCCATTTATTTGAAGTTATATAGCACAAATGCCCTCCTTTACTTAAGATACTAACTCCCTTTTCGTAGAATACTTCATATAGGTCACCGCTTAAAGAAAATGTATCAAACTGAAGTCTTTCCAGAATTTCTTTATACTCATTTTCAAGCTTTTGTATTTGAACATATGGAGGATTGCCAATTACTAGATCGAACCCCTGGTTCTCATGCCATACCTCTGAAAAGAATAACTTGTAATCAAAATCAATGTGATAGCCTAATGTCCTTTCAGATGAATTTAAATAGTCACGTAGTCTTGAATTTATATTTTCTCGTAAAATCTTTTTCTTCTTCTCATTTGTACACTCAAAGAATTCATTTTTGGCTTCCTCTAGCTCATCCAACCATCTTGGCTCAAATCCTTGAGGTAGGCCAATCAAAGAATTACCGCACACTATCTTATAATCCAGATTCGGTAGTGCCTCAATGTTATCATAATCTTCCTCATCTACTATCATCGACAACCACAACCTAAGCCTAGCTATATCGACAGCACTTGTGTCGATATCAACTCCATATATACTTTCCTGAATAGCATGTCGCTTCAAGAAATAGGGAGTGTGGCTTTTGTCTTGTATAAAAGAATTCAATACCTGCCGGGCAATTACAATTTCGTGCAATAGCCCTACAGGAAATGCACCAGAGCCAATTGCCGGATCACAAATCTTAATATTTGCTAACTTATCATCCAATTTCTTTGCATGGGTTCTAATCGCTTGTGGCAATTGGAATTTATAAGACCGCGTTTCTTTACCCTTCGTTTGAGTAATTAATTCATTTTCCAGAACCAAATGTCCATTTCGAATAAAGATTTCTAAATCATCTTTTGGTACGTTAATT
>CAZXCP010000068.1:0-7865 GCA_964639355.1 uncultured Ignavibacteriaceae bacterium
TATTTTGCGCAGAACTAAATTCTTTCTTTAAAATTAATTAATGTATTATTAGAATTCATTAGCACATGTACTAATGAATTTATTTTGTTTATTGTAATAAATGAATTATAATTCTTAATGAATAACATTTTTAATAGTATTTCGAAATCATATTAAAAGGTTAGAAATGAATTGAAAAAGACAGATTATTCTATACCTGAAGTTTTTTGTGCAAAATATGTACTGTAATTTTGTATAAAACATATATTGATTATATTTATTTTATGATTGGAACCTGGAAGTGGAAGACTATGGAATAGAAAAATATTTTGAGTATTTCTTCAGCATTTACAACCCCATCTTTTTAGTATTTATTTTCTTTTTATTACTCTTCGTTGTTGTTTACATAATTTACAGACACATATATCACCCGCTGATAAGAAAACATAGAAAAGAAAAAGAAAGCCTTGAATTAAAAAATGCAAAGCTTTTAGCTTTGTTTACAGAGATGGATCCAAATCCAATTATTAAAATCAATCCGAAAGGTCTGATAGCAGGTATGAATAAAGCTGCTAAGGAAAAGTTTCGACTTGATAGTTCTACTGATATTCACATAGAATTGCTCATTGGCAAAATTGATTTTAATATCCAAGACTTAATTAGTAGCAATCAATCTAAAGTCTTGAATACATCAATTAACAAACGTAGTTATGAAGTAAACATACACGGAATATCGCTGCTGGATATGGCCCAATTTTATTTTTATGATGTGACGGAGAAGAAAGAGCACCTTGAACAGATGAGTGTATATCAAAAACTACTTAAAGAATCCTCAGCAAGATCAATCAAAGAATTAGAGCAGGAAAGAGGAAGATTATCTGCATTATTACACGATTCTGTTGGACAAAACCTGCTGCTTCTGAAACTCGGGATTCAGAATTTAAAGAAGTCCTTAAATGGTCCTGAATCACAAGAGGAATTCCAGCATACATCAAAAATTATTGAAACAACGATAATTGAAATCAAGGAAATATCAAGAAGTATTAGACCACTTAATCTGGATGAATTAGGACTAAAAACGGTATTGGCTTCACTGTGTAAAAATGTATCGAGGGAATGCCGGCTGGATTACGCATTAAATTTACCAAAAGAGGATATTAGTCTCAATGATGAGTATGAAACTTGTCTTTACAGAGTTACACAGGAATGCTTGAATAATATTATCAAACATTCAAAAGCAAAAACTTTTTCAGTTACCCTTTCAATTGATGATATTTATATCACTTTACTTGTCTCTGATGACGGGATAGGATTTAGACCATCGATTATTTTTGAAGATAAGTATATTTCAGATGGTATGGGTCTGATGAATATGCAGGAGAGGGTGGAAAGTTTGAATGGTAATTTTCATATTGATTCGACGATCAACAATGGAACATTAGTAATTGTAAATCTTCCAAACAACGATTTTACTGATGAAGAACAGTATAAATATAAAAGTACTTCTCGCTGATGACCATAATCTAATCAGGGCGGGTATAATCAAGCTGCTAAATGGACATTCACATATCAATGTGGTTGGTGAAGCAGAGAATGGAGTAGAACTACTAAAAAAACATTTTGAGCTTTCTCCTGATGTGTTGGTTGTAGACATAGCTATGCCTGAAATGACAGGAACTGAAGCAATTACTAAAATAAAAGAAAAAGATGACGATGTTAAAGCATTGTTTTTATCAATGTATGAAGGCGAGGAATACATATATAAAGTACTTAAATGCGGCGGAAAGGGTTTAATAAATAAGAGTATATTGGAAGAAGAGCTCATCTTTGCAATTGAAAAAGTATATAATGGTGAGCAATATTTTCCAGGTGAATGGGATGCCGTCAGTTTGAACAAGCTTATCGAAGAGTTTGAATCAGGCAGGAAAGCTAAAGATGAAACTCAAGAAGGAATTCTTAATTACCGGGAAATACAGATTCTAAATCTTTTGAATGAAGGACTAAACAGTAAGGAAATGGCAGAGAAGCTTAATCTAAGTAAGAAAACTATTGACTTCTACCGCTCTTGTCTAATGAAAAAACTAAATTTGAAATCACCAGCCGATTTGATAAGGTTCGCATTCCAATATTCACAATCAGAACATAACCCTCCAATCCAGTAAGATTATACAATTAATCCATTAAAAAATCATTAGTATTAGTACTAATGCGATTTGTCTCTCAATTGAATAATTTTTCCCACCAACTAAACAACATCATTCACCAATTTATGAGAGGAAGGATATTATGAAAACTTTTTTCAAATCCATTTTGTTCTGTTCGTACATTTTTATTGTCCTAACCAGTACTTCAGATGCCCAGCCATATGGTAAAATCTTTACAATACAGGAAGCTGATGAAATGTTTGGGCCAGTGCTACAATCTATTGCCATTCCAAAACATTCCATCCAAATTTTCTTGTCACAAACGAATAATAATATTATGTTCAGGATTCAGAATGAAAATGTTGTCGTTCTGGATAATAAAAGAAATGTTATCTTTCCTAAAGGAATTTCGGTGAATTCATCTGAAGTTTTTACTTTATTTAGCGTATCGGTAGTAAATACTTTATTGTCAAAGGGAAATGAGAGCACAGTATATATTGAAAAACGAAGTGAGGTACTTTCTGTTTCAACCGGAGGATTTACAATGGAAGTTGGAGTATTATGTCCTCCAATTTGTCCCAACGATTAATTAGCTTATGTTTATTGCGAAAGTAGTAGTATATATATCAATAATTTTTTGGTTATTCCCTCCAATTCAGCAATTCAAAAAAAGATATTTCTACTACTTTCTCGTTTTAGCGTTATCAGATCCAGTAGCCTTGATCTGTGCGAACTATCTTCATTGTTCCCCTCATTTAATTCACCCCATTAGTGGTTTTATTCTTGTTTACACTATCGATTTTTCTCTGGATAATTTAAAGAACAACTGGATCTTGCATTCACTATTTTTAATTGGATTCATTCTTGGGTTACTATTTATTCAGAATCTTCTTTTTTTAGTTCTTTTTTTACATTTAATCATTGCATTAAAATTCATCTATATAACGATTAGAGAAGCATATAATGAAAATATTTTAAATATTTTTCATTTAGCTTTGATTTTCTATGAACTAAGCGTGGTTATAAATCTGAGTGTTTATCTAAGCGGCAGTGAAATCAAAGTAATTATATATTATATGACTCTATTTTTTCAAATTTTGCTTGCTCTATTTTTTAGCATATTTACAGATAAAAGCAGATTCTTATTATTAAAGTTAAAAACTACTGATTGACTTAATCTCGTTTAAGCAACCCCGATAATTTTAAAATATTTTCTCTCACCCTTCAAACTGGAATATCCATGCACTAAGCAATTTTAAATTAAAATTCATTAGTACTTGTACTAATGATTTTTCTATTAAATTAGCTTAAAATATAGGCAAGTAAATCAGATTGTTTTTTCACAGAATAAATTTAGAGGAGAATAAATGGCAAGCCGACAGGTATTAGCTACAAGAAAAAGTAGTGATGGAGATATCCTGGCTCTGTGTAACTCAGGTGAGTATTGGTCACCGGTATCGAAAGAAGCTGCAATACGAGATATAGAGTATAATGATCATTCTTATTATGTAATAGTATCAGGGATGAGGGTAGATGTGAAAGTAATCAATGATACCAGGAAAGGGAAGTATCTTCGGACCGATCCTGATAGAACTACCGAAAATAATCTTGATTACCTTCCCGATTGTTAATAATTCATAAATTATTGAATTACTACAATGAAATGGGCTGACTACTTAATTTCAGCAGTTCGTTATGATACAGGATTGAGCAACAAAATCATTTCCTATTTTAAGGTACATATTGATAAAGGGGATTCGGTTGGTGAAAGCAGAACCTGGACTAAAAATGAACTGCTTGATGCGCTCATCAAAGGGAAGACATTTGTCACAATTCTGAAGGACAAAAATGGTAAATGGATGAAAGGTGAGGAAATTTCCATAGCATCAATGAATGAAATTTTCATCAGAACAGATTTTAAGAATACTCCGGAAGATTTTCTCGATAACCTCCCGGACTTTTAATGATTTTTACAAGACAACTAACGATCTGGATAATGAGCTTATATAAATCATTTTATAACATACTTGACCATAAATGAGTGAAGTGACAGCACAAGAAATACACAATGATATATTGAATCAAATAGAAATGGAAAGTAGCCCTTATTCGCATTGGTATGTAGGCATAACATCCAATCCTCACATAAAACTTTTCCAGGAGCATAATGTTGAAGTAAGAAACTCCTGGTGGGTAATAAAAAGAGCTGATAGTGTAAGAGAAGCTAAAAATATTAAAAAAACACTTACTGAAATCTATGGTACAGATGGAGGACGAGACACTGAAGACGAAAAATCCATCTACATATACGCTTACAAAAAAACAGCAACAACTAATCCAAAGCTGGAGGAAGAAAAATAGCTATGAGAGTTTTTATCAGTTACAGTACGCAGGATATGCACATTGTAAAACATTTAGCAATGCAATTAAAAGTATTTGGGGATGTTTATTATTGGGCTGAAAGCAATTTACCAGGTCAGGACACCTGGCCATCAATTTTTAATTGGATAGACCTTGCTGATATAGTAATAGTATTAATTACAGGTAATACTTTATCTAGGGCTATGGCAGTGGGTCAGGAAATTGGAAGAGCAAAATCGAAAGGGAAAACAATCATACCGATTGTATCGAATTCAGTCCCTTCCAATGAGTTGGGGTTCCTGAGTGGAGTAACTTATCAACCAATAGATGTTTTCGATCCCCATCCGGCAATTGATGATATAACTAAGATAATTCGCACTTATCAAAATAATTTACAAGAGAAACAGAAAATGGCACTTTTATTAATAATTCTGGGAATCTTGTTCTTACTGGGAACCAATGGTTAAATAACATATCAGGTATAATCTATAAAGAAAGGGACATAAAATGGCTAAATACAACAGAAACTCCGGAAAAGAATGGACCCCAAAAGATGTCAGCAATTTGAAAAAACTTGCAAACCAGAATACTCCAACGAGAGTAATTGGGCTAAAGCTTGGTAGAACAGAAAGTGCTGTCAGAAGTAAAGCATCCGAGGAGAATATTTCGCTGAAGCCAACCAATCAGAGTCCTTATAATAGAAATAAAAAATAAGTATAGCTAAAAATTATTAAACGGGGTTCAAAATGGCAGATATAATTTGGGGTAAAGTTACAAAGGTAATAGATGGAGATACCTTCACAATGAATGTTACCCATATAAGTAATTTGAACAAAGATAAATATAGTGCCGTGGAAACAATTAGAATCGCTGGCTATGATGCACCCGAGTTATCAACTCCTGGAGGTCAAAAAGCAAAACAAGATCTTTTCCAAAAGATCAACGGAAAAGAAGTGAAGTGTGTTATACAAGCACGGGATATTTATGGTAGAGTCATTGCATCAGTAAGTCTATCTAAATGAGCGATTGATGTTTAGGGGATAAACTTTACTTCATTTAGTTACAATTGTAATAATTAGAATATTTTCGTTAGAGGGCAACGATGAGTCCTGCAAGGAGAAGATGGGCTTTACGTTAAAATAATCCTTAAATATCTACCGGATTGTGAACGGCCGATTCGGTATAAGTAATAGTTATAAGCTAATATTAGATCTATGCTAAAAAAAATTAACATATTTTATTTTTTTCTTAGCCTGTGTGTTATTATCAATATTCTAAGCTTAGTCCCATATTTTATAATTTTCAACGGAAAGTTATCTTCTTCTAACGCATACTGGGGCACCTTAGGTGACTATATAGGTGGCATTTCCAGTTTTTTTAATGTTGTGATATTAGTTCTTATTTCAATATTACTCAAGAATATTGATGAGTCACAAAAGAAGAACGAAATAAATCTGCAATTAAAAATTTCATTCTTTATTCGCTTTCTCACTTCTTATGAAGATGTAATACGCGAGCTAAGTAATATGAAAATTTATCTCTCAATCGAAGATATTGGACTTAAACATGCTAGCACGAAAGTGATGGTTTTAGAATCTTTCAAAAAATTCAAATACATGAATACTATTTTTCAAAACTATATACCAATAATAAACAAAAATATTTCGTTTAAAAACTTAGAAGATTCTTTTGCTTTATTCCTTGGTGCTGTTGAGCTTGGAAAGGATGAAAAAGTTATTAGTAATAATAAAGAAAATTTAATTAATGAAGTAGAACTAATAATATTGTCATTATCGGAACTAATAAACGACATTAAAAATAAATATGTAAATAGCTATGGAACGAAAAAAACTTAATAGAGAAGTAAGAAAAATATTTTCTCACAATACTTATAATAATTTAAAAGTATTCTTTGAATACATTGATTCACTTAATGCCGACATCATAATTCTTATTGCTAGGAAGGCGATATGCCTTTTTGAACTTATTGATTATCTACCATTTAAAAAACCCAATGCCGAAATAGTTAGTGATCGCGTTCTAGATTTAGATATTAATTATTTAAGAAATAAAAAGGTCGTGATTGTTGATGATACACTTATTGTTGGTTCATCTTTAAAAAGGATAAAAGATTATTTAACAAAAGAAAAAATTGATTTCCAAATAGTTGTATTCTGTATTGATAAAGAGAATTGGCAAAAAAAAATTATTCAGCCTGATTATATTCAAGAACACTATTCCTCTCGAGAAGTTCTTGATTTCTGTATAAATGAAGTTAGAGCATTTTCTTTAATATCAAAACCCTATCTTATAGATTTTCCTGTAACTAATTTCATCCAATGTAGCGATACTGAATTACAGAGGTTGTTTTTAGATGAAAGATTTGATTATATCGCCTTACCTACTCAAAATAATACTAGTATAAATGGTATATATACTATTTTATTAAGAGAATCCGCAAAAGAAAAATATTATTCGACAATTGGAAAAAATTTCAAAAATATAATTGAAACAATAAAATTAAGGTTGTTCATTTCTAACGATGAAGGATTACTTAATCTCCGCTTCGTACCAATAGTTTTATTGAAACCAATAAAAGAAACGGTAATAAAAAATATTTTTGATCATTTGACGTCACAATCACAATATAAAAAAGATTTTAGAGAATTTATTAACAAAACACCTTCGAAGATAAGATTTATTCAATATTATTTATCAATAGTATTGGGGAAAATATATATTCCCCATTTAGAAGGAATTATTGTAAACGAAAAAGAACTTCATTTTAAGTCATCTGAAATAATAAATTTATTCGGTAAAGATTTAGGTAAAAAATTCGAATATTTTTCTTTCTATGAAGAGTGCCATCCATTAAATATCGAATTATCATCTTCAGAAGTAGTTACCGATAAGCTATTCACACTGATTCTTGAAACAATACAAATTAGGGGTTACAATATTGTCGAATCATTCCAAAATATTTTTGTCAGAATGTTTAATAATATTGAAATACCTGCGCGATTAGAAATAAAAAATGGAAAATACAATCCCGAAAATATGCAAAGATTAAAAAATGGTATTGCTTTTAATGCAATTGTAAATCATTTTACAAAAAAATTAGATATTGAAATCAATGAAAGGGTTGTTGAATATTTTAGTATATGTCTTGACATTACAAATGATTTAGGTATTTCTGTACCCATAATCTGTAATTATAACGATATCTACTACCGCGGATTTAGATATGGAGAACTTGGGAAAAGAACTCCTGGAAATATCTATTTATTTTTTAAATTTATTGAGAACTTCTGTCGATCAAGTAATATTGATCTTTCTAATGGTATAAATCACTTATTAATAGAAAAACTAGCTGTTTTATTT
>CAZXCP010000069.1:0-7297 GCA_964639355.1 uncultured Ignavibacteriaceae bacterium
CAAATAGAGAAAACCAGTCACTTGATCGATACCTGCAGGAAATCGGAAAAGTGGATTTACTTACTCCGGAAGATGAAATTGAGTTGGCAATAAAGATCAAGCAGGGTGATACGGCTGCATTCGAGCGTCTTACAAAGGCAAATCTTCGTTTTGTTGTAAGTGTTGCAAAACAATATCAGAATCAAGGGCTTTCACTTGGTGATCTGATCAATGAAGGTAATCTCGGTCTTATTAAAGCAGCTCGCAGATTTGATGAAACCAGAGGATTTAAGTTTATCTCTTATGCTGTGTGGTGGATTCGACAATCAATACTTCAGGCGTTAGCCGAACAATCCAGAATAGTCCGTCTGCCTTTAAACAGAGTCGGTGCACTTAATAAAATAGGGAAAGCATACAGAAATCTTGAACAGGAATTTGAACGTGAGCCCAGTACGGAAGAATTAGCTATGGAACTTGAAATGGACATTAGTGAAGTTATCGAGGCATTGCAAACATCAGGAAAGCATGTTTCAGTTGATGCGCCCTTTGCAAAAGGAGAAGAGAACAGTCTTCTTGATACAATAGAGGATGATCAGCTGCCTTCACCTGATTTGGAACTAATGGCAGAATCACTAAAAGCTGAAATCAGTTCTGTTTTATCTACTTTGCCTGAAAGAGAAGCAGAGGTAGTCAAATTATATTTTGGAGTAGATGTTGATCACGCTCATACGCTTGAAGAGATCGGAGAAAAGTTTAACCTAACTCGGGAGAGGGTTAGACAAATTAAAGAGAAAGCTGTCCGGCGGCTCCGACAGGCATCACGCAGTAAAAATCTCAAAACATATTTAGGATGAAAATGAAATTCGTATATACTGTTTTATCATTCCTTTTACTTCTGATTTTAATGTGGGGATGTTCACCTAGTTCGAGCGCACTTCGATATGCAAAGGAACAACATACTTTTGTAGAGGATAGAGATTCTGTTGTAAGGTTTACTTCGATTGATAATTGGATCGAAGAAGATTCACTTTGCTGTGGTGAAGAAGAATTTGAACCGGATGAAAATGATGACACCCCGGAAGAGAATTTGGAAATTGACATAACTGCACTAATAAGTAAATTCAGTTCTTCCAATTCCTCCGCTTCTTTATCTTCCGATCAAAGCACTCACCGCGAAAGAGTAATTATGGAAATTATAAAATATTTGAACACCCCATATAAATTTGGTGGTAATTCAATGAAGGGAATTGATTGCAGCGCTTTTACACAGACTGTATTCAGGGATGCTCTTGCAATTAATATACATCGCTCTGCTCGTGAACAATATACACAGGGAGAAGTTATTTCAGATAAAGATGAATTGAAATTCGGCGATCTTGTTTTTTTTAACACCAGAAGAAGAGTAAGACCAGGTCATGTTGGAATATATATTGGAGATAATCTTTTTGCACATGCCAGCACAAAACTAGGTGTTACAATTACTCCGCTCGATCATAATTACTATTCTGCCCGCTATATGGGAGCACGAAGAGTTGAAAGTAATGGATTGTTCTAATAATAAAGGCTGCCCGAATGCAGCCTCATAGAATCTTTGGTGATTTTTTCTCTAACTGCAGCCAGTTGTTGATCCGCAGGTTAAACACTTCAGACAGGTTCCGTTTCTTACCATCGACATACTCTGGCATTCAGGACAAATATCACCGGTATAACCCTGGTCTATTGCATTTTTAACCTTCTGCTGAATTGCTGCCTGATGAGTTGTACCCGTCCTGGTAAGTTTTGTATCGTTTGATTTTACAGTTTGATAAGAATCGAGATTATCTTTATCTAATTCTACCAGCCGTTCACTTATAATTTCTTCGCTTTCAAACTCCGGTTCGGCTAATTTTTTTACTATGCCGGGTGAGGCTTTTGATTTAATTTCAGTGGCATCAACGTGTGCAAGATCGTTTCTACCCAGGTAAGTAACCGCAAGTTCTCTGAATATATAATCTATTACAGAAGTAGTCATTTTTATTCTATCATTGCCGGTGACAATACCGCTCGGTTCAAATCTTGTAAACACAAACGCATCAATAAATTCTTCAAGCGGCACCCCATGCTGCAGCCCTAACGAAATTGAGATAGCAAAACAGTTTAAAAGACTTCTGAATGCCGCACCTTCCCGATGCATATCAATAAAAATTTCACCTATCTGACCATTATCATACTCTCCGGTCCGAATGTAAACAGACTGCCCATTAATTTTTGCTTTTTGAGTGTAGCCGGATCGTCTGTCTGGAAGTCTTCTCCGTTTAGCTATGTACCGGTGAATTATTTTTTCTGCAACTTTTACTATATCATTCTTTTCTTTGTCTTCAAGTAATGATTCAATCTCTTCTTCACTTATTGAATTAAGCGGTTGTGATAATTTTGAACCGTCACGGTAAAGAGCGTTTGCCTTTAAACCTAATTTCCATGAAGTCAAATAAGCATCTTTAACATCTTCAATGGTAGAGGCAGCAGGCAGGTTGATAGTTTTTGATATTGCCCCGGAAATAAATGGTTGAACTGAAGCCATCATTTTTATATGAGCTGAAGGTTTGATAAATCTTGTTCCTTTTTTACCGCATTTGTTTGCACAATCGAAAATGGGGTAATGTTCATGCTTAAGGAATGGTGCACCTTCGATAGTCATTGTTCCGCAAACGTAATCATTTGCAGATGCGATTTCCTGTTTTGAAAATCCAAGCATACGTAATAGATCAAAATCAAATGAACTCACTTCAGCTTCGTTCAGTCCAAGTTTTTTTACTAAAAACTCAGTGCCTAATATATTTTTATTGAAAGCAAAACTTAATTCAAAAGTGCCCGGCAATACTTTTTCAATCTTTGCTAAGGCTTCGTCTGTAAATCCCTTTGCTTTTAGTGATTCAGGATTGATGTATGGACATCCGACCAGAGTTCCTGCACCTTTTGCATACTTCGTGATTTCATTAATCTGGTCTTTGTTATAACCTAATTTTACAAGTGCAGGAGGGATTGACTGGTTAATTATTTTAAAGTAACCGCCTCCGGCAAGTTTCTTAAATTTCACCAGCGAAAAATCAGGTTCAACCCCTGTTGTATCACAATCCATCACCAATCCGATTGTACCAGTAGGAGCTATTACAGTAACCTGAGCATTACGGTAACCGAATTGTTCACCCATTTCAACGGCTTTATCCGAGTCTTCTCTCGCAGCTTTCAGCAGATCTGAAGGACAGAACTGCGGATTGATACCTGTAGGATAGATTGATAATCCTTCATACTCCTCATTCGGGACATTATAAGCAGCTCTTCTGTGATTTCTAAGTACATGCAGCATGTTATCTTTATTTTCTTCATATTTTACAAAGGCACCAAGTTCTTTCGCCATTTCGGCTGAAGTTGAATAAGCTGTCATGTGCATTACTGAGGTTAATGAACCTGCAATCGCAAATGCTTCACGACTGTCATAAGGAATACCCTGAAGCATCAATAGAGAACCAAGGTTAGCATATCCAAGACCTAATGTCCGGTATTCATAACTGAGTTTTGCAATTTCTTTGCTTGGAAACTGGGCCATTAAAACGCTTATTTCCAAAACTACTGTCCAAAGTCTTGAAGTATGACGAAAACCTTTAATATTAAATGTATGATTTTTTGAATCATGGAATTTAACCAGGTTTAAAGAAGCCAGGTTACAAGCGGTATCATCAAGGAACATGTATTCACTGCAGGGATTTGAAGCGCGAATCTCACCACCTGAGGGGCAGGTATGCCATTCATTTATGGTAGTATGATATTGTAGACCAGGATCGGCACAAGCCCAGGCTGAATTTCCAATATCATTCCAGAGAGAGCGTGCTTTCACGGTTCTACAAGGTTTTGGTTTTCGGTTTTCTTTTTTTGCCTTACGTTTTTCATTCCTCCAGTAGAGATTCCAGTCACCATCGGTAACAACTGCATTCATAAATTCATTTGTTACACGGACTGAGTTATTGGAATTTTGTCCGGATACAGTTGCATAAGCTTCTGAATTCCAATCGGTATCATACACAGGATACTCGATAGATTTAAATCCCATCTTAGCTAATTGAATCACACGTTCTATATAATTATTGGAGATCTCAGCTCTTCGTGCCTCAAGAACAGCTTGTTTCAATTTCTTATTTAATTGCTTATTAAACCTGTCGTTTTCAGGATGCTCATCATAACAGGCTTTCATAATAGCGTTGAGGTGTTTATTTGTAAGTTTTGATCCTGCTACAAGTGCGGCTACTTTTTGTTCCTCGATTACTTTCCAGTTGATGAAATCCTCAATATCAGGATGATCCATATCAAGTGTAACCATTTTAGCAGCGCGTCTTGTTGTTCCGCCGGATTTGATAGCACCAGCCGAACGATCACCGATCTTTAAGAAAGACATTAATCCTGAAGATTTCCCGCCTCCGCTCAAAGGTTCATTTGAACCACGCAACTCTGAAAAGTTTGAACCTGTACCTGAACCATATTTAAATAATCTCGCCTCACGAACCCAGAGATCCATTATGCCGCCTTCATTTACTAAATCGTCCTTCACAGCCTGAATAAAACATGCATGGGGCTGAGGATGCGTATATGCATCTGTTGAAGTTACCAGTTCACCTGTCTGAAAATCTACGTAATAGTGACCCTGTGAAGGACCCGAAATTCCATAAGCCCAGTTCAAACCGGTGTTGAACCATTGAGGACTATTCGGAGCTGCCATTTGATTTGCTAGCATAAAGGCAAGTTCATCATAAAATGCACGAGCATCCTCTTCAGAATCGAAGTAATTAGCTTTCCAGCCCCAATATGTCCAGGTACCTGCAAGGCGATGAAAAACCTGCCGTGCATCTGTCTCAGATGTGAACCTGTCATTCTCTGGTAATTGATTTAAACTTTCTGTATCTGCTGTGGAAGGCTGGAGCCAGGAAGGTACACCTTTCTCCTTAACTTTTTTAAGCAGTTTAGGTACGCCTGCTTTTCTGAAATACTTTTGTGCAATAATGTCAGTAGCAACCTGCGACCAGGTTTTGGGAACTAGAACATCCTCCATTCTGAAGACTATTGAGCCATCGGGGTTTCTTATTTCTGAAATGCGTTTTTCAAATTCAAAAGAAGTGAAAGGGTCAACCCCTGTCTGTGTAAATAGTCTCGTAATTTTCATTCATCTCTCCTAATGGCTTAGGTATAGTTTACAGTAATATTATTTAAGATGTGTCTGGTTAGAATTAAATTGCAGATTGAAATTTGAAAGAGGAATTCAGCGCAATTATTAATCCCGAACTCAAACTAAATAAAATTTTTTTTAATTGAAATAGATTGAAAGAGCGTAAGTAAAAAAAATTTTCTCTTGGAAAAGTGAGGGCAATTTTAATACATAAAAAACAAACTTCAAAATTTTTTTCCGTAAAAAAATTATACTTTATTGAAATTTTTTCACTCTATTCCACCTTCCATAAATTTTTACTATTAAAAGCAACTTTAGAACCATTATTTTAGTTATAAAGTTATTCGGGAATATTTTACAAGGATCGTTTAGTGAATTCGGAAAAAATTATTGAAATAAAAAATCTTACTAAAGACTTTAAGGAAGTTAAAGCTGTCGATAATCTGAATCTTAATGTATTCAGAGGAGATGTGTTTGGCTTTCTCGGTCCTAACGGAGCAGGTAAAAGTACAACTATAAGAATGCTGCTTACGCTTATCCGTCCTACCGCAGGCAGTATAAAGATTTTTGATAAACCGTTGTTAAATGAAAACAGGGTAGAAATATTGAAAAACATGGGGGCGATAGTAGAAAAACCCGATTTTTATAGAAATTTAAGCGCTTTCAAGAACCTTGAAATACTTGGCAGAATCTCCGGAAAAGAAGTAAGTAAGAAACGCATTATGGAAATGCTGGAGCTTGTCGGACTCGATAAGAGAGCAAAAAGCAAGGTTAAAACTTATTCGCACGGAATGAAGCAGCGGCTTGGTATTGCACAGGCACTTCTTCACAATCCTGAATTGATTATTCTTGATGAACCTACAACAGGATTAGATCCTCAGGGAATGAAGGAAATCCGCGACCTGATTATCCATTTAAGTAAGGAACAGAAAAAAACTATTTTCCTTTCATCACATATTCTGCACGAAGTTGAACTCGTTGCCAACAGAATGATAATTATCAGTAAAGGTATGACAAAAGTAGAAGGTTATGTACAGGATCTTCTTAAATCAAATCAATATAAAGTTACTTTTGAAGTTGATGATGAAATAAAAGCAATTGAATTGATCAAGAACACAAAATGGATTTCGAAATTTGAGTCTTCTGCTGCCCGCTCGCTTGTCTTCAAACTTGAGAATGATGAGGTACCGGTTTTAAATAAATTACTTGTTGATAGTGATATAAAAGTAAGTGCAGTTATTCCAACTAAATCACTTGAGGATTATTTCCTTAAAATCACAGAGGAGGCTGCATAATGTTTGCACTCATATCTATCGAATTCTATAAAGTATTTAAAAAATGGAGAACTTACATTGGAATTATTGCAATCGGAGTTCTTGTTCCGCTGATTCACGTTGCAATGCTCATCGAGGGCAGCAGAACTTTAAATTTTATGACTCAGAATATCCAGCAGTCTTTTGTATTTGTCGGCAACCTTCTTAACGGATATTTCGTTTCATATATTATTCTTTCAAGTCTTGCCGTGCACATTCCGTTTTTAATTGCTTTAGTGGCAGGTGATTTACTTGCCGGAGAAGCTACACAGGGTACTTACAGGCTTCTTGTAACAAGACCAATTTCTCGGACTCAGATTATAGTGTCAAAATTTATTACAGGGATTATTTACACCAATCTGCTTATTGTCTGGTTGGCTATTATGAGTCTTGTCCTCGGTGTTATTCTTTTCGGAACCGGCGAGTTGATAGTTTTCAGAGGTGATACAATTGTAATTTTCAAACAAACAGATGTGCTGTGGAGATTTATGCTGGGATACGGATTTGCAGCCCTCGGTATGTCTGTAGTTGCATCGCTTGCATTTTTCTTTTCATCACTTGTAGAAAATGCAATCGGACCAATCATATCAACGATGGCAGTAATAATAGTTTTCCTGGTTATGTCTGCACTTCAGATAGATTTTTTTGAGGATCTGCGTCCGTATCTTTTTACTAATTATATAATGAACTGGCGGTTGTTTTTTGATGATCCACTGGATACCGAAGAAATTATCCGTTCTATGGTTGTTTTGTCAGTACATATTGCAGTGTTTTTTACTGCCGCATTGGTGATATTCAAGAGGAAGGACAT
>CAZXCP010000070.1:0-6750 GCA_964639355.1 uncultured Ignavibacteriaceae bacterium
CAGATAAAATCCGGAAATTGTTACTTGAAAGTACCAACCCGTCGGTAATTATACAGTCGTGGCAGGATGATCTGACAAATTTTATAAATAAACGAAATAAATATTTATTATACTAAGAGGAAAAAATGATCAACAAATTATTAGTTCTGTTTATTCTTACTTTATTAACATTTGGATGCGGAGAAAAAGAAGAAGCACCCGGGCTGCCGGATGAACAGGCATATCAGTATGATTCAACTGATCTTAAACTTGAAAAGATTGATGAGGAGGAAACTTCATTTCAACTAAAGTATAAATTTAATAAGGGTGATAAGTTCAGTTACAGGTTTACCTCAATATCATCCAATGAACAGAGTCTGGAAATGGATACTTTAATTTCCGGTTTAGTTAGACAAACTATTACATATCTGTTTGATTTAAATATTACAGAGGTTGATAATAACGGAGTTGCCGATATTACAGTAAATATAAAATCTATCAAACTTGATGCTGATATAAATGGAGAAAAAGTTAGTTTCAATACCAGTACTCCACCTGACTCAATCCAAAAACTAGAGTTTACAGAAAATTACTCTTTAACAGGTAATCCATTTGAAATTAGAGTTGATTCAAAAGGTGAAATCATCGAATTCAGCAAGGTTGACCGCGTTGTAAATACATTTTTGGATTTGAGAGAGCTGCAGGACTCAGCCACTGTCGAAGATAAAAATATGTTGAAGAATAATTTTATCCAGGGAATGATTAAACCATTAGCACTGCAGTTGTTTAGAATTCTTCCGGCACAACCAGTAGCAAAAGATTCTTCCTGGTCAATAATTCAGCAGCCTATGTCTGTTATGGTATACCAGCTTCAGAATGAAAATGTTTTTACCGTTTCAGCATTTGAAAAACTTGGCAAAGACAGAATCGCAGTTGTTGATGCAACAATAAATTCGAAGATAACAGGCGACGATAAAATTACTGAAGGAGGTGTTACGTATAATTTCACCAAACCTCAAACTAAGGCTGAAGGAAAAATTTATTTTAATGTTGACAGAGGTGTAATAATAAAATCCAGGACAAAAACTGAAGTGACTACAAATGTTTCCATGGAAGGTATGACTCAGCAGGGAATGCAGAAAACAAAAAGAAAAGATAAAAATATAAATACCAACCTTGTTGAATTGCTTTAATTTTCCGGGAGGCTGTCTCAAAAGTTCTTTCGATACATTTGATTCCTCAAAGAGCTTTTATTGTATGCGTTTATCAGGTTTTATTTGTAGTAATTTTAAAAATTATTGATAAAGATTAACTTGTGAGACAGCCCCCATCCCTTTCGATTCGAACCGACTTTCATATCTGAGTAAAACTTTGTATAATCTTATTGAGCATTTGAAAACTGAAAAACAATTCAGCATTCTCTGCAAATTAATTTGAACTTTTCACATTTAATTCTGGTTCTTAATAAATAAAAGGAGTTACCAATGAAAAAGTTATTCATTTTATCGATTATTTTAATTTTCGCTGTAATAAATTCGGCGTTCGTTTTTAATACCGGATCAGAAGCTAATAATATGTACTCTGATTATAAACAGCAAATTAAAAACTCAGGAGAGTGTCCCTTTAGCAAAATCGATGAAACAAAGAAAAGTCAGTGCCCATTTTTGGAAAGTAAAAAATCGGAATGTCCGTATTTGAAGGGTGATGTGAAGGAAAGTGAGTCAAAATCCTGTCCTTATTCAGGCAAAAAAAGATCGGGAAATTCAAACCCGAATCCTAAAATTAAAACTCTGGATGTAAAGTTTTCATAATTGTTTTGGCTCCATAAATGGTACAATGCCGCCGTTCTGAATTACAGACCTAAGAGAAGAATGGCGGCAGTACCCAATACAATAGCTGCAATTCCAAACTTATTTAATCTTTCCGTCCATATTAAATATGCAGATACAGTTGTCATTAATATCACTCCAATATTCATAACCGGATATACAATCATAGCAGGTAACTGGTTTAATGCGCCTAATAAAAAAATTGTGCTGAATACATTCGGTACCCCCAGTAGAAAACCTGTGAACAAATCTTTACTTACTACTTTAAGTTTCCTGAAGATAATAACAGTTGTTCCTGAAACGAAAGCAGTAGTAAAAATCATATAAACAAAAAAACTTTCCTCCGCTGATGATCTCGTTAACTGAAACAGTTTAATAGCAAAATCATTTATGCCGATAAATACCAGCACTGCTATCAGAAATAAATATTTAGCCTTATGTGAATCTTCAGTTTGTTTATTGTTCAACGAAAAATAAAAGAGAATGATGGTCAGGATTGTGAAGACAAATCCGAAGTATGTCTTTGTTTCCGGTACTTCATCAAGAAAAGCTACAACCAGAAAAACAGGAATAAATACGGAAAGCCTTGAACTTACAGTAGCTAAAGCTGTCCCCGCTAATTCAACCGCTTTTGCAAATATGAAAAATGAGATTATAAACATTACGCCAAGCACTGATCCGAAAATCAGTGCTTCGATGGAAAATAATACATTCCCCTTAATCAGAATAATGGTAGCCGCAATTATACTTGCAATGAAGTAGTTGCCTGTCAGCATTACAACAGGATGCCCTTTTCTCGTTGCATTAAATTTCAGGATTAATGCAATAGATGTAGAACACAATATTGTTAGGAACAGGTAAACCATTAGTATTCAGCCATAATTATTCCGGTCAATAAAAACTGACTAATGACCGGCTGAGTGCGACTGAATTGATTTCTCAACAGCTTTACTTTCCTTAACCATAAACCAAAGTACAGCAGAAATTGCAAGCGTAACAGCGCTGATAATAAAGATTAAGCTTTTATCTTCAGCATTCTGAATGAAAATTCCGAGTCCTAATGATACCAACAATTGCGGCAGAACGACTGACAGGTTAAAAATTCCCATAAACCATCCCATCCGGTTTTTATTAACCTTCTCAGACATTATTGCAAAAGGCAAACTTACAATTGCTGCCCAGCCAACACCAGCTACTGCCATCATTGCCCAGACAATGTAGGTGGAGAAACCAAATGCTACAATTCCAAAATAGCCAGCAGACATAATGAACAAACAAATTATATGAGTTTTTACCCTGCCGATTTTTTCTGTTACAGGTTCAAGAACAAATGCAGGCAGAAGTGCACCTACTGCATTTAGAACAAGAAATGATATAGAGAGAATCATTCCCGTTTGATCAGCAGTTTCAGGTTCCAATCTCTGTTCAACAAAACCAATCATATACACAAACATTGTCTGAACACCGATCCAGGAAAATGAATGTGCAAATAATAACTTTAAAAACTGGTTCCAATCGGTCTTACCGGCATCCTCTATCTGATCAGCTTCTAGAACAGATTTTAACTCTCTCGGTTCTTTAACAAAGAACATCGGAATGATCGAAAAAGCAAAAACTAACAGCACACCAAAATATATCAGGAAGAAATTTCCGAAGATTGCTCCGATAGCATAGGCAAGAACGCCAAATGAACCTGATACTGTCTGCATCCAGGTATAACCTTTAGTTCTTGGAACACCTTCAGGAGTTACATCAGCTATGATTGATCGTGTTGGATTAAACGAAATATTAATTGCAAGATCAAGTGTGAGTGCAACAAATACTGCTACCACAATAATATTTCCGACACCGAAGAAATCATTGATGGCGCCGATATTGGGTAAAGCAAAAAGCATTAACGCAGCCAAAGCACCGCCGATAAGTATAAAAGGTCTGCGCCTGCCATTCCAGAACCAGACTTTATCGCTAATCAATCCAACTATCGGTTGTCCGATTATTCCTGCTAAAGGACCGGCAGCCCACACAAACCCGATTTCGTGTAGATCCAGATTATATTGTGTACGCATTAACCAGCTAAGAGCAGCAATCTGAATTGATAATGCAAATCCCATTGCAGTTGCCGGAAGACTCAGCAATGCATAAAATGGTTTACTTAATTTTTTCTGCATTTCCAACATAAGTTTATACCTTTATTTGAATTCATTATTACTTAACACCCTGAACCTGCCTGGATAAGGGCAAGTCAGGTTTCAGTGTCTTTAATACTTCACAGCAGATACTGAAATAAATTCAGCATTAAAGCTAATTCACCAGAAATAGCTCGACACTCTTCCGATTTATTATGGGAACACTACCATCTGCTAACACATAAGTCTCCCCTGTTATAATATTTGTTAACACATCATCACCGATAATATGTTTTATATAGGTCAAATCTAATTTTTGCTGCACATCTTTATCATTAACAACCACCATAATTTTCTGATCATCCAGAATCCTGAAGTAAATATACTGATCATTAATAGGATAAAAATGCTTAAGGTTTCCATACTGTAAAGCCGGATACTCATTTCTGATTTTTATCAGTCCGGTTAAATAATCATAGATATCATTTTGAAGAAAAGTTCTTCCTTCCTTAATAAAAGCATTTTGATTTCCATCTGGAAAACCGCCGGGAAATGTAAAACGTATATTACCGTGATGTTCATCTCCAACCATCCCTATCTCTGTTCCGTAAAGCAGTTTTGGAATTCCTCTTGTTGTCAGCAGGATTGACAGAGCAATTTTAAACTTCTCAACATTCTCTTTGGCGACAAACAATCCTCTTGAAATATCGTGATTATCAAAAAATGTCATAAGACTATATGCATCTGAATACAAAAAATCCTGGGCAATAGTTTCATAAATGTGAATCAAACTTTTTTCACCGCTGAGATATGACCTGAATGCATCGGATAGACCAAAATCCGTTACACTCGGTAAAAGTGAGTTTACTTTTGAATCAAACTTATTATTTCCCTGGTAGGCAGCAAGAAAAGCCGGAGTGCCTGTCCATATTTCACCGACGATATTAAAATCCGGATATTCATTAAATATTGCCTGCGCCCATTCAGATAAATAATATTGATCCGCATAAGGATATGTGTCTTCACGAATACCGTCAATGCCGGAGTATTCAATCCACCAGAGTGTATTCTGAATCAAATAATTTTTAAGGAAAGGATTTCGCTGATTGAGATCGGGCATATAATCAGTGAACCAGCCTTCCCAGGTTGCACTCATTGTGATGCTGTCGCTGTGAATATCGTGCAAAGTAAGCTTATTATGATTTGCAGGCTTATGATCCCCGGGCTTGCCGTTTATCCAGTCATCCATTGGTAGATTCTTTATCCACAGATGATTAATTCCAATGTGATTACTTACGTGATCCATAATCACTTTAATATTTTTTGAATGAGCTTTACTGACAAGTTTTTTATAAAGTTCATTTGAGCCAAAGCGAGGATCGATTTTATATAAGTCAGTTGCAGCATAACCGTGATAACTCATATACATATTATTTTTGAGCATTGGAGTTAACCAGAGTGCAGTTACACCGAGTTCACTGATATAATCCAACTTTGAAATGATACCCTCAATATCGCCGCCCTTTCTTCCGTTAAGATCATCGGGAGTGAATATATCAAGCGAATCGCCAATTTTGTTGTTTGCAGGATTACCATCGCAGAACCTATCAGCCATAATAAGGTAAACAACATCTTTGTTAGAAAAACCTTTATGATGAAGAGGGTTTTTTTTACGCTCCATCAATAAATAAGCAAATGTAGTTTTACCGGATTTATTTTTCACTGTAAATTCAAACTGCCCTTCTTTCAACTCCGGCGGAATGATAATATCAACAAAGGCATAATCAGGGTTTTCAATTATATGAACCTTATCAACGATGATTCTTTTATCTTTGGATACAACAGATATTCCTGATAGGTGTTCGCCATAAATCATTAACTGAAGTTTATTCCATTTCATATCGATCCACCAGTCAGGCGGTTCAATTTTATTAATAGTCGGACTTTGAGAAAAAGAAATTGAAGTGATGAAAAATATCAGAAGTATGGTATGCAGTTTTTTAATCATAAATCTCTAAATACTATAAAAATTTCCGGTAAAGATAGAGAAAAATTGATTTAAAACTGAGAAGATGCACACACTCATTCCTGACGAGTTAAGTAACTGCACTGCTGATTCTTATTGTTCCTGACTTACCCCCAATGCAGAATAGTAGCTGAAGTATTAATTTGTTGAGATGAATTCGTTAACTCTGATACAATAAAATGCTTTTTGAGAATTTAGAATTTTCATATAAGAAATTCTTTACTTTAGCCATAGGCATCAAATATTCTGAACAAGATAAGCACTCAATCTCTTCAACAATGTTTTATGACGTATCTCCGAAATTCTGCCAATTTTTCCAGCTATTATATTTAAAGGAGCAATCGCTAGAAAATTTAATCGTATAACAGATTCTTTAACTAAACCGCTATCCTTAAAATCATCATCTTTTTCTGAAATCAATTCGTCAAAGTTTTTAATTAATTTATCGAGTTGAGTGCTTATACCACAAACCAGAAAATCATTATAAGGAAGAGGGAGTTTTCTAAGAAGTAATACGGGTCTTATTTTTGATTTCCCGTCCGCCTGAGGGAGAGAAGCAAGTACAACATCCGCTTCTTTCATTTTTTATATTCCGGGTTGGGTTCTTTGATCATTGAAAGTGAATAATCAGGTTCATCGGCAGAATAAGCTTTGCTTAGTTGTGATAAGGATGAGGAAATCCAATCTTCCCTTGCTTCACGAATGGAGGCAAGATATTCCTTGCTTGATAGCGCTTTAATGTCTTCAAGATAATCTTCAATAGTTTCCTGAACTGTTTTGGAAATCAATT
>CAZXCP010000071.1:0-6566 GCA_964639355.1 uncultured Ignavibacteriaceae bacterium
CGAACAACTAATTCACCCACTTCATTAGGATTGACAAAATTTCCATTTTCATTAACAATAAACACTTCACAATTAGGCATTGCTTTGCCCACAGAACCGGGTTTACGATCGATATCAGAAGGCGGAAGGTATGCAATACGTTTGCATTCAGTTAGCCCAAACATAGAGAATATCTGAACGTCGGGAAATAATTTTCTAAAAGTTTTAATATGCTCCACAGGCAGAGCCGCTCCTGTGTTTGAAATATACCTGAGACTGCTAAGATCATAATTTTTCAGTGTTTCCATTTTCAGAAGCATAACAAGCAAAGTGGGAACTATAGGGAAGCCAGTGACTTTTTCTGATTCAATTTTTTTAATTAATTCAAGAGGAAACAGCATTGATCTCTCCAGAACAATAGTTCCTCCGTACATAAAGCACATAATAACCTGATAGAGACCATAATCAAAAGATAGAGGCAGAACTGTCAGAACTCTATCATCAGGAGTATTTCCAATATATGAGATAATACTTCGTGCTGCTGAAATCATGTTATTGTGAGAAGACATAACACCTTTCGGCTCACCGGTAGATCCTGAAGTATAGATGAGAGTTGAAAGATCATAATCAATTAATGACAGCTTTCTCGATTCAAGAGCTTTTATCTGATCACCCTCAATGTCAGTTATAAGGTCACGCCATTTGTTCTTATTTTCCGCGTTAATATCATAAGTATCACCTAACCAGATCAACTCCGGAACTGAATTAATTTTTTCAAGTGCAGAAATGACAACCTCCGAATTTTTAGCATCTGCAAATATCACAGAGGGCGAGGAATCTTTAATGATGTATTGCAGCTTCGGAGTTTTGAGAGAACCGTTTAATAAAACAAAAGCAGCGCCAGTTTTTAATACGGCATATAAAGCAATAATCACCTCGGCGGAGTTATCACCAAAAATTATTACTCTATCATGACGTTTTACTCCCAGCCTGATCAGGTTAAATGCAAGGTTATCTGTCAGTTCATCCAGTTTTTTGTAAGAATAAACTTCTGATTCAAATAGGAGTGCGGGCTTGTCGGGATATTTATCAGCACTTAGTGTTAAATATTCATGCACAAGCACCGGACTGAATAATTCTGACGTTATTTGGGTTTTAGTCATATATATTAAGGTGTTATTTCTTAATTATTCTCAGTATTAAAATTGAAAGCTGATAAAATATTCTTTGTTTCTTTAATAAACCACTACTCAGTCGCAGGTTATTAAAATAAAGATGATAGACATACTATTCCTTTATAATTTCCAAACCATACTTTTTCATAAATAAATTTATTTCCTCTTCAAAACTAACTTTTTTATGATGCTCTTTTTGATTATTAATATAGGGCCCGATTTCATTTTAAGTTGATTCACTAACTGAAAAAGCTGCATAAGCTGTTTGCCAAACAAATTTTTCATCTAAATAATTTGATTGATTTATCCAATGTGAAGTTTCACCTTTTATATTATTAAACAGATCGCTAATACTGATCAACGGTTAAAGTAAAAATAAAATATGTAAATGGTTTGAAGTTCCATTGATCGATCTTAGTTTGCATCCGAAGTCTTTTTCTAATGCGGTTTTAATAAGTTCATAAATCTTTTTTAATAAGCAGATTTAATGAGTAGCGCACTGTTTTTTGTCCGGATGATACGATGACTCCAAATTTTTGTTAATGAGTGTAACATGAATTAACCTCATTATTTGTAATAGGAAAACCGTTGAAACGGTTTCTATTAGTCTTTCCTTTCTTTTTTCCCACAGTTGAAACTGTGGGTTACTATTATTCCCTCGATTAAATTCGTGAGTTACTTAGGTACCACTATTAAAATCGGGGGTTGTGACTTGCCCGTAAATGGAAAGCTAGGCCCGTAAATCAATCAACTTGTCGAAAGAACTCATATGTGAATAATCCGGACTGAAGTTTTTAATAAATTTATCTTGAATTATCTGCGCAGATAATATCCCTATTAAAGCCATATTATCCACTTCACCTGTATTTTCAAATTTATTAAGCTTCTTTAAAAGCAAGTTCACTTTCAGGGGATCAAAGAGACCTGATTCAGTAAGTGAATCATTGGACAAGTATTGTTCAATCAAACGTTTATCAAAAAGAATTCCCTGCTTAATGGGAGCCCTGTATGGATTTTTATCCCTATTCAGAACTCTTTCCGGAAGGATATCTTTAAAGATTTTTTTTAACAAGAACTTTTCATTCAATCCATTTATTTTTAATTCAGGGTCAACATTACTCATCCGCTCAATAATCCTGTAATCGAGAAAGGGCATACGCATTTCGACTGAGTGAGCCATTGCGGCCCTGTCACCCTGAGATGAAAGCAGATAGTTACTTAAAAAAATCGAGATTTCCAGGTATTGTGCCTTGCTCAGATAATTCCATTTATAAAAATCTGAAGGAAGATCCTTAAGCAATTCATCAAAACAGTTGTAGTTTTCCAGCTCTTCTTTAAGAGCCGATGAAAAGAACGTTTTTATCTTTGAAGTATTATCCCATCTGATGAGATGAGAAAAAAAAGGATTGCCCGGATCATCAATTCCAAACCGGAAAAATTCAGTTAAAGAATTATTTAATCGATTATCTTTAAATATGTAAGGATAAAGTTTAGCAAGAAGAGCAGGACGCATTTTAGAATCGGGATACTTTGCCCAGAAATTTCTAATCTTTGTTTCCTTAAAAATATTATAACCACCGAATATCTCATCTGCACCCTCACCAGTGAGAACTACTTTGTAACCGCTTTCGTGAACAAGCCGGGATAGAAGGTATAAAGGTATTGGAGCAGTACGCAGAAGCGGTTTTTCAGTAAACCAGAGTAGGGACTCGAGATTTTCAGCGATATCAGAATTATGGATAAATAATTCAGAATGATCGACACCGAGGTAGCTGACCATTTCCTGCTGATATTCACCCTCATCAAAAGCACCGGATTCGAATCTTATACCAAAGGTTCTAAGCTTATTATTGAAATTCTTTTTTACGGTTGAAGTAATTCCGGAAGAGTCTAATCCCCCGCTCAAGTAGCTTCCAACTGGAACATCGGCGCGCAACCGTATTTTCACAGCATCGAACAGCAGCTCTCTGCAATCTTCTAATAACTTGTTTCTATTATCTTCCGACCGGGATGATGAAAAAGGAATTTGCCAGAATTTGTCAATTTTAATTCCGTTACTATCCGCAGTTAAAAAATGACCCGGCGGGAGTTCAAAGATCCCATTAAAAAAGGTTTTACCTTTTAAAGTCGTCCATAAAGTAAAAACCTGATCAAGTGCCTGATAATCAATTTGTCGTGCTATACCCGGCAGAGAAAGAATTGCTTTAATCTCTGATGAAAAAATCAACTGATTATTATGAAAAGTATAAAACAATGGCCGGATACCCACGCGGTCGCGTGCTATGAACAAGCTTTTTTTATTATTATCCCAAATTGCAAAAGCAAACTGACCGTTGAGTTTATTAACACAATTAATACCCTCTTCTTCGTAGAGATGAATTATTACTTCAGTATCTGTATTAGTATAGAAAGTATGCCCTTTCGAAATGAGATAATCTCTCAAATCGGGATAATTGAAGATCTCCCCATTAAAAATGATCCATAGGGATTTATCTTCATTGTGAATTGGCTGCATACCACCGCTGAGATCAATAATGCTGAGCCGGGATTGTGCAAGAGCAACGTTATCGTCGATATAAAGTCCTGTTTCATCGGGTCCGCGATGACGCAGAAGATGCACCATTTTCTGCATATCCGGAACATCTACACTCAGTTTTCCGGAAGTTTTTAATATGCCGGCAATACCGCACATATATTATGATTTTGAATTCAGTTTACGATCAAGATAAGCAGAAACGTTGTTCAGGCTGGAAAAGTTATTCACCACCAGTTCTTCATCTTCTACTTTCACAGGGAAGGAGGATTCAATAAAACCCACCAGTTCAATAATTCCTGTGGAATCGATAATACCAGAGCGGAAGAAATCGGTATCATCTTTTAGTTTCTCTTCTTCACCGAAAAGAAAGCTTTCGATAATAAAATTTTTAACCAGTTCTTTTTGTTGATCCATGGATAAATTTGCTTTTTATGATTGTTACTGAATGGAATATTAAATATAAGAATAACTATTATCCAAAATTATGCCGAAATTGTACTAAATAATTTTAACTTAAAAATAGCTTTGAAATAAAGTTAATATATAATTTTGTTATTTATTGATTGAAATTTGAATGATGGCAAAACTATTTCCATTTCTGGCTGGCAGACTAGAAATTGAGAAAAAATATGCTTGAGCAGATTCAATCAGATTTATGAGCAAAAATATCACTCTTATGCGCTTCAAGAGCTAATCCAGACCTCGAAAATATCTATTAATTGTGGTTTGAAAAACGATGAAACTTGAGGGTCCTATTATTCTGATGGAATTTTGCCCTTTCAAAAACTCATTCTAATTCTATTCCGGATTTAAGGAAATGGAGCGATCCAAAATTATTCTGCAGCAGTAGTGCCTCAGTTTTACCTAATGGAATATTCTGGGACACAAAAGGTACTAGTTTTAATCGATGTACCATCGAAAATTCTTAAATATACCGGCAGTAGATAGCACCAAACAAATTAAAAAGAGGATAATAAAAATTTTTAAATGTTTTCTCAAAAAAGCAAATTAGCAATAACCTCGCTCTAGAATTTTTTTTTCATAACTTGTTTGTTTTGCATAATTAAATATGAATGATGAAATTTATATGGTTTTATAGAAAAATAAATAATTTGATGTTTTATGGTTCGTCAAACTTTAACAGACTATTGTTATATAAAATCTAAAATTAAAGAGTCGCAGCTATCCATGCAATTAAACTATTTATTCTGATTACCCTTTACCCAATTGTCAAAACCAATCCCTTCCCATGGCATTCCTCTTTCAAAATTGTACATCCATGGATAATACCTGCCCTTACCTCCTAAAGTAATAAATTTCCGAATGTCCATCATTGATTTGGAAGGTTCACTCATAACAAAAGTATAATCAGGAATAGCGTTATTAACCAATGAATTGGCTCCAATCAAACAGTTCTCTCCAATTTTAACTCCGGATAAAATTACACTATTCACAGCTACCTGGGTGTAGTCACCAATTGTGGCTCCAACAAGATCATTTGAAGGAGGATGGGGATCATTGGTAATTACAGTATAGGGATACATAAAAACAAAATTTCCTATTTTTGAATACTTTCCAATACTTACATAGCTGTAAAAACGGCAATAATTACCAATAGTAAGATTCCCCTGAATATCACAGCCAGTACCGAAATTACAATGACTACCAATGGTCGAATATTCACGAATGATAACATGATGCCCGGTACTAAAAAAATCTCCTATATTACTCGCGGCATAGATAATTGCATGGCTCCTGATCAGTGAATTTGCTCCGATAACCAATGGAGGGTTACTATATTCTTCATTACTATAGTAATCGACCAGTGGTTCCCCTATAATGCAGTCGTTGCAGACAACAGAATTGTCCCCGATTTCTACATTATCATAAATTACTGTATTATCCCCGATTTTAACATTATGTCCGATTTTAGCTTTTTCACTTATCGAAATGTTTCTGTTATTAAATTTCATTTTACTTCGATTAAATATTAAATAAATAACAAAACTGATTAAATATAATTTAAAGTTTTTAAAGAATGAAAATCTATTATAAATTAAATACAATAAGATTTGATTGACAAATATTTTGGGAAGTATAATCCAAGCGAAGTTATTTGTTGAAATTTAAATCATCATTTAAATATTTTAGAAAAATCTCTATTCGAAATTTCGAGTACATTTTACTATTCGTTCCTCGTAATTATATCATTAGAGCGATTAACAAAGTCAGCAGTTTCGGCACTCAAACAAAATAAAGATATTATGTAAATATGAAGGATTAGTTAAGATATGTACTACTGTTATTTTATTTATCTGTACCATTTCATACAAATTATTTACTTTAGTAAAGTTTTTTAATGTATTAATAATATGTTTAAATAATTATGTACATTTCATAACAAGTCTGTTGAAGCTTTATTCCGAATCTGTAAACTTACAAGATTTTATGAGATCTTATGGTATGATTTATGTAAAAGAACAAGGAACGAATTAAGCTATTTCGAATTTTGAGTTATTCAATGCGTACGTTCACACATTCATAAGAAAATTATTATGTGCTTTATCAAATAAATCAGGTATTTATAGATAAACTCGAAGAATATTAGAATATTGAGCACACATTAAATGACTTTTTTAAATCTTAAAATGATACTTGTGTTCAAAATTGGAGAAAATAAAAAAACTTTTGTATTCACAACATCTATCTATAATATAAATAGAAGCTGTGAAAGGAATTGATAGTAATCTTATTGATATTTATAAGCAAGTTATTTTTTTCTATATTTAATTAATAAAAACTTAAATAATAAAATCGATGAAGACAAAAATCATTTTAGCTGTTTTTTTAATAACCGGATTTTACAATCTGACTTA
>CAZXCP010000072.1:0-6550 GCA_964639355.1 uncultured Ignavibacteriaceae bacterium
AACTGATACCTGGAGATAGTATTATCATTCATGATATATGGGGAGAAATAGCTTATAAAGGTTCAGGAATTTTTATTGCTGGAGGTGCTGGGATAACACCCTTTATTGCTATTCTAAGATATCTGAATAAAAGTCATGTGCTTGGAGAAAACAAATTATTGTTTGCAAATAAAACAAAGTCGGATATTATAATGGAAACTGAATTCCGGGCATTACTAGGAAACAATTTTCATAATATCCTATCCGATGAAAAAGCTGATGGCTATGATTTCGGATTCATCACAACGGACATTATAAAGTCTTACGCGGATCTCGATCATCAAAATAAATTCTATATCTGTGGTCCCGATCCTATGATGAGAGCTGTTGAGAAACAACTGAAAGAGTTGAACATAGACGAGAAACTCATTATAAAAGAGGGATTCTAAATATTTAGTCAGGAATGAAAATGAAGAATAATGGTTCAAATGGAAAAAACAACGAAACTCAAGTTATTATCCAATCGTTAGAGAATTCAGATAATGATAATGCATTTCTGTTGAATGTATTAGATGATGAAACAAAAATAGAAATCATTGAAGATAGATTCAGAGATATAATGAGTGTTCTGGGTTTAAATCTCAAAAATGATAGTTTGAAGGATACTCCAAGAAGGGTTGCAAAAATGTTTGTCAAAGAAATATTCAGCGGATTAAATCCAGAGAACAAGCCGAAAGTGTCACTTTTTAAAAAAACGTTTCACACTGATCAGATGATCGTTGAGAGAGATATTACTATTTATTCTTATTGCGAACATCATTTTGTCCCGATAATTGGAAGAGCACATATCGCATATTTTGCAAATGAATTTGTAATCGGCCTTTCAAAACTAAATCGGATTGTCCAGTTCTACGCAAAACGTCCTCAACTACAAGAAAGGCTTACACATCAGATTTCCGAGGAGCTTAAAAAAATTCTAAACACGAAGGACGTGGCCGTGGTTATTGAAGCAGATCATTTGTGTATAAAATCCAGAGGTATAGAGGATGTAAATAGCAGTACACTTACATCAGAATATAATGGTAGATTTCTTGAGCCCGAAATTAGAAATGAATTTATCAGTTATATTAAAAAATAAACAACTAATTTTTTTGACCAACACCATAACGCAATACTAATTCTCCACCAAGGAAATTAGAGTAGAAAAGCCCAACCATGATCAATGCTTTCAATATTATTACCCAGAAATTTAGGATCTTAATTTCGGGGAACTGCTTCAACTGAATTCCTGCTACCACACCGAATATCATAAGCCACAAAACATTCAATCCGCCATGTAGCAATGCTGTTTTAAGAATTGCCTGGTCGTTTTTTATTTTGATTAGATCAATCGCTCCAAATCCTGCAGCAAAAATTCCCAAAGTAGTTCCCAACACTAATGAATAAAAAGCCAATTCTGCTAAATAATTACTATCGTATATAATCGAAAAAATATCAAGCAAAGCACTAAGAGGTAGAAATGCTATAGGGAAGTGAATTAGCATCATATGAATTGGGTGTCCCGATATAGTGACTTTGAACAGCATTACAATAAAATCGTCTGGTTAATACTAAGATGAAGCAATTAGATCAAAGGTTACAAAGCAGAAAAAAAATAATTGTACTACACGTTTTCTAATTTTATAAGCTCAAAAATTTCGTCAACGCATTCATTGTTATAATCTTTATGGTATTCTTTCGTTAATCCATAATCGGTTAAAACATAATGTACAGTCGGTTCAACACCCACATTATGTAAACAATTTTTAGCACATTGTAGCACGCAGCCGTCTACAGCAATAATATAACGACCAGCTTGCGCTTTTTTTACAATTGGTTTTACATTGCCACCAACTCCGGCGATACAAGACATTTCCGCAATTCCTTCTCTGTCCATTTTAACTGCAACATCATTTGCAAGCTGGGCAATATTACTGCAGCCAGAGCAAGAATACACTAAAGGCAATTGATGCAATTTGTCTGCTTTATCCATTATTTAATCATTACCAACAATATTTTAGAATCTGTTTCTGATTTTAATCCGTGAGGAATGTTTGCAGGCATAGTCAAAATCTCACCATTACTTAAATGGTAAGGATTTCCACCGAGAGTAATTTCCATTTCACCATCAACTATATAGACCACAGCATCAAAAGGCGATGTGTGCTCAGTTAATGATTCACCCTTGCCAAATGCGAATAAAGTAATATTTCCGTTAGGTTTTTTAATAATGTGTTTACTTACGATTGATCCATTCTGATAGCTGATTGAATCTGCAAGAAATTCTTTTTTAACTGATTCCGACATAGTTCTTCTTTCTTTATTGATTTGTTTTTCTTTTTTTGAATTGAAGAGATATTTTGAATACAAAATAAACCAGCACAATTGCTCCCACCGCAAATATTGTATCGCCAACGGCCCGAAGCCATCTTAATGTATTCATTATATCTGTTTGTAAAAATTCAGAGCTCCTTGCATACCAGTAGCCGTGCTCAACGGAAGCCCAGGTTTGCATAAGTCCGACCGGTAGAAGACTGAATACAACCATTGAGAACAATCCAAAATTAATTAACCAGAAAGACCATTTGATTGGTTTTTCATTCCATCGAATATCAGGTCTAAGTCCTCTTAATGCAAACAGCATCAATCCGATTCCGAGCATACCATAAACACCAAATAAAGCTGCGTGACCGTGAACGGGAGTTGTATTCAATCCCTGCATATAATAAAGTGCTATCGGCGGATTGATCATAAATCCAAATAAACCGGCACCGAGCATATTCCAGAATGCAACAGCAACGAAATAGTAAATTGCCCACTTATATTTGTTCACCCATTCAGTGGATTTTGAGAGTTTGATATTTTCCCATGCCTCATAGCCGACAAACATTAATGGAACAACTTCAAGTGCGCTGAAGACTGAGCCAAGCGCTAGTACTATCATTGGAGTTCCTGAAAAATACAGGTGGTGGAGAGTTCCGATTATTCCACCTGAAAGAAAAATGGTTGCCGAAAGAACAGTTGCTTGACCTGCGGTTTTAATTGAAACCAGTTGCAATCTTGCAAAAAGAAATGAAATAACTACAGTGGCAAAAACTTCAAAAAAACCTTCGACCCAAAGATGAACAACCCACCATCGCCAGTATTCAGCAATAGCCAGATTTGTATTCTTGCCGTACATCAATGCAGCTGCGTAAAATAGGGCAATTGCAATGGAAGAAATAAGGAATAAAGTTAAGATTGGTTTTTGTTCGTCATTCTTTTTTAATGCGGGCCTGATTGCACGCCAAATCAGGAATAACCACAGGAACAAACCTATAAGTAAAGCAATCTGAAAGAATCTGCCATGATCGATATATTCGTAACCGCTGTGTCCAAATAAGAACCATTTATCTTCCGGTAAAAGATGTTTAACACTCAGCCATTCACCCAGCATTGAACCTAGTACAACAAAAAGTAAAGCAATAAATAAAATATCTACACCCAGCTTTTGTCCTTTTGGTTCAATACCGCTTACAGCTGGAGCGATATACAATCCTGCAGCAAGCCAGGCTGTGGCAATCCAGAAAATACCTAGCTGGACATGCCAGGTTCGGCTTATTACGTATGGTAGAATTTCAGCAAGCGGTATTCCATAAAACGCATTTCCCTCAACACCATAATGGGCGGTTATAACACCAAGAATTATCTGCAGTAAAAAGAGAGCGGATACAATCCAGAAATATTTTAGAACAGCTTTTTGTGATGGTGTTATTGCTGCACTGAGAAGAGGATCGTGAGATGGAAAATCATTGTGTTCAACTTCACCTTTATTTGCTGCGTAATACCATGCCATTCCTCCGATACCGAGTAAAAGGAGAATTATGCTCACACCTGTCCAGACTATTGTATCCGGAGTAGGAATATTTTGAACAAGTTCTTCGTGCGGCCAGTTGCTTGTGTAGGTTACATCATCACCCGGTCTGTTTGTGGAGGCTGCCCAGGAAGTCCAGAAAAAGAATGCACATAACTTTTTTAATTTTTCCGGATCACTTAAAGTATTTTTAGGAATCGCATACTCATCCCTGCCGTTCGTAAAAACATCGCTGTAATGTTTTATATTTTCTTTGATTGCTTCGAAGCGCGTATCATCAATAATGAGACTTTCGGTGGACTCATCAAAAGTATTTTGCTTGTAGATTTTAGTTAATCTGGCCTTGAGTGATGATTGCTGTTCAGAAGTGATCTTGTCGAATTCGGTCTGATGCTGCTGAGTCGACCAAATATTTAATATAAGTACTGCCTCGCGATGCAACCAGTCTGCTGTCCAATCAGGTGCAACATAACTTCCATGACCCCATATGGAACCGGACTCCATTCCACCCATTGCCTGCCATATATTCTGTCCTTCCTGGATATCGGATTTAGTAAAAACTAAATCACAGCTTTCGGTTAAAACTTCTTCGGGAATCGGTGGTTTTTCCTGATAGATTCTTACACCAACCCAGCTTAGGACTGCAAAGGAAATAATAACAACAAGTGAAAATGATATCCAGTATTTTTTCATTCTATATTCCCTGGTTTAATTTTGATAAAACCCTCTGCCTCAACGGGTCAGGGAGAAATTCATTAGCAAAATAAATCAATTGTTGTCATATGACAAGTAAAGTTTTAATGCTTATGCTCAGAATGTATATCGTTAACAGATTCACCTTTAAAAACAGCTTCTACATAATGAATGAAATGAACATAAGCTTCAACATATTCTCTGCCGGCTTTTAAATCATTTACATCATAATCTTTTTTTGATTGCAGGTCTGCAAAGTAATCTTTGATTTTTGGATTTTGCTCTTCATCAAGATGTGCATAGATAGGTTCTAAAGAATTTTCTGCAATCGCAATGTCTGCTGCTTCAATTCCTTCTTCGGGTTGATATCCGACTGGTTTCAATCCTGTGTAGCCAACACCTTCTCCCATTCTATGAACTCTCACAACAGTTTCAAAGAAATACATATCTGCAAGTTCTTTTGCTTCCGGACTCAATGCTCTAACTTTATTCACTTTATCGAATATTACTTTTATCTCTTGTTCATCCTCTGCTCTGACCCAAACAAGGACATAATTAATGTTTCCTGTTTCAAGCGCTTTTTGAGATGCTTTAACAACCGGACCTTCCATTGAATCGCAATGGGCAAAAGCTACTCCTGTATTTAAAACCAAAGTTGATATTAGGAATATTATTGTTGAAACTATCGATTTGTACTGCATATTAACTCCTCTGAGATTTATTATTGAATTATTAGTGATTATAATTTCTTAATTGCAAATTGTTAATCGAATCACACAAAGTAGATCTTAGAAAATTCCGTGAGTTGCATTAATCATCAGAAGAAAAATTGTCAAAAGTATAATTAATCCGATTTTTGGCACAATTTTCATCCTTAAATGCACTTCAGCAAGTTTTTCATCGTCTCCCTCATTACCCAGCACAATTTTTTTAGCTAATTTATTTTCTAAAAAGAAATGAAATATTGTCAGTATAATTCCAAGCAACCCGCCAATCAGAATTGATAATCCCCACTTACCATGCAATAAGATTTTAAGATCTCCATTTGTTAGATAATATGCCATAATTAATCCTGTGATTATAACAGTTGCTGACAGGACCGAAGCGAGTTTAAATAGTCTCGGAAATATTGATGTAATAACTTGCCTTCTTAATTCACCCTTATATTTCGATAGAACTGGTATAACTATAACATTAATAAGCAATACTTCCCCTAGCCATAACGCAGCAGCAATTTGGTGCAAGGCTCGTACAATTGTATATATTTCAAACATAATTTTATAAATCTGTATTTACTTATAATTTTGACTACACATAACCTGTGAACCATAAGTAACTCAGATGGTTTACAGTTTAAAGATATCCTACAATTGAAATGAATTTCTTGACTTAAGTCAGAAATTGTTCCTTTTTTGCTGATTTAAGTTAGAATTTCCTTTAGTACGATGGCATTGTTGTTGTCTTTATCTTTTGCAGAATAGAGGAAGGTTATTGTGTTATATTCTTTTGCTAGAGTTTTAATCTGAAGTTTGAGATGTGATTTGTTTTTAAGTTCCAGATTATACTTGCTTTTAAATTGTTTCCATTGATTAGGATTTTGATGATACCATTTCCGCAATCCATTGCTAGGAGCTATTTCTTTAAGCCACAGATCGATCTTTGCTTCAGATTTTGTCAATCCACGCGGCCAAAGTCTGTCAACCAGTATCCGATACCCATCTGAATTTGATTTTTTCTCATAAATTCTTTTAATTTTAATGTTCATTACAATCTCAATTGATGATCATTATTGTTGTAAGTTTCAAACAGAGATCGGAGTGAATTATAATATGAATTCAGAGTTTCCAGGTTTATCGCCGGATTTTTAAGATTTGGAATTGTTACTGGCATCTCGGATAATAATTCATATAATTCCGGATATCTTTCCTGAATTTTCATGGTAATCTTAATTATCGCCCCATTAAGCTCATCAATTTGATTCATTGC
>CAZXCP010000073.1:0-6520 GCA_964639355.1 uncultured Ignavibacteriaceae bacterium
GTTATGCATTTTGAAAAACGAGCATAAAAAACAAGAAGTTGATGGATAGTAGTATGTAGTACGACGAACCTCATAGCACGACAAAGGACAATTTCCCGTTTCAAAAGACTAAAGTGTTACTAATTTTTAAATCAGCTTTCACCAACATATATCACTTTTGTTCCGAAATTATCCAGCCTGAATTGAAGCTCTCTTAAATCTCTTAACCCCATTCTCAATTTTTCATGAGACTCTTTTTCGCAATAAAAGAGCAAAAAACCACAACCACCGGCGCCTAATAATTTCCCGCCTGATGCACCATTTTCAATAGCTCTGTTATAATAATAATCTATTTTATCTTCAGAAATTTTATGAGAAAGGCCTTTTTTTAATATCCAATTTTCATGTAAAAAATATCCGATGTCCTTAATATTACCGGATAAAAGGCTTTTTCGTAATTGCTGTGCCAACTCTGTCATTTTTAGTAAGTTGTTAAATTTTTCATGAGTATTTGTTATATTATTTTCCATATCTTTTAAAACATCGCGTGCAGACCTATTCCCTCCTATATAAAACATTAAAAGATTTTCTTCTAACTCTTTGAACTTATCCGCAGGTAAGATAACAGGCTCAACATTTACACTTTCATTTGGGTGAAAAGTGATAAAATTTATTCCTCCATAGGCGGCAGCATATTGATCTTGTTTACCTATAGGTTCTTTTAAGAAATCTATTTCTAACTCACACGCTTCCCCTGCGAGTTTTTCTTTAGAAGCATAAATACTTCCATACGCATATAATGCATGCAATAATCCAACGGTAAATGAGCATGAGGAACCAAGCCCTGTACCTGCGGGAATATCTGCTATAGAATTTATGTCGATTCCTTTTATTTGAAATTTTTTGAGTGCCTCTCTTACTATTGGATGTTGTATTTCATTAATATTTTCAACCAATTCTGTTTTAGAATATTTCACCTGGATTTTTTCATCAAAAAAGGGATGAACAAATATGTACATATACTTATTAATTGTTGTGCTTAATACACAGCCAGGATGTTTCGAATAAAAACTTCTTAAGTCACTTCCACCACCTGCAAAACTGATTCTAAACGGAGTTCTTGTTCCAATCATTTTAGCTATTTCTCCATAGGTATAATATAATCAGCATAATTTTTTGTTTGGATAACTATAGGAATTTCATCGTCTTGCCGTTTTACGTATAGTTTTTTAATTTCCTCTTCTGTTAATCCTTTAAACATATAAAAATCAAAAAAACGTTTTCTTCTCATAGTTTCGTTTATTTCGACATAGATTTTTATATCCGCAATTTTTCTGAGAAATTCAATATCCAATCCCACCACTCCATCTATAATAAGGGCTTCACCTTCTTTTAATATAATAGATTTCTGATGTTCATCTATGTTTCTTGTTTTAACATTGTATTTATTTACCTTTATCTCTTTTCCTTCCAAAAGCGTTGCTATATCTTTAACAATTTCGTTATATTTATACCTTTCGCTTACCGCCATCCAATCCTTCCGTTCCTGGATACCAACAAGCCAGTTATCCAGGTTTAAATGGGTATTATGTATTCCCTTTTTGTTTAAAATTGTAGAAATTATTTTCGAAAAAGTTGATTTTCCCGAACGCGATAAACCGGCAATGAGAATTATGAT
The DNA here is from genome assembly GCA_964639355.1 of uncultured Ignavibacteriaceae bacterium. Classification (GTDB taxonomy): domain Bacteria; phylum Bacteroidota; class Ignavibacteria; order Ignavibacteriales; family Ignavibacteriaceae; genus JAGXRK01. The sequence continues at coordinate 1,658 of CAZXCP010000073.1, forward strand.
ATTTCTTTTATTGTTGATGGATATACCAGATAAAATATCTTTTGCTTTATTAACTAAGGCATCATAGCAATCGATAATAAACTCTGTAGATTCCTTTAAATTAGAAAAGATAAAATCAGGTTCACACTGAAATACCCCATCATCACCTGCATAGCCTGTTCTTACTAAAATTGTTTTTAAACCGGCATTGATCCCTGTCAAAATATCTACCGTCCTGTCACCTATGATGAAAGACTCGTCTAAGTCTATATTTAAATCATATACTGCCTGATTTATCATACCTGTATTTGGTTTTCTACAATCACAATGTATCTTATATTCTATTCTTTCACCATGGAAACCCTTCTCAGGATGATGAGGGCAGTAGTATATCCTGTCAAGAAAGGCGCGATTACGTCCAAGTACTGTGTCTAATTTCGAATGTATTTGGTATATATCTTTTTCAGAAGCAAGTCCTTTAGCAACCACAGGTTGATTTGTAACCACAACAGATAAATATTCTGATGTGTTGATTTTTTTTATGGCATTTGGTACATCTGGTAAAAGTTCCAATTCTTCAGGGGTTCTCAGTAAATCTATTTCGTAATTTAGTACACCATCCCTATCAAGAAAGATTGCCTTTCTCTTGTTTTTTTTGTTTAACCTGTACAATTTACCAGAAACTATGTCCCGCTCAACTTCCTCTAATCTTTCCAGAGTGCCGATATCTTTAATATACTCTGGTGTATTGTATGCATAGATTATTTCGCCGTCATTAACCAATTTTGGAAAAATATCTTTTCCGAAATCAGAATACGTTCCTTTTGGCAAAAAATTCATTATCCTTGGTGATAGGATATATAAAGCAGCATTAACTAAATTCCGGATAAAAATATCTTGTTTGTGGGGTTTACTATGGAACGTAATTACTTTACCCTCATTATTTACCTCTATTAAATCACTATCATATGGGTGATCATTTGGATGTACCACCAGGGTTGCAATTGGTTTCCTCTTCATGTGATATCGGATGACCGATTTTAAATCGATATCCATAATTACATCACCGTAAAATACCAAAAAGTCATCATGCAAATAATCTTCAACTTCCTTTACTGCCCCGGCCGTACCTAAAGGAATAGTTTCCCGATAGCAGGATATATTAACTCCCCAATTCTCTCCATTTCCAAAGTAATCTTCTACAACTTCCCCTTTATAACCTGTTAAAAGTATAATATCAGTCAAATTAAACCTTTTTGCGATTTCTATCTGATATTGGAGTATTGGTTTATTTGCAATATTTATCATGGGTTTTGGGATATTCTGAGAAAGACTTCCCATACGGGTCCCTTTACCACCAGCGAGAATAACAACCTTCATATTTCAATTAAAACCCAAATTCTTCTTTAAGTTTCTTAACCGTAAGCCGAATTGCTTGTTCGGAATTTAAATTGGCCTTCCAACCCAGCTTATTGGCCTTATTCAAACTATATTTAAACTTTGGAACATCACCAACCCAACCTCTATCTCCACCAGAATATTTAATCTGCGTCCTTCCCTTAAGATTTAGTTCGTCAATGAGTATCTCGACAATTCCGGAGACCTTAATCGTTGAATCTGAACCAAGATTAAAATAATTATAATTCTCGTTAGCGTTTTGCCAGACATATATTAATCCTTCCACCAGTTCTTTTACATATAAATATGGTTTTTCCTGCTTCCCATTACCCAGAACATTTAGTGTGTTTTGATTTTCCTTCAATTTATTCATAAGGTCAAACAGGATTCCGTGAGTTGCCCGTTCTCCAACTACATTTGGGAATCGAATAAGCCATGCCCTGGTTCCAAAATTATGTACATATGCTGATATATAAGCTTCTGCCGCTAATTTACTTGCCCCATAGAAAGAAATTGGAATTAGCGGCCCCATATCTTCAGTAATAACCTCATCTGTTTCACCAAAAATTGCAGAGGTAGAGGCAAACACAATTTGGTTTACGTTATTTAACCGCATAGCCTCAAGCACATTATATGTACTCATAAAATTCAACTTTAAATCCAAATCCGTTTGAGCCGCACTTTGCTTAATATCAGAATTGGCCACAAGATGAAAAATAGCATCAAACCTTTCTTTCCGGAATATATCGTTTAATTTCTTGAAATTAAGCACATCAAATTTATAAAACGCAAAATTCTCATTGTGCAATTGATGTTTTATATTTTCTTTCCTGCCCAAATAAAGATTATCCACACAGGTAACCTTGAAATCTTTATCAAGCAACAAATCTATCAAATGACTCCCGATAAATCCTGCGCCGCCGGTGATTAGTATATTCTTTTTGTTTTTCATTCATTAATTCCTATTATAAACCAACGTACATGAAGAGAATGGCTCATGGCTCATGGATTTTACATCTAAAATCAGCCATCAGCTATCAGCTAAATAGTTTTCTTTATTGAATTTATAAGACTTGAAAGCTGCTTACCGATTGTATCTCCTGCTATTCGTAAATCATTAAGGTTTGAACTGGAAATCCATTCCTTTTTGTGAAATATTGTTAGAAAGGTAATAGTTTCGAATAGTGACCCACGTGCTATATACAGATACTGGATGAATTCCTTTTTTGAATTACGCCCTTTGCCTTCAGCAATGTTTGCGGAAATTGATGTTACAGATGATTCTAATTGTTCAATAAGCCTATAATGATTTCGATTGTTACTCATTGTTTCTGCAATATCAATGACACTTACTGCAAAATCTACAGCTTTTTGCCAAACATCCAAATCCTCAAAACTAAATCTTATCTCACTCATTCCCTCATGAATCATGAATCATCAACCATGAGCTATCAGCTATCAGCTATCAAGCTATCAGCCAGCAATCCTTTTTCTTCGTTGTAGAATTTATGTCATTACTGTAATACTAAAACTCTATATTACATGTTTATAAACATCATACGTCATTTTCACCGCTTTATCCCAAGAGTACTCTTTTTGGACATGATCATACCCTGGCTGGCGCATCTCCTCTACCAATTCAGGGTGGTCTAAGAGAAATCTTATTTGTGCCCTGATATCGCCAACATCTTTGTTCTTGTGCGCAAACCCATACATCCTGTTTTCGGTTTTAACAATATCCATAATTTCTTCAACATCACTAATTAACACCGGGCATTTGTGACTTAATGCCTCTAACACCACGGCAGGCATACCTTCTAACTCGGAAGGTAAGGCAAAAAAATATGCATTGGAATATAATTCATGCATCTCGTCCCGGGTTACATAATCAGTAAAAACGATTCGTTTATCATCTTTTGCCAGTTCTTTAATAAAAACCACATATTTGTCACCCTGGAAAGCGCTTCCCGCAATTACCAATTTAAAATCATCACGTTTTATGCCCTTAAATGCTTCAATGAGATAATGTATACCTTTTTCCGGAACGAGACGGTTTAGAAACAAAATATATTTAAAAGGTTCTATGCCAAATTTCCTGTTCATTTCATCTATTTCCATGAATTTTGGTTCGCTGAAACCTATTGGTACGAAAAACACGTCCGTTTTATACTTATTCTCATAATATTCTTTTAATCTTTTGGATACACTTATAAGAGCCGAAGCCGTATGTCCGGCCATCCAATCCCCGGCCTTCAAAACAGCCTTCGCACCTTTGCCCCATTTTGCCCTTTGCCAATCGAGGCCATGAATGGTCACGACAACTTTGACCCCCTTAATTTTGGGGATACATGAAAACAAGGAGGGCCCCAGGGCTTGAAAATGTACAATATCAAAAGAATGCCGGAATGAATCAATAGCGCTGAAAAAGGAGTGACTAAACGCCTCAAACCCTTTTGTTTCAAGACTTGGCACAAACAACTGCTTCGTATAATCAACAAAATTGTTTTCGACATAGTGCCTTCTGCAATACGTATAAGTTTCCACTTCATCTCGTGGCAATCGTTTAACAATTTCATCCACATACCTTTCTATACCGCCAAAGGTTGGTGGGACGCCTCTTTGTCCAATGTATGCTATTTTTAATTTATTCATCAAAAAAGGAAGCCTTTTGTTTATTTCTTTTCTTATTTAAAAAAGGCCACAAGACCTTTAGCACTTTTTCGTCAATTTAAAAAGTTATTTTGGGTTTGGAATTAAAATTAAAGTTTTCTGATCACTAAATTATATTGAGGTAAAAAATAGTATGTTGGAATAAAGATTTTTAATACCTTGACAAAAATAAATACAAATTTTCTTATTTTTGATAGTTCTTTAATTGGTTTACAATGTGGATATAATATTTCCAACTTTATTATACTTTCAGGAAGTTTAACGATTTCAAATTTTTCTTTTTCAGGTGTGATTTCAGATATAGAAACGCCTCTGAAACATGCTCCGGAATTTAGAATTTCAGTATCTGAAGTATATTTAGAAATAAAATCCTTATAATCCTTATCGGGCAATAATTTTCTTTTCAAAAGCATGACTGATACTGAAAACGGCAACCAATCATAAAACCAACCACAATGTGAATTTCTCGGAAAATAGATTGTTAGTGTTTCTAAGACAACAAAAAAGACCATTCTTTTTCAGCATCCCAAATAAATAATTTGTATAGTCTCTTCGATGATAAGGATTAAGATGTTCAAAGACTCCACTGCAAATAATCATATCGAATGGTTCTGTGGGATTATAATTAAAAATGTTTAGCTGAAGCACCCACCCACCCCACCAAAATCTAAAATTCTAATATGTTTTCCCAAATTAAGAAATTTCATCATTTCTTCAATTCGTTTGTATAGATAGAAAGGATACTAACTCCTTAGCAAAACACTTACTTCTTTCATTTTTCCCTCCTTTGAAATAGTTTAAGTATAGCTTATTTCA
>CAZXCP010000074.1:0-6512 GCA_964639355.1 uncultured Ignavibacteriaceae bacterium
GATAATTTATTCTTTAATTTTTCAAGTAAAGAGAACCTGTTATTGTCGTCAAAAATTGATAACGGGCTAAAGTTTAGCCTTTCAAACTGATACTCTACAAGCTCAATGATGTCTTCTAAAAAATATCCATCGAAGACTTCCATCTCAATTAGAAAATGCGCGGGTATATCTAAAATTTCTTTCTGGATACCTGGCAATAAATATTCTTTTAATACCACGGGGATTTCAACTAAATAATTTTTTGAATAATCAAAAGATGAATTTTTTGTAACCTTTAACTGGCATCGATATTTCATTGAATGCTTTTGGCTAGTATTTCGAGAGTATTTTTCAATAAAAAATGGAAAACTAAAAATTAAGTCTAGTGATCTTGCATCAATTGAATTCAAATAACTAATTATTTTATTCGACAATTGCTTTAAGCCAACATAATCATCACTATTACATATGATTCCAAGTATGTCTGTTTCAAATTGCTCTTCGAATTTTTGTTCAATCCTTGCTCTGACAGATATCGTTACCAGAGTGTTTTCTCCGTCAGTTTTGGATTTTTTGACGACCTTTAAGGGAAATTCTAATCCTTCAATGCAAACTTCGAGTAAATTTTTTTTGACTGTGACCATAATGAGCATCTTTCAAATTATGAGTTAATATAGACTAATGTCGTTTAAACGATGATTTTTTTGAAAAATATTATTTACTTTTTGAGTAATCTAAATGCCGCTTCTGGTTGAAATAAAATTTGCTGAACCAGAAATCGTCTTTTACCCGCGGGCACCTTCCATTCAATTATGTCACCCACTTTATATCCCAAAAGTGCTGTTCCTACCGGGGCAAGCACTGAAATTTTATTCTTTGAGCTATCTGCATATTCCGGGTAGACAATTGTGTATTCAAACTCTCTATCGGTATCTATATCTTTTACGACAACAGTCGAATTCATTGTTATGATATTTTCTTCAATATTATCATCACTAATAACTTCTGCGCGTTCGATTTCTTCAAGTAATTCTTTCATATTATTCAAATCATTGCTGTTTACACCGATAGTTGCTCTGAAAAGACTTTTCAATTTTAATTTATCTTTTTCGGTTATATAGATTTTTCTTTTCTTCATTTTAATTCCCGTCTTAAAAAATTATTTAAATGTAATTATCATTTAATTTCATATTGATTATATATCATTTGTGATTTCTTAGTATGTAACCTCTGAATGGCGATGCGGGTTGAGAATTGATAAACACACCCGGATCTATGCTGTTCACTATTTTTAATAATTTACTATAGCTGTTTCTATTGATTACTGTAAATACTACTAATACATCTCCCGACACACCGGCACCAGGTAAAATTGTTACTCCGAAGCCTGAATCTCTTAATGCATCTGCAATTAACTGTCCTTTACTTCTAGATAATATGCTTATTTGGATATGACTGAACCCCAGCTTTTGATCCAGAGTAACTCCCAGAAACGTTCCAAGAGCGAACCCTGCGGCATAGCCAATTAAGTTGATCTCATGTTCCATATGTTGAACAATGTATCGCATCGCAAAAATCCATATAAGTATCTCAACAAATCCTGTGATTGAAGCTATATATTTTCTTGATTGAATAATGAATATTGACCTTAGAGTTCCAAGGGACACATCGGTGATTCTTAATAGTGCAATTGCCCCAGCACTTAAAAACAACTCCGGCAACACTTTGTAATTCTCCTTCCTGATCTTCTATTTATTTAACTTTTACTATTCTTAAGCTTCTTAATCGTCATTTAAAAACAGTTTGATCCTGATAACAAAGTTGTATTAACCTGATACCTGATAACCTATTACAAATACGATATTTAATGCTTCACCAATGTACCCGATCGATAACAAACCATTAAAATGGCTTTGAATTCCAAGGGCTAATTGTCAAAATTTTAGAACTGATCCCAAATGAATAACGATCCTAGCTGTTTATTAAGCTTTTCAGTCTAGATTATCAATAACCTCACATTTGTCACTTCTTTAGCAATTCAATTACAGCCTTAACGCTCGAATCCTAATGTGCCGCTTGTTACTAGTACCACATTAGTTTTAACTCAATTTATGTTATCAACTTTTTTGTATCAATTATTTCAGGCATAAGACAGCTTGTTATTTAACAGTACATCACTAAAAATTTGTACAATTGAATCAACAGGGCAAACCGCTACACATTGGGGCTCATCATAGTATCCAACACATTCAGAACATAACTTGGGATCGATTACAAATGTTATATCACCTTGTGAAATTGCATCATTCGGGCATTCAGATGCACATGCATGACAATTAATACAATCTGTTAATATCTTGTAAGCCATAATTCTTATCCTCATCGTTTTTTGTTCTATTTACCAATTGACACACAATTCAAATTTAAAAGTATCTTCAGAGGTACTAATTTTATTACTGTTCAACAATTATCGAGTATTAAACCTGTTAGATCTCAGAATTATTTTATCAGGAGATAACGAATTGCAAGGGTGGTATAACCATTAAGGCAATTATAATTGTTATTATTAAATGATTTTTATTTTTAATCTCTTCCTTTTTCACTTTATTTCATTTTTTTGTATAGAAATATTGTTGCCTCACCAAAGATGAATCAAAAAGGAAGCCAATAAAATTTATAGAAGACCTTTGTGAAAAGTGATCTGTTCTGAATTCGCATTGCAAATTTGCATCGCAGCAGGTTTAATGAATTCTATTTTGCAATTTAAATATTATGTGGAAGTTGCAAATGAATTTACAAATTCGAAACTTCCTTAAAATTGATTATTTTAGACAAAATCTAATATTAATCATTTGGAGTTTTAGCAATTGGATAAGCTTGATACAAATAACAAGCTTGTTGCTTCCGATGGTATCATTGCAATCAACAAGGATAATAAAATTATTGTATTTAATGATGGAGCTGGTAGAATTACCGGATTCCGTAATGATGAAATCATTTCAAAACAAAGCGATATTTTATTTGATCCAAAACTTGGCGAGAATGCTCTATTGGATAATAGTTTAAATTCTGGTGAGATATTTTCAAACATATCGCTAAGAATTAGAAAAAGTAACGAGCAAAAGCTTGAAGTAAATGCTTCTATAAGTCCACTTTTGCAACCAAATATTGGTGTTATTGGAATCATCGTAGTGTTCAGGGACATTAATGAAGTTACCTCACTTCATCGTGCTTTAGATCAAAAAAACAATGAAATTATTGAAGAAAAAAATAAACTTGAGACGATCTTTAATAGTTTACTCGAAGGAACTTTTACTATTAATACGGAATGGAAGATAACTTCTTTTAATAAAGCTGCGGAAGGAATAACTGGTTTTCCTGCATCAGAAGCGTTAGGCAGGAATTATTGGGAGGTCTTCCCCTCAGAGGAAGGAAAGGAAGACCTTCAGTTAAAATCATTCATTGCGGATCACCATCAAAATCTGCTTAGGGAAACTACAATTATTCGGAAAGATGGTACCAGGGTATTAGTAAGAATAAATTCAGCACCATTGATGACTACGTCTAACAAAAAGGTTGGGAGAGTTGTTACGTTTGAAGATATCAGTATAATGAGAAATCTTTCGGATCATATTGAGGATCGATTTCACTTTAAAAATATTATAGGCAGAAGTAAATCGATGCGGCAAGTATTTAGTATGATGGAGAATGTTCTCGATACAGATAGCACTGTTTTAATTACCGGGGAAAGCGGGACAGGAAAGGAAGTAGTAGCTCGGGGAATTCATCTTAATAGTATGAGAAAATCAGAACCATTTATTGCAGTTAACTGCACAGCATTTGCTGAAACACTACTGGAAAGTGAACTATTCGGACATGAAAAAGGAGCCTTCACCGGAGCTACCCGGACAAAACCAGGTCGATTCGAACTTGCCGGAAATGGAACTCTGTTTCTAGACGAAATTGGAGACATTCCTTTGTCAGTACAGGTAAAATTATTAAGGGTTTTGGAAAACAGGCAGTTTGAGAAGGTTGGTGGGACTCAAACGATTCAACTTAATGCAAGAATAATCTCAGCGACTCACAGAGATTTGGAAAAAGAAATAAAAAATGGAAAATTCAGAGAGGATTTGTTTTATAGGATTAATGTAATCAATATTCAGTTACCATCGTTAAGAGAACGAGAAGATGATATTCCCAGTCTAGTTAATCATTTTATGTCAAAGTTTAATGAAAAATTCAAAAAAAATATTCATTATATATCACCTAATGCGTTGAAAGTAATTACTCATTACGATTGGCCCGGGAACATAAGGGAATTGGAAAACGTTATAGAGCACGCTTTTGTTGTTTGTAATTCAGAGGCTATTAAATCAGAACATCTCCCCTTGAAATTACAGGGATTATTAAAAAAACTAAATTTAACAGAAAATGACATAACGAGTAAAACTCCATTCGAACAAGCCGAAAAACAACTGATAGAATCTACACTTCGGAAGTATGATGGAAATCGTTCTCTAACCGCTGAAGATTTGGGTATCAACAAGACTACCTTGTGGAGAAAAATGAAAAAGTATAACATTTAATTTTTTATCATTAAAATTTGGTCTGGATTTTGCTATATCATTTGCAGTAAACAAATGGAGTAGAAATGAAAGTAGCACTATGTATAAAATATGTTGATGGCAATCCAAGATTCTCTGATGCGCTGGGGAGCTCCGATAAATTCTTGATTTATGACGTTAAGAAGAAAAAACTTTATGATAAGTTTAACAATCACTTCAAATCCTCACCTACATCTGAAATATTTTGTGCACAGTTACTCATAAAACGAGGCGTAAAAGCTGTGGTTTGTGGCAAGTGTGGAAAGGATGCTAAAAATCTTTTTAATGAAGCGAACATTGATGTAATAGAAAATGTTAATATGAGACCAATCGAGTATGTGAACATTCTATATACAAAATTTAACCAAAACAACTTCGCGGTTTATTGAATTACATTACAGTTAATGCAATCAATAGAGTTATTGTATCAACCAACTATTTCATTGATTAAACTGTGGAGTCAAGTACCAATACTTAAATCGCCTACTTATTTTTAGCACAAAATTTCTCTCTCATTAATAAGCCAGAGTAGTATTGGTTTAGAGCTTCGTTTACACTCTTTTTGAATGTAATATAAGTTTCGATACCAGAGTTTCGTAAGTTTTTTAAAGAGTAAGTACTTAAATTTTTAGTTATAAAAACGTTCTTTTTATGATTTGAGGTCAATAATTCATTCAATTTTGTCTCTTTTATAAAGCGGCCAACCTGTTTAGTTTTATTAACAAGATCTGAAATTTTATTTGATTTAAAATTTAAATCTTTCCAATCTAGTTTAAATAATAAATAATGATATTTGCTTGAATAAAGAGACGATATATTTATCCCATCATTTGTTACAACTATTATGTTCATTAAAAACTCCTTTATAGTTAAAAATCGATACTCTATTATACTACACCATTTTATACCAGGATTTATTGTTCATACGAGCCTAATTTCATTAACTTTCCCTGCAGATATAGCTTTATGCTGTTTTGTAAATCGGTTTCAGATGTTATAAATATTTCGATTTTTGCATTTGTAAATTCTTGCTCTATCTCTGAATTCATTGCGTAAAGAATTACTAATTCACAGTCAGACAACATTTTAGTGAAATAGCCATATTTGATTTCACTATTTTCTATATCCTTATCATTCGTTTTGGCAAGTTTCCTATAATACTTATTCTGAATATTCCCATCTTCAATATCAAAGATCATAAATCCGTGCGCGAATCTTAAGTGATACACTATAGTCAATTTGTCGTTTGTCGGGATAGCAATTTTCATTTCCGGATACCTTTTTATTTTCATCTGAATCGTTTGACTTATTATCTCAATAAGTTTGCCAACCTTCTGAAGCTGATAACATCTAAATAATCTCATCTAAAAATTTTTGAAGTTAAAATCGCATTGCAATTCTTATATGATCTTGTACGCTGGATTGCAGATTTGCAATACTATCGTCGGACTAGATTATAAATTAGAAGATTAATTTTAAAAAGTATTATAATTGTTGGCCCCGTTGCTGTATCTATATCACAATAGAAATTTTATCAGGGGTTTGAATATTATTTTGGATTGGAGAAAAAGATGAGCTAACGAAAAATATAGAAAAATATAAGGGAAGAGATCAATACTGCTTTGGATATGAGGTGTGTTTAATAATAGCACTTCTGATTATGATTCTTATAGTTTTATTTCAATAGAACGAATCGATCTCAGCGGTAGAAAGAGTAATATTCCTCAGATTCTACAATATATATGTCTTTAATTGACTTAAGTCAATGATTATTATTCGCTTAAATTTTAGATTGTTATTAAGCATAAAATTAAGGTAGAAGGAACCACAAAATGAGTGAACCTAAAAGAGAAAGTTTAAAGAAGAGAGTGCTCACCGCTCCCTTTATGGACTTTTCAATAAATGAAGAAGTTGAGAAGTTAAGAAAAG
>CAZXCP010000075.1:0-6367 GCA_964639355.1 uncultured Ignavibacteriaceae bacterium
TAAGTATAGCTTATTTCAATAAGAGAAATTCCATTTCCGTCTGAAGCAAAACAAAACACCTAAAACTGCAATGTAACCTTCATCATTGATTCTAATTTTTTTGTCTATATCCAACCCTATAGATTGTACCTATTGATTTGAATTGATCTTACACAATCAGAAAACAATTTTTGTGCCCAATATTTTGTCATTTCTACTTTCATTAACATCTTCTAGCGAATAATATTCCGTTTAAAATATCTATATTTCCAAATATTCATTTCTCAACTACCGCGATTAGATTACTTAACATACCAAAGCATCTTTGTTTATATAAGTTCACTTTTACTTGCTTCGGGAAAAGACCAAGAAATGCATTCGTTGTTAAAAGATTAAGATAATTCAAATCAGCATGAGATTCTTTTCCAAACTTTTTGTAAATCCAAAATCTGAACTTTAATGGTAAATAGTGCGCAAATGGAATTAACGTGTGAGAATCGGCAGGAAACCAATAATTAGGCGTTGTAATAAATGCACGCTTTCCAACACGTACAATCTCATGAATAAATTGTCTTTGTTCTTCCCGGCTACCAGTGTGTTCTACAACAGCATTAGAAAATACTATATCAAAACTATTATCCAGAAAGTTCAATTTTTTACCATTGCCAAAAATTAAGGTTACTTTGGGAAAATTTTTCTGAAAATTATTAAATTTTTCTTGACCTTCAATAGTCAAAGCAGTAATCCTTTCAGGAAAGGGATACCAATTCTCTAAAAAATTTGCCCATTCATAAGAACCTGGAGTAACACCAACATCAAGTATTGTGTCCCTAAAAGTGGGACGCATAATATGCATGAACATTCCGAATTTTTCCCTTCTAGATTTTAAGACAAGTTTTTCGGTAACCTTCCAGATTAATCCATCAGGCCAGTTCCATAATTTTTCTCTAAGAAACAAACACACTTTCTTCATTTCTATTTTTACCTCGCTTATCTTACAAATTGCCTATAAATCTCCATTAACTTTCCATAATGAATATCCGGATTGAGTTCTTCATTCACCATCTTTCTCGCATTCTTCCCCATCCTTGAAATCTCAGAAGGATTTTCTATTAATTGCGAAATCCTTCTTTTTAAATCGTCAGCATTCCATGGTTCAAAAGTCAATCCTGTTTCATTATCTTTTACCAACTCCGGAATACCTCCTATCCGTGCGCCTATGGCAGGTTTCCCTAAAGCAAATCCTTCAATTATGGATCGGGGGTTATTCTCATACCACTCAGATGGAAGAATGACAAACATAGATTTTCTTATTTCATCCTTCAATTCCTCACCTGCCTTATATCCTAAAAACTTAATATTCTTTAACTCCAGACTCCTGACGCTTAACTTCAAACCCTCCTTAATCGGCCCTTCACCAATAATCTTAAGCTTTGTATTTAATCCTTTCATTGCCTCGATTAACGTAAACAGGCCTTTTTCTTTTGAGAGTCTGCCAAAATAAACAATAGCGTTTTCTTGCCAATCGTATTGTGGTCTATAATCCTCAAGGTTTACAAAATTCGGCAAATAAATAATCTTCCCCTTAAATCCCATTTCTTCTACCTTATTTTTAAGAAACATACTCGGCGAAATAAAAACATCTACCAAGTCATAAATATGGAATATCTTATGGTGTAAATACATTTCAATAGTATTTAAAAGACTTTTTGCCTCCGAATCTTTAACACATTTTTTAAAAAAACAATTGTAATATTTTCCGCCCTTACAAGCTTCACAAATTCTTCCATTCGCTAACATCTGATAAGAAGCGCAAGCCATTTTATAATCATGAAGGGTCATTACTATAGGGATATGAAATTTTTTTAAAGCATGTATAATCGATGGTGAAATTTGATGATAGATATTCTGAAGATGCGCTATATCCGGCTTTTCTTCCTTTATTAATTCTTCTGCCTTTCTCTTTACCTCAAGGGAATATAAAAGTTTGACAGAAGAATCAATTTTATTTTTAATGCTGCCTTTTTCATAATCCACATTCAAAACAAAATGTTTTTCATATGCTGAAGATAAATTTTTAGGATGATGCATAGAAAAAAACACAATTTTATGGCCACTATTTTCTAAAAGTTTTGCACTATCAAAGAACACATGCTCTGCTCCCCCTTTAAGATAGAAATATTTGTTGGCAAATAGTATTTTCATTGTTTAACTTTCAAATGTTCTATAAAATCCAATAGATTTTTTGCTTGATTATGCCAAGTATATCTTCCCTTAACAACTTCCACACCTTCCTTGCCCCATCCTTCTAATAACTTTCTATTCCCGTAACAATAATTTATTGCCTCAACAATGGATTTTGGGCTATTATCCTTTAAGTAGTATGCACATTTTTTATTTCCTATTACATCTCTGAATGTCCACATATCCGGACATATAAGCACTTTCCCCATAGCAAGATATTCGAGGAGTTTAATGGGATTATTATTATTCCAATACTCGATATTTGGGTATGCCATAATTGCGCAATCACAATAATTAATATACTTTGGTATCTCTGCATGCGGCACTGGTGGTAATATATAGACATTTTTCTCTAAATTGAGTTTCTTTATCAATAGAAGAATATCATCCTTTGCTTTACTACCGGCAATAGAAGTTCCAATTAAAACAAGACAAATATCTTTTCTCTCTATCAAACCCATGGCTTCTACCGTTTCAAATAAACCCCTATTGTAAGAAATTTCCCCATGTTGCATTAGAACGAATTTGTTTTTAAAGGAAAACGGTAACTCGTTATTTCTATGTTTCTGAGGTGAAAATTTTTCAATATCTACTCCTGACCCCCATACCTCTATAGCAGAAAAATCAAATTTAAAATCTTTACAAACATTTTGCTTATAATAACTAGTAATAACTGTCATTCCGTTTAAGAAATATTTGCAGTATAAATAGGATCCTCTTGTATAAAACTTAAATACAATATCCCGCATAGAAGATTCCTGAGAGGTCGAATTATAAAAAGGGGTTCTATTATCAACAATAATTAATGAACGTTTTTTGGGGGGTATAAATATAAGTGGCAAGCTAAACCAAATGGTAAACAAATCTAAAATAACTACATTGGGATTAAGTTTAAAATAAGCTGTTATGAATTTAAAAAAACCTGTTGTCCAAAAACTTAGAATTCGGAAAAACTTTATCCTTATAATAGGAATACAAATATATTTTCCTTTGAATATCTCCTCATTGTTCTGCCGACCTGCTATTGCAATCTCAACGTCATGTCCAAGTTTTTTAATTTCAGCACACATCTCTCTCCACGTTGTTATATGCAATTTATCTATATCAAACTGTAACCTGGGAAACCATAATATCTTCATTTTTTTCTTCTATTTATAGTCAAAAAATTCCTTTTTTCGAAAAGTCTCGTAAAATTTCATTATTTTAAGCTCTATATAAGTGTTTACATTTCTAAAATAAAATTCATTTAACGATACCCTAAGAAAAAAATTACTGATAAGGTACGAAAGAAACGGCTTGTAACAAAACCAATACAATATCATGGTTGAACCTCAACACAGGTTTTACAGCAATCGAACAAGAATTTATTCCCATTTAAAAAAGACTTTCTTAGTTTTTCCCTGAATTCGTTATTCCAGACTTTCTTGCCTTCCTGAAATAAATTCCCATAGTCCCTGCACGTACCCATTGCCCTGGAACATCCAGCCGTATTACCTTCCATATCAATGCCAAGCCAAATCCATGAGGGTTTGCATATCCCCGCAGATTTTTCTAACCCTTTCTGAACCAAACGCGGCCAGTTCACCTGAACTTTTTTCTTTGTTCTTTTCCATTCAGAAAATTTCGCAACAACTTCTTCATCATCTGTAGTTAATACTCCGGTATAATCGTTATAGTCATCATGTGGTATCAGATTGTGCAGGGTTAAACGATCAACTTTCGCTTCTTCAGCAAATTTGATGATTTCTGGCGTACGATTAAATAAATCGCGTGTTAGTACAAATGAAAGACTAAGATAAGGTTTTGTGGATTTACGTTTTTCTACTAATATTTGAATACCTTTAAAAATATTGTTAAAGGTATTTTCATTCCCACCGCATGTTAATTTATAATCTGTAGCATCTAAAGAATTGAGACTAACTTCTATGCCGTGAAATTCGGCATGCAAAATGTCATCGATTCTCTCTAACAAAAGCGTCCCATTCGTTATAATACTTACCCTCATTGGCCGCTTCTTAAATTCTGCAGTAATTTTAAATAAATCGTCAACCATTAAAGGTTCTCCAAAACCAGCAAGACTCAGACGGGCAGCATTCGGAAAATGCTGAAGTATTTTTCTTGCTTGATCAACGGACATATCGTGTCTTTTGTTAGAAAACTTATCTTGCGTGGACTGTCTAAGGCACCACTTACATGACAGGGTGCATCTGTCTGTAACATAGAGACAAATCCGAGTCGGCTCATTCTTACATTCATAAGATTTGTGCCCCCAATTTGCCAAAAGATAATTTTTTAACTGTGGAAATGAAAAATATTTCATAATAAAAATTGTCCCATTACAATATTGTTGGATAAAGAAAGGTTATTGTTTATTTTATAACATTACGTCATGTTTTGTTTTGGCCGATTAGTAATAGTCCTATTGGGGTATTCGCTAGACCCATGTAAACACAAACATCTTGTAATTTGGAGCTGAGACAGCATTCTGTATGCTGAGGTTGCCTGAGTTAAACGGGTAAGGCTTTATTATGCGCTAACAGTAATGGACGTTTACAAAAGTTTTCTCGAACAATTAATCCATTATATATCCCTAATAATGCCCAGAATATATGGCTATAGGCTAAACCATTATCTGTCATGCTGAATACCATAAAACCAATGATTGTAAGAAATGCCACTTTCGCAAAATCGTTTTCTTTAAAATTTTTTACCGCGAAAATGAGGTTAGTAAACAATATAATTAAATAGCCAGTGCCGCCAAAAATCCCCGTTTCAGCAAACATTTTCATATAATCCCCGTGTGCAGCAGTTTTATAGCTGAACAGAATTGTTCCAAGGCCACTACCAAAGGCAGGATGGTCTTTAAAGATACTAAATCCATACAAAAACACATCCATCCTTCCTAAGGCAGAGCCATCAACGGTTGTTGCACGAGCAATAATTTGGCTCGACATAGTCACAAAAATTATACCTAACGGTAATACAAATCTAAGTATTTTTTTAGGCCTGAACAAGAAAATAAAAAAAATTATTTGAATAGCAACAGCTCCCCATGTAATTCTGGTAAAAGTTAGAAGCACGTTTATCATAAATAAAGAGAGAATAAATCCATAAAAATAGACCCTTTCTCTTCTTTTAGTGAAATAATATAAATACAACGGTAAAAACATTAAGAGAACAAATGAATAGTGGGGAGCACCCGAAAAGACAGTTCTTATCCTTTTAAACTGACCGATGACATGCCAATCTTCATAAATTGGCACAGATATTGACCTTAGTTGAAAAATATTAAACGCTGTGAAGTATTCAATTATTCCGTAGATTAATAGGGGGATAAAGATAGCAGTAATGAGTTTAAATATTCCTTCTTCAGCATTCTTATTATTAACGATTATGAAGTAGGTTAATAAATAAAAGGAAAACGCCGAAAGCATTCTGATTAAATCCCTAACAGACGCTGTCAAACTTGTTGAAAAGGGTATAGTTAACACCAAATAAAGTGCAAATAAAAATATCGGATATATTAAGCTTTTGTTCCAGCACTCTTTTCTTAATTGAAGAAAATCCAGTAATTTCAAATAAAAAATTAAAATTAACATTAAGTTAAGAATTCCCAGTAAATTAATACTTTGATTCCCTGATATGGAAAAACCAGATTCACCCGCAAATCCTGCTAAAACCAGATAAATAAAAAAATAAACCTTTATAATTGATTGCTCACTCCTTAAAATAATGGATAAATAGACAATCATTAACAAGATGGCAGCCGCTAATTTGATGTGAACCAGCAGAGAAATGGCAAATATAAATGATAGCAGTACCACTGCAAAAAGATTTTTTTTCATTTGTTCAAAAATTTCTTTTATCTTTTAAAAGTTCGATTATTCCTTCTATAAAACCCTTTAATTGCTTATAGTTTTCCACATTAAAACTACATAGGTATTCTTTCAAACAAATAATAAACAAACCTGATAATGAGTAGAGAAACAAAAAGTCAGATATCATTGTTTTTTTTGCGTGTTTCTTATAAACATAATAGTAATTTCTTACCTCCATTACTTTTCGATCTTGGATATCCATGCGATTTGCTTTGCTACAATTGTGATAGAGTTTGGCCTCTGGGATCATTTTTAAAACCGCTTCC
>CAZXCP010000076.1:0-6207 GCA_964639355.1 uncultured Ignavibacteriaceae bacterium
CATAATAATGTCCTCTTGATTGATTATAATCTCTGGAGAAAGCATAACCAGCCCAAAGAATTACCAGGTATGGATCTCGCTCTAGAACATCAATCATTTTTGAACCCATATATTTGCTTGCAAAAGTTGTATCTCGTGTCTGCAGATAAGTTTCATATTCTCTTGGGTAATTTTCTCCCCAGACTTCATTTCTCGGTTCCCATTGGGCAATAGGTTTTACCGGCTGAAGTTTTACAATCGCCTCTGTTCTTCGTTCGAGTATTGAGGCACCAAATAAACCAACGAGAAAAACGATAATTATGGTTGCTATAAAAATTAACCATGCAATCCATGGTCTTTCAGAAATTATTTGTTGAAACTTTGCCATAGCATCTCCTTTAGTTTTTTTCTTTTTCTATGGAAGTAAATTTTTCTAGCCAATCGGGCATAACCGGGGTAACGCGCGGAACTCTTGCCATTGGAAAAGATGATAAGCTGGTAACCGTCCCGTGAGGTGTTTCCCTGTGGCAATCCCAGCATAATTTTCCTTCACCGTGCTCTGCCATTTCACCTGTAATTGAGACAAGTGCTAAATCATCCATAATTTTAAGATGACATCTTATGCAGTTCTGCTGAACAACATCTCTCCCTGCTTCCTTTATTCTGATCACTTCAGGTTCCAATCTGAAAGTAAACATAAATGAATGTCTCAAACCATCACTGGCTTTAAATGCATAAGTACGTATTGGATTATCCTGCGGAACATGACAATCATTGCACGTTGCGACACGAGCATGACTGCTTCTTTGCCAGGTTGCAAACTGAGGTGTCATTACATGACAATTTATACATGCATTAGGATCGTCAGAAAGGTATGATGTTGCATTTGAAATTCTTAAAATCAGAAGACCAAAACCAACTAATATTCCCAGCACTATCAAAACAGGAAGTTTCCACTTTGGTGGTGGTTCAAGAGATTTAATTTTTTTTGTTAACGCCATATTGATGACCAGCAATTAAAGTAATAGAATTCCATATCAGCTTAGTCGTCTTCAGTCCTTTTTAATTTCTCTTCAAGCGATTTCATTTCTTCATCTTTCAAAACGTCCTGTAATAATTGGAATAGCTCTCTCTCTTCTTTCCTAATATGGGATTCCAGCAATCTTCCTATACTATCCATCGTTTGTTCATCAGGTTTATCTTTCATCTGTTTTACAAAAGCGTGAATCTGTGCATGCTCTGCAAGAATCTGCTGAAAGAGATTGTCAACCTTTTCATTTTTCCCTCTTACAAAAGGAAATAATATTTCCTCTTCTTCCTTAAAATGTCCTATTAATTCGTTCTCATAAAAATTAAAAAGGTAGTCTAATTTCCCCTCGAACGATTTCGGGAGCCCTTTATATTCCGGCGCGCCTTTTTTAAGCTGCTGGGCAAGGATCAAACCATTATGATGATCGTGGGATAAGAAATGCAATGCAGGATGTCTTTTCATCTCAGGAATAAGAAAACTTTAAATTTTTTAATTGAATATCTGCTATAAGGTATAATATTCTGATTACTTATTCAATTAAAATCTGGTCTTTACCGGATAAAAATATTTTTTAATGCATTCCATGCTCATGTTCGATTTCAGATGATTCAAATATTCGTTCAGCATAATGGATGTACTGAACATATGCTTCAACAAATTCACGACCGCTTTCGACATCTTCAGAATTGAATTTTTTGCTGTGTAAAGCATGGTGAAACTTTTCTTCTATTGCTTTTGCGACTGATTCCAATAACAACGATTTAATTTCCTTAACTGACCCTTCTTCAAGCGCAAGATCAGCATATTTTATTCCGGGACTGAACTCAGTACCTGCTGGTTTCAATCCAGTATAAGGTTCACCTTCACCTTCACGATGGAGACGGACTACTGTTTCATAGAAATAGTAGTCAGCGATTTCTTTTGTCAATTCATTCTGAGTTCTGATTTTCATCACTTTATCGAAGGTACTTCTGACTTCCTGTTCGAATTCCGGTTTTATCCAGATAAGTGTATAATTAATATTATTCTCTGCAAGTGATTTTTGTGCAGCTTTAACAACCGGTCCGTCAATGCCGTCACAATGTGCAAAAGATTTTGATTCTGCAATGAGAATAATTGCGATTATAACCGAAATATATTTTATGGTCTTCATTTTTAGCCTCTCTTTAATATTTACTCTTTAATTGATAATTCTTCTTCCAGTTCAATTGATTTTGGAAAGAGCAGATTATTTTCAAGATGAATATGTTTATGAAGATCTTCTTCAAATTCTTTTAGTTCAGAATAAAGTGCTCTGAACGTATTGCAGGCGTCTGCAGGCGGATTAAAATTCTCACTCAACTTTCTGATCTCAGCCATTGCATCCCCGGCGCTTTCATGTTCTGCTTCCATCATTCTTATTGGATTTTGAATCGAACCAAATGGTGGCTGCGATGCTTGTGTATTATTCTCTTTAGCATCCTGTAGTTCTTTAATGTATGGAAAAAGTATTCTTTCCTCTTTCATCATATGCATTTCAAGCTCTTCGCGAACTGCGAGAAAAAGATCTGCTATCCTTACGGTTTCAGGATGATTTTGACCATGAACTGATGCTACTTTATCCGCATGCAACGAAATTACCGGTATCATTCTTCTTACATATTGATGATGGTTGTTGATTATATAATCAACCATAAAATTGAGCTGCCAGTCATCATGATTTTGATTTCCAATATTGCTTTCGGAAAGATTGTTAAGGTCATTTAAAACTTTCTGAAGATCAATTTTCTTATCTGCACAAGCTTCACTTAATGGTCTTTTTCCTTTGCAGCAAAAGTCTAGTCCGTACTCCTCAAAAACTATTGCAGATCTGATATTTTCAGTTACAATTTCTGCTAAAGTCATGTTTTCAGGATTTATCATTGTTTCGTTTTTCATTTTGTACTCCTTTTTATTGATAAAATTTTTTTATTGTCACGCTGCAAATCGAAGTGTAATTGTCAGTCTTCGACAAGCTCAGACTGACATCATTCCTCTTTCTTAATTTTCGATTGACCGGTCGAATTTTTATTCAAAGCATCTTCATTAAATTTTTTAACAGCTTCGGTACCGGTAGGATGTCCAAATGAGTCCATATCTTTATACAATTCCAGGTATTGCTCTTTTGTAATTTTGTTTTGCCAACTGCCGGTTAACATTCCATATCCGGTTATAATCATGAATATCGATACAACCCCGATAGCAACTACTTTCTTATTTACTTTTTTCCTTGTTCCGATTGTTTCAAGCTGAAGTGTGTCTGCAACCGGACAAGCATCAACACAATTGAGACAGGAAGTACATTCATCAGAAACTACTGTTTTTACTTTATCAACTTTTATGAAAGAGGGACAAGCTTTGTTGCAAAGTCCGCAGTCAATACAGCTAACCGGATTGCGTTTTATTTTATTAGGACTGAGTAATGATGTAATTCCAAGTAATGCACCGTAAGGACAAAGATATCTGCACCAGAATCCGCGTAGAACGATTGAAAGCAAAAACAAAATTCCAATTACGATTAAAGAGAATCTTGATATTTCTGCAAAGAAATAGAACATCTTTATATCTGAAACAAGATTGTACGGACTATCAAGAAAAGCCTGCAGTGCAGTCGTACTCATCAAAAAGAAAACAGAGTAAAAGAGAAATCCAAGCATCAAATATTTTAAACTGCGAAGAGGATAATCCAGAACTTTGGGAAGCTTCAAATCTTTCTTGAAAATTTTCTTTCCGAAATCACCAATAAGCTCTGATAGAAATCCTACAGGACAAAGCCAGCTGCAGAAAGCTTTCCCGAATACAATTGAGACCAAAACGATAGCGAAGAAAATAAAAAATCCAGCCGGATGAGCAGTGTGAACTTCTCCTGTCATCAGGAATAAATAAAAACTCATAAAGGAACTTATTGGAAGAAAACCATCTACTCCGGGAGGCCGTGATGAAAATGCAGCAACACCGTTAGTTTCTAAGTATTGAATGAACTGATAGAACTCAATGCCAATCCAGATGCAGAGCAGTGCAAATAATGTCTGCACAATAAATCTGATTTTTTGAATTCCTTTTTCTTTGTTCTTTATGATTTTTTTCCTGGATGTCATTCCGGACTTGATCCGGGATCTCTTCTCTGTTGGAGGATCCTGAACTGAATTCAGGATGGTCGAGGACGAATATTCTTTATTAAATATTTCAGGATTATTGTTCATATCAGATATTTTTGTCTGATTATAATTCAAAAAAATACTAAAGGCTGTTTATTTTACTTAAAGTTTTATCTTTCAATTTATCAATCGTCTCAGATGTCAGCATATCATAAGTCTGCGTGCGTAAAGTTCCCCAAGTGTTGTGAACCGGACAAGGATGTGTTGGCGAACATTCAGGAAAACCGAGCACACAATTATCAAAAATATCAAGTCCATCAATTGCAGCGACAACATCAATAAGTTTAATTCTTGATGCAGGTTTAGCAAGTGAAAATCCACCTGACTTCCCTTTGCTCGAATTTATCAATCCGCTTTCTCTTAAGCTTTGAAGTATCTTGGAAATAAACTCGCGAGGGATTTTCAATACTTTCGATATTTCCTCTGCTGAGATCAAGGTTCCCTTCTCCTGAGCTGCGAGGTAAAGTATCGCCTGCATTCCATATTCGCATTTTTTAGAGAAAATTACAGTCATTTTACATAATCAGATAAATTTGTCTGGTTAAAGATATGGGTTTAACATCAAATATGCAAGTGAGGAAAGCTATAGTTAGATTTGATAAAATTCCTTGATTTGTGGCAAAACAATCTCACTAAAAAACTATTTCTTTGGGCGCGGTTATTCATCAATTAAAGGAAGTATCTTCATCAAGTGGGTATTTAGTTTTGGAATATCCTTATTTATAGTATCCCAGATAATATTAAGATCAATTTCGTCGTACATGTGAATGAGTATGTTTCGCATCCCTCGCATTTTTTCCCATGGTAAATCGGGGAATCGGTTTTTCAGCTCATCAGATAAACGATTTGAAGCCTCTCCAATTATTTCAATCTTTCTAATAATAGCATCCTGAGTCATTTCATCTTTAAAAAACTCTTCTGGAGATTTATTTTCTGAATACTTTTTTATACTCTCACAAGCATTCAGAATATCAATTAGTGATGATTTATCACGAGGCATAAATAACCCTATAGTTTTCCAGAATGCCTTTCTTTCTTAAAGGATTACGGCTTCTCTTGATGGCATTTTTTGAAACGATATCTACTTCTCTACCAAAAACCTCTTCCAATTCTTTTTTCAAATCAATAAGATCAAACAAACTTATACTTGATTCAGGATTAAATTCGATAAGCAGGTCAATATCACTCTCTAAGTTAAAATCGCCGCTTAACACAGAGCCAAATAACGATAACTCCTTAATCGAATAATTCCTGCATATTTCTTTCACTCTTTGATCAGGAATATTTATGTTGTTCACAGTCATTTGTTCACTTAAAAATTTTACACTTAAACTTAACAATGTTTACTAAATGAAAACAAGATTGGTCAAAAACTTTTCTAAAAATCTTTCTTCTTAAAAACTTTATTGCCGAGAACGATTGGAATCATCACCCATAAAATGATACAAATTGCAGAAAGAATTACCCCAAAAGAGCTTCCAAAGAATTTCTGAAAGACTGCACCTGTATAACCCATCAATGCAGAGATATTAAATTTTATCAGGAATAGTATTCTGCCCAAATCAATTGGATTTGTAACGCTTAAACCGATCATAATATTTTCAAGCGGATATTCCTGAAAGTAATAAACGATAAACAAAACTATCCCATCATAAATGACAGAGAAAACAAGCCAGATGAGAATAATAATTCCAAGTCCCTTTGCTTTATCATCCTGAAGCACTGTTACAAGAAAGGAGATTGCAGTAAAAACAAACGTGAGTGCGGCACCAATCAATAAAAGAAAAACAAGTCCATCTGTCTGCTCATTTACTTTACCAAAGATTAGAAACGGAGTTATTATACCAATTATATATCCGGAAACTAGTGGAATACTTACACCAAAATAAATCCCGAGAAATAAGGAACGTTTATCAATTGGCTGGCTCAGCATCATCTCAAGAAACTCACGTGAGTTGTAAAGATATACCGCACCAAAAATTAATGACACCAGAGGTATTACAATCAGCACGATATTCATCA
>CAZXCP010000077.1:0-6191 GCA_964639355.1 uncultured Ignavibacteriaceae bacterium
ATAATGCCATGGTTTATAATCGTTACCAGATTTGAAATTTTCAACTGATTTATAAGAACCTGCAGGATTTATTCCTAACTTCAATAAGTTTTCAATTACAATACCAACAAAATCAGATGCCGACTTAATATTATCTTTTATAGCACTATACTTATTCTTATCAATTGAGGTCGCAAATTCACCATTTGCTTTTTGCCATAATTGACCTAACTCAAGATATCTTGATTCATTATGTCTCTTTAGTTTTGATTTTTGTTCCTCATTATTATTTTCAAGTGCTTTAATTACACTGTTTTCATATTGTAAATCATTCGTCAAATTATAAACGACAACTTCTTTTATAAGTGATAAATAATGTTCTTCTTGAATATTCTTAGATAGTTTTGCTGCGTCTTCTCTACTATCGGAAAATGCAACAAGTTTTTTCGTAGCTTCACCATCAGGGAGGCTATCAAAAAGTTCCTTGGATAGAATTTGATTCATTTTTCCGAAACCAGTTCTGAACCCTCTTAAAGGAGACTGTTTCTTCTTCATAGGATGTGAATAATCAGATTCACAATGAGGACAAACTGGAGGTAAGCAACTAATACTTTTCGCAATATTGCTCTCAATATCTGCAATATCATTGTCTCCGTTTTTAACTCTTAACCATTTTCCGGTGATAAACTTATTTTCATCATTTGGATTTGAAGTAACAATCCGACCAGAATGTATATTTAGCCAAGCGGGGTACCATCTATATCTTAACCCACCTGAATTTGGAATAGGGTGTTCGGGGTCAATATTCTCATAGTTCCCAGGAATAAAAACACTAAAATCGTTATATTTTCTCTTTTCGACAATTGTTGCTGGGGAAGTTTCCGGTACACCTTCAATATCTGGACTAACTGGCAATAATTCTGTAAAAAAGTTTTCTTCTTCATCTTTGTATTTAACACGACTTCCACCAAATGCAATTGTTCCACAATTTTCACAATATAATAGCTCAAGTGTCCTGTGATTATTGTGGGATATTTTGGGTGAAGTAAGCATCTGTCCAATTGGAACTCCTTTTGTTTCAGTTTCCTTATCAGAAATTAGTTCTCCCCACATTCCAGCGATATTTCGATAAAATAAGTGAAACCTTAATTTTGGATATTCATGAGTTACCATATACTTATCCAATAATCCTAATAAGAAAAAGAACCCCTTAACAGCATCATCATTTTCTTTTTCATCCTCCCCAAACAATGCCTCAGAAATAAATTTCACTCTATAGGTATCATCTTTTGAACCATTTTTAAATGCTGGAACTGCTCTTGTTCTAAATTCTCCATTAGATTCTATAACATTAAAAGCAGAATACATAGCTTCTTTTATTTGCGTATTGTAATAAGAACCATTACTATTTTGATTTATAAATATTTTAAATAGTTCTTTTTCATGTGCAGGTATAAGGTTCTTTATTTTAGAATCAATCTCACCTATGTCTTCAATTACATCGGGTAATTTTTTTTCTAAAACTTCAGCATTCTGACCAACTAAGGCAAAGTCTGATACATATTTTTCTAGAGGAGCAATAATTTCAGTAATTCTAGGTTTTTCTTCAACTCCTTGAATTATATGTATTTCTTTGGTTTCTGTTCCGAAAAAACTTCTTAAAAATGCTTTACCTTCATCTCCTTCCAGTGAAGCACTGGACGCTAAAATTCTTAACTGGTTGCTATCAGGAGTTAATCCTAACCGTTCTAATAATAACCTGACTAAATATGCTATTTCTGAACCTGAACCACCTCTATATAAATGTAATTCATCAATAATTATATGGAATATTCGTTCTTTTTTCTCTTCAACTTTTTCTTCTATAGTAAGTTCGTTGTCAAACTCCGTATTGCATGCTAACCAAGCTTTTGTTTTTTCAAAAACGGATTCCTCACATTCACGCATTAGCATTATGCTAAGCATACTGAAATTCGAAATCATTATGTCTGGTGGAGTTTGTTGCATGTCAAATCTTGTGCGCATTTCAGCACCATCCAATTGCTGAAAGTTTGCTTTAAGGTCAATGATTTCAGATTCGTTTAAATTATCTGGATTCGAAGCAATATATTCAATCAATTGAGAAATGTTGTTTTCAATCAAATTCAACTCTTTTTTAAGTTGTTGAATTTTGTATTTATTTGGAACAATGTCTCCATTTTCATCTATTTTATAAGCCTTGCCTGGTACTGGTGAAGTTGAATTATATCGTCCAAAATAAATTCGATTGTCGTTATACTCAGTTACTAATAATTCTCTTAGTTTATCAGAATCTAATGCTTTTCTTAATCTAGAAAGCTGGTCTTCAACTAATGCATTCATTGGGTAAATCAACATTGCTCTGATTGCTGCAGGTCTCTGAGGGTTAGGTCTCTGCTTTGTATCGTTAGACAAAGTTGTATTCCCGTTTCCTACAATTCTTACAGGTCCCCAGCCTCTTTCATTCCACCACTTTGTATTATTTACAGTGTTGGATTTAGTTTTCCACTTATTCAACTCTTTACTCAAATAAGCAAAAAGAGGAAGCAAAAACGATTCAGTTTTCCCAGAACCGGTACCTGAAGTAATTACGCAATGATTTCCCTCCATTGCTTTTGTAAGCATTTCATATTGATGTTGATAGATTTTGAAATCTCCAACTAATCCTTTGCTTGCAATATCTTTAAAAACCTTTAGCTCTTCATCATTCAAATTTGCAATTGAATCAATTTCACTGATTTTGTAATCCGAAGGTTTATAAATAGGCAATGGTTCTACCCAAGGCGAACGTGCGAAAATTTTATCTTGATTAAGTAAAGTTTCTCTTTCTTGCTCAAAAACCGGATAGCGTGTACTAAATGCTGTTTTAACATATAGAATAAAGCTGTCTTTAATTTTATCAAAAACTTGAATAGGGTTTTTCATCTCAGATATTTATTTCTGTATAATTTAACTTCTGTTTCAAATTCACAAATACATTCTTTACAAATAAACTTGGAACATTTTTATATATTAAATACTTCCCACGATAGTTCACATTTACAAGGTTTAGATATTTAATTTCAGCTACACTTCCTGAAAGCATTGATATGCTCTGAGCAAAAAATCTTGGAAGCCGACAATATAACGGAACAGCTAAGAATTCATGCTTTTCATCATAAACAAGGATATTCGAATACTTTTCAGCATGCTCTTTATCTTCTAATTCTTGACCGCAATTTATCCAACCTTCATTATCTTTTTTATTTTTAAATGCCTTTTCTTTTTCAAGCCTAAAAAGATACAAATAGAGAAAAATACCGAATTGCTGATTGGATATTTCATAGGCTTTCCCCTCATGCCATAAGCGATGTATAGTTTTATAACCAGAAATTCCAGTAAACCTAACTAACGATAAATGCCTATTAAAATCATCCGGTTTTTTTATGAAATAGAGCTTTTCTATATCAAATATGTATCCTCCTTCAAAATCTTCTAAAGAATTCTCAACTGGGCTAATGTAATCTTTCCACTTTGAAATATCGGAGAAATGATAAGATAAAGCAAACTGCAAATATAAACCACTCTTTTTGTGTATTAGATTGAATCTTTTCGTAAGCTCATTTATTAAATTGTTTGTGTTTCCAACAAAGTCAAAAAAGAGAACTTGAGGGAATAACTCTCCAAATTCACTTTTGGCATCAACATTAATTGCATTGGAATCTGCATATTCCATTATTTCTGTAATAAAATTGTTATCCCTCGCTCCCGTCAAAATAGCAGTTGTGCCTGTTATTGTAGGCTTAATGATTAAGTGAGGCTTATTTATAATTAGTGTACTATTATTCATATTAAAGTCAATAAACCCTAAATCTTGAAGTTGGAATCTAACTTTGTCTGCTGTTTTTTTTATTTCTCCTTTTTCTTTTGATGATGCTAATAGATTTGAGATAATCTGCTCAAATTCAACATTTAATAAACGTCCTTTAGTCGATATGTAGTTTATTAATATATTACCTAAATGCTGTGGATTGTATTTAGTGCCAAAAGAAGCATATGAAGTTGAAGTGTTGTTTTTAAATCCAGAATATTGACTATTCAATAGGTTTTGATAGATTTTTATGGAATTAATTTTTTCACTTGTAAAAAAGTGCTCAATTCCCTTACTGTAGTTAAAGTCTGAATTTGTTATTTGTCCAATCGAATTACGTTTAGGCAAGATTGCATCTATATTCTCATTTTCAACTTTTTTAAAGTCTGTGATGGTTAAAAAACGTTGCGTTTCAATATCTCCTGACTTTAATTTAAATGGTAGATTTAATTTTACAAGATGTTTATCTGTAAAAAAATGCAAGTTAACAGGATAGCCAATTACTTTACCATTTTCGTCAAGCTCTGTTTCAAATTTCTGATTTAATATAATTTCTTCATTTTCATAAACAGCAATAACAGGTTTTTTATTTTCGGCATTCTCAATCCAAACATTTGGGAGTTTATCCTTAAAAAACAAGCCGCCAAAAAACAACTCTTTATTAAAGTTTATCCTTGGTTTATCTTCTTGTTGAATTTTGAGTTCTAAAACTTCAGGATGGGGAAATTTGGTTATTTCATCAATCCATAGAGCAAGCCATTCATTACTTAAAAGAGTTCTTTCATTCTTATCAAGTAACTTTTTTGAACCTGGAATTTCATTAAACCAATTATTCAATTCTCTTTCATAAAATTCTTTTTTACAAACAATTAGGCTTTTTCCTGCATTAAATTCAACTTTCGGTATTTCAACCCAATCAAAATGAGAGACCTTCTTGAAAAGATAAAAGTTTTTGACCTTCCAATTATATTTTATTCGATTTGATTCATCCTTTAGCTCAACATTAGTGTTGAAATCAATAAAACAATCTGATATTGGATTTGAATAGAGTTCAACCTCTTGCGTGAAATTTTCAATTATTTCACCATTTGGTTTATTTACAATACAATTTTCGGGTAAAGCATCTTTTGTGAAAGCACGAAAATATTTCGGAGTTATTCGTTGACTTAAAGTATTAAAGTCAATGCATAGAATGAGTTTCTTTCTTGAAAAACCCCTCTCTCCATCAACTATATGTGATGCCCCTGTCCATTTTTGATAAAATCGGTGTGCTCTTTTTATTATTTTGTCTCCAATATAATCGCTTTTATTTATTTTATCTTTAGTTCTGTCTGATATTCTTAAGAATGTACTATTGTGAATTAATAATTTCTTGATTTGTTCTTCGCTTATTATATCATCTGGTAGTATTTGATTTTGTTCAAAGACTTTTGCTAACCTTTCTTCTTGCTCTTTTCTAAACAAAATATGATATTCAAACTTTCGAACATAAGCCCTATTCCCAGGTGGGTTCAATTCTTCAAGATATCCTAAACCAAAATTAAGTTCTTCAATTAACCAGTTATTTAATTTATTCCATAGAAAATCAATTCTTCTAAGATTTAATAAAATGTACTTATCATAGTTTTTCGTTAGTTGCTTTTCTTCGAAGTATTTTTTTGCAACGCCATGAAAATTACTCATACTGAAACTAACATTTACTTCACCCGAAGTAAAAGGAAGAATAAATGCTAATAAATAAGTAAAGTAAGGTGGATATCTAAATGGAACTCCAGCAATAGCAATTGTACCAGTAAGAAAACGTTCTTCCAAATCTAAAATCCTCTGGATGTAATCATTGTTATTAATTCCATTTACGCCTAACCTCATAGCTGTAAAAAAGTCATCCAAATAACCATCTTCGGGTTCTTCAAAATTAGCAGCACCTATTTCTAAAATAATTCTTTCACTGAAATATAAAGTAACTTCATTTTCCTCATTTTCTTGATTAAAGAAATGATTTGTAATTGCTATATTCCATTGTAAATAATTCATCCTTAAATGTACGCTTTATCTGAGAGGTGGGTAAATTGCACTCTTTTGCAAATTTGGGTTTTAGCGTCAGCCTGTGCGATTTGCAAATGTGTGCAATGTGCGTGGGTTTCCCAAACTGTCCCGAAGGGCAGAAGCGGGCGGGCAAAAACTAATTTTTTCTTGCAGTATCTTTCAATCAGTGCTCCTATTTTATCATTCTGTTTTTTCAATTTTCAAATCTGTTTGTCAATGTTCGGTGGTCTTTACACTTGCCCACAATGTTGGCACTAAATGCAGTTTAAATTATCCGAGCCTTGTGCATAATTTCCAT
>CAZXCP010000078.1:0-6042 GCA_964639355.1 uncultured Ignavibacteriaceae bacterium
TAAATAAGACTACCGGTTTTCTTTTTTGCCGGACTACCAATAGTTTTTCAACTTTATCCTGCACCGTACAACACAATACTAATAAGCTGCTCCACCCGCTCCTCCTCATCGGGCCGCGAAACGCGTATCTGCGGGTACCCCACCCCCGCTAGCAACTCGGGGTACACCTGCCGGATGAGTAGGAACACCTCGATATTGTTTTTATCATCAATCAATCTCTAATTCATATATTTTAGGCCATAGTTTGCCAGTCACAAAAATCTTGTTTGCTAACGAAGCATAAGCAATACCATTCATTTCCAAAGAACCAGGAAAAATATATTTTGATTCTTTATATAAAGATGTCAAATCAAGTTTTCCTACAATCTTCCCATCAGTTGGGTTAATCTTTACTATTGTATTCGTAGTCCAGATGTTAGCAAAAATGTATCCTTTAATATATTCTAATTCATTCAAATATTTTTTCACACATCCATTTTCAGTCACGGAAATCCTTCTTACTATTTGAAATGTAACAGGATCTAAATACGTTAACTCATAAGTCCCATCACTCATTATAAGGCTTATTCCGTCAGTTGTTAGCCCCCAACCTTCTTTACTTGGGAAAGTAAAATCTCTAATCTTTTTAAAACCGTCAGCATCATAAACAAATCCAATCTTAGTCTTATAGGTAAGCTGATATATTTTTCCATTTAAGAAAGCAATTCCTTCTCCAAAATACTTTTCCTGTCAATCTCCACTTTTGTATCAATTTTACCAGTTGTCAGGTCTACAATCCCAAATAAAGATCTGGTTTGAGGTAACCTTCTTGGTGCTCCGGTACTTTCATATAATTTGCCTTTATTTATAAAAAATCCTTCAGTAAAGGAGGTCGTATCATGTGGATATGACGCAATGCATGTGTAATTTATAATCGGGATTGGTTTAGCTGTGCTATTGTTATTTACACCACTTTTGTTGTTGCAACTTAACCATGAAAACGTAATCAAAAAAAAAATAATTTGTCTTATTATCATTTGTCAATATTTACAACGTTCCTGTCTTTTTGTAATATTTGAGATTATTTTAATTATATAGACCTTCTTTTAGTTTGTATGTAGCAATAATGGGATTATTTATGGCTGAAATATTTTGTAATGTATTTTGTAATGAACTATTTTCCTCCAACATCATTTTATATACGTCATTACTTTTATTTCTTAGAACATTATCGAAACGAAGTAACCTTTCGGCATCAATAATTGAATATAACTTATTTTTATTTATATAATGAATACTTGGTGGCAAAATAATACAATTATTAAAACGCGCACCAGAAATAAATTTTCCATTTGTTAAAAAATATAGTCCCATGAAAATTGTTCCGTTTTGAGAATAATTTATATAAGTTAGTTTTGAGCCTAAAATAAAATTTCTTACCTTAATATATGGTTTTAATTCCTCCATAGAGAGTTCTATACTAAATTCAGTATTCAATTTATCTCTTGGAATATTATATTTCCCAAAATCGAATTTTAAATATGGAATTATTTTGTTGTCTTGATATTTATACAAAGTATAGTCGCCACATTGTGGACTTACAATGTATAGACTATCATTAAACAACTGAAATCTATAGCTGCTGTGAAGTTCTTTTTGTATAGGTTTTAAATAGCCTTTATTCTTGTTAAAAGAAAAATTAGTCTTTATTATATGATAGTCACAAAACTTATTTTTTGATACATGTGAATTGTCAAACAAGAATACATTTTGTTCATCTAAAACAGAAATATTCCATGCTGCCCATTTTATCTTTTTCTCTTCAATAAAATCTCCATCCAGATTATAAAAAAGTACCTTTTTATGACCTAGTAATAATATTTGATTTTTATAAATACAAAAATCGTTCAAGTGTGTAAACTCACCCAAACCTTTACCTATGGCTCTGATTTTGAATTTAAAATTCCCAGATTTGTCAAAAACAAACAAAGCATTAGATAGTCTTGTATCTAAAATATAAAATCGATCTTCTTTAACCTCTAATTTATCGAATGTTCCAATAATTGATTCATTTGACGTTTCCAGAGGAGTAAAAACAATTTCTTCAAATATTGTATCTGGTAGTAAGGCTGTATTTTTATCTGCATTATGATTTAATATAATAATCTTCGCACTTTTATCTTTATCAAGCGAGGGTTTACATGCTGGTATTATATTTAATACTAATATAAAATAAATGGTTAGTTTCATAAAATTAGATGTTTATTGTTTATTTGTGATATGTTTTATTTTTCATGAAATCAATTTCAATGAAAACTGTCAAGTGAAATCTTTACTATTTCGGTGTATTGCAATTATCCAGCTTGTTTTTTGAGGAAAATCCAGCTAAATTTAGGCTAGGCAAACAATTCAAAGTTTAAAACTCTTATTCATAAATTCAGCTAGCAAATTTTACAAATAGGAATTATTTTGAATTGCTTGCCCGAATAAGCAATATAATTATGATGCTTTGAATTATTTTCCATTAGCATCAATCTTATATTACCTAAACAACAGGAGTATTTCCCGTACAAACTGCATCACAAGAGTGTGGAGAACAATCACTCGTACCAGGTATACAGATCACTTCTATACCTTCTGCGGTAGAACCATCAGGACAATAAATAGTGCAAATAAATGATTTGTCTTCTTCGTCATCAGGGCATTCACTCTGGGCATGGGCAATATTCATACCTAAGCCCAATAACGACAGTTCACTATTTTTTGCGTTTTTGGTTAAAATAAAATTAAATGCCAAAACCAGGCTTAACGCTAAAACCCAAATAAATAAAAATTTTCTTTTTTTCATGATTATAAAATTTAAATTATTAAAAATTAAGTAATTAAGGTAATTGTTTTTACCAATTGCGGTTGTTATATATTTGCATTGTGATTGATTGTATTGAACTCATGAGATTATTTTATTTCGAAATCTAAATATTTACTGTTGACATAATTTATATAAAGTTTTGTTTCTTCAAATTTCTTTTTATCAGGGAAATAACACATTTCGCTAACATAATTTTGATTAATTATTAGAAAAAAAGCATCTCCACTTTTATTTATAAAATCATATTTATCCATATTTAAAGAAATAATGTTTGGAAAATTATATTGATGAAATCTCTTGAATTTATTCATGTAGTATTCACGAGATTCATCTATAAAAATGTATAACTGAGATTTTAATTCATCGGTATATGAACGATTTACTTGGTGTAGCAACGAATCCATACAAGTTGCACATGACAATTGAGGAAATATAAGTCCAAACAATGGAGTTTGAATGTTAATATTGTTTTCAATAAAAATGTCTTCTAAATTAACTCCATCTTTATTAATAGATTTCATAAACCTTTCTTGCAACTCATTATATGAGTTCTTCCAGTTTAAACTATTTATAACAAGTCCATTGTAATCTGTTTCTATTTTTTTCAGTCTGTAATATGTATAATAATTAACTAGTGTTAATGAAAAAATAGCCAGAATACAGACTGTTAGAATATAGAATTTACAACCTTTCATTTTATTAAATCATGTTTTATATGGTATGTAACTATAATTGGATTGCTCAATCCTGAGATATCATGCATCGCAATTTGAAAAGATGAATTTTTATCTTTTAATTTTTCATATTCATTATTTGGCCTTTTATTGATATATTTATTAAAGCGAATTAATCTATCTGCAGAAACAGCTGAATATAATTTATCATTTTTTACAAAATGCATGATAGGTGAAGCATATTTGTGAGTTTCAAAACTTGAACCACAAGTAAATTTTTGAGATTTATTAAAATATATACCACAATATGGATGCTTATTTTGAATATACAGAAAATACGAAAAATTTGAACCAACCAAAAAATAGAGGATGTTTATATTATCTATTATATCTCTGTCATTCATGGGTTTAAGTAAATCAAGTTGAGAATTTAATTTGTTCTTGGGAATATTGTATTCTCCAAAATCAAAATTTATGTATGGCATTATATTATTTTTTGTATACTTATACAAAGTATAATCACCAAATTGAGGAGTAGTAACATACATCTCATTATTGTAAACTTGAAATCGATAGAAGCTGTTTATTTCTTTTCGTTTAGGTTTAAAATATTTTTTGATTCCAGTAAACGAGATATCTGTTTTTGCTATATGAAAATCTGTGAATTTATTTTTTGAAACATGTGAGTTGTTAAAAAGAAACACATTTTGGTCATTTAAGACAGAAATATTTTCAGGGGCAAAATCTATCTTTTTCTCTCTAATAAAATTCCCATCTAAATCAAAAAAGAGTACTTTTCTATAATCTAATAGCAATAGTTGATTTTCATAAATACAAAAATCCATTATTTCCAAAACTTCTCCAGGACCTTTGCCTGTTACTTTCAGTTTAAAAATAAAGCTTCCGGTTTTATCAAAAACAAACAAGGTTTTCGCTAAGATTTTATCTAATATGTAAAACCGATTGTCTGTTACTACTAGTTTATTAACTTCACCTATCATGGATTCTTTCGTTGTTTCGAGCGGTGCATAGTTAACTTCTTCAAACAATGTGTCTGGTATAACAGCCTCATTTCTATGCGATATATGTATTGTACCAGTCTTTTTAGCATCCTCAATATTATCAGAAGAGTGAACACAGGAAAATAGTGGAATGATCAATAATATATATATTCTTTTCATAATTCTCTATTATATTATTTCTTAGCTTGAAAATTCAAATAATTGAATTCTATTTGGTATAGGGGGGTGAATATTAAACCTCTTTTTAATTTCATAATAAAAAACATTTTTAATTAATATTGTTATTCTATGATTAGTTCATCATAGATTATTTTTGGCCCCGAAAGGAGAGAGTTACCAAAACTGATGTTCAACGGCTATTGTACAACTTTTTGTATAATTTTTCCCTTTCTTTATTTTATCATTTGTTTCATCAGAATTAAACGAATTACTGTCTATTATCTCCCGCATATCCTCTTGTATCTCTTCAATAGCCTGCGAGGGCACTTTTACCTCTTTGTTCAAAAGTTGCCGGGCGAGGACAACTGCTTTTTCTTTTTGCCCGGTTTCACTATACAAATTAGCCAACAGGTACAGTGGATAAAATTTATGCGGCACCATGTTGGCGGCCAACTGGTACTGGTCTTCTGCCTTATAATATTCCCCCAGGGCCTTGTAACAGTCGCCCAGGGTAATGTACCCAAATTCGTCTTTATAATAGTTCTCAGCTTCGGTTAAACAGGCAACAGCTTCCCGGTTTCGTTCTTCCATCGCCAGGCTCTTGCCGTATTGCTGCAAAAAAAGGCCGTTGTATTTTAAAATGGGATAAGCTTCGGCAAAACTTTCATTGGCCTCGGGGTATGCTCTTATCCGGTACAGTGAGGAGGCTTCGTCCCACAGCCAGTAAGCCTGCTTCCATTGAGGAGCTTTCACCAGGTAATAACTACTAAGCAGGACAGCCCCGGTAAGTATAGTCAGCTTAAGGCCTGTATTTAGTAATGTATACTGTAAAATATTGTTTCTGTTAAAAGCTGCCAGCACCGTCAGGGCATAAAAAAACAGCAGGGTAACCGGCAGGGAATAAAACGGGTAAGAGAAGCAGCCGAACACCGCAATTCCAGCCAGCGAAGAACGCGCGGCACCAATATGCAGGTACTGTTGCCGGGAAAGAGCTTTGGGTACCCTAAAAAACAATGCGTAACCGGTTATCAGCAAAAGCAGCAATGCCCCCGGCAAACCTGTTTCGGAGGCTGCCTGCAGCGGTTCATTAAACGCCCAGCGCACACTACCGGCCAGTATCTGTTCGTTTTCGCTGCCCAGGCCTGCGGCAAAATATGCAGCCTGCGCCGGGGCCAATGTGGCCTGTGCCGTATTAAATCCATGGCCGGCTAATGGCTTTTCTTTAATGGTTTGCCCGGTAACTTTCCAGATGAGCAGCCTTCCGTCGGCAGAATCCTTTTTAAACAGGTACAACCCTGTAAGGAGTACTATTATTATGACGGGAACAACTGTAAACGCG
>CAZXCP010000079.1:0-5811 GCA_964639355.1 uncultured Ignavibacteriaceae bacterium
AACTACTCACCTTTAATAGACTCAAATAATATAATGACTATAGGCGATGGTATAGTAAAGTCTTTGGGTGCGAGTCCAACGATAACAAATAATTATATTTTTTTAGTAGATACTGCACCGGATGGAATAAGATCCGGCATTGATGGTAATGTAAAAATTTACAATAATAAAATTATTGCGAAATTGGGCTACGACGGTATTAATAAAAATGGTTCAATATTGTATGTATATAACAACTATGTTACAGGACAGTTCATAGGCCATGGAATCTTTGTGTCTTTTAATACAGTAAAAAATAATGTTGTTACTGGAACGGCAATCGGAATTGATGCAAATGGAAGTCCGGGTACTGGAATACAGTTTAATGATTCCTGGAACAACGGAATAAATTATGGAGGATTCACACCGGATTCAACAAACCTCTCCGTTGACCCGATGATAGTTAACGATGACACAACTCAAGGAGATTTGGATTTTCATCTTCAGGAATTCTCACCATTAATAGATGCTGGTGACCCGAATATTCTGGATAAAGACAGCACAAGAAGTGATATTGGGCTTTATGGAGGTCCTTATGGAGAAAGTTATATATATGTTGATCTTCCACCGAGAACTCCTGTAAATTTAACAGCGAACGTTGACAGCCTGATTAAATTAAACTGGAACAAAAACACAGAAGCAGATTTCAGTTTTTATAATGTTTACATGGATACGGCTTTTAATTTCACAATTGATTCAACAAAGCTGATAGCTTCGGTTACAGATACATTCTATTACCATACATTTCCTTCTAATGTAGAAACTCTCTATTACAAGCTGACTGCAATAGATAACCATGGGAATGAATCAAACCCATCAGAACAGGTTGCAGTAATACTTGTATCGGTAAAAAATGAATGGAAACCTGTTAACAATTATATACTGTATCAGAACTATCCCAATCCGTTCAATCCCAGTACAAAAATAGGTTATAAGCTTAAAGAAAGAGGATATGTGAAGCTGTATGTTTATGATATAAAAGGAGAGTTAGTTTCTGTATTAGTTAACGAAACACAGGAAGCAGGATATTATGAAGTTCTATTCGATGCATCAGTCAGTCATTCCGGCTCGGATGAGTCACTCCGGCTTGGCCGGAGTCTGGCAAGTGGAGTTTATATATATCAAATATTGGTAAGTAATGAAAGAAGTATTCCTGTTTTCAGCGATATAAAGAAAATGGTTTATGTTAAATGACGAGTAACCGTCATTCTGAGGAACGTAGTGACGAAGAATCTCAAGAGATTAAAATTAATAGCCACGAGCTTTAGCTCTTGGAAAAAAAGAAAGAAAGCGAATAGGCTTTAGCCAAAACATAATTATCAATTGGGCTAAAGCCCGGAATATGTTGGTCAAATAATAACTTCACGACTTAAAAGTCGTGGCAATTAGTAATAACTAAACAATTACAAATAAAAATCAGGAGGTACAATAAAACACAAAAGAAAAACAATATTTATAAAATCCCACTCCAATTGTTGCTGTGCTGTTATCCTCTTTAGGATAACAAATTAATTTATTTATTAACTAATCAATGGAGTAATTATGAGAAACAAAACAAACATTTTGTTTTACCTGTTTTACAGGTTTTTCATTGCATTGATTTTCTTCAATGCAATAACAATAGCTCAGGAATCACCGACAGAGGAATTCCTCTTTGGTGCATCCTGGCATCGGGAGTACAAATCGAATTCCGGTTTTTATAATACGTTCAGAACATCCGGTATGAACTTTCTTACCCAGTATGCGGATGAGAATTCGCAAGGAGAACTTCGAGGATTAAATTTTGCTGCATACAATGGTGAACGACCAGACGAATTGATACAATATTATTCCACTGCCTACTATTCAAAATGGGAAGCCGAAGAAAACCAGATTGATACGCTTAAAGTTGGTTTCAAGCATATTGTCCGGGTAGATGATTATACTATCGATACAGTTGGCAGTCCTGCAACATTTTTAGGAAGACAATGCTGGTCGACAGAAGGATTAACTGAAGCGGCTGATTCACTTCTTTATGGTCCTCATTACCATCAGGAAAAAGTATACAAGCGCTGGTACGTAGATTCGCTAAATTATGATCGATGGAATGTGACATATACACCAAGATTTTCTATGGCTTTACATCTGAATGACTTTAATATTGATCCAGAATCAAATGTATGCAGATTATACGTACGTGCAACATATCGTGATCAAATAAATGGAGTTATAGAAGGTGGAAATAAACATCATCTTCTAAAAGAAATAACTCTTAAGGTATCAGATTTCGCTCCTTATGATACATTTAAAGTATTTTATTTGGGTAGTCCAGATTGGTATATATATCCCGAAGAATTTCAAGACCCACACGACGGGAGTAATAGAAGAGAAAATCCACAGGCTCAAGGAATACACTATTTTGATAGGTGGGGTGGACAGGGAGTCCAATTCTGCATAGATTGGTTAAGAAATGATACCAAGTGCGATCTTTATATTGATTACATAGAAGTTTACGATAATGATGGTGGAAATGTTTTCGCGGATGAACGTGAACTAGTAATCGATAATATAATTGAGTATGCCGGAGACTTTCCAGAACAAGAATGGCCAAATATGAAATATTGGGGTGGACCTGATGAACCTTCTTCTTTAGATCATTATACACCAATGAGAATAGTTGATTCCGTTCTTAACACAATCGGAGCCCCTCGTTTGTTTACAAAGTTTTATCCTTGGTGGGAAGTAGAAGTAAATGGAGACACACAACTAGTCAGATATTATAATACCGTCCGCCCGGAGAAGTTATTTATAGATTATTTCCCATTCTTAGATTTTAGAGTTCCTGCAGGATTTGAAGATTGGGAAGGCACAAGAGAAATGTTTCAAATCTGCCATAGTTTACAGCCAGGTTTCTATTATATGCCGCAGGTTTTTGGTACAATAAAGAGCGGACAATGGGATGTTTGGCGTTTCCCTGATACAGCCGAAGTTAAGGCGCAAACAATGCTGGCATTAGCTCACGGCGTCAAAGGATTAATTAACGAAGCTTTTACTTCATTGGGTGCCCCTCCTGGCGATAGATGGCAAGGTATACTCAATGAGGATGGGACTCCGTTTTTAAGTATAGATGGTTCGGATTCGAGTCATTTTGCATATAAGATTATCAAAGAAAATCTCGTTCCCCGCTTAAAAGGTAAACTTGGTAAAACACTAATGAAGTTGGACTATTCAGGTGATTTTCTGCAATATCGATACAGTACACCAACATTTCCAAATCCAGAGCAAGTATCATATGATTATTTGATTTTAGGTTATGGTCCCCCTCAAATAGATGAGAGAAATTGGCATTGCGGATTTTTTATAAATCCATCCCAAATAGATAACGAATACTTCTTACTTGCCAATTTGATTACTACAGATAATAGATGTATAAAGCTAACTGTCAGAGCACCTGAAAATACTCATCATATAAATTATCGTTTCAGAAATATTGAAGGAATATTTGATACAACATTCGATGCACCAAACAGTATAACAAAAGAGATCGAATATGTTCCCGGCGAAGGTTATGTTTATCAGGTTGCACCTGTTGTGAAATATGGAGGCAGACTTCTCTATTCTGATGAAACTCTGCCCGGTGATACATTATATGATACTATGGTTATTGAAGAAGGTGTTAGGCTGACCATTAATGGTATATACACAGCTAATGCGGATATTAAAGTTAAAAACGGAATTATTGAAATCGGTGATGATGGTGAAATACATTTCGGAGAAAGTAAAAGACTAATTGTTGAGGGAACTTGCACAATAGTTGGGTCACCAGGGAACAAACTACTTCTAGATTTCTGGGAGTCGCAGGAAGATGAGAAAACTGGAATAACGATCAATGCCGGCGGTTCACTTACAATTACAAACTGCGAAATACACGATGCTGCAATTGGTATTGAATCTTCACTAAACGCTAATTACTTAAATGCGCAATATGTTGACTTCATTAATTGTGGTACACACTCTATAAATATCTTGGGATATAGTGGTGGTGAGCAATTACCTCCACCTCCTCCTATTATAAAATAATGCAATATCAGCAATTCAGATTATGGTATTTCAGTCTCAAATCTCTCACAAATAGTAATTCAGCAAAATAATATTACTGGAACTGATTATGGAATCTTCCTCACAAATGTGTCAAATCCAGCTATAATTGGAAATAATCTAAACGGTATAAAAGAAGCTCCTGGAATATTCCTTGGAAGTTGTAACGGTGTAGTTAGAGGAAACTGGATTACTTCACATACAAATGGAATTCATCTTGGGAATAGCTCTCCTGACATCGGCGGAAATATAATACATCACAACTTGAATCGTGGGATTTATGTTGGTGTAGGATCATTACCAAATATGGAAGGAAGATTGGTACAGGATCCGGCTAATCCTAATTTATTTTATGCGGTTTCAGGTTATAACAAAATATATGAAAATGGAGGATGGACAGAAGAAGATGATGGCTCTGAAATCTTTGTTACTGATGCTAATTTGATTCTCAGACGAGGATGCAATGAGATTTTGGATCAGAGAATTCCAAACGTAGGAGAAACACCACCGTTATATAACACACAATTATTAATGAATTGTGAAGGTTCATATCAATTGATAGAAATCTATGCAGATGAAAATTATTGGGGTGTTCATCCCATATATCCATTAGAAGAAAGATTTGGGAATTGCATTGTTTATTATGAACCATTTCGGGAAGAACCCTGCCCACAGCCTGATGGTGGCGGCGGTAAGCTCCCGATTACCTCTAAAACAGGTGAAGTTATCGATACATTATATGCGGATCAAAGAACGATCGGATCTTTAACCGAGACAGAAGAACAGTATGCAATCGCAGAAGAAAACTTTCTGACTGGTAACATATCTGGTGCAATGCAGACATATGAAAGTATTATAACAGGTAATGCAACGGAAGAAGAAAAATATTTTGCTTACCAGCGTAAGTATGAAATCGGAAGATTAACTGGTCAACCACCTGAATTTTTTAACACATTAGGGAATACCTTTATCACGTTAGCTGCAAGTG
The DNA here is from genome assembly GCA_964639355.1 of uncultured Ignavibacteriaceae bacterium. GTDB lineage: Bacteria > Bacteroidota > Ignavibacteria > Ignavibacteriales > Ignavibacteriaceae > JAGXRK01. The sequence continues at coordinate 5,105 of CAZXCP010000079.1, forward strand.
CACAAGACTCAGTCACGATAAAATTATTTACACAGCTCTCAATTCTATGCAAAGTAAGTGAAGAAGAATATGAAGAATCGATAAACCAGTTTGATGGTATAGTTCAGCAGAACCCAAATACAGAAGAGGCAGTCTATGCAGAGATAGATGCTTTGACAACAGCATTGCTTATTGAGGAAGTTGACTCTACATTGCAGAAAGGACGATTGGGAAAATACCTGGTAAAGAATTCAAATGACTATTCAACAAAAGTTGATGAAATATTAAAGAAACACTTTGGCGGTGGTGCAATAGAAACAGAAGAAGAAGCATTACCAACAGAATTCACTTTATATCAGAATTTCCCAAACCCATTTAACCCTGTAACAGTAATCAAGTATGATTTACCTGATGTCAGTGATGTATCATTAATTATATATGACATATTGGGAAGAAAAGTAAAAGAGTTAGTTAATACCAAACAACAAGCTGGTAGATATGAAGTTCAGTTTAATGCAACTAATCTTGCAAGCGGTGTCTATATCTATCAACTCATCGCAGATAAATACATTAATTCTAAGAAGATGATACTTTTGAAATAGATTGACTGCTCTTTTTTCAAAGGTCGGGTTAAAAACCCGGCCTTATGTTTTTGCTCCAATTACAACTTATCGTTTGATTTCGCCTCGTTTCTGTAGTATATTTGTTCGTTTTTTATAAAATTTTCA
>CAZXCP010000080.1:0-5760 GCA_964639355.1 uncultured Ignavibacteriaceae bacterium
AGGTTCCGGCGTACCCAGAAATGGTCTGTATTCTTTTACATCTGGTACAAAAGTAAAGAATAATCTTATTATAGGTTTTCGACGTGCAGGACTTGACATAGGTCGTTTGAATGTACCGGGCAATGATTCAGTATATAATAATGTATTAAGTGATTTGCCGAATACCGGAGTTAGAAATGGTACAAATCTGATTTTAGGTAATAATATTTTTAACAGAGTAGGAACTGGCATACATACATACGGACCACAAACAAGGTCAGATTATAATCTTTACTGGCAGGTTAATCAATTAATTACAGGTCAGCCGTTTATCGGAGACAGCAATGTGTTTGCCGATCCAATGTTCATCAAAGATACTTTGCCAAATCCACAACTGGATTTTGACTATCGTCTTCAGGCATATTCTCCGGCTATAGATGTAGGTGACCCGGCAATATTGGATGTTGATGGAAGCAGAAGTGATATGGGGATGTATGGAGGACCATTAGGTGAAAGTTATAAGTACAAAGACCTTGCACCAAGACCTCCAAGAAATCTTTCTGCTATTGTTGATTCTAACCAGATATTTGTAAAATGGAACCGGAACACAGAAGCCGATACATCTCATTACAATGTTTACAGGGATACAGTTGCTACCTTCACGATCGATTCAACAAAACTAATTTCATCACAAACAGATACTTTTTACATTCAATATCCTCCATTTCAGAACAGCAGGTATGTTTATAAAATAACCTGTGTAGATAACCAGGGAAACGAATCATTTCCGTCAGAAGAATTGGTCATCAACATAACTTCATTGACAATGAATGACTACCCAATGACCATCAATGACTATCTTTTGTATCAGAACTATCCAAATCCATTCAATCCATCAACAACAATAGCATATAAACTGAAAAAAAGAGCTTATGTTAAGCTGATGGTCTATGATATAAAGGGAGAATTAATATCGGTTTTAGTAAACAAAGAACAGGAAGCGGGCTATTACGAAGTAGAATTCAACGTAGGGAACGGACTCCCGTCCGTTCCGAATAATCTGGCAAGCGGAATCTACCTGTACAGAATCGAAGTAATTGGAGAAGGAAGGATTCCGGTTTATACTGAAATGAAAAAGATGCTGATGCTCAAATGATTTCATCATTTGAGTTGAAGTCCCAAATTGGGAATGCTCGTAAAGTGATCTTAGTGAACACAACAACCTCCGAGGTTTGCCAAACCTCGGAGGTTTGGATAAATGTAAGATAACTAGATTAAAAACCGAAGGGTTTCGGGGCTTTCTCAAAAGGTTCTCTCGATACATTTCATTACTCGAGAACCTTTTATGCTGTGCGGTTTTCGAGCCTGCCTGCAGCAAGCAGGTGTTTTCTGTCACGACGAATCGTGACAGAAAAAATATCGAGAAAACATTAATTGTGAGACAGCAGAGCTAATAAATTTATATACCAGAAGGGCTTAGTCCCGACCCGTTGGGACTAAGCCCCTTCAGGAAAGGAGATGAGACAATGAATGTTTTATAAATACCGGTTAGAAAAAAACAATAATGGGGTGGTAATCCTGAATAGTTGTAATTCTATAAATAATAATTCAGGAGTAAAGATTTTTTGTAATTAAACAATTAAATAAATATCTCATTCATTTTTCTATGGGGACACAACAATGAAAAACATTATTTGTGTATTTATCGTTTTCTGTTCATTAACAGTTTCATTTGGCCAGGATCCTATCAAAAATTATCCTGGCATTCCAATCATCTCTGATATGGGATTGAAAATGGAATATGCACCACCGGTTGAACAATTCCATCAAGCTGATACTGCAGGTATTTTCGCATTAAATATGTCTGATTTAGATACTGGTGTATTTAACTCGAGAATCAGTCCCACAAACCTGTTAGTAATCCCTGTACAATCTGATATGAATCTATTGAATCATATAGCCACATATACAGATGCAAGATATACAGTATTCGAAGCAGAAGGTACGTCACCCGAAGATGGGTTGATAACATTATATAATAATCGCGATACACTAAATTTAACCGTAGCCAATGGGGCGGTTTCAACGACACAACTATCTGAACACGGTACAATGATTTACGGACCAATGTACCGGCAGTGCAGAAATTTTTTCACAACGGTAAATGGTACGCAAACATCAGATTCAATAGTTTATGAGGCAGAATTTTGGCTTAAAGTTGAGAATTTACCCAATCAATACTCATCACCACATGATACAGTTTGTATTTTGCAGGTAACAGCAACTAAAACCTGGAAAGAGATTAACGGTAAAATACAATGGGGCTTTTATGATACTACTGAAATTGCGGCGGAGCGGGTAATAACCTATGGAGAATTTGATTCCGTTGGTAGTTGGCAGAATTTTATTTTAGAGTATTCATTTACTCACGACTTTCCTTATTGGAAACCAGCAGGTGAGCCTTTCCCTGGAACATCCTACAAAAGTATTTTAGCTCAAAATATTCAAAATCAATTAGAAGGTAAAATATCACAAAACTGTGTTGAGTTTAAGGTTCTCTGGCGGGGTAAAAAGGATAAAATAAAATTCTCAGTTGATAAAGTAATAGTTTCGGATTGGAGAGGAAGGCGCTTAAAGAATCCAATAAGTTACCAAGAGATTAAAACAAATATAGAAACGCAAATTTATTGGAATAAGGTGGATTTTGACCAAAGGGTTGCGGCATTTATCGGCGTCGATGAACCCTGGAGTATAGACCAGTGGGAGCCAATAAGGATGGTGAATGAGATAATAGATTCATATTCACCAAATGCAAAACTTTATATCAACTTCAATGTTCAGTCGGAAGGTAGATTTGCACCCTGGCCAGATACAGTACTTGGCAGTCGTACAATAGTAATAGATGAATTTATGCGTAGAGTAAAAAAAGCAAATCTTTGGGTAACCGGCTGGCTGTATGATATACCGTGTGATGGTTCTAATACTCAGCCCTGGTGGTTTTGTGAGGACGCTAATGATATAAGGCTCAGGAATATTGACATTTTTGCCGATTCAATTTATAAAAGAGTAATGGATGCCGGAAAAACTTATCCAGGTTTACATTATGGTTTTAGTGTTCAAACAGGCAAATATGGATATGCTGATGAACATAAAATCAGAGAAATAAATAGCCACGAACTGCTTTACCAAACTAACCTTACCCTGATGTACGGTACAAAAATACTTTTCCCCTGGTTATACTTTGGTGGTTGGGATATCCCGGCAACATATACAGGATTCAGAAATGCCCCTTACTTTGAGGTTACAGACAAATACAATACTCTAAGAGATACAATATCACCGAGATTAAGTGGACTGATGGGTCAGACCTTGAGAAAACTAGTCCCAACAAATCAATATGCAGGTTCTAGAGGAATAAATTATACTGGGATAGTGCCCTGGTCTTTGGTCGCGGGTGGTTACGAATATATTGAGGATATTATTCCTCAAGTTCTTTCAACCGACGAGTATGGATTAGACTTAGGTTTCTTTGTTGATTCTTTATACACAGATAAAAATTACTTTATGGTTCTAAACCGGTATTACAGTACCAGTAGTAAATATTATATAAAACTCAGAAACCTTGACGGATTTATAAATTGGAATTTAAAAAATTATGTTGATACTACAAGTTCCACCTTGCTGGCAGTAGATAATAAGGCGCAGTTTTTAGACACCTTATACAGGGGTGATGCAAATTTGTACAGCATAGCTCCCGTAGCAAAACACGGCGGCAACCTTATTGCCGATGAAATTGTTGGCGAGAGTATGATATTGTATGACGATATGGTGATAACAAACGGAGCAACTCTGACTATTGTATCTGATTATTATGCATACGGCAACATAATTATTGAAAATGGAAGTATTGACATATACACCGATCAATTTACCTCTGCACCTAAAATAAATTTCTATGATGGTAAGAAACTTATAATAAAAGGACCTGCAAATCTATCAGGCACACAGGAGGATAAACTTACACTAGACTTTATTACCGCCGATAATGAAAACGGTATAGTAATAGAGGAAGGCGGAACCTTGACTATTTCAAACTGCATTGTAAAGAATGCGCAGGCAGGAATACTCGGAGAGTTAAATGTAAATTACCTTAATGCAGAGAATGTAGATTTCATAGACTGTTCAGACTATGCTGTATTGCTTCACGGTCAGTCAATGGAACAGAGACAAAGCACTACCCCCCCCCCCGCAAATTAAACAATGCACGATAACAAACTCCGCTTACGGAATTTCAATCTCAAACTTCTCACAGATAACACTGCAGCAGAATGAAATAGTTAATACAGACCTTGGCATCTATCTGTCAAATGTAACCAGTCCGCTGATAATAGGAAACTATATCACCTCTGTTAATAACCAGATGCCGGGACTTCTGCTCTCAAGCTGTAATGGAAGTATAAGGAGCAACATAATAACCGGTCATACCGATGGCATTCATCTTGCAAATTCATCACCCGGTGTGGGCGGGAACCTGATATATAATAACTATCTTCACGGTATATACATAGGTACGGGATCATTGCCTGATTTAACTGCAAGACTAGGAGGTAGTCCGCCAATGTGGTATGCAGTATCCGGCTATAATCATATCTATAATAACGGCGGATGGGAATTACCTGCAACAATGGATAATGACGGATCAGAGATTTATCTGAACTATTCAAATCTTTACATTACAGACGGCTGTAACCGGATAGTTGATAACAGGCTTCCTGATAATAATATCCGTCCGCCTCTTGTTAACACACAGCTTCTTATGAACGGTCTGGGAGCTGATCCGTTTGAAATATATGCAGAAGGTAATTTCTGGGATGAACATCAGCTTTATTCATTGGAGGATAGATTCGGAAACTTAACCGTATATTATGAACCGGCATTATCAGAACCCTGTCCGGAACCAGATGGCAGCGGAGAGGAAATGATAATGTATTCTTACAATAATCAGCCGGTTGATACGATATATTCAGTGCAAAGAACAGTTGGAAACTTAAGTAACACAGAACTCTTATATGCAGAAGCGGAAGAAAAATTTATAACAGCAGATTACAACGGTGCAGAAGCAATTTACAATCAGATACTTTTAGAAAGCGAGCCATTAGAGACAAAGCTGCCCGCATATCAAAGATTATTTCAAATAGGTCAATTAACCTTTAGACCTGCATCATACTTTAATAATCTGTACAGTATCTATAATTCGACGAGCCAGTCAACGAATGATATACTGATCAAAAAGATGTTCAGGCAGTTAGGGTCATTGAGCCTGATTGGAAATATTGAATATTTGCCTGCTATAATGGAATTTGATGAAATAGTTCAGCAGAATCCAAATAGTGAAGAAGCTATATATGCGGAGATAGACGCTCTTACCACTGCTTTGCTTCTAAATCAAGAAGATACTACATTACATAAATCAGCAGCAGGAAAATACTTGGCAAAGAGCAAAGGAGGATCATTTAGCAGGATTGACGAACTTTTAAGGAAGAATGTAGGCGTTAATAATGAGAAGACAGAAGAAGAGCAAATCCCGGTAAAGTACAACTTATACCAAAACTACCCGAATCCATTTAATCCGTCAACAACCATAAAATTCGATTTACCAACAGACGGAGTAGTAGAGCTTGGCGTTTACGACATTCTTGGCAGGAAGATATCCACTCTAATAAACGAATACAGAAACGCAGGAAGTTATGAGCAAAATTTCAACGCTTCGTCGCTTGCAAG
>CAZXCP010000081.1:0-5652 GCA_964639355.1 uncultured Ignavibacteriaceae bacterium
TAGAATGCCTGCCTGTCACGCAGGAGGTCGCGGGTTCGAGTCCCGTCCAGACCGCTTTTTAATGCAATTAAGCCTCAATTAGAGGCTTTTTTGTTTATGGGGGACAATAGGGGGACATATTTCTGCTGATAGCCCTATTTTTTGGCTATTTTCAGGCTACAATTTCAATGACCTTTCATGGGTATTTTTAAGGACTTTGTTCGCCTTGTTTTTTGGTTCAGCATAGAGAGCAAAAAAGACCTCATAATGTTTGGAGGTAGTACTTGTTACCTTAGACAAGAAAGTCCGTGGATTGGCGATTAGGAGAGTAAAAACGACCGCTTTATTGACAGTGGAGGGGATAGTGCCTCTAAGGTGCCTTAAATTCGATCTGGGAGCATTTTAAAGCCTTTACAACTGTATAGGCGGGTATACATGAGGCGCTGGGCCAAAAAAAGCCCACCTTTTTAGGGGTGGGCGAGTAAAAAGGCAAAATCAACACAAAGCCCTTTACCCTTTATCTCTGAAGTCAACGAAGACAACCCAACTGTATTCTCCTGGGTGTTGGCCTGGGCGTTTCATCAACTTTTGTAAGGCTTTGAACTCAGCCTCACTTAATACCATATCTGGCCTATCCGCTAAGATGTAAGAACCATTCTTAAGTTTGTGTGCGAAGCGCCTCATATAACCCAGATGTTAATACCTCCATATTCACAATCAATTACCTTTTGAAGTTTCTCCAACTCCTCGCTGGTAAACTCTTTCCCATCATAGCCCGAAACAGTAAACTTCCTATTAGGTAGCTGAGTGATAACGTGCATTCTTTTAATCACTTTCATCTTCTATTGTTTTAGTATTCTGTAAGACATCTTTTAAACTTTCAGCCGCCAATTTTGTGTAGTCTACATAAGTCCTTGTTTCATTCCATGTCAAATCCGTGTCTAAGTCAATTGATTGCTTAGGCTTGCCCTCAACACGATCTAATAAAGCCTCGAATGCCCGGGTATCGCCTTTCCTTGCTTTGGCAATTTGCTGAATCACAATGATGTCATATTGTGTTAGCCTTTGCATTTCGCTAGTGATCGGATTCTTAAATTCCTCTTCAGCTGCTAGCCATTTTTTGATATAGCTCTTAAGCGATAACGCTCCAGGCGCACGTCCTTGAGGGTTACCGCTTTTTCCTTTTTTAAATGGTTTGAGATTCTTTTCGTTCACTGCTTTCTCTCTGTTACCCTACAATCCAATGAATATTAACCGTAAACCCGTTTGATCCTAAATCCCAATTTATCATACAGTTTACATACCCATGTTTAGTATAAGGGTTCTCATGCCCCAAGCCTTCACCATTTAGGTAGTCCACTAGAGCTTTAGCAGCATCATACTTTTTTACCTGCTTCTCACCAATCGCATAAACGCGGCATTGTGTCTCAAAGTAATTTTCAATCTCAATAGAATCAACTTGCCATTGCTTACCATCGAAAACCAAATGATCGAATAACGAGGTGCCATATTGACGTTTTATTGAATCAAGGTTTTGCGCTGCTTGCTTTATATCTGTTGGAACCTTTAGACTGTCGATTGAAATATTTTTAGCTAGCTTGGCAAGCTCTGGCCTCTGGAGCATAGTGAGTTTTACTAGCCTGTCTGGATCGACTGTGCGGTTAGTAAATTCTTTTACAGACTCAAATTCAAAAACTGGTGCTAATGCATTGATTTTTTTGCACCTCTCTTGAGCTGATTGTTTAGCTGATTCGATATGTTTTCGATCCTCATGGATCAGTACTCTTTCAATTGTTTCCATTTTTTTATGAGTTTAAATTCTTCCTGATTTTCTCCACTCTGAAAGCTCCGCTTCACGCTCCTTCGCCATCTGTTGCATTAGCTGATTTGTCGACTGCATTGGTATCCTACTTGCCCGGGGAGGTATTCCTTTCTTTAAGCTATACTGACTTGTAAATTGCTTTCCGTCTTTTACTTGGAAGGTCAAACCATCTGATTTGTAGCGGCCATCCGGCAAAATGTCTTTTGTAACTTGATTATCCGCATCAAGTAATTTCAATAGGCCATCTTCAGCAACGACCACTCTAATTGAAGCATTGTTGGAATTGGTAAGGTGAATAATTTGTTTTGTGTCTACTCTCATATATTTATCTGTTTAATATTTTCATAAAAAAGAAAGCCGCGATACTCTTTGATCACATTCAATACCAATGCGCTACATACTATCTTCTCAACGGCTTTCTGTCCCGTCTTTAATGTTTATTGTTCTGTTATAAAAGTCTTCAAATTCATCGAATGATTTAGCGATAAAGTAGATACCTCGCGCTGCTTCGATTTCAGCCTTTACTTTTAGTTGTGCCTCACTCATCTTGTCTCGATTAACTTTAACCTCAATCGCTAAAGTCTTACCGTCAATGATTGCTGTTATGTCTGGATAACCTTTTTTAGTTGTTGATGGAATCCATTTTTTTTCTTTCGTTAAGTATCGGCCGGCACTGCTTGTTCGTGTTGCGAAGTGTCCTTTTAGGGTTAAATATTTAATGATTGCTTGTGTTAGTCCATTAGCGTTTTGCTTTACTTTTAGCTTAGGTAAACAATGCTCTGGAACGTTAGGATAGCGCTTCTTCTTTGACTCAAAATCCATTTCAATTAGTGACTTCATACTAGATTGAATTTGTAAATACATGGGGCAGGGACTACGGTATAGTCTCCATTTTTAAAAACTGGTATTCCATGCAAGTTTTTTCTAAAAGAATGATAGTCTGTGGCTTTACCTATAACAGTTTTTTGAGGCTTACTTATTAACAGCCCTGTTTTTTTTGCAGCCTTTAGTTTTCTATAGAATGTTCTTTCTGGAATGTTTAAGGCTTCTGAGTAGTACCGAACGGGGAGGCCTTCGCCCTTTGGCTTTGCTCTCCCTCTTTGTCGAACTCGGGTTCTGGCTTCCCGTTTGGTTACTACCTGTAGCGAATAAGTAAATAGAAATTCGCTCAAGTTTTTTGGGATGGTAACTATGTACAATCCTTTCTTCTTTTTGTAACCAATACGAGACCATGAACGGGGATAGATATATTCTCCATCAAACCCAATCCATCGAAGGGAGAGGAGTTCATTGATATACCTTCTTGCCGTAGTTGTTGGGGTGTTTGCAAAGAACTCGTTAGCGTTAACCCTCGAACCCATCATTTTAAATTGAATGATTTGCTCAAGTTGCTTTGAGTATTCACCAATTGACTTAACAATTAGTGGTGCGGGAACTCTTAATTCCATACCTTTGCGCTTGTCCTCCTCTGCTAAGGAAACATTTAACCCTGTTGGTCTCATTTTGGCTTGCAGGGTTTTTTATTGGAGCTTAGTCAATTCCGTTGCTCGAACGCGAGTACATGAACCTAGTTTGATAGGTTTTAATTTTCCAGTCTTAAAGAGCGCATAGACACTTGGACGGGATACCTGTAGGGTTTTGGCTACTTGATCCACTGTTAAAAAATCTGGCTTTACTTGTGTTTCCATCATTGTATGTTTACTTATCTACGCAAACATATAGTGATTGATTTTCTTAGGGACTAAAATGTATTTCTACAGTGCCTCATGTTTACACCAATAACTATATGCTCACCGTTAATAGGGTAAACGTACACGCATTTATACCCAATGACGAAACCCGTCCGAGAGAGGTTCTAAGATTTTTTAATTATTTTTTTGTAGAGGTTTATTTGCTTAGCTGAGATTTCAAAATCTTCCTTCTCTAATAGGAAATTAGAGATTGCTTGGCCACTCTTATTTAAATCTATTTTATGCTTCTTAACTAAATCCAGAAATATATCTTCTTTTGGTTTATTATAATCGCGCGCACCAAAGGTTACAATTAAGGAATCTTTGTAATGATTCATTGCAATATTCCTTTTGATATATCCGCGCAATATTTCTCTATCACTCATTAGCCAATCCAAAAAATCTTCTGAAATCACATTTAACCCCTCTCCATCAAATTCTCTTATTGCAGATTCTCTTAATTTCTTAGATACATTTAACTTTTTAGACCTAGTTAATCTATTTCCTTTCTCATCGCTAAAGCTGATGATCCTTTTCTCCCCATACCCCTCTCTTATATGACTGCCATTTTTGGTTTTTCTAATTGTAGCCTTAGGGGTAGGCTTAGGGGTAGGCTTTGCATTAGGCTTAGGTTTACCCACTGGGTTTTCTGGGTTATTTTTCTCGCTCATGCTACCCTTAGTTTAGTTCCTTTCTTTTTGATGCTCTTAAATGCCTTGCCTATTTCGCTTTCCTTATCTTTGTCTGCAATGGCGATATATGGCTTTAGTGTTCTCAGGGTGTTTCCTATTTGGGAACCCAATACCTCAGGCCGGACACCATTTTTAAGGGATAGGGTTACATGAGTTTTCTTTGCACTATGAAAAGTCAGAACCTCCCACTTTTTAACTGTCTTGTCTTCTGTTCTGTTCCCAAAGTATTCAGTAATCTTTACAAGGGTATCAATCCCTGCAAGTTTTGCTATTCGTTTAACGCCCTTGTTTGCGCCCTGATTAGTTCTAAGTCCTTTAAGTTTGTTGTTATACCTGTTAAGGATTGATTGTGCCTCAGGCAAAAGAAAGACCTTTAGGGCGTCTTCTGTCTTCTTTGTGGTTATGGTTAAGAATTTGCCGCTAACCATTTCAGGTGTAATCCTTTGAATGTCGGAATTTCTTAATCCGGTGTAAACACTAAAACAAAATAAGTCTCGTGTTACCTCCTCATCTTTTGGAAGGACTACTGTTGAAAATTTAGAGAACTCCTCCTCAGTTAATGCAATGATTTTAGTAGGAGCGGAGGGGATAGGAAACTTTTTGTAATGACCTGGAACCACAATGCCCGAACCAGAAGCCCAATTCAATAGAACTTTTAAGCCTATGAATATTTTACCTACTGTATTCCTTTGATGGCCTTGCTTATACAAGTAGGAGGCAAATTCATCTGCAAAAGCTATGTTTATATTTTCGAGTAAAACAGTCCCGTTTTTGTCTTCAAAGCCTATCAGGTGCCTCTTTAGTGCTTGATACCTTTGCATTGTACCCTTAGCCCTTAGTCCCTCTCTTGCCTCTGTAAATTGGCTTAGGAGTGAATACAGTGTTACAGGCTTTGCACTCTCAGGGGTTTTAATCGTTGCCTCATCTCTCTTGAGTTCAATCAGTAATGCCTCTTTTAGGTTTTCGTTGGTTACTCGCTTGTTCTGTTTTTGTAGTTTAGAATGTGCTGTTTCAAGTGCCTCGTTTATTACTTTTAGGTTCCGGTTAATCGCTGCATTTTTTTTGCAGAACTGTTTTTCAAAATCCCACCCACTAGGTTTAACGTGGTCACCTGTATAATACTTTAATCGCCCGTTGGCATGAGAGGCAAAAAGGATAATTGCGGTCTCTTTTTTTACACCCTTTTCACGTAGGTAAAAGTTGGCTTTCATGATGCTTCTGTTTTGTCACAACAAAGGTACAAAGTGCGGGGGACAAATGGGGGACAAAACTGCTTTATTTGGGGACAATTGTGTTAACGCCTGTTAACAGAATACCTCTTATTAGCTCTGTAAATAGGGTTATTTCCCCATTTTTAGATATTTCCTTGCGGTTCCGTCCAGACCGCAAAAGCTTTGATTTTGAAAGAAATCAGAGCTTTTTTGTTTTA
>CAZXCP010000082.1:0-5388 GCA_964639355.1 uncultured Ignavibacteriaceae bacterium
GATCTATCATATCATAAGGTAAAAATCGTAAATATTAATATGGGAGCCGCAGCATTAAATTTAAAACTTGGAGAACCTGTTGATGAAATCCGATTAGATGTAAGTGCAGGTGCATCGGATGTTGATATTTTCATTCCGGAAAATGCTGCTTGTGAAATTATTTCGGATGTTGCATTGTCATCTACCAATTACGAAGGATTTACTAAATCAGAATCCGGGAAATATCGTACACTTAATTTTGATGAAACAAGTAAAAGAATATTTATAAAAATTGAATCAGGTGTTTCATCTATTGATGTTAGGAAGTATTAAATAGAGGGCGATCCTATGATCGTCCTGTTTTATTCTTTTTACTTTTATCTTTTATCCTGTTAACAGGTTTCCAAAAATGTTTATCCATTCTCACACAACCATTCTCATCAAACTCAACACCTTCACTTCTCAATAGTTCTTCCATAAGATTCGGATCGCCGAAATGTATTTTACCGGTTAAAGCACCAAATCTGTTTACAACCCTGTGAGCTGGAATATCAGGTTCGCATCCATTCAATGCCCAGCCCACAGTTCGAGCGGCAGAACGGATTCCGCAAGCCTCTGCTATATCACCGTAAGTGGTTACTTTACCATAGGGGATTCGTTTAGTTATCCGGTAAACTTTTTTGAAGAAATCATCTTTACTTTTTTCTGATTTTCTCTTTTGATTATTTTTCTTTTTCATGCTTCTAGACCGAACACAAAATAATTATTCTTTTGTTTTAACAGTAATTTTAACTTCTGTAATGGGAAGAGTTGCTTCAGGAAGAAAATTATCATCAAGTTCTATGTTAATTACATGATAGAGATCTGAACTTTCAACTTCTGAAGCAACAGCATTTGCAACCGCACCAATCAATCCAAACATTCCCAATGCGGCTGATCTTGATTTATTATTTCTTCTGCACGGAATAACAATTACATTTTCTTCTGTAATGGCTTTGTAATCAACAAGAATATTCCCTAAGTAATTAACACTTCCGCTTTCAAAATTTAAAGATATTTCGGGATAGCCATATCCTGTATCTTCAATGGTTTTATTTCGCACAAATCTTAACCTTAATATTTTGTATTCACCGGGTTCTACACAATAAGCAAAAGGCTCATTCGGCTGTAAAATTAATTCAGAGTATTTTCTAGTGGCTGTATTCTGCAAGCCAATAATCATTTGCAGACTTGTAGAATCCGGTAACAATTGGTTGTAATAGTTTCCTTCAACAGTGGTTGAACAAGAGCTGTTATCGGAGAATTTTGTTAATTCTTTTGATGAGCAGCCTGTTATTGCTGAGATTACAATAATGACAGCAAGAGTTACCAGGAATATTTGATTCTTCATTTTTGTTCTCCTCTGTTAAAACCAAAAATTAATATTAAATCGGGCACCATAATCATCCGGCAGCATTTTTGAGCCAAATAATGCAAGAAAATATCCACCGGCATCAAATGAGACGATATTTGAAATTTTGAAGCCGATAAATGGTTCAAGAACAGGTCCAATAAAGAAATGATCTTCTTTTTGATAACCGTAATCTATAGTTTCATTTCCGCCTGTTAGTTTAAATGTTGTACCAATAAATAAACCATTTTCATAACCTGAGAAATGATATGTTATATGCAAAGGAGCTGAAAAGCTGAATAAAAATCCATCAAAACCGTCCCTGATGTTCAGAATGTCTAAGAATAACAAACCTATACCATATCCAAAAACAATATTTGATTTCTCATTTAAAGTACCTGTTGAATAATAGAGGTGTCCTCCGCCGGTTACTTTGTCCCCGGTCAAATATGAAAACCCAATTGATTGTAAAGTTATTTTTTGAACAAATGTAGAACCAAGTTGTACTTCCTTTACATGTGTTTCTTTTAATTTTTCAGTTTTAATCAGTAACGAATCTGATGTCTCATTTTCTTGTATGTATTCGTCGACTAAAACCTCACTTTTTAAATCTTCATCATTAGAAGAAGTTGACACATAGAATCCGGAGAATTCTTCATCATTTGAGAAAAATCTTTCCAGGCAATCGGTTAAAGCATAGTTGAGATAAAAGGAAGGATTAGCGACTTTAACATCATCATGCCTGTATTTAGATGAAATCCGGAAAATAAAATTGGTGTCTTTAGAAATTGGTTCGGAGAATCTGAATGAATACTTGATCGAAGAATAGTCATAATACCTCAACTGATCAATATATACAGTTACAATATCTGATGAGGAATAATCAGCATTTACCTTCAATGAACTATTCAGATAAGATTCAACATATTCCGCTATTGAGATAGTATATTGAAAATTTCGGTTCTCATAACCAGGGATGGAATTAGGATTGGTTTTTCTTTCATCGAGAACTTTAAATAAAATATTATTTTCATTCTCAAAAACTTTCAGAGGTTTATCAATTTTGGGTTCAAAGAGATGAACACCCGGCGTACAGCTAACCAGAAACAAAAATAACCAGAGAATAATAAGCAAACTAAGTTTGTATTTTCTTCGCTTCATAAAAATTAGCCTCCCCGCTAACTACTTGGTTAAATTGCTGACCAAATATAGTATTCTTTTAATAAACATTAAATCTTTTGCAAGATATTATTAGTTCTTATTAAACTTCGATAAATAGGCTTTTATAAATCTGTCAATATCACCATCCATTACACCCTGTGTATCAGATGTTTCAACCTCTGTGCGATGATCTTTAACCATATTATAAGGATGAAAGACATACGAACGTATCTGACTCCCCCACTCTATTTTCATTTTACCTTTTTCAATCTCGTCAATTGCAGCTTCCTGTTTTTCCAGTTCTTTTTGATAGAGTTTTGCTTTTAACATTTTCATTGCGCGGGTTCGATTCTGAAGTTGTGATCTTTCACTCTGGCAGGCAGCTACTGTTCCGGTCGGTTCGTGAGTAATTCTGACAGCAGTTTCAACTTTATTAACATTCTGTCCCCCTTTACCGCCGGCACGGTATGTATCTATTCTTAAATCCGCAGGATTTATTTCTATTTCAATCGTATCATCAACTTCAGGAATTACAAATACCGAAGCAAAAGAAGTATGTCTTCTTTTATTGGAATCGAATGGCGAAATTCTTACTAATCTGTGCACACCATTTTCAGCTTTTAAATATCCATAAGCAAATTCACCTTCTACTTCCACTGTCGCAGATTTTATACCTGCACCATCTCCTTCGAGAAGATCAACTATAGTCATTGCGAATGCATTATCTTCTCCCCATCTTAAATACATTCTTAGTAACATATCAGCCCAATCCTGTGCCTCTGTACCGCCGGCACCGGAATGTATTGTAAGAATACAATTCTTGTCGTCATCTCTGCCGCTGAGCATGTTTTTAAACTCAACTTCTTCAATTGCTTTTTCTAATTCATTCAACTCTTTGATAATGTCATCATAAAGCGATTCATCATTTTCCATTTGAGCAAGTTGAATTGATTCATCAACACCATCTGCCTGTTTATCGAGTTTCTGCCAGAGGTCAACCCATAGTTTTAATGATTTGATTTCCTGAAGAGTTTTTTGTGCTGATTTCTGATCGTTCCAGAAATTTGGAGCTTCGGACAGATTATTCAGTTCATCTATTTTTTGAATCTTCTTATCGACGTCAAAGATAACTCCGCAGATTATCGATTCTAATTCTGTAGTTCTTTAATGATTTTAGTTCTTCTTCGTACATAGTTGACTCCTATTATTATTTATGCTGAACTTGTTTCAGCATCTCAATGTCATTTGAATAAAGCAGTTTAACAGGATCAGCAATATCTGGATATAAATCTCTCCATTCTTTATTCATAGTTTCGATCAGGTTAATCTTCCATTGCCGGTGCCAATTCTTCAGTTGCTTTTCTCTTTTAACTGCACTTTTAAAATCAGGATGTACTTCATAATATACTAATCTATTAACATCATATTTTTTTGTAAAGCCTTCGATTAATCTTTCTTTATGTTCAAAAGTTCTTCTTGATAAGACATCTGTCATACCGACATAAAGAACTTTAGTCTTGCTGGATAATATATAGACAAAATATCTTTTCATTTTTACTTATTATGCTGAAACCGTTTAAGACCACATTACCGATATAAATAACTATTTCACTTTATTTTAAAGATAACTTACATTAACCATTACATTATACAATGGAGACCCTGAAACAAGTTCAGGATACTTCTATTTCAAGCCTTAACAAAGCTGCTGCCAGTGTTTTACCTTGTGCATCGTGTTTTAATGAAACGGTTCCGCCTCCACCCAATGTGTTATGTAAGAGGAAATTAAGGGCACGAATATTCGGAAGTTCAAATCTTTCAACTAAACCAAAACAGATTCCTTCGAAATGCTTTTTAACCAGTTCAGCAGTCAGATGTTTTTGGATGATCTCATATCCTTTATCATCATAAGCGATGATTCCGATGTTAGCAGCATCGCCTTTATCGCCGCTTCTGCCGTGGGCTATATCTATGAGCTTAATTTTCATTTTTCTCCTTGAAGTCAAAAGTCAAAAGTCAAAATTCAATGGTCAAAATCAATTTTGCAAATTTTGAATATTTACTTTTGACTTTTGAATTAGTTTATAATTGAATTAATTCAACAACCGGCTGCACAACACTTTTAGAAATTAAAGCAGGCCAGTAAGCAACAACTTCACTCGGTTTTGGTCTGCCGCCTGCAAATCCGGTTACTCCCGGAGGTCCTGTTAATATTAAGGGAGCAATTTCTTTACCGAATCTTTCTACAGATTTATAATCATAAGATCTTACACCAACTCTTAACATAATTTCATTGATATCATTTTCATCAAGCTGTTTTGATAACGAACCATGAGTTGAATTGTAACCAATAAATTCTGTTCTTATTTCATCAAACTTAAGTTCAAGATTCTCTAATCTCTTTCTTAATATCTTATCAGCAGCTTTAGCTTTTGTAAATGCCTCAGGCCAGCAATATGTTAAAGATGCAAAGGCAGAATATCCATCAGCGTATGAACATGAAACCTTGTAGAATGGTGTTTCCGGAAAACCTTTAACTCCTGTAACCAGTACTTTATCTTCTCCAAGATCTTTCAATTGGATTGAAGTGAAATCAGCTATACAATCGGGAGTAATATAATTTTTCGGATCACCGATCTCGTAAACCAATTGTTCCGAAACCGTTTCTACTGAAACCCTTCCACCTGTGTTTTTATGTTTTGTAATAATAACATCACCATTTGGAAATGCCTCAGCAATTGGAAAACCAATTTCAGCCATATCCGGTATGGATTTCCAATCACCCAAAAAATTACCACCTGATGATTGAGCACCGCATTCAAGAATATGACCGGCAACAGTACCAGCACTCATTAAAT
>CAZXCP010000083.1:0-2475 GCA_964639355.1 uncultured Ignavibacteriaceae bacterium
CTTGCGAACCATTAGATTACCTTTCGACAATTACAATAGTAGCCGTTTCATCATACAATTTGATAGCCTTCTCTGCGAAAGCTCTTTCAGTGTAGATACCAGCTAGAGCATCAGGTAAACGTCCGCGAGATACCTTGATTTCCCAGAAGGGGAAGCGAGCAGTACGTTGGATACGGTACTCTGGCTTAGGTGTCCCGATATGCTTAGCCTGTTCTACCGTATCGGGGGACTTTGAAGATTTCTGGAATTCTTTCCGCTCTTTGTTTTTGGTATTGGTTGATAATTCTTTGGCGTCGATGTTCTCTAGCTGCATTAACATTTTCCATTTGCTTTAGTTCAACGAAGGCACGCTCTTTGGCTGCGTTTAGCAACAGTGAGAACTGACTCATGTTAAGATCAGGAGTGAAGTTATCGCTCATTGTAAATGCAGGGAAGATAACACCACTACACATGGTCTTGGACTTCTGTAAAGTTGTGTCATCTTCTGAGAAGTAGCTGTCGAAGACGAGGGTATCATCATCTAAGCTAGTGTAGTAGGTAGGGTGCTTATCATTACGGTAGAGGAACTCAAAGGTTTCTGAGTTATTGGTTACATTCATGGTACCAGTGTTTGTCTCGGTCCTGAATGAGTTGACCATGTCTGTGAATTGCTTGAGTGGTAGTACCTTAACTTCACGATAATCAGCATGTGTATCGGTGTCAAGTTTATTATTGTACTTGACCCAATCAATACGCTTGACATTGCTTGGTATGGTCATCAGTGTAGGTTGAAGAGAATTTCCTGATGCATTCAACTCAAAGAGTGTGTGGTGCTCAGGTAGTTCAAAGTCAGAAGCAAGATCAAAATAGATTCCTTTGATCAGGAGAGCTACTTGGTTTGATTCTACTGTGTCGCTGATTGAGTTGACTTCATCCGAGTCAAGTGAACTTAGAACGGACTGAACTAACTCCAGTAATGTGTACTTTGCCATGAGAAACCTCGTTTCGAGCTATCAGCTTAGTCCTAACTTTTTTAAAATGTTGACTGCAAGAAGAGATAGACCAGCAGATACTGCAGCTATAACACCAGCAGCGTAAGTAATCTTCTTGTCAAGACCTTTAACATCTTCTTCTAGTGTCTCAATCTTCTTAGTCATAATATCGTAGGTTTTAAGACGCTCTTCACGGAAGTCACTGAGTGCGTCACCGAAAGATTTTTGATTAGTTTCCATTTTAGCCATACAGATACGGATCTCAGTGACTAGTTCCTCTAGTTTCTTTAGATCAGTTGCCTCCATTTAACCCTCCGAAGGGATTGAAGGGTTTTGGAGGCTCCTTTGGTCTAGGTTTGACTATCTCGATCTTCTTACCTACGGACTCATAGATCTTCTTCTTGATTGGATGGTAGTATTTTTCTTGTTTGATAGGTGCTGGACAGGTTTTAATGCACTCTGCTAGTACTTTATCGTTGTCCCATGTACGGAAGTAGTAGCCAGAACCGATGATAACAGCAAGAATTACAGTAAGGGTGCTCAAGTTATTGAAGATAACACCAAGACCCTTCCAGAATTCTTTGAAGTACCACGAGATCAGCTCTAGAAGTGTCTTAAGAGCCAGGGTTCCCAGCTCTACAAGACCTTTGAGAAAGCCACTAGCGAATGTACTACCAAGTAATGTGAATAAAGCTGTAAACATTATTCTGACTCTGCTTCTTTAATCGTATCGATAGATCGATCCTTACTAGGTACATACCTACCTTCTTTGTAATCTTGGATGGAGTACTGCTCGATGAGCTTGAATACGCCCCAGGCTACTGCTGCTGTACCTATGATTAGGAGGCCAGCATTATCTGTTGCGAATTGTTTAACTTGTCCGAGCATTCCTAACCAGTCTGCTGCCATGATTGAGCTAACTGTAGCTACGACTGCATTACGCATACGATGAAGGATGGTGAGCTTACGTGATGCTTGAACTACTTCCTTACGGTTTACAACCTTAGAAGTCTCAAGTTCACGAATCTTCCGCAACACAGGGATGGTACCCAGCTGTTGGTCTACATGACGAGAATCATACTTACCATCAGCTACGAACTTACCAGAGACATACTGATCTGTACCTGCCCATAGATAGGGAGATGGACGTTTACGGTAGGAATAACCCATACCATTGTATCGCTCTAACTCCATACACATAGCTTCCCAGGACCAATCAGTACGTTTGTGTAGGTCCTTGAGTTGTAGTGCATCTACAGCAGACTCAACCCAGGTAAAGGGAGGTGTGCCTGTCTTGGGGTGTCCACGTGGTACTCTACGTGTACGCCGAGCTAACGTATCACCATTATGTAGGTGTGTTGTGAAATCTAGGTTAGACTCACGTAGATGAATGACACCAACGAAATCCCAAGGTACCCCTGTGAGAGCTTCTACTTCTTGGTATCGGGCTTTATTGGCCAGAATTCTAGCTGCTGCTCGTTTGATTTCGTCTGGTCTTGTCTCT
>CAZXCP010000083.1:2575-5251 GCA_964639355.1 uncultured Ignavibacteriaceae bacterium
TCTCTCTTATTGGGCATTGACTAGAACGATGACCTTGTTTACCGCAGTAGAAGCATTGCATTTAGATTAACTCCAATGTTCCTGTGTCTTGAATGAAGATTAAGTTAGCATCAGAGACTGAGTGTTGAATAGTATATGTCAATGATAAAGGTGTCTCTGAATTCTCTGCAATTGCAACAGCATTACTTGTCTGCAGGTGTTGAGACACTGCTGCTGTAGCACCATCACCCGATACAGTACCCGAGACTTTAATCTCACCGTAATGATATTGAGAAGTCGCGCTATTATTCCGTGCAGTTAAAAAGGATTCGATAGAGATATTACGACGGGTAGCACTTGCTGGTATAACAATAGCTGCAGTGAAGAGAGTAGTTGCACCATATTTACCACGAATCGTAAGTGTACGATCTACACCTGTGTTATTCAAATAACGACCATGAATCGTTACTTTAAGCTGTCGATCTTTATTGTGCGATCCATAGGTAGAACATAGATAGTTCTGCAAAAGGTAAGCAGGAATCTGTCGTGTAAAAATTGTATTTTCTGCTACAGTTGATGCATAATTCTCTGTGGACATTTCACGATGAAGAGTAACTCGTGTCTCACCATTGATGAGATGACCCAGACGCACACCAATTTGTGGTGCAAGATAGTGCCCTGAATGAGAAAAACCAAAAATACCACCGTATTTAGGATTACTTGGCCAAGCAGGTGCTCCACCTACTTCATCTGAATGAGGGAAAAACCAAAGATTACCATTGTTAGTGTGACTAGAGTACCAATTAGGATCGATAACTGTTGTTGCTGCACCTACTGCTGGACAGTTGTTGAAGATGTTGCCACTTGGAAATGAGTTAGAAGCAGGTGGTACGCTTGTTCCAGATAACAGACGAATAGGCGCAGAGACTGTAGGAGAACCTCCAGAAGTAAACTCTGCGTAAAGGAAGCAATCCTCGAAAGTATTTAAATCACAATAACGAAGCGTAACAGATGAGCATGTTGCATCATTTCTACAAGTGAATGTACACTTCCTGAAGATACACCGAGCTACATCTAAGTAAGGATAACCATAAGTAGCATCGTCTACTGCTCGTCCGACTAAGAGAGCTGAATGATTAGTTGTTGTTGCTGCTTTACTAATACGGATATGATCAAATGTATTATCCATACAACCAATAACAACACTATCGGTAATAGGAGCATCACCATATGAACTTAAATAAAGACCATACGAACGCCAGTTAATGATATTAATATTCTTAAAAGTAGAGTTCCAGTTATGCGCTACCTCCAAACCGATGAGTGCTTTAGCATTGGCATCGATAACTAGATTAGAAATATGGATCGTACCAGGGCCACCTGTGTGGACTGCATTCGTTGTTCCTAACGTACCATCAAAGAGAATTGTAGACGGCCCACGAGTTGCTTCACTGGCTACTGAATTAATTTCTGAACGATCATAGGTACCAGAGAATGAAGCACCAATTAGTGAGATGTTCTGTTTAGTGGATCTTGTAGTAGATGTACCATCACCAATAGTTAGTGTGTTACTAATACGATAGGTACCTGCTGGGAAGAACACAACACCACCTGAGTCTGGACAGGCAGCAATAGCTGCGTTAATGGCAGCCAGGTCATCCGCTACGCCGTCACCTACGGCACCGAAGTCCTTTACGCTGATCCAACCTTCACGAATTTTATCTTCGTATGGTCGTGTTACAGCGTTAGAACCTGATTGAGTAAAACCATCCCATACTGCATCTGTTCCGTCTGACACAAGATGATAACCAGAAGAACCAAGAGGAAGACGTTCGTCAGCTGAAGCACCACGACGAATTAAATCACCACGAGTAGTCGTAATATTAAGACCTAGTGTTGCTCTAGCTTCTGCGGCAGATGTATCGTCTGCTAATGTTTCCATGAATGGAGTTACGATGAACTCACCCGGAGTAGCAACAAAACTACTAGCTAGTGTATCTATCTCATTGTCTACATATTCTTTATTAGCCGCATGATGATTAGAAGTAGGTCCAGCAAGATTGATGATCTTGTTAGAGTTCATATCAAGCTGAGCACTCATAGAGTTAGGTGAGGTACCATCTCGACTGAGTGTATTCTCTAGAGCTGTCTCGATTGCTGTGTTATTAGCATTGATAGTAGAGACTGCTGTCGCTTGATTATTTAGATTAGCAAGATCAGAGAGATTCAATTTGGCCATAATTTATTGCCTTACGATACTAGGTGACTTAAGATCAGTTGATGAACCATATTTAACATCTTGAAACCCGGTTGTTGCTTCATATGGGAAACCACTTACTGGATCAACATCTTTGATTTCAAATAGTTCAAACACATACGAAGCCCATGTTCTCTCCATTAAAGGTAGAAAGACTCCATTATTATCTGTCTGTGTTAAATCGACAGTCATAGCTTCAGCAAGAGATCCTGTAATCCGTGCATTGCAGTGCCAACCAGGAAGCATCTGCTCAGCTTCTTTAGGAATGGTACCGGGATGTCCTTGTAAACAGGAAAGCTCTACACAACCATCATATGGTTGACGGAAGACATACCCTTCTGTATCTTCGAAAATCCCTGCTTTAACCCAAGCTTTCTTGAAAGCTTCTTCGGATGTCGCATAGATAGTAAAGTCTATGATCGTGGTCATGACAGCGCCCC
>CAZXCP010000084.1:0-5083 GCA_964639355.1 uncultured Ignavibacteriaceae bacterium
ACAAACAAAACAATTTTTATTGTCTGGAAATTCATTCACTTTTCTCCCTTTCAAAATAATTGTTCTTTTTTTATTCATAACGATAACATGCTTCTACCAAGTTGACTTCTGATAATTCAATCATACTTAAATCTCAAGATCTTTCTTAGAATGATTATTGCAAGCGGCGTGGTGAATCGGCAAAAAGAGGGCTTTTCCCTATATAGAATAAGGATTTGAATTCTACTGAGCTTAGGACACTCCGATGGTTTGAACATCGCTCATGTAGGCTTTCCATCCTACCCTGTCTCGTCCTCCTAACGGAATCATCTAGGCCAAGATTGTATATGTACCTAGAAGGTCCAGACAGTCGTGCGTCTTCAGACGGCTAACCGTATTCAAGCGGCTATGGAGCCATCGTACAACCGCGAGTTTCTGATACTGGGATTCTTTTACGCCACTCCCAATGAGAACCCTCTTAACTCTTTCCCTAGGCGTTCTATTTAATTGACTGATGTTTTTTCATTTGTCATTGTTTTTTAATTTGTTATTCTAATTTGAAATTGGATGGAAATCTGATTTCTCCTAATTATAAAGTCGGCGTTCCACCCTAGGCGTGCCGACTTTATAATTGTCTTGATTCTTCAATTCCGTTTATAAGATCTTGTTCAAATAATGATATCCGATACCGCCGGGGGGTTTTTTATAAATGTTTTATTAAGATCCCCCTTTTAATTAAAACAATTCCCCCAGCCCCCAATCCGATAATCGACTCTACCGAACAGGCAAGGGTAGATTCTTTAAATCAAAAGAATATAAAACGTTTCATGAAGATTTGACCGCTTGGAAATGGACCCAAAATAAGCGATCCCTAAACGAAGCTAAACAGGCTGTTAAAAGCGCTAAAAGCCTCGCTGTTGAGTTTCTATTCTTTTTTGAGCATACACGCCTATTTAATAAAAAAGGCGCTTATAAACGCTTAGATACGACAAACCGCTTAAAAGCAGGTTGCGATGCTTTGGCTTCTGTTCTCGAAATCGATGATATGCTTTTTACTCGCGTATCTTGCGAAAAAAGGCCCTCTTTAGATCATCGAAGTTATACCGATATCATTATTCATATTTTAGCTTGAATTTCAATCATACTGTGATATGAACCAATACGTTAATACTGGTTAGTATTAGCTCCGTATTTGAGGCCCGGTTTGTTTTTTGCGAGGGCCGGGCCTCAATTTGACCCTCTTGCTATTTGGGTTGAATTTCGGTATGATTGAAATTATATGAAAGAAACACTCTTAGATATTCAAATCCGACGAGAAAAGCTTTTAACGCTTATCCTTGAGAATCAGGGCGAAATCACCCCAGAGATCGAACAAGAAGTCCTTGCTATCGACTTCGCGCAATCATCCAAGGTTGAAAACTATGTTCACGTCATTGAACGACTCAAACATGAGACCCAGTTTTGGAAAGATAAAAAAGAAAAATTAACCGGCGTTCTTAAGAGACTTGAAAATACAACCGATTTTTTAGAAACACGTTTGAAAGATTTTATGATTTCTAATGGTTTTAAATGCATTTCTGGAACAGAAACTAAAATTACCTGCTACGATTCAAAGCCAAGGGTTATTATTAAAGACGATTTAAAACCAACTGATATGCCGATCGAATATGTTCGAACAAAACTTGAAATCGATAAAGAAGCCATTCGCAAAGATCTTGAGCAAGGAAAACAGCTTTCCTTTGCTTATTTAGAAAAAACAAAAGCACTTCGACTAACACCACAAGTTCCCCATAGTCGCTGGTTAGCTGATAAGCCGTGAGGTAAATTATGTCTGCAAATCCTATTAGAACCGAAAAACAAAAAAGCACATTTGATAAATGCCGAGAAATTGATGTTAGCGATATTATTGAAACGTCCTATAGCGGTGCCCGTTATATTTCTTGGGCCCATGCTTGGACCCGCCTTAAAGAAAACTTTCCCTTCTGCACGTGGATTACTCATGAATTCGAAGACTCTACAGGCCAAAAAGTCCCCTATCTAAAAACAGAATTCGGCGTTTTCGTACGAGTTTCGATTACTATTGAAGGAATTACACTGACAGAAGACCTAACCGTTATGGATAATAAAATGCAAGCGATCATGGATCCTGATGGTCGAGATATCTTAGACACCATCAAACGCTGCGGTGTAAAAGCTATGGCCCTGCATGGATTTGGCATTGAATGCTGGTTTAAAGATGATCACCATCAAAGAAACTCCGATGGCTGGCAAAAAAAAAAGAATGAAGACCCATTTATTACGACTGACCAGGCTAAGAAATTATTCGCGATTGCCAAACAAAAAAGTATTCCGAACGAAGCAATTAAAGATATTTTAAATACATATGGATATCAGACCTCAATAGATATTCAAAAAATTCATTTTGATAAAATTTTAAAACAATTGGAGGAATTCAATGGAAATAATAATTGATAAAATTAAAGTAAGACTCGTTTCGTTTGTTCAAGACAATGAAGGAAATATTAATTGGTCCTTAAATACGGAACTGATTACGCAAGCTAATGAAGTCGTTTCGAGAGAAATTCTTTCGAATGACGCCCTTGATGAAACTTTAAAATTGGATATGCCGCCGGAAATTTTAGCGCAAGCTCAAAATATTTTTGCAACAGCAACACCCCTTTGTAACAATCGGATTGCTGACCGTCACGGCGGTAGGCGTATGAATTAAAAGGCGTGGCGAGGCTTGGCCAGGTATGGCGCGGCGAGGCCTGGCTTGGCAAGGCAGGGTTTAATTAAAATGAATATTGAAAAACATTATATTGAAGGAAACGGCCAAAAAATCCTCATCAAATTAGCAGATAATCAAGAGGTTCTTAAACAACTCCTTCCCTTTGAGAGGTGCTTTTTTTGTAAAGAATCAAGCCCAAATAAGGTTAAAAGGGTAGTTCAAATTTATGGACTGGTCGAAAATCCTGAGCAGAGAAATTTTGCATGGATTTGTGACAAATGTTTTGTATTTCGAGGTTCAGCAACATGACCGGCATCTGGCTAGCCGCTTTCATCGGCCTTGGTTTTTGGATAGGAGTGATATGTCTAATTCTAATGTAGATCAAGAGCGTCTTCTTTCGAACGATTTTTTAAGCACAAGATATGCCGATATTCTTATGAAGCTTTTAAATGATTTAAAATTTGAATCAATTTTGAAATTAAAATACGAAAATGACTATTCTGGCTCCGTGGACATCGATGTGCTTTTGAAAGATGGACGCGTGTTTTCTTATTATTATTCTTACGGGTCATGCTATGGGTGTGATGATTGGGAACACAGGAATCTAAGCGATAAAATCATAAAACTGGAAATGCTTCGTGAGGCTACCTTTTTTAAAGATATGCAGGAATATGAAAGGTTTATAAAAAATAAAAAAGGGAAATAGTATGAAACGCAACACACTCGATGAATGGGAAGCGGAAGCTAAAGAAGATTTGAATCGAGTCAGTGATTTGCTTTGGCCTCAGAGATGTCTCATTCTCATCGAGCTTGTGAGAAAGAAGGATGAGGCGTTGAGATTTTACGATGGAACGTTCCCGCCAAGATTTGGGCCGGATGGATTTTGGGAAATTCACATTTCACCGGGCATGGGCGGCGAAGATAGATTCGGCACTCGTGCTAAAGAAGCCCTCGCGCTGACGGAGAAGATGACGTGACCCGCCTTAAAGAGATTACCGAGAAAGAAACTAAACTTAAGCAGATGGATCATTCTGAGCTACTAAAACTTTTCGAATTCGTGTCGATACCTGCCGGTAAATTTATAATCGGATCGCCAAGGGAAGAAAAAGGTCGAGATGAAGATGAAGATCAGGTCGAGGTCGAACTCGATGCTTTTGAAATGATGACAACTCAAGTTACTCAACTTCAATATTACGCCGTTACGAGCGAATCTCCATCGTGGCATGAAGGATTACAAAAGCCCGTCCACAATGTTTCATGGGTCGATGTAAAAACCTTTTGCGAGCGTTTAAATAAACTCGATCCGAGTCATCACTATCGCCTTCCAACGGAAGCAGAATGGGAATATGCCTGTCGCGCCGGATCTAAGGGGCCGTACGGAAATCCATGTAAATCCGAAAAAGATTTAGATCAATTCGCCCATTTCGATTCCCATGAAGGACCTATAAACGTCAAATCATTGCTGCCTAATTCTTTTGGGCTCTATGATATGCATGGAAATGTTGGGGAGTGGTGTGATAGTTGGTTTTGGAAAGCTTTCTCCTACCGTGTTATACGGGGCGGCTCTTGGTTCAGCGATGCGCAGGCCTTGCGTTCTGCCTATCGTAACGTCGGCTACCCGGAGTACCGCTACGGCTATGTTGGTTTTCGCCTCGTGAGGACTCCTATTAACCTTGATTCTCTTACCCTTTCATCTTCTGAGCCGAAGGCTCGCGAAGCGAAAGTCGAGGCGTTCAAAATAAGATTAAAAAAAATCATTAAAGAATTAGAGGAATTATCTTCTAACGTGTGAGGAGCTTAATAGTATGACACGCAACACACTCGATGAATGGGAAGCTGAGGCTAGATGCACTCACCACAAAACTGAGAATGTGAAATGGCGAGATGAACGAATCCTTATCCTCATCGATCTAGTGAGAAAGAAGGATGAGACTTTGAAATGGTGTGCGGATCAATGCGGGTACGCATCTCCATGGCAAATTAAATTAAGTGGAGCCCTCGCGCTGACGGAGGATTTAGAGTGAAGCGAGCAGATTGGATTTGGATGCCACACGCAGCGCAATGGTGTATAGGCGATCACTGTCGTTTCCATCTTGCGACATGGGTGGGCAATTATATTGTTTCAACTGTTGGCGAATGGCTGAGCGATTCGGAAGATATGAAATTTAAGGACATTGCCCATAACGCGAAGTATGAGAGCATGGTCTTTCCTTCTACTTTACAAACAGACCCTGAATCAAAGTGTTGTCCTTACACATCAGCTTCATGGATGGAAATAGACGTTGATCGATACAATGATCCGATCAAAGCGACTAAGGGTCATATGCGGTTGTGCGAGAAATGGGCGAAATCCAAAAAGAAAAAGCTCTCGCTGAG
>CAZXCP010000085.1:0-4853 GCA_964639355.1 uncultured Ignavibacteriaceae bacterium
GCGCTATTTTGGTATTGACTTATGTATGGAGGCACACAGCGCATACATAGGCGTTGTAGCCCATTCGCTTGGAGAGATATGGTTATAAATAAAAGTATTTTATGAATGCAGCCAAGAGGTATTTATTGATCTTAATTTTGGCTTTTGGATTAATTCAATGTAGCCAGACGGGTGACAAGGAAAAAGTTAGAAAATCTGAAATTTCTACTAATCCTTATTTATCTACCTACGCAGGAGGCTATACCATTGAGATAAAGGGACTATCTAATACTATTGATGCTGAACTTTATCTACTCGCGAACAACGGCAAAGCCCAATGGATGTATTTAAAGACACAAGGACGAGCAGAACCTGAAATTGTGACCAGAAAGTATGGTACCTGGACTGCAAATGATTCCTACTTGAAAATATCGATTGACGGGAATTCCGGACCAATAGTTGAAGAGTATGTAATGAAGGCGGGAATATTTTATAATAAATCGGAATCTGATAGATACCTTAAGCCAACAGTCAAATAAGAATTAGTGATGCGAACGGGCTACAACATCATGTATGTGTCATGTGCTTCACTGCGTATCTGAAAGAGCGTGCTACTTGTCCGCGCTTTTTTTGTTTTGCAATTCTTGGATAGATTGGTAGTTCTTGCCAGAGGTCATTTCATCAGACTCGCGCAGGCTCGGCTTCTTCTTTGGCATTAAGTTCTTTGCTAAGTTATTCCGGAACTTGATGGAAACAAAAAAAGCGCTATTTTAGTAGTGACTTATGAAAGGTGGCACACGACCACATACATAGGCGTTAGCGGCCATTACCCCTCGATAATAATGAGACAAAAGCTGTTTAAATTAATTTTATCAATCACGTTGCTTGCAAGTTGTTCTAACAATGAAAATAATCCTTTGAGAAAATGCCTTGGCGCAGATATCGTGACAAAAATGGAATTGATTGATAGTTCATTTGAAATTTCCTTGAAATATAACGGTCTTGAGGACATTGACTCGTTTCTCAAATTAGTTGTAAACAATGGAGGAGAACTTCAATTTGATATCCCTGAAAAAGCTAGATTAAGTAATGCGGACATTAAAGTCCTTAACTCAATATTAATGACTGAAGAACAATCTTATAGCCAATCCAACAAATTAGTAGCATGCGTAAAAAAATATTCGACAACCGAAAATAATTTGACTACAAAGTATTTAGCGGTAAAAGAATCCGTTGGAAATATCTCGCCCATAATTATGGCTGACGGATTCTTAAATTCTGGACAACTTAAAGACTTTAATGACAAGTTAGTAAGGGATTTAATTCTAATAGAGGTCTATCTCCCAATTTTGAAAAAAGCGATTGTAGGAAACGGCCGCTAACATCGTGTATGTGTCATGTGCTTCACTGCGTATCTGAAAGAGCGTAGGTCTTACCTCTGCTTTTTGTGCTTCTCAAGATAGGATAGGGAAGAAGCTCTTGCCGGAGGTTCTTTCGTCTCTCTGGCCTCACTCAAGCTCGGCATGCTTAGTGTGCATGGACTTTCTCGCGAAGTTTTTCCGCACTTGAACGGAAACACAAAAAGCGCTAGATTGGTGGTGACCTATGTAAGGTGGCACACGAACACATACACGGGCGTTGGCTGCAATTGGCACTAAACATCCGACAGAGTTGCCGCTGCCAGACTGAAGCGACACACACGCGACAAGCCGACCCGCAAGAGAGTGAGTTTCATTTCGCACACCAAAGCACATTGCCTTGCCGCACTTTCAACCCACTTCCAAAGCAAGGCAAAGAGCTTTGGTCTCCCACCCAATGACCCAACCGACAAATGGGACGTAGGACAAAAACGACAACATACCCGACAGTTACAGGTAATTCTGCTAGGACGAAAAAGTATACATCATATGAAAATCCGTATAAAGCGTTAAGGTTCTTCCACCCGACATTTGACTTATTATTTAATCATTAAAAAAAAGAAAAAGATGAAGACGAATGAATTCGGCAAAAAGGGGTGGACGCCTGATAGAATTAGAAATCTGAACGGCAAAACCTTTGTTATAACAGGAACCACTAGCGGAACGGGTTTTGAAGCAGCAAAAATATTGCTGTCAAAAGGTGCAAAAGTTGTAATGCTAAACAGAAACCCTAACAAATCAACAGAAACTGTTTCTGCTTTGAAGCAAGAACTTGGCAATAACATTGATGTAACATCCATACAAATGGATTTGGCCGAACAAGCTTCCGTAAAAAAAGCAGCAGAAGATGTTCTAAAAACTGTTTCTCAAATTGATGCACTTATCTGTAATGCAGCCATTGCACAATTGCCAAAACGAACCCTTACTGTTGACGGCTGGGAGAGTCAGATGGGAACCAACTACTTTGGAAATTTTACTCTCCAAGCATTGCTATTTCCACTGATAGAAAAATCTGAAGGACGCATTGTAACGGTAGGAAGTATGGGCTATAATATGGGAATTAAAACCATAAAATTTGACGACTTAAACTGGGATAAAGATTACACTCCCAACAATGCTTACAGCCAAAGTAAACTGGCTCAAATTATGACCATCTATGAATTACAAGATAGTCTACAAGGAGCTGGCAAAACAAATGTTAAAGCATATGCGTGTCATCCTGGTTCTTCAAGGACAAATCTTATTAGCACAAGTGGCAGTTTTATGATGAAGCTAATTTTTGGAATGATGAAATTGTCGCCATTAACTCAATCTGCTGTAAAAGGTGCTTACCCACAGTTAATGTGTGCGACTGAACCAAACCTTGACCAGAAGGGCTTTTATGGACCAACAGGACGAAGCAATTGGGTTGGACCTGTTGGAGGACATAAAATAGAACCACACGCTAAGGATAAAGTTACTGCCAAAAGATTGTGGGAGCTTTCAGAAAAAGAAACAGGTATTAAATGGAATATCTAAATTAGAACTATGAAACACTTTAAGACATTATCATCATATCTTGATTATTTAGGACTGCCTCGACCAGAGCACCCTATGTTAAGTGTGTTCAACTCAAAAGGCGATGGTTACCTACCTTGCCCAAGAGAAAGTTCACCACCAATCACAAATGATTGCTATACCATTAGCTTCAAAAAGCACCTAGAAGGAAATTTAAACTATGGTAGAACAAAATATGACTTTACTAATGGTGCTTTATTTTTCATAGCTCCACGACAAGTTTTGCAATGGGATAAAAGTGTTGTGTTTGAGCAAAAAGGATTTTCAATAAGCTTTCACGAAGATTTTTTAATAGGAACTGAATTAGCACAACAAATTAAAAAGTATGGTTTCTTCTCCTACTCTGTAAATGAAGCTTTGCACCTTTCACCAAAAGAAGAAAAGCAAATAGAATTGATAGTGGAAAATATTGAAATCGAATATCAGAACAATCAAGATGTATTTAGCAAAGAAATTATTATCTCTCAATTAGGTACACTTTTAAAATATGCCAATCGCTTTTACGAAAGACAGTTTTTTAACAGGAAGGATATATCTACGGATTTGTTAGAAAACTTTAACCAGCATTTGTCCGAATATTTTGAATCAGGACAATTGCATGAAAAAGGTATTCCAAGCATAGAGCAGATAGCTGATAAATTAAACGTTTCACAACGTTATCTTAGTGACACACTAAAAAAGGAAACAGGGAAAACCTCTACTGAACACTTACACTTTTTCTTAATTGATGAAGCTAAAAGCATTCTGTTGCAACCTCATAAAAGCGTTTCGGAAGTGGCCTATGAATTAGGTTTCGAATATCCCCAATATTTTTCAAGATTATTTAAAAAGAAAGAAGGTATGAGTCCCTCTGAATACCAACAAAAATATAGTTTGAATTAGAAATTATCGAAAGATGGAAATATTAAAATTAGCTACAGATTGGGCAAAAGCCGAGGTCTTCTCGACACGTTTCTTCATCATATTTGCTATTTTATTTTTGATAGCAAGTGTTGGATTTTGGCAGTTGGGAAAAACGGATCTAGCAAAAGCATACATTATCCCAACTTTGGTGGCTGGATTATTACTTATGACGATAGGCCTAGGATTATTTTTCACCAATAAGTCAAGAATTAACCAATTTGAAAAAGCGTTTAAGGCAGATGCGCCTGCCTTTTTCAAGTCTGAAATTGAACGTTCGGAAAGCACATTAAAGGAATATACAGTTGTATTTAGGGTAATTCCAATTCTAATTATCGTAGCAGCATTGATAATTCTATTTATTGACAAGCCAACCTGGAGGGCAATTAGCATCACGACAATTGCTATGCTAACTGTTATCTTATTGGTAGATGGAACTGCTCACTCTAGGATTGATGTGTACTACAAACAATTGAAAACGGTTGACAAAGAGAATAAGGGATAATTCCCTGAACGCATTTGTAAAACACAAAAACCGACACGGCAGATTTATTAACCACGAGGTAGAAAAATAGGAACTATAAAAGCGCACACTTGCGCTGTCCGCACCATCCGACTCACATCCAAAGCCAGCGCAAGAGTGCTCAGAGTGAGTTTCAGTGCCAACAGCAGCCAACAAAGTGTATGTGCCATTGTGGGGGTTCAGAGTAATTCGTAGTTTGTGTTTCAAATAACGTTCGGTCACGGCTGACAGTGACGGAGCAGGTCGCCAAAATCATTCCCTACGGTCATTCATTTTGGCTCCTATCCCCACAACGTCACATACACGAACGTTGGCGAGCATGCCAAGAGAAACAAAAACCTGAATTTCATTATTCTAATTTATGCTCCTGATCTACTGAATAGATGAAAGTTGACGCTAGATTAGGATTGTAGGTCTACTTCATATTCCAACTTTTTAGATGAACAAATTGGCACGACTCGCCAACAAGATGTATG
>CAZXCP010000086.1:0-4802 GCA_964639355.1 uncultured Ignavibacteriaceae bacterium
TCGCGAGAAAGTCCATGCACACTAAGCATGCCGAGCTTGAGTGAGGCCAGAGAGAAAAAAGACCTCCGGCAAGTAATTCTAAACTAAGCTATCTTGAGAATCACAAAAAGCAGCGGTAAGACCTACGCACTTTCAGATACGCAGTGAAGCACATGACACATACATGATGTTGCCAGCTGTGCCCTTACCGAGATTACTCCTTTAGACCCCTCACTGTCTCAATAGTCCTACTAATATTGTCTACAACAATCTTATTGTCATCATCACCTGCAACAAGTCCGGTTGTCCCAAATGTCGAAACTGCATTTATTAATTGAGCTAAAATAATATCCCTCTGTTCTTTTGAAGTCGCGGATTCTACAAATGAAGACATGCTGTTAGCCAGTCGTTGTCTATGTAGATTATGTTGGTGCAAGTGAAGTTGAGATTTTAGAATTTTAAGCCCGAACGCCAATAGAGTACTTATTAAAGTTAACAGAGTCAATCGTATAATCGAATAGTATAAAATCTGCCAAGTCCATGTGTCCGGTAACTCTGCATTGAACAGATAAATTAAATAAATAGTGAGTATTACAATCAAGAGTCCACTAATACTTCCCCAAATGATAATTTGCCTTATGTTATGATCAGCAGCCTTTTGAAACTGTTCTTGTGCCTCTTGCACAGAAATTTTTTGAGCAGTCTTTCTTACTGAGTTTTCAATTTCTTCAGCCTTTTTTGTTGCCTGTTGAATAATTTCGGCAGATTCTATTTCAATCTTTTTTAATGCTTCATCAGTAGAGTTTTTTAGCCGATCGGCAATCTCCTTAAATTCCGTCTGTAAGTTTGCATTTGATAGCAATCCGGTTTCCTCAAGAGCAGCACAAGCATACTGCGGCCAATTCCGTTTTATTTCGTTATAGTGGTTTCGAACATTTGTTACAATTTGATTCTTATTTGAGACAAAACTTGCTTGATCATAGCCAATAAGCGTGTTCAATTGACTCTTGAGTTGTCCAAGCTGCCCGCTAATGCCACTATTTGTAGACTCGTCAACACTTGGCGCATACTTAGAAATAAATTCTAATTTATATAGTATGCTATTTAGTTCATCCTCAAAATTCTTTAAGGAAGTCTCTCCATAACTTGGCCTAAGTATTTTCTCACGGTCTAAGTTCAGGATTTCACCAATTTCTCTTTGTACCTGATTCATTTTGTTGTTATTAATTCATTTGTCATAGTTTTCGCGGGGCATTGCTGGCAACGCCTATGTATGTGGTCGTGTGCCACCTTTCATAAGTCACCACTAAAATAGCGCCTTTTGTGTTTCCCTCCAAGATCGGAAAAACTTAGCGAAGAACTTATTACAATCTCAGATGCCGAATCTGCTTGAGGCCAGATGAAATAACCTCTGGCAAGTCATTCACAAATAAGCTATCTTGAAAAACACAAAAGGCGCGGTAAGACGCACACTCTCTCAGGTACGCAGTGAAGCACATGACACATACATCATGTTGTGCACTGTTTGTTTCCACCCTACTTCCTTTTCTTCTCTAATAACAACTTACTAGTCTGCAAGTCCTTATTTAATTCTTGGAGACTGTCCTTCAGTAAAACATTTAAAGAGTCCTTTTTGGTTAGACTTTCTTTTAATTTCATTTCCTCTTGTCTAAGTTGTCGACTTTCTTCATAATATTCGCTTTTCTCTCTGTCAAATTTAGATTGTCCAAAATAAAAACCCAATAAAAAAACAGCTCCAACTATTGTTGTTGCGATTGTCCAAAACAATTCGTGAGAAATTTTGAAATGAGTCCCATGTCTATTGTCTTCTTTTCGTTCCATTTTCTTTTCGTTTTTCGGAATTGGAATTATAGGTCTCTTTGTTAAACTAATAATTGAAACTTGCTGCTCTTCAAGATATATATTTAGTTCATGTTCAATCCAATTCCGTATTGAATTTTGTATTTCTCCAAATGAGAAAAACATGTGAACAGGTCTAACTTTATAATCTGGAGTAAATGTGACGTAGTCAATTGTGCATTGGTGTAAATTGTCAGCACTTGATTGATGTATCGAAAAATAAAAAGGTGTGTCACGAAAATGAATCACTAATGACTGTCGGTTGTCGGCATGGGAAATTGTCTCCAAAGTAAAGTCATTAGGATCACAGCCCAACTCTTTTAAATCATTAGTAATCTTGTCCTTATACTTTTTTAGAATCATCTCCTATAGTCAAAAAACAAATTGTGCACAACGCCTATGTATGTGGTCGTGTGCCACCTTCCATAAGTCACCACTAAAATAGCGCCTTTTGTGTTTCCTTCCAAGATCGGAAAAACTTAGCGAAGATCTTATTGCCATCTCAGATGCCGAGTCTGCTCGAGGCCAGGTGAAAGAACTTCCGGCAAGTAATTCAAAAATAAGCTATCTTGAAAAACACAAAAGGCGCAGTAAGACTCACACCCTTTCAGATACGCAGTGAAGCACATGACACATACATATTGTTGTGCTTTGGCAGGCTAGTTCGCAATTTTATACCTATTCAGCTCACGTTTTTCTTCCTCGTTATATGGTTTAGTTCGTGTGCAATAGTCTGTCCAATAGTGATTATCTATTGTAAAGTCATTATCACTGTAAGTATAATGCATGTACAGGTTATCATTAAATCCCTTTCTTGTCCCGTACACCAAGTACTTCTTATTTTTCTTGAAATTGATGTCGCATGAAGTGTTAATTGAAGTGAAAATTGTTACCGTTTTAGATATACTATCTCCCTTGATTATTTCAATAATTTGAAATGTAACTTTCTTTACCTTAGATTCAAGGCTGGCTAATCTCTTATGATCATTTTTCAATTTACTTCTAATTATTTCCAATTGTTCCTCTCGCAAACTTGTTGAATAAAGAACAGTACTTATATTAATTACTCGTCCATGAACAATTAAAGGATACTTGTCAAAGGATTTTTTTACCGATTCCGTCTTTGCGCATACACATGCATTTGATTGTCCGTAGAAGAAAATAAAAACTATTATAACCAGTTTCTTCATTGTCATGATAATTTGTCCGCCTGCTTAAGCACAACGCCTATGTATGTGGTCGTGTGCCACCTTTCATAAGTTACTACTAAAATAGCACTTTTTTTGTTTCCTTCAAGTTCAGACAAAACTTAGCAAAGAACTTATTGCAATATGGGATGTCGAGCTTGAGCGAGTGTGGTGAAATAGCTTCCGGTAAGCCTAACAAACTATCCTAAGAAATTCAAAACAAAAAAAGTGCGGGCAAGTAGCACGATCTTTCAGATACGCAGTGAAGCACATGACACATACATATTGTTGCCGGTAGTGCCGTCCCTTGTCAAAACTTAATTGAAATCTCAAGATGCCCGCCAAGTCCTTCTTTTATAATTCTCTGAAGAGTTGAGAAGCGAACATCCTTCAAGTCTTTTTCTAGTTTGGAAATGTATGACTTGTTTGTCCCCGATAACTCAGCCACTTGTTCTTGCGTCAATCCTTTCTCCTGTCTTGCTTGTTGAATAAGTACTCCTAGTTTAAAAGCATCATACTCAGTCTCAAATTTGTCCCGTTTCTTTGTCCCCTTTTTACCAACTTTATTGTCGATAAACTCACTTAGACTTGTTAAGTTTTTTTTCTTCATAATATTCTTGTTTAATTTTCTCTCCTCTTTCAATTTCTCCTTCTGGTGTCTTTTGTGTTTTCTTTTGAAATCCATGTCCGATAACAATTAAATTATTGTCATCGAAAAAACAGAATATTCTAAATATGTCACTACCACTT
The DNA here is from genome assembly GCA_964639355.1 of uncultured Ignavibacteriaceae bacterium. Lineage (GTDB taxonomy): Bacteria > Bacteroidota > Ignavibacteria > Ignavibacteriales > Ignavibacteriaceae > JAGXRK01. The sequence goes on from CAZXCP010000086.1 coordinate 3,777, forward strand.
TGAACTCGAATCTCATAAAGTCCATCTGTTCCCTTTAAATGCTTGAAATAGGTTTCGGGAATTCTGTCCAGGTCTTCAACTACTCTTAGCGTCCAAAGCACTTTCTTCTGAACCTTAGCCGTCTGAGCATTGTAGAATTTATCAAAATAGTCCTTATAGAAAAAAAGTTCGCGTTTTTTGACCACGAAGCAAAGATATGAAAAGTAGTCCAATCGGACAACTATTTTTTGGAGGAATTTTACCAGGCGGCATTACCGGCAACGTTTAGCTATAAAACGTATGCGTTTAAATACGTACGTCTTTGTCCCACGTTGCTGACGAAATTTAATAGCACACACTTTAAGAACCTACAATACAGCATATGTTTTATAGCTTTTGTTGCCGGCTGGCCATCTTGACCAATCTCAATCGTTTAACTTCTTTGTCTCACGTATTTGTTATAGTACCAAACAGAAAGTCCGACAGAAAATAGTCCGCCAATGAGTCCAATATAAATTAGAGCCGATTCCTTCTGTTTGAATTCATTCTCGTCAACGATAATCTGTCCATCCTTTTCAATTTGAATTAAGTCAATGTTTATGTTCTCGTCAGGCGTTTTACTCAAATAGTATACTGTAACTATGTCACCTGGTTGAATCATGTCAACTAACCCTGAATAGTCTTTTTTCATTCTATAAATTCCAAGTGTCTCGGGTAAACCGTCAATTGTCAAATAAAAAACGTCTGACGAATGCTTGCTCGATCTTCTTTCCGCAACACCTCTTTCATTGACCCGTCCAGTAAATTTGTCCATTGTCTTTAAGTCAATGGATTGGGAATTGAATCCTTTATAAGCTAGAAGGAAATAGATTCCAGATGACAAGAAAATTAATATTGAATAGATCGTGAATTTAGTCCTTGTCCTTAGTCCCACATTTATAATATTTTATCGTCTTACTGAATCTTTGTCCACGATGTCGCGATGGCTTGCCGGCAACGCCTATGTATGTGGTCGTGTGCCACCTTTCATAAGTCACCACTAAAATA
>CAZXCP010000087.1:0-4684 GCA_964639355.1 uncultured Ignavibacteriaceae bacterium
ATTCAGTGCAATTGAGAGAAAGTATTCTGCCGGAATCGGAAAAAGCTTATGAAATAACAAGACAAGGTTATTTGCAAGGAAGGTTTGCATTTATTGATTTGCTTGACGCACAACGAACTTTGTTTGATACTGAAGCGCAATACTTGCTTGAATTGGCGGATTACTACAAATCATTAATTGAACTGGAAAATTTAACAGGAAAGACATTTATAAAATGAAAAAGAAATTTGGAGAACCTAAAATGAATTTAATTGGAATATTTCTGATAGTTGCAATATCCTTTTTTAGCACTGGATGTTCTGATGATCAGAATAATGATGCAGTGAATACAGAAGAACACAACGAAACCGAAGAGCATTCTGAAGTAATTAAACTTTCCGATGAAGTGACGAAGGAATTCGGAATCGAAGTTAAAGAAGCCGGACCAGGTGTAATAAAAAATCATATTGATTTAACCGGCGAAATAAAAGCCGAGCCATCAATGCTATCGCATATTGGGCCACGATATGAAGGCATAGTGAAAGAAATTTATAAAACTGTTGGAGAAAAAGTTAAGCAAGGTGATGTGCTTGCTTTGATAGAAAGTAGTGAGAGCCTTACCACCTACGATGTCAAATCTTTAATAGACGGTACAATTATCAGTTTGCATATGGCAAAAGGTGATTTAGTTGGTGGTGAAAAAATAGGTTTTACTATTGCAAATCTTGATATAGTCTGGGCAATGTTGAGTGTATATCAGAAAGACTTGGATAAAATAAGAATAGGTCAAAATGCAAAAGTATCAATCGGTTCATTTGATACTGATGAAACAGGGAAAATATCTTACCTGAGTCCGATTGTTGATGAAAAAACCAGAACAGCTTCAGCAAGAGTTATCTTAAATAATCAAAGCGGTAAATGGCGACCCGGAATGTTTGTTACCGCAAAAGTTTATGTGAGTGAAACAAAAGCTCCGATTGTTATTGAAAAAAATGCACTTCAAACGATTGATGATGAATCGGTAGTTTTTGTAAAAGAAGGAGAAGGTTTTATTCTGCAGAGAGTAAAAACCGGAAAAGAGAATGATGATAATGTTGAAATACTTTCCGGGCTGAAAGCCGGTCAGCAGTATGTATCTAAAGGAACATTCACTCTAAAAGCCGAGTTGTTAAAAGAATCTTTCGGCGGAGATGAAGATTAAAATGGAGAAATTGAAATGAAAAAAATTATTGATTTTGCATTAAAGAACAGACTGCTGATAATTGTTTTGGGATTGATAATTATGGCTGCTGGTTATCTCAGTTATAAAAATCTTCCGGTAGATGCTTTCCCGGATGTTTCACCTTCACTCGTTCAGGTTTTTACAACCACTGAAGGATTGGCGCCGGAAGAAGTTGAAAAATATGTTACCTACCCGGTAGAAGTTACAATGAATGGATTACCAAATCTTAAAACAATCAGGTCGGTTTCTAATTTTGGTTTGTCTGTCGTTAATATTTATTTCGAAGACGGAACCGATATTTATTTTGCACGGCAGTTAGTAAATGAAAGATTGACAGAAGCACGCGAACAAATACCGGAAGGTTTTGGCGATCCGCAGATGGGACCAATTTCCACCGGAATGGGCTTGGTTCTGTTTTATTATCTTGATGATACAACCGGAAAATATACACTTGAAGAACTCCGTTCCATACAGGATTGGCTCATTAAATTCCAGCTTCAAACCGTCCCCGGTGTAACGGAAGTGCTTGGCATCGGCGGTTATGAAAAACAATTTCAGGTTGTTGTTGATCCAAATGCTTTACTCCGTTACGATGTAACCATAAATGATTTAGTAGAAAAAATAAAAGCCAACAATTTAAATGTTGGTGCGCAGTTTATTGAAAAAGATGCGGAAGAATTTGTTGTGCGTTCAGTCGGCTTAACTCAGACAATTGAAGATATTAACAACATAATTATAAAATCGGAAGATGGAACGCCTGTATATCTTACCCAGCTTGCGGATGTAAAAATAGGCGGCGCTGTAAGGCGTGGCGTTCAAACACAGGGTGGTATTGGCGAAGTTGTTTCGGGGATGGTTGTAAAACTTTACGGTACAAATTCTTCAACCGTTATTAGTCGCGTTGAACAAAAGTTGGAAGAGATAAATAAAATTCTTCCAGAAGGCATAAAGATTGTTCCGTATTACGAGCAGAAATCCCTCGTTCAATCAGCAGTAACAACTGTAACCGATGCACTCTGGCAAGGAATAATATTGGTGGTAATTGTTTTGATGTTTTTTATGGGATCGATTAGACCGAGTCTTGTTGTAGCGCTTTCGATTCCGTTCTCCATTCTATTTGCCTTCATAGGAATGAGTTACTTCGATATTTCAATTAATCTTATGTCATTCGGCGGTCTTGCGATTGCAATCGGAATGATGGTGGATGCGAGTATTGTGCTTGTTGAAAATGTTGATAGAATAAAACGTGAATCTACTGCCGATGAATCCTTTATACATATTGTTTCAAGAGCAGGTAAAGAAGTTGTTCAACCAATAACTTTTGCCATAGCAATAATTATTGTTGTATTTATTCCGCTGTTTACCTTACAGGGAGTTGAAGGAAAAACTTTTGGTCCGCTTGCATACACCATAACTTTTGCTATGCTCGGCTCATTAATATTTGCTGTTTTGATTGCGCCGGTTCTTTCTTCTTTCTTAATGAAGAAAAGAAAAAAAGTATCAGAAGATAAAAAAGGCAATCAAGAAATCTGGATAGTAAGACAACTGCAGAAAGGATATGAACCGGTTGTTAAGTTTTTTATTAAACGAAGAATAGCAGCGGTAATTTTAGCTTCAATAATTATGATATTCGGAGCAATAATTTTTCCCCGGCTTGGTTCTGAGTTTACCCCGACTTTACAGGAAGGGACTTTCATATTGAAAATTATGATGGCTCCATCAATCTCCCTTAATGAAAGTACACGAATCACGCTTATAGCTGAAAGAAGATTAATGAAAATTAGGGAAGTAGAAAATGTTGTTACAAGAATAGGTCGCGGTGAAGTAGGCGCACATACTGATCCGATAAACAGCGCTGAAATTTATATTAACTTAAAACCAAAAGATGAATGGCGACGGGATATGACTCAAACGGAGCTTGAGGAAATTATTCGTGTAGAATTTGGCGAAATTCCGGGTGCGTTTATTAGTTTTACTCAACCTATACAAATGACTGTGGATGAATTGCTCGAAGGCGTGAGGGCAGAGCTTGCGATAAAATTATTCGGCGATGATCTGGACAAACTAAAAACTAAAGCCGAAGAAATCGCATCTGTGATAAGAAAAATAAGAGGCGCCGAGGATATCCTGGTTGACCAGGTGAGCGGAACACCGCAATTGAGAATAGTTGTTAACCGCCACGATATTGCCCGCTACGGGGTGAATGTTGAAGATGTGCAGCAGGTAATAAGAACTGCGGTTGGCGGGGAAACAGCAGGACAAATATTTGAAGGGATAAGAAGATTTGATATACTCGTCCGCTTTGAACCGGAATACAGAACATCTCCGCAAGCAATCGGAGAAATATTAATCCAGGCGCCGGACGGAACAAAAATTCCTTTAAGCCAGCTTGCTTCAATTCAAGAAGTTGTTGGACCCAGACAAATCACAAGAGAAAATAATCAAAGATTTATTACAATTCAGGCAAACGTAAGCGGAAGAGATATAGGCACGTTTGTGGAAGAAGGACAAAAAATAATTGAAGATAATATCAAACTTCCGCCGGGTTATCTTGTTACCTGGGGCGGACAGTTTAAACTTCAGCAGGAAGCGAATGCACGATTCGCCGTTGTAATTCCGATTACCCTTTTATTAATATTTTTGCTGCTGTTTTTTAATTTCAGTTCAGTAAAAAATTCGTTACTAATTTTACTGAATATTCCTCTCGCACTTGTTGGTGGAGTTGTCGGGCTTTGGATTACCGGGCAAAATCTTTCTGTTCCATCCTCAGTTGGTTTTATTGCGCTGTTCGGAATTGCCTTAGAAAACGGAATGATACTGGTAACTTATTTTAATCAGCTTTTACGCGATGGGGTAAAAATGGATGAAGCTTCTATAAAAGGAGCAATGTTAAGAGTTAGACCGGTATTGATGACGGCAATTACAACCGCGCTTGGACTCATTCCATTATTGTTTGCGGCAGGAACGGGAAGCGAAGTTCAGCGTCCTCTTGCAACCGTTGTAATCGGCGGATTGTTTACATCAACCATTCTTACTCTGCTTGTGCTGCCCGCATTGTATAAATGGTTTTCAATAAAAGTTGGCGCAGGTGAAATGTAATTTAAATACAATTTGTAGCACAGATTACTAATCTGTGCTACCTTAAATAACGGAGAAAAATTATGAAAGAAATTAAAGCAATAATAAAACCGTTTAAGTTAGATAATGTTTTAACAGAACTCCATAAAATAGAAGGGCTGCCGGGAATTACAGTTTCAGACATCAGAGGATTTGGAAAATCAAAAGGTAAAAATGCGGAAGAAACAATTAGTGAAGGATTGCACGAATTAGTTCCTAAAATTAAAATTGAATTAGTTGTTGCTGATGAAATTGCAGATAAAATAGTAGATGTAATTCAGCAGAGCGCGCATACCGGCAATCCGGGGGATGGGAAAATATTCGTCTATGATGTAAATGAAGTGGTAAAAATTAGAACAAATGAAC
>CAZXCP010000088.1:0-4630 GCA_964639355.1 uncultured Ignavibacteriaceae bacterium
ATACCGATAAATGTACAGTAAAACTAATAACACAAAAAATGTTATATTCGTTTTCTCTGGGAATATCGGCGGAAAGTTATAAACAAGACTTAATTAATGAATATAATACTGAACATATGTTCGTATAATGATTAATCAAACTATGGCCCAAAATGAATCGAGAGAAAGTAGAACTCCTTAGACTTCATAAGTTTAGAGAGGAAGCGATTAAATTTCTATCAGATAAAGGTAGTGCAATTATATCTGAAGACGAAATAACACAAGCAGTACAACTTATATTCTTAGGCTATTCAATTGCAGATGAAATTAAAGTCAAATGTGAATCAAATAGTAAAATTCAAAATTTGAATCTCGGGATTATAATGTCTGAATGGGGACAAATGAGTTAAACATTCTTTATTCCTTATAATCAGACAAATTTAATGCAAAATTTATGATAAAGTCGGAAATTGTTCAGATAATAATTCAACATTCCGCGTGATTCAATGAAACTACCTGCTATTCCTGTTAGTTACGGATTGCTGTGCCATCAATCGCTTAAAATAGACTACTGATGATTTTTCAGACAATATGGCCCTGAATCGAGTACCTCTCATAGTATTTATTAAAATCAGTACGAGTTTGATAGAGGTTAAGAATTACACCATAAATCTATTTAGATTCTAATCACTTAATTGCAAAATGTTAATAATCATTTTGACTATCGTTGCATACTTGCAATCACTTAAAACTTCATCGAGTAATAACATTACAATTACTCATTTTCGTGTTAAACTCCTGGCCCCCTTTTTGAACTTATAATTAAAGATACTAATCTGGTTTTTGCAAGAGTTAAAAGATAGGTTATAGAGTTTTATTATTACATTAAAATTATTTTCATAAAGGAGTGATCATGAGTAAAGATAAAAACAGAAAAAAGGATCCAAAGAAGAAAGCTCTGCTAACAATAAAAGAAAAAAGAGCCGCAAAAAAGCTTAAAAAAGTGTCGCAGAAACTATCAGATAAATTGAGTTAACAAATAATTTATCTAAATACTTTTTATAAATTGTTAAATTACAGTAATCTTGTAGATGTGAGGACAACCGTAATAACTTTTATGACTAAGGTGGTTTGCTAATCTATAATAAATGAAAGGCAAGACATGGCTAAAATATCAAAGAAATCTTTGAAAGAAATTAAGTCATCTGCAGAAGAATATGTGGTTGCACTTAAAGGAAAGAAATTAACTAAAAAAGATATTTTATATGCTGAAACATTAATGAAGCTTGGATATATTAAAGCTAAATTGAATTATAAAAAAAAAGAAAAAAGATCATGTCGTAAAAAAATATTTTCAACATATACTCTGAGGAGTGCTTTTTAGGAGATCGGCTCAATTTTATCAAATTTATATGACTACCTAAGCACAGGGTTAACTGTCTAATTAAAGTAGTGTGAAGGAATTGGAAATCATAAATGGTATCAGTATGAAAGAAATAAAAGCAATAATTCGACCGCGTAAACTATTAATGGTTTTAGAGGCATTAAAAGAGATTAAAAAATTACCAGGTATAACAATCTCGGAAATAATTGGTTTTGGAAATGCAGAGATAAACCTGAAGGATATTAAAGTTATTGATGATAAAATACTGTCCGTTCCCCGGACTAAGCTCGAGATAGTAGTAGATGATAGCATGGTAGATGAAGTATTAAATAAAATTCAAAAATTTGCACATACAGGTAACCCCGGGGATGGAAAAATATTTGTCAGCAATGTTGATGAAGTACTGAAGATAAGAACAAATGAAAGAAGCAAAATTGCTTTATAAAATCCATAGAACAGTTTTTGTTCTGCTTGAAGACTGATCACGAGAACTAAATATCAAATCTTAACATCCCTACTGATTAAACACTTGGCGAAGTGTTGATCTTGAAAGATTATTTTGTAATAAGTAATAGGTCCCGTTCTAAATAGCATTGTCGAAAATTGCAGCTAAAACAACCCTGTAATTTCTCCGTTTTCATCAACATCCATATTGACTGCTGCCGGCAATTTAGGCAAACCCGGCATGAGCATCATATCACCACAAATCACAACGAGGAAACCAGCACCTGCCGAAAGATTTGCATCGCTTACCGTTAATGTCCACGCTTTTGGCACTCCTACAGCACGAGGATTATCTGACAGAGACATTTGTGTTTTCGCAATGCAGACAGGTAGATTTCCAAATCCTAATTCAACAAATTTTTCTATTTTCTTTTTCGCACGCTTTTCAAAATAAACATCCTCTGCGCCATATATTTGAGTTGCGATTGATTGAATCTTATCTTCGACAGACATTTCAAGATCATATAAAAATTTCTTTTGCAGATTACTATTTGCTTCGGCCAGCTTGACCGTTTTTTCTGCAAGTTCGATTGCTCCTTCACCGCCCTTGCTGAATGCTTCATGGACAGCACAATCCACATTAAGATTTTCACACAATTCAAAGATCATTTTAATTTCCCTTGGAGTATCTTTCGGAAACTTGTTGATAGTGACTATAACGGGGACTCCAAACTTTTTCATATTAGTAATGTGCACTTCAAGATTTCCTAATCCTTTACTGAATGCTTCATAATTTTCTTCATACAATAAAGATTCCGGTATTGACTTTACGCCTCCGTGAAATTTAATTGCTCTGCAGGTCGCTACTATGACAACTACCGATGGCCACATATCACTGTTCCTGCAGACAATATCAAAGAATTTTTCGGCACCTAAATCAGAACCAAAGCCGCACTCAGTTACAACGAAATCAGCAAGCTTAAGAGCGATTTTATCTGCTATGATACTGTTTGTACCATGAGCAATGTTTGCAAATGGTCCAGCATGAACTAAAGCTGGAGTGTTTTCACTAGTTTGAACAAGGTTTGGCATAATTGCATCGTTCAGTAAAACTGCCATCGCATTATTTGCCTGAAGATCTTTTGCACGTACTAATTTTCGATCAAAATTATAACCAACTGCAATTTCTCCAAGTCTTCTCTTCAAATCAGCGCGTGATTCCGCAAGTGCAAGAATAGCCATAACTTCTGACGCTGCTGTTATAACAAATCCTGATTCTCTTGGGACTCCATTTACTCTGCCCCCTAAACCAATAACAATCTGACGCAATGATCTGTCATTCATATCCATCGTCCTATTCCACAATATATTTGTAACATCTATTGCCAGATCATTCCCTTTTAGGATATGATTATCCAACATAGAAGCTAACAGATTGTGCGCAGCAGTTATTGCACTTAAGTCTCCATTAAAATGCAGATTAATCATCTCCATAGGTAATACCTGAGAATGACCCCCTCCTGCAGCTCCACCTTTGATACCAAAAACAGGTCCAACAGAAGGTTCACGGATTGCTATAATGCATTTCTTCCCTATCCTATGTATTGCTTGCCCAAGACCAATTGAAGTTAATGTCTTTCCTTCACCAAAATTTGTCGGGCTCATAGCGGTAACCAGAATAAGTCTTCCATCCGGACGTGAAGCAAATTTTTCGAGAACACCTAACTTAATTTTACCAGTATAATTCCCATAAAGGACAAAATCATCCTCTGAAATGTCTAGTATTCCAAGTATCTCCTTAATGTTTTTCAATTTTACTTGACGGGCTAAATCTTGATCGGTTGGCATATTTACACCTTACGTTTTTGAACTGAAAAAGAAATATATAATTACATCAAAAGTTAAGGACTTTTTAGATGTAAAACTCCAGCAAAAAACTCGTTTCATCATTATAGAGAAATTATGCGCTGCTATCAGGTATAGATGTCAATTTTAGTTACAAACCAAAAGTAAATACTAACAGAATTAAAAATGCGATTACTGCCACTGCTGCATGGATCAAGGCTAAAGTTTTGGGCCCCGGTTTATTATTTAAATCACGTACAAAAAGAATTAACCCTCCGATTGCAGCTACAACAAATAAAATGATAGTTAATATCGGGAAATCATCACTATAATTGATTGAAAAAATGACTAGAATAATTAATGCACTAGCAGCGAAAATTCCATGTGTAACTGCTACCAGCCTGACGATAGGTTTACCTGTTAATAATGGGATTAAAATTGTCACGCCAGATACTGCCGCTAAAGCGAAAAGAACAATACTTGCTATCAACATAAAACTTTCCTTTTTAGCAGTTGATGATTTAACTTGGAAAAAGGTTACATAGATTGTAAATGTTTTGTTATCTTTGAACTAAAAACAAGTAGATGTTGATAGTGCAAAATTCTAAATCGTTAAAACAGATTCCTGATGAAGACCTAATTAATGAGGTAAAAAGTGGAAGAATCGAAGCCTATAGTGAAATAGTTCGCAGGTATAATCAGAGACTTTACAGAATAGCAGTTTCATACGGTGTTATGGATGATGATGCTGAGGAAGTTATACAATTAGCTTATATATCTGCTTATGAAAAACTATCCCAGTTTAGAGGAGATGCTAAATTTTCCACCTGGCTAATAAAAATCCTTATTAATGAATGTTTAATGCTGAAAAGACAGCAAAAAAGGATTATAAAATTAGAAGAGGATAACGATGTAACCTTTAGTAACGAAAGTCATCAAAATCCGGAAGAAAAGTATATGGACTTAGAAAGAAAAGAA
>CAZXCP010000089.1:0-4612 GCA_964639355.1 uncultured Ignavibacteriaceae bacterium
AGAAAATTTTGCAAGATTATTTAATGCAACAGTAATTCTAAAGTGTTCTCCTGAATTCAACTTTTATTTTGCCGCTGAAATTATCTGTTTTAATATTGATTGTCTTAAGCACATATCCGTCCAGTATGTCTGAGTGATAGGAAACATCTTCAGAAATAAAATACCTGAACCTTTCAGTTTGATTAAAATCCTCCACAGCAATGCTTATATAACCCGATTCGTAATCGATAAGAGTTACATTGAAGCGAGCTCTGTTGCCACTGAAATAAGCAGGCACCGAAAGATCCATCGAAAAGTTTTGTGCATTTAACAGTAGAATGTATGAGTTTCTTTCATTTATCTGGACAGGTTCATTTATATTTTCAACAAAATTATCCGGCGCAATAACCTCTTCCCGACAGGAGATAAATACGAGAGCAATTATTAATATTGAAACGAAACTTTTCAAATTATATTCCTCTATGAAACTTATTCCCCTCTTAAAACTTCCGGAATTATATTAGAAATTAAACAGGAGAATTGCAACCCCCGTAATGAGTGTTATTCGATTAGTTTGTACACAGCTCTTGATGCTTTAAACTTTCCAGAAAACTTTTCTGAATGCTCTTTTTGGAGTCGGGGTGCTTCTGTACTTGCATATTTATTATAGGAATCTATATCAGGTAAAGCGTAATTAATCTGATAAGTAACTTCATTGGGTAAGCCTTCTGGTATCAATAATTTTTGAATCTCATAAGCCTTGAAGTAACCTGTATTCATTACATCCTTAATATGACTGGATTTCATCCAGTTCAACCATTCAGCTTCAACTTCTTTTTTTATTGTTACTGTCACACTATATACTATCATTTATAGTTTTCCTTTCAAATTTTTCTTCTTATAGTAACGCCCAGGATGGGAAAGAATCTAATTCAAAAATCTGGTTACCAAGATAGTAAACCAGAAAAGTAACAATTATCACTCCGGTTAAGTTAAGAACAAATCCGGTTTTGGACATTTCAGCAATCCTGACTCTTCCACCGGCAAAAATGATTGTATTTGGCGGTGTAGCTACAGGAAGCATAAATGCCATTGAAGCAGATATTGTTGCGGTCAACATAAGCAGTAAAGGATTCAAACCGATTGCTACAGAAACTGATGCAAGTATTGGCAGAATCATTTGTGTGACTGCTGTATTTGAAGTTAGTTCGGTCAGGAAGTTTATTGTGAAAGCTGTTATCAGTATAATAAAAATTGGTGATATTGATTGAAGACCAGTCAATTGTTTACCTATAAAATCTGACAAACCTGTAGCTGTAAATCCTTTTGCGAGTGCAAAACCTCCGCCGAATAAAAGTATGATGCCCCAGGGAACTTTAGTGAATGCTGTATGATCAAGAAGTGTTCTGCCATTCTTTTTAGTGGGGATTAGAAAAAGCATAAAAGCCATAGTTATTGCCACGGTTCCATCATTTATTAATTCTGAAGTAGGAAGAAGATTTGACCAGCCCGGAATAATTAAAAATCCCAAATCAATATTGGTTCTGAAAATCCAGAGAAGTGCAGTTACACAGAAAACTATACTTACAGCTTTTTCTTCGAAAGAAAAATTTCCAAGTTGTTTGTATTCTTTCCTGATAAAATCCTTATCAAGCTTTATATCTTTGTCTACTTTAAATAACACTTTGATCAAGTAAATGCCCATCAGCATGAGCATTGAAATTGTAATTGGCAGAGTTAAAATCATCCAGCTGCTGAAAGAAATTTCAGGTGCTTCCGGGAAGAGGATATTAAGCATCTTTACCATAACTAAATTTGGTGGTGTGCCAATTATTGTAGCGATTCCTCCAAGTGAACACGAATAAGCAATAGAGAGAAAAAGAATAACGGAAAAGCTATGAAGTTTGTCTTCACTAAAATCTGCTTCAAGCTTTTTTACGACAGCCATTCCAATTGGAAGTAACATTAACGCAGTTGCTGTGTTAGATATCCACATTGATAAAAAAGCCCCAGCAATCATAAAACTGATTATTATTGAGGTAAGACTTCCCCCCAATAAGGAAATTAATTTTAATGCTATTCTTTTATGTAATGACCATTCTTCCATTGCGATTGCAATCAGGAATCCACCGAGGAATAAAAATATTATCGAGTTGATATATGAAGTTGCTATCTCTTCAGCGGAAAGTATTCCGACAATCGGATAGAATATGAATGGAATTAAAGATGTAGCCGCTAATGGTATTGCTTCTGTAATCCAGAGTATCGCCATTAAAACTGCAATTGCAGCCATAGTATTTATCTGAGGTTGAGCTGTATCAAAATCATTTAACAATATAAGAATACAGAATGCTGCTGCACCTAAGATTAGTCCAGTTTTTTTTCGGGTCTCCATAAAAGCCTGAAGTAATTAATTCAAAATAAATATTAACCTGAATAGATTAAACTGTATCACGGAAATTTCCCTTGAATATTTCTTCTTATAATTGCATTCTTTTCTAAATAACACTAAGTTTGCTCAAATTTTATTCATTTAATATTACAGAGTGAAGACAGGCAAAAATACAACAATATTTTTTCGTTTAGCTTACCTACTAGCAAGTATGGTTTTGGTGATTGCACTTCTTTGGGGAACAATTGAGTGCACGGATTCCAAAACCGAAACAGTCGTTGAAACCCCTCAGGAACCCGTGTTGAATGTATTTGGTTTTTCCTCTGATTCTCTAAATCAGGAAACTTTTTCTGTACAAAAAAATGAAACACTTTCAGATATTTTTATAGACCTCGGTTTACCGGTGAATGATATTTTTGGAATTGTGAGTAAATCAAAAGAAGTATTGGATGTACGAAAAATTAAAGCCGGTAACACATATCATGCATTCTCTAAACAGGATTCTGCGAATTCCCTAGCTTATTTTGTTTACGAAAAAAATCCGGTTGAATTTGTTGTTGTCGATCTGAATGATTCTATAAATGTTTATGAACGTGCAAAAGAAATTACCATCAGGGAAAACCAGAAATCGGCTGTTATTGATCATTCGCTCTATGTTTCGTTGATGGAATCAGAAGCGTCTCCTGAATTAGCAATAAAGCTCTCACAAATCTTTGCATGGCAGATAGATTTCTATCATCTTCAGTCAGGTGATAATTTTAAAGTGATCTACGAGGAATTACTGGTCGATAGTACATTTTATGGAATTGGTAAAATAAAGGGGGCTTACTTTAGTCAAAATGGGAAAGAATATTATGCAATTCCTTTTGTACAGGATAGTGTTTACCAATATTTTGATGATGAAGGGAATAGTCTTCGTAAAGCTTTTCTAAAAGCACCACTAGAGTTTGGAAGAATTAGCTCGCGATACAGCCGGAGCAGGTTACATCCGGTTCTAAAAGTAAGGAGACCGCATCTAGGTGTTGATTATGCAGCACCGGTTGGAACACCCGTACGAACAACAGGTGATGGAATTGTAGTCGATGCCGGATACAGCAAAGGTAATGGAAGATATCTGAAGGTCAGACACAATTCAGTGTACACAACAATGTATCTGCATCTTTCACGTTTTGCCAAAGGAGTCAAGCGAGGAGCCAATGTTAACCAAGGTGAAGTGATTGGTTATGTTGGAAGTACCGGATTATCCACAGGACCACATCTCGATTACAGATTTTATGTAAATGGTAAACCAGTTGACCCGTTAAAAGTCGAAGTTCCCCCATCTCATCCGGTTAAAGAAGAATTAAGATTTGAGTTTGATATCCAGAAAAATATAGTAATTGAACGATTAAATAAGATAGATTTGCTATTCCCTGAGAAGCCGGCATAATCATCAATGACAAACAGTCGAAAATATCCTTAAAATTTATACTTTAATATTCCTCAGCAGGGGCTATATTTCAACTCATTATTTCAAATTTTCTTTCATTATTAAATAGACAACCTTTTAAGGCATATAACTTCAAATGAGTAAATCCGACATTCCAAAAGAAACTGAATCTAAATCAAAAAAGTTTTTGTTCTGGGAAAAGAAGGAAAGAAAAAAACCTGAGACATTCACTGAGAAAGTTATAGAGTTTTTCAGGCAGCTTTTCTGGGCAGCGATTGCTGCTTTCTTTATCATAACTTTTATCATACAAAACACCCGCATCCCAACTGGTTCAATGGAAGATACTATTCTTGTTGGTGATTTTGTGCTTGTGAATAAATTTATTTACGGCTCGTCTTCACCAAAATATATTCCGTTTACTGAGATAGAAATTCCATTCTTCCGATTGCCTGCACTTAAGGAACCAAAAGCAAAAGATATAGTTGTGTTTGAATATCCGGGAGACAGAGATCAGCTTTTTGCTTCTGAACTCGGAGTGAATTATGTGAAAAGATGTATCGGCACACCGGGGGATACGATTCAGATAATTGATAAAGTAGTATTTGTTAATGGTAAAGAATTCTGGATTCCACCTTTTATCAAATACTACAAAGGACGATATGGAAATTATTTGAAGCCGGTACCCAAAGGTGTTGCGGAACCAAGAATCTTTCCCAAAGGAATGCCGTGGAATGAAGATAATTATGGACCGCTGGTTGTTCCGAGAAAAGGTTCAACAATTCCACTTAATAAATATAATGTTGAACAATGGC
>CAZXCP010000090.1:0-4534 GCA_964639355.1 uncultured Ignavibacteriaceae bacterium
ATATTTATTGCTTCAGAAAGAACATTATCAGAAAGATAATTTACAAATCCAATTTCATAGGCACGTTTACCGTTTATTAACTCCCCCGTTAAAAGCAGTTGTTTTGTA
Organism: uncultured Ignavibacteriaceae bacterium; assembly: GCA_964639355.1. Classification (GTDB taxonomy): domain Bacteria; phylum Bacteroidota; class Ignavibacteria; order Ignavibacteriales; family Ignavibacteriaceae; genus JAGXRK01. Next base: position 109 of record CAZXCP010000090.1, read on the forward strand.
AAACTTACACCAACACGTCTTAAAAGGAAAATTGAAACGATTGCCGGAATAAATCCTATTTTAACCTCACTATATCCGAATTTAGAGTTTTCAGGATGGGCAATTACAAGATCACAGACGCTTGCAAGTCCGCATCCTCCGGCTATGGCAGGTCCGTTTACAGCAGCAATGGTTGGTTTGGAAAAACTATAAATCTGAAAAAATAATTCAGAGAGTGATGAAGAGTCTGCTTCGTTTGCTAATAAAGAATTTGTACTTAGTTGTTTGAGATATTCAAGGTCTGCACCGGCACAAAATGCACTTCCCTCTCCGGTAATAATAACAGATTTGACTTCATCATTATTTTCTGCCTTAGCAAGTGCAGATTTTAATTGAAGAACTAGTTCCGGATGAAGCGAATTTCTCTTTACCGGTCTGTTCAGACTGATGACTATTGTGTCTTTATTTAGTTCTGTCTTGATCATTCAACAATAAAATAATATTAATATTTGCCACAAATTAACACGAATTTTCACTAATAAAAATAATTAACAATCAAATGAATTTGTAAAAACGTAGATAAGAAAGCTAAAACTGCTCCTGCGGCTACTTGAGTAAATGTATGGCATTTTAGTTTGATTCTTGACCATCCGATAAGAAGAACTATTACAATAAAATAAATAGCAGTATAACCGAATAAAAATGTGAGTGCAGCAAACGGTCCTGCAGCGCCCATTGCGTGAGCGCTAATTTTCCAATACCTGTTTATCAGAATAGTAAATAATGTGTTTGAAATGTAACAAAACCAGAACGCTGTAATAATAGTATTAACCTCAAAATAAAGAAGTATTACCAATCCAGCTAAATAAAAAATAATTGCAATTGAAAATGGTAAAGTGCGTTCTTCTTTTAATGAAGCGTCACCATCAACTATCATTTTTCTTTTTCTCAAATAAAGAAATAAAATAATCGGAGCAGTGAATCCAAATATATAAGCGACAGTCAGTGTAGCTAAAATTTTTTCAATTTCATTTTCAAGATAGAATGCCAGAAATGTAAAGATTATGATTGTAAATGAAGGCGGAACAAACAGTGTGGATATAACTCTTGCTGCTTTATGTAAAAATGAGTTTGACAATATTCTATATTAAGTCTGTAATTCTTCCTGGGCTCTGAAAGGATTAGGAAAAAATTCCGGCAAATTCTTCAGTTCATTACTATAACGAAGCAAAATCTCCTGTACTGATTGCAAATCAGTATGCTGCATTAATTCCATTCTTATTTTTGAAGCGTGGTGCATACCTTTGAGATAACCTGAGTAAAATTTCCTATGCTCTATAACAGCTCTGCGCTCACCTTTAACAGATATGGCAAGTTCAAGATGTCTTAAGCACGTTTTAATTTTTGTTTCGTCGTCAGCTTCAGAAGGTAATGAACCATTTTTCATCAACTCTTTTGCTTCCTTAAAAATCCACGGATTACCAATAGCACCGCGAGCAATCATCACTGCATCAGCATCGGTTTCTGAAAACGCTTTTTTAACATCCTGCGCAGTAAGCACATTACCATTCAGTATAACCGGAATAGACAACACTTTCTTAACTTCGTTTATCCAGTTCCAGTCAGCATCACCTTTGTGACCCATCTGTCTTGTTCTGCAGTGGACGGTTAAAGCTTTTATACCAACATCCTGGAGCATTTTAGCTGCTTCAACTATTCTAATGCTTTTACTATCCCATCCAATGCGTGTTTTAACGGTAACGGGAAGAGAAACAGAATCAACTACTGCTTTCACCATTTTTTGAAGATAAGGTAAATCCTTGAGAAGTGCAGAACCTGCACCGCATCCAACTACATTTTTCACCCAGCATCCGGCATTTATATCAATAAGATCAGGATTTTCTGCTTCAGCTATTCTTGCAGCACCAACCATCGAATCAATATTGCCGCCATAAATCTGAATTCCGACAGGTCTTTCCTCATCAATTATTTTAAGTTTGTTATGTGTGCGTTCATTTGAGCGTATCAATCCTTCTGAATTTACAAATTCAGTGTAAACAAGATCGGCACCTAATTCTTTGCATATCAACCGGAAGGAAATATCGGTTACATCTTCCATTGGTGCAAGAAGTATTGCTTTCTCTATTTCTATTTTTCCAAACTTTAACATCTCTGAAGACAAAGATAATCATTAGAAATAATAATATTAAATATATAATATAGGTGTTCCTTTCAAACACGCTTAATTCATATTTAGTTGCGAAAAGTCTTTAATAATGCGGATATTTTTTTTAATATTCACAAGCAAATTTTCAACATTCTGGAATTATTATGCGATTGTTCATACCGGTTCTTACTTTTATTTTCATGCATATCACAACTTTATCATCACAAATTACTGCCGATACCACAAAACCCTCAGACGAATATCTTATGCGGATAGCGGATTCTTTGTACTATCAAACGGATGAAGTAGTTGTTACCGGAACAAGACTACAGAAAAAAATTATTGATATTCCTTATTCTGTTGTGAGAATTAGTAACAAACAATATCAGTACGAAAGAAAGGTATCGATAAGTGATGTATTAAATTTTGTGCCCGGTGTTTTTCTTCAGTCAAGGTACGGGAATCACGACGTACGAATTTCCATTCGTGGTTTTGGAAGCCGTTCCAACACTGGTATCAGAGGAGTAAGAATTCTGCTTGATGGAATACCCGAATCAGAACCTGACGGTCAAACAAGAATTGAGGCAATAGATTTCAATTCTATTGGGAGTATTGAAATTGTAAAAGGAAATTCATCATCATTATATACAAATGCTCCGGGAGGTGTTGTTAATTTTATAAATGACATTAATTTCCCGAATACATATGCTATTCAATTTAATGATTTCGGTTCGTTTGATCAGAGACGAAATGGGATTAAAGCCGGAATCAGAGCAGGTAATCAAGCTTTACTTTTAACATATACTTATCATCATTCCAAAGGATATCGTAAGCATAGCGAAGATTACTGGCACATTTTAAACATGGTATATGATGTATTCCCAAGCCGAAATACAAATTTTCAGATACTGGGTTATTTTGTGGATGGACTTATTCGCCTGCCCGGCTCACTTACAAAAGCAGAATTTGATGAAGACCCAATACAAGCTGCTCAGCGCGAAGTTGATTTTGATTTCCGTAGGATAACTAAAAAAGGTAGAATCGCCACACGTTACCTGACCAGGTTTGGGTCGGAGTTAAATAATGAAATTGAAGTTACTACTTATGGTACTATTAAATACTTTGAAAGAACTGCACGCACTTACAGAATAATGAACAGATACGGTTTGGGAACTACACTCAGATATGTTAACAAATCTAATATATTTTACAGGCTTAATGAGTTTTCAATCGGCGGAGATGTTTTATATCAAACAGGACCAATTGAAGAGTACAGAAATGTAGGCGGGAAAAAAGATGATGTAAATATTGGAATTACTGACGAGACTATCGGCAACAGTGGTTTCTATTTACTCAATAACTTCGAAATTATTCCAGATAAGTTTTCATTTTTGTTCAGCGGAAGATATGATAATGTTTACTTCGATCAGAAAGATCAATTGCTTGAATCGAGAAATCATGTGAGAAGATTTGAGGCTTTTACTCCAAAGTTTGCTTTGAATTATAAGCTCACGCCTTACATAGCGGTCTATTCATCATTCGGATTGAGTTTCGATTCACCTGCAGGAAATGAACTCCCGAATTTTCCGACAAGTTCAAATCCGTCAAAGCTTCTGAATCCGGATCTTGAACCTCAGAAATCGAAAAACTATGAGCTTGGAATAAAAGGGAATCTTGTATTTCCTGATCTTGAGTTTTTCAGAAATATTTTTTTCGAGCTTACTTTCTTTAACAGTGTTATTGATGATGAGATAGTGCCCTTCGAGGTATTCGGAGATGCATTTTTCAGAAACTCTGCACGCACAATTAGAAGAGGAATCGAATTTGGCACCAATATAGAATTGTTAAAAGGATTAAGATTTGCCACCTCTTATACTTTTTCCGATTTTTCCTATGAAGACTATGTTGCAAGGACTATTGAATTAGTCGACGCTCAAATTATTATTGATGATAAAGACTTTTCCGGTAACATAGTTCCAAGTGTACCGAAACACAATTTACTGTTTTCTCTGTCCTATGAACTCTCTTTTAATGCTAATGTCACCGGATTTAGTAAATTGAGTTATCAAAATGTAAGCGGAATGTATGTGGATGACCAGAATAGAGATAAAACAAGTGGATATCAGGTATTCAATACTGCACTGGGAATGGACTTTCAATACGGGCAATTTAATTTAAGATTGTCAGGTGGTATGAATAATATCTTTGATAAAAAATATGTTGGATTTATTAACATTAACTCCACTTCATTAAGGTTTTATGAAGCCGGTGAACCAAGAA
>CAZXCP010000091.1:0-4484 GCA_964639355.1 uncultured Ignavibacteriaceae bacterium
AAAAAATTTAGTAAACTGTAAAAATGTGAGTTTATTAATAAATAATATTTATTTATAAAAAAAATAAATACTAACAATAATATTCCCAAGATCAAACTAGAGTATAACATAATATCTCTAAAATATATTAATATAAATTTAAATACTAAATCAGTCATAAAAAAATTAAAATTTTTTTCTAGAAAAACACGTAAACAAGATAAGAGCGTTCAAAAAGTAAACTGACCTTCGGATCAATTTACTTTTTTTTATTAAAAATTATTTAACGATTAAACAATAAAATTTATCCACTTCTATAAATAATAAATTATATAAACAACATCTATTATAGTAAGGAAATAACATACTTTTTTACACTATTTTTTTTAAATATAAAAGCAAAAACCATATTAATTTTTAAATAAATACAATAAAACTCACATAAATAAATAATATAATTAATAAAAATAATAAATCTCCTTTTTAATATCAAACAGAATTAACCGGAGCATAAATTTTAATTAATTCTTAAAAAAAAAATTAAAAAAGTTCCTATTAAACTCAATTAAAAAATAATAATAATATTTAATAAATCTAATAAGAAAAAAAAAAAAACATATATATATATACTCATATAATATGGCCAAAATTATTAATAAAATATATACTCATATAGTGTGGCCAAAATTATTAATAAAATATATATTTATTATTAACCTAATACTAAAGCATATTTTGATTTACTCAAATTTTCTTTAATTTCAATAACATCTTTTACAACTAAATAATCAATACTAAATTTTTTTATTTCTTCTAAAATTTCAACAATATTTTGTAATTGCATTTCTGTTAATTTCCTATTATTCTCATATTGATATTTTAATAAATCACTCCAATATAATAATAAATTATTTAATAAATTTGAATTCAATATCAAATCCTCAAAAGAATTTAAATAATTTTTTAAAACAAAATCAACATCACACGTTCTAACAAAAAAACAATCATGAACACATGCTATAGGTAAATTATTTAATTTAAATTGATTTACAACATTCAACATAATACTACTATCTACAGAATGAATATAATTTGCCGTTATTGCACGTATATTTTTATTTTTATCTATTTTATTTTTATCTTTAAAAATAATATTTACTTTACTAACAAAATTTTTATAATTATTTATACGCGCTTTTTTATAACGTAAATCTAAAGTTACAGTAGATTCTTTATAATACTTTTGAGTAACTAAACTATTTAAAGGTGTTGCCCAATTAATTTCTATATTTAATTGATTAAATAATGGAATTATTTTTTTTAATAATTTATTTAAAGATAATAAAACTAAATCATTAGAAAATGACCAAAATAATAAAGCAATTTCATCAATATTTATTAAATATATATTCCTATTTAATAAATTAAAAATTTCTTTTTTATTTTTTAATTTTGATAAATAAAAATTATATTGCTCATAAAATTTTTTTAAATAACTATTAAAAGTTAAACCATAATTAAAAGTCATTATTATTCTTTTAAAAAAACTACGTATTTCTAAATCTGTCAAAAAATTAAATAAACTAGCTTCCCACATATTTAATTTATTATTTTTTTTTAAATAATCTTTAAACATATTTATAAAAAATAAATAAAAATTACCTATTTCTTCTGTTTGAACTAAATTTAATGCTTCAATAAATTCTTTATCTCTTAATAATAAAGTTAAAATTTGAGAACCTGACGCTGTTGCATCTAAAGACACAATAAAATTACTTTTATAATTAACATCATTATGATATTCTACAATATAATTACAATAACGTTCATATTCAATACAGCAACTCAAAAAAGCAACTAAATTATTTGCTTTAAAAAAATCTTCATTAAATTTTAAATAATCCTTCATAATAGAAACTATTTTTTCATAAAATAATTCTTCACATTTTATATCATTAAATTTCTCTTTATAGTAAACACGAACACAATAAATTTTAAAAACATTAAAATTAAAAATACCATAATCTGAAAATTGAAATAATATACGACTTATTTTTGAATTATGAAAATTTAAAAAAGGAATTAAAGGATAAACACGCCCACGAAAATCAATATTATAAGGAATAAAAAGATTTTCAATATTTTTATAACTATTAAAAATATTATTATTAAAATAAAAATCAAAATCATTTATAATACTTAAAGATTCTCGTAAATTATCTAATCCACCTACAATTTTATTTATAATTAATTTATATTTTAACCCTTTTTTCGTATTATAATATTTTCTAAAAATATCTTTTTTAGCTTTTTCTGTTAAATCATTTTTAAAAGGAATAAGTCCTCCTATTGCTTTTTTATTTTCTAATCTAATTTTTTTTTCTAAACTTTTTATTTTTTTTTTTAATTTTATCTTATCTCCTAAATAATTTAAAAAAATTAAAGAATTTTCACTAATTAATTTTATTAAAACCCAATTTAATCTTAAAGGAATTGATTGCATATAATTTACACATTCTAAAAATAATGAAGAAACTTTAACTTTATGACCATGACCTTCATTTATAATAAAAGAATGTTTTATATTTAAATATCCACCATTTACTACATCTTTATTTTTATCTAAAATCCAATTTCTAGGTTTAACAACCATTAAATATTTTTCTTTTATAATACCTAAACTTAAATTTTTTTTTTCATCCTCATTTAAATTATTATTAAGAAATAATAAAAAATTTTTTTGATAATCTAAATTAATATATTCAACTAAACTATCACTCGTTTTATCATATTCTTTAAAAATTTCCATTTTTATATAAATATTTAATATAGGCTGTATTAAAGAAATAATATTATTTGAAATTATTAAACTTTGCTTAAATTCTTTTGGTTCTAAAAAATTAATATCAAAAATATCATTTTTTTTCACTGGAAAATAAGTTATTAATATATCAAACTTTTCTTTAAAAATATCACCAAGATCTTTTAAAAACATAATTTTATTTATTTTTTTTTCTATACCATAATTTAATATTATATAAATATAACTTTTTACTATTTGATTTAATAATAAATCATTATTATAAATCTTTTTATAAACATCTTTTGCTTTATAATTACTTTTTATAATTTTTATTATATTTTTAAATAAATAATCAACTATTAGAAAAAAATAAGAATATTTTTCATTATTCTCATATTTTTCTAAATTACTTTTATAAGTTAAACTTTCCAATTCTTCTTCATAATTTTTCAAATCATTTTCATTTTTTATTTTATTATTATTTTCTATATTACTAAACCAAATATATAAATACTTTATATTATATAATTTTTTTATTTTTTTTATATTATTATCATTTATATTTTTTAACATATAATTTAATAATCCATAAATATCTGTTATTTTTTTAACATTTATATGTATATAATCAATTTCTTTTATATTTAAAATTTGTATCCAATTCATTTTTAATTTTTCAATATCAATAAATTTATTTACTATTATATGATAATGTAATTTACTTGAATTCTCTAAAACACCAAAATATATAACATCTGGAAATTTTTTAAATAACTTTTCAATATGAACTGTACTATATTTTATAAATTCTGGATAAGTTAAAGTAATAAAAGTATTCCATTCAATTAATTCAATTTTTTCATTTCTTAAAAAATTAACTAAATTTTTTAATGCTATATTTATATTATTAACTTCTATTATATTTATTTGATTATCAAAAGAGATCCTATTTACTCTATCATATTTCTTATATAAATTTTTAAATAACATTATAATTAATTTTTAAACCCAAACATTTACAATCTGCAGTATTTATATACTCACTATTATATTCAATAAAAGTAACAGTACTTGTACTTTTATAAAAATTTAAACTTTTTATAATACTTGAATTATATAAATCATTTTTATTATTATAACAAAATACTAACTCTTTATTATCAGTTAATATTTGACCTTTAAATTTAATTGCTTCTGTTAATAAATTTTTATTTTCTAACATATTTAAAGGTATAATATTAAAATTTTTATAATCTTGAATATTAAATCTAAATATTGAATTTTTAGTATTAGTTTCAATCATAGCTTCTGCAATATTTATATTATAAAAATAAAAAAATATACATATAATTAAACATAAAATAAAAAATAATAAATTATATATATATATAAATATAAATTTATTTTTATTTTCATATTCATATATAAAAATATAATAAAACCATATTAAACTAATTATATAATTTAATATAAATACAATATATATTATTTTTATATTAATTTCATTAAAAGTATCATATATTACAAATAAATTTATTAAATCAATAAAACTACTATATTCTCGAATATTATAATATATTAAATAAAACCAATATAATATAAAAGAAAATACACAAAAAAGTAATAACAATAATAAAAAAAAAGTTAATAATAATAATATTAATAATAAAACAAAATCATTATTAAATAAAAAATTTATTCT
>CAZXCP010000092.1:0-4472 GCA_964639355.1 uncultured Ignavibacteriaceae bacterium
ATAGAAACTGCTTTGAGAAGATTTTTTTCTGCTTCATCATAAGATTGAATTTGAAGATAATACAATCCAAGCGTTTGGTATATTTTACCATTTTGTGGATTTATTTGCACAGCACTATTTAACAAATCTACTGCACTATGAACATTCCCTGTAGCACTATATAATACTCCCAGATTATAAAGTGCTTCTTCATTAACGGGTTCTATACTAATTGCTCTAAGAAAAAGATTTTCAGCTTCAGTGTACAAACCTTCATTAATATAAATTACTCCTAAGTTTATTAATGCATCAATATTGTTATGATCCAATCTGAGGATTTCTTCGTTGTAAAATCTTATGGAAGGGATATTCTGCTGTGCAATAGCAATCTGAGACAAATATTCCAACGATCTTTTATCGTTAGGTAACAGAACCAGATGTTCATTGAATATTTTTTTAGCTTCATCAAAATTGTGTTCTAGGAAGTAATTCTCACCAATTCTAAAAAGAGAATCGGCATATCCATTGGAAATTACTTCCTCAATGTTGCCCTGCGAATGAACAGTGAGCGGTAACAGAATAAGTATTTCGAGTAATAAGAATTTATTTTTCATTTTTCTTGCCTTCATTTTACAACTCGAACGAACAAAGAAACTTTAAGGTTGCTTACATAAATGGAAAGACGCTTTTCTTGTTACCTTCAATCTCTTTAACAAGAATAGAATGATCAGTTGATTTTCCATCGTTACCAATATTGTGGATAAGGGATCGTATCTCTTCTATCAGATCTTCGGTACAGACACATTCAAATTTTGATATTTGAAAGCATCGTTTGAAATATTCAGTGACCATTATTTCATCAATTCCGATCTTTTGAAGTTCATTCACAAGTATATGAACCCTGATTGTATCATTATAGAAGGTTACTTTTTTCATGTCTCACCTTTATAAACTAACATTAAAGTTTAAAAGAACAGTTACATCACGATCTGTCTGGTAGCCAATTCGATTATTCTCAAAACCAATTTGAATTCCAGCATCAAAAGCACTAACAACTTTTGTGAAAAAATATATACCAATGAGAGTGTATATCGCCAATTCATTTATCTCACTTGTGTTTGACCCATTTGTTATCATAACAACCCCAGGAACAAAAACAGCAAGCTCAAATGCAGAATAACCAACAGCTTTTTCCCATTGACCGGCATAAAAATTTCCCAGATCTATTGGTAAAGGCTGAATTGATAATATAATTGCAAGTAGAGTACTCTTCTGTGAATAGTCATCATAATTTTTATCATTCTGAGCGAATGAATTGGTTGACAAACCTATAACTATTACTAGAAGCGTTAATGTCTTAATTAACGGAAAAGAAATACTGTGCAGTTTAAATCTTATTGTTGTTTTCATGATTTACTAATTACTTTCTGATATCAATACTTCAGTTAAGAAGTTTTCCATCGTGAATATTCAATACATGATTAGTATATTTTTTATATTCATTGTTATGAGTTACCATTATTACAGTTTTACCTGTTTCATTCAAATCAGAAAAAATATTCATTATATTCTCACTTGTTTTACTATCCAGATTACCAGTTGGTTCATCAGTTAACAAAATAAGCGGGTCGTTAATAAGTGCACGGGCAATTGCCACTCTCTGCTGCTCGCCTCCGCTTAATTCATTAATAAGCCTGTTTCTTTTACTATCGAGATGGACTTTATTTAAAATTGATGAGGCAAGTTCAGCTTGCAGTTTATTTGAATGACCGTTGGTTGCAAGAGGAAGCTGAACATTTTCAATTACTGTCAAGTAAGGGATTAACTGAAATGCCTGAAATACAAATCCTATGTACTCTCTTCTAAAATCAGCAAGACTATTTGAAGAAAGATTGTAAATATCAATTTCGTCAATTATGATTTTCCCCTTTGTGGGTTTATTAAGTCCACCAAGTATCGTTAGCAATGTACTTTTACCAGAACCGGATTCACCCATTAAAGAAATAAATTCACCTTGTTTTATTTCCAAAGAAATATTGTTCACTGCTGTGACCTTTTCAATACCGCTTTTATATTCTTTTATAAGATTGTTTATTTGTATTAAGCTCATATCATTTCCTCATAAACTTCTAAATGCTACAGTTGGATCGAGCCTGGCTGCCTTAAGTGCGGGGAGAACACTTGCAAGCAGCCCGGCAGTTACAGCCATTCCGGCTGATAATAATAATAATGTGTAATTGAAATTAATGTTAATACTATCGTCCATACTCAGGATGGGGGTTATAACTTTTGCCCCGACAATACCAATGAAGAATCCAAACACACCTGCAGCGAAACTTGCGATTAGTACTTCAAGTAAAATGATTTTGATAATGTGCCATCTTCTGAATCCAACCGACATAAAAATTCCTATCTCTTTTGTTCTTTCATTTACTGATGCATTAACATTTGTGAAAACTATGAGTAGAGAGATCACAAGTATTATCCCTGAAATGCCAAGAGAGAAATGTTCAAAGCGGTGCATTGCCGTCATCTTGGATTCAATCGATTGCTTAATTGCAGTTACTTTGGCCCCCGGTAATTTACCCGAAGCTTGTCTTACAATTTCTTCGATCGGGCAGTCGTAGCATCTAGCTGCAATTTCAATTAAGCTTAGTTCATTTTGCTTATTGAAAAGTTTCTGAGATTTTTTTAAGTCGAGGAATATAAGTCTGTCATCCTGTGAACCTGTTTCATCTAAAATTCCTGATACTAAAAATTTTTCTTCATTTAAATTTATTTTTTGGTCTAATTTTATTCCCAGCAGTTTTGCAGCTTCATTGCCAATTAAAATTTCATTTTCCTGCGATGGATACTTGCCTGTTACTCTCCACCACTTTTTCAACCTTATTTCATCTTTAAAATTGATACCTGCGACAACCATATTTTTTTCATTAGTCCCATCTAAGGTTTGAATCTTTACTGAATTGAAAAGCTTAGGCGCAATTATGCTTAAGTTATCCTTATTTTTTATTGTCTTAATTTTTTCGACGTCATCCTGACTAAGGCTGTTATTTTCAAATGTTAAACCGGTGACTGATATACCTCCATAATTAAGATTCAAATCATCACTTTTAGGAGTAATTAACATATTTGCACCAAATTCATCCAGGTTTTCTGCTACATTTTTATTAACATTTTCTGAAACAACATAAAGTGTTACGAATGACGCAACAGCAAGCAGCAATCCAATTATCAGAAAAACCGTTCTAGATTTTCGCCTTCTCAAACTTTGGAGTGAAATATTATAAAGTTTCATATATTTCTTCTTGTCCAGCTTGTTACATCATATTCATTTATTTGAATTTCATTTCCAACAACTATACTTGGGACCGGATCTGGTGGATACTTACCGCAAGAACCTCTAATGGCATCAAGATTATTTAAATTCCAGGTAGTGCCACAGGAGTTACAAATCAATTCGCTCCCTTGAATATGAAAATCTTTAGAGTCGCAAGGTTCGCATAAACTAATAGCCGTGACTACTTTTCCATCTTCAGTCAGATAAGCAAGTAAGGGGATTGTTTTATTATCGTTTATAAAATCGAACTTTACAAATTTTTTATCTTTAACAACATCTAGAGGCAAAATAATTTTTCCATTTTGTGCAAATGCAACAGAATAATAATGATCAAATCGGGTAGATGGATAGTTTATTGCTTCCGTAATTTTCGGCTGCTTTTCAATTACTGCTTCCTCTTTAGAAGCCTTGGTATTGAAATAAATAATTAATGTACTAACAACCAGAACTATAATAGCACCTGTCACCAATCCCTTTTTATTTGAAACTTTCTTTTTATTAAGCACCTTATCTCTTTTAGTGCTGTGATTTATCATGTTCTTTTCTTCCACTATCGAATTACCACACGATGGACAAAATTTTACTCCATTATTTACTTTATGTCCGCATTGAGGACAATAATTAACGCTTGACATTTTTCACCTGTATTTATTTAGTTAAGTAAATTTTTTTTCTTTTCTTCAAACTCTTGTTTATCAATTTTTCCCTGAGCGTACCGTTTCTTTAACAAGTCCAGGGCTGATTCGTTTTGAATATTAGATGAACCTGACCTGGTGTTATTTACTGTATAAACAAGAATAACAATTATGGCAATTACTATTAACCATAGCCACCAAATTCCCATAAATCCCATCATAATAATTTCCTATTTCTTTTTGATTTAATATTCCAACTATACTTTTATATTTTCTTCCCACCGTATTTCTTATCAACTAATTCGATAATCTCATTAATGGTGTATTTATTTTCAATAATTTTTTCATCGATAAATTTCTTTACTTCTTTTGCACCTTTAGGGTGAGGACAATCGCAGTCTCTTAATTCATCAATGCCACACTGTCCGCAAGGACAATTAAAAGCTGAATAGATAGTATACTTATCTGAGATTGTAGCAGTTTTATTAGTCTGATCTATTACTGAATTCGTATTCTCA
>CAZXCP010000093.1:0-4426 GCA_964639355.1 uncultured Ignavibacteriaceae bacterium
TTTTCTAATGTAAGGTTAGTCACAGATAAACATCTGAAAAGTAAAATATGAATTAGCTATTACAATCTATAATTATCTTTTTAAATTGTAAAATAATTCGATAAGAAATTTAGTTTGACATGAAGTTTGATTTACCGACGAAGATTGTCTTCATCAGGTTTGTTCCATCAAACAATGCTTCAGGATTTTGTGAAGTGTGAATAAAAATTGAAGTTGAGTCCTGATATCCTTTTACCTCTATAAAATCGAGATCGGATGTGGTAATGCTTAGTGAAAAAGTCGGAGTAATTTCAGGTTCAATGGTAACAGTATCAATAAATTGATTGTGAGTAAGGTTAGCTAGTCGTCTTAAATAATTCACAGTCTTAGCCGAATCTGCTATATTTCCGTTCACCATCCAGTTCTCACCTTGTTTGGTAAGTTGAAAAGAACTATCTGCCGGATAGCTGAACTGAAGCTGATTCCAGTTATTAATATCTGATCTTATTACTGTTCCATCTCTGAAAATATTTGCTCCCTGGTTGAATGTCATATCCAGAAATCCTTCAACCTCATAAACATCTTTATCATTATATAAGCGAACAAAGGTGTTCATACTTCTCGGCTGCTTAAATGCAAACCGACCAATAACAATATCCAGAGCAAGTTTTGAGCCTTCATATACTTTAACTCTTGATCCGGTAGTGTCAACCTGCAACTCATTCCATTTACTTTCATCTCTGGCAGCAAGTCTGTTTGGTTTGATTGCCAGCAGCTGAGCGAACAAATCAGTAATTCTCTTATCAGAAACTTTAGCAGATCCTCCTGCAGGCAAAGTTACATTCCATTGATCATTCTCTTTAAATAATTTTAACTCACCGTGCTCTTTGGATTTTGGATAGATCAGAATTTCAGTAACTGCTGTTGTATCGATATCGACTAATACTTCTCTGAAAGTTCTTTCGTTCTTTCCTCCTTCAAATAAAAAAAGAAGAATTACAACAATCACTAAAATTGCGAATATAAAACCAAGTACTTTATTGTTTACCTTCCGGAACATATTCTGTAGCCATTATTTGATTTCTGATTTTTCTTTTATACTGGAATCTGAAAATTCCGTAGACAATAATTAAGAGAATCGGTAAAAGGAAGTTCAGGTATTTTAACAACGTTTTTGTGCTATCTTCCAATGAAGCATCAAGCGGACGTGAAGTAACACCTTTCGTTCTCAGTTCAATAAGACCCGTATCGTCAGATAGCCAATCAATTGCATTAGACATTAAGCTGATATTATCCTGTCCCAGCTGTTGAGCTCCCTGACCTTCTCCGTTAATAACAAAATCACCATCGCTGAAGATTACCATTTTGTATCCTGAAGTTGCATGTGTTTTTGCTTCAACTAATAATGAAACAGGCAAAGAAGATAAAGTAAAATCACTCGCAGTCCATTGCTTCATCACATCAAAAGCGAGAGGTGCATTCTGAACACCAGATTTTTCAGAAGTCACAGCCAAAGGAAACATAACCACTGAAGTATCAGTCGAAGAAATTCTAATCGGACTTGCGAATGGTAATACAACAGATTCAAGACCTTCTGTAATTGGATGCTCTGTAAAATTAGTTATCACAGGTAAGTAAGGAAACCTTACGGGAGTATTCATTACAAAATAACCTTGCTGCTGTCTTACCATTACATTGCTGCAATTAGCATCGATTACAAAATTTTCCTCTATCTCAATTCCTTTACTTTTCAGCCAGTTTTCAAATCCAGTATAAACCTTCTCACCCATACCAGTGCTCAGATTTCCTTCAACTGTATTGATTGCAAGCAACAATCTGCCGCCTCTGTTTAGAAACTCATCGAGATAAGTAAACTGATATTCAGGAACCGTATCTTTTGGTGCGATTACTATAACTGTTCTGTATTTAGCGGGAATTCCTGTTGTATCTGTCAACTCCAGAGTTTCAACTGAATAAAGAATTGATAGCTGTGTGTTAAGCTGATTGATTGCACTTAATGATGGTTCACCATGACCCTGTAAGATTGCAATCGCAGGTTTTTCTTTGACAGATATTTTTTTAATTCCGGTAGAGAGTGCATATTCCATTGCTGCACCGGGCTGGATGAAAGGAATAACTTCTTTCCTGTCACCCATTTGAAGAATAGTTCCAAGATAAGCTCTCTGCTGTTTCATTTGATCACGTTCACGGACATTAATCATTATCGGTTGAATACCATTTTGCTGAGCTTTCATCTCAGCTTCCTCATCAACACTGGGATTAATAAACTCATATACTATCAATCCATCAGAAGCACTCGAGTACTCAACGAGCAAATCACGAAAATCCTGTCTTACTCTTTCAATATCCGGCGGTAAATCTTCTGAAAAATATGCACTGATAGTTACAGGTTCACTCAACTCTTCAAGAATATTCTCTGTAGCATTGCTTAAGCTGTATCTCTGGTCTTCAGTATAATCAAGCCTGAAGAAAAATCTTGCAGCTAAAAAGTTTACGAGCAGAAGTATTCCCAAAACTAAAACTATTGATGTCTGGACTTTTTTTCTTGTCAGCATATTTCCTCCCTCACTCCACAATATTTCTTTTTGATAAAGAAGATTCAGCTAGCATTAAGCCAAGGAAGGTAATCGAGAGAAAGTAAAATAGATCCCGTGAATCAATAACGCCTCTTGAAATTGAATCGAAGTGAGTAGACATACTTAAGTAGTTAAGCACTTGTCCAATCGTTCCCGTAAAGCTACCTGAAAGAACATCAAAAATTATCAGGAAGAAAACTCCGATTAACAATGCAAGCAGGAAAGCTACAATCTGGTTATTGGTAATGCTGCTGGCGAATAATCCAATTGCGATGTAAGCCATACTCATCAGAAGCATACCAAAGTAGCCACACCAAACTGCACCGTGATCAATTGGTCCTAAAGACCAGACTGTAATGTAATATGGAAGTGTTAAAAGCAAAGCTACAGCTATCAAAATTAAACAAGCTATAAATTTCCCAAGTATTACTTGCCAATCTGAAACTGCTTTTGTTAAGAGTAACTCAATTGTTCCTATTCTTTTCTCTTCAGCGACCATCCTCATTGTAAGTGCCGGAATAAAAAAGAAAAGACTAAAGTAAGCAATTGAGAAAAATGGCTGAAGCGTAGCCTGACCAATCAGAAAAATATCAGAGCCAAGCAGCCAGGTGAAAAATCCGCTGATTCCTAGAAATACCACAAGGAAAATGTAGGAAACAAGCGAATCAAAAAATGAATTAAATTCTCTTTTAGTTATTACCCAAATAGCATGCATATTAATTAGTAGTTAATTCTCTGAAAATATCTTCAAGTTTTGTTTCGATCGGTGTCATTTCAGTTAACACCCAGTTCTTAACAACACAAAGCTGAAAAATATCTCTTCTTGAACTTTTATTTGCTTTGCTTGTTACGAGGAATGAATTTTTATTTGTCTTATCAAAATCTACAATTGAAACTGAATCGAGCATCTTTAGTGAATTAGCTATCGTGTCTCTATCTTCAGGTTCACCAATTTGTACTCTTACCATTTCTTCACCTCTTGCTCTTTGTCTGAGCATATCTGCTGTTCCATCAGCAACAATTTTTCCTTTATTGATGATCAGGATACGATCGCAGGTTGCCTCAACTTCCGGAAGGATGTGAGTACTTAATATTACGGTTTTATGTTTACCGAGTTGTTTAATGAGTTTTCTTATTTCAACGATTTGATTCGGATCTAAGCCGGTGGTTGGTTCATCAAGAATTAATATTTCAGGATCGTGGATCATAGCCTGAGCCAGACCAACTCTCTGCCTGAAACCTTTAGAAAGTTCACCTATCTTTTTATGTTTCTCAACATTCAAACCGCAGACATAAACCATTTCAGAAATCCGATTTTGTATTTTGTCTTTTGGGACTCCCTGCAGATCCGCAACAAATCGCAGATAATCCAGTACCTGCATATCGTGATAAAGAGGATTGTTTTCAGGCAGGTAACCAATCTTCTTTTTTATTTCATCCTGATGTTCAAGTATCGAAAAATCATTGATCCTGGCATCACCATCTGTTGGTGCCATATAGCAGGTAAGAATTTTCATTGTTGTGGTCTTCCCTGCTCCATTAGGACCAAGAAAACCAAGAATCTCACCAGTGTGAACTTCAAAAGAAATATTATCTACAGCTTTCTGCGGACCAAATTTTTTCGTAAGATCACTTACAACTATGCTCATTTTTTCCTGTTAAAAATTTTGAACGGGTGCAAATTTAAAAACTGCTACAAAAATTTTCAACCATTCACCGGGGAAAAATTTGGTAGAATTAAGTTGTCAAATACTAAAAATAATTTGATAAGTAAATTCAATAAGTGTATCTTCACACCCAAATTGTAATAAAACACATTGTGTAGAACAATTCTTCGGAGGCTGTATGAA
>CAZXCP010000094.1:0-4356 GCA_964639355.1 uncultured Ignavibacteriaceae bacterium
GAAATTATGCACAAGGCTCGGATAATTTAAACTGCATTTAGTGCCAACATTATGCAACATATTAAAACCAAGAAATGAACGATAAACTTGTAATCAAAAAGGTACTCTTAACGGACGATGATTTTTTTAGAATCATACCTTTTATAATACTTTTTTTCGTTGGTTGGGGCAAAGTCCCAAATCATTATTTTTTAATTGCACTCGGTTTCATCATTGCCTATTTAATTGCTCCAATTAAACGGTTTCTCGACAGGAAACCACAAGTTATATTGGACAAATATGGAATTCATAATCTACGGACAAAGATGACTTATGAATGGGAATATATACAGAATGTGGATATAGAATATAGAAGTAGCGGGACTTTTAAAATTGCTTTCAAATATAAAAATCCTGTAATTCTCCTTGATTTAGAAAAACTTAAAACTTCTCCTAAAGAGATATTCGATTTTGTAAAAACAATTGATGCAAACAAGCTGAAAGACGAGAATAAGGAATTAGAAAAAGACCTTCAGAAAATTTTAAAAAATAATTCGGACAATGCTAGAATTTCGAAAACCTTTAAAAAAGTCAGAATCAAATATGGTTGGATAATGGGGATTACATTTTTTGTAATTATTGGATTAGCAATTACTCTTCAAGTAATTTATCCTTACCCTTATTCTTTTGCGTTGGGATGGTCGCTAATGTTGGTCGCTTTGACATATTTAAATAAAAATGCAGAATCAACACTTCGTGATTCTGAGTATGTTCGCAGACTGACAGAGAATCAATTTAATGAATTAATGATTAGGTTTTCGTGGAGACAAAAAAATGATAAAAAAAAGAAAAAGGTTGCCTACATAGCTATGTTTATAATAACAGCGTTGATTTTTGTTGCATCCTATGCTTTGAATAAATAGAAAATGAATAAAATACGTTGCATAACACAGTGCCATATTGCATAGCGGGGTTGGGTGGTGTGCCAGCCGCGCATCTCGCATCTCGTTCAGTCCTATCGGACATGAACGCGCTCCGAAATCCGCTACGCAACATGCACCAACCGTTAGCCACAATTTTATGACAGACCAAGAACTTGAAATATTGTTGACAGAAAGAGTTAAAACGTTTGACTTGAAAAAAACTGCGTTTGAGACTCTCTACAAAATACTGTCTGAAAACTCAGGCGACAAGGACTTTTTGTGCGGGTTTGAACAAAATGAAATTAAACCAGTACTCGACAGATTTGAATATCACATTGGCAGAAGACACGGTGGTTCTATCATTCGAACAAGAATTGGACTTTACGTTGAAAACCAAAACTGGCTTGACAATTTAGAACCGATAGGATATTATGAACTCGAAACAAATCTGAATGGCGAAGTAGTAGATGACTGGTTTGTAATTGAAAAAGAAAAATACTTAAAAGACATAGGACTAATTTCGCACTTTCAAAGTATGAATGAAAAACTACCAATTGAGTATTTGAGAAGAAATCATATTCAATATGAATTCGTTTCTTATGTATCAATGGTCGGGACATTATTTGTAAGTAAGCAATTTGAAGGTGCTGGACGATTCATTCAAAGGGCTTACAGTAATTTGGCGGACATTGAGAGTAAGAATTTTGACCACGAATATTTGAAAGAAGCGAAGAAGTTTCTGAGAATGACAAGTCACTATTTAACGACAAACAACTTAGTGACAGACAACTTGAAAAATGAATTAATCGAAAATAAAAACTGTGGCTAACAGCGGTTTTGCGTTATGGGGGCTGAAAAGCTTCGTTGAAACATTTGTGCAAGATTCAACATTTGTACTCCGTATGAACAGTAATGCTAAAAATCCCCCACAACGCAAAGCCGCCAAACGTTATGGGCAAGGGTAGAAAACGACACCTACGAAATTTATAAATAGATGAAAACAACAGAAAGAAATATAATAATTGCTTTACTTTTAATAATTTACCTTTTGATTGTGGGTGATGATTTTAAAGATAATTCTATAATTCAAAATACAATTGCGATTGCATGTAGTATAATTGCACCTATTGTAGTATTTTTTGTTGATTCATTTCTTAAAAATATTAATAGAGTTAAACTTTGGTTTCTTTCAAAGTTGCGTTATAGAAAAAAGAAAATCCGAGTTTCAATGTCTTATGTTTATAGAATTCACATCAATGATAAATATTTGTTGGTAAAAAACTCTAAATGGGATTATTATCAACCTGTTGGTGGTGTTTATAAGGTTTTGTCAGAAGATATTGGATTTTTAAAAGATAACTTTAATTGGGGCAAAGACCCTTATATGAAAACAAATGGTGAAAAAAGAAACGATTTGCGTGGGACAGTCCCGATGCCAAAACTTATTTCATTTTTAGACTGGTTCAAAACTCAAAAAAACAGAGAGATTTCGCATTGGCGTGAATTCTATGAAGAACTAATTCGAACTGGTATACTTCAAATTGAAGATTTTCCTCATTTTGAATATAGATATGCAGGAACTCTGTTAACTCCAATAAAGAAATCAACTAAATGGAAAGATTGTCTTGAAATACTTTCTTATGATGTTTTTGATTTAATTCCATCGACAGAACAAGAAGAAATTTTCAAAAAAATACAAATCGACGATAAAAAGGAATTTATTTGGTTGGACGAATCTACTATTCTTAATAATGGTGTTATTTCCAAAGACAAAGAGGTGAAAATCGGACAGCACACAAAATGGACAATTGAAATGAAACACTCAAACTAATATGTTATGTATTTTTTAAATAGTAAAACAGCACAAATTGATGATTTATTAGCCAGAGCTGCTGAGAAACTTCAACTTGACAAAACTAGAAGGGAAAAGATAGAAAGCTCATATAAATCTATACAGGATGTTTTAGATAATGACCAAATCTATTTTCATTCGAAAAACTTTGAAATCTATCCTCAAGGTTCAGTAAGAATTGGGACAACAGTTAAGCCAATAGCAGAAAATGAGTTTGATTTAGACATTGTTCTTCATATTAAAGATAATGTTTATGAAAAAACTGACCCAATGCAAGTATTCAATGAACTTAAAAGGGTTTTACTAGAAAATGGAAATTATAAGGACAAAGTAAAACCTAAAACTAGGTGTGTCAGAATTAATTATGCTGGTGATTATCATATGGATATTCTACCCGGATGTCAGCACAATGCCTACAATGAAGATAAGATTGTAATTCCAGATAGAGAGTTAAAGGAATGGTTAATTAGTAATCCTAGGGGTTATGCAAAGTGGTTTCTGGAAAAAGCAGAATCTGTAAAACAGACTTTATTAGAGAAAGCGTATTCAGCTGAAGAAATTCCCTCTGATGAATTTGCAACAAAAAAACCTTTACAAAGAGCTGTTCAGATTATAAAAAGATACCGAGATTTATTTTTTGAAAAAACTCCTGATTATGCTACGCCAAGCATTGTTCTGACAACTCTAGCAGGTCAACTTTATCAAAATCAAGATTCAATATTTGAAACAATTGATAGTATAATTACTCAGATAAATAGCAAAATAAATTTGAGTAGAACGAAGCGAATCAAAGTATTAAATCCAGTTGACAATGAGGAAGATTTTACCGATAAATGGGAACGAGAACCACAATATTATACTGAGTTTATTAGATTTACAGAAGCTCTTTATAAAAGTTGGCAAAAGCTCAAACAAGATAATGGTATTATAGAAGAAAGTAATATTTTAAAAGGGCTTATAGGTGATAGCTTATATTCTGATAGTATTAAACAACAGACATTGTTAACTGAGGACTATAGAAGAAAAGGTAAAGTGTTTTCTTCAAGTGCAACTGGTTTGTTAGGTTCTCAGAAAATTTCTGATAAACCAATTCAAAAAAACACATTTTTTGGAGAGTGAGAAAATTTTGGAAAAATAACCTATCTATTCCTATTCAATTTGCTAATGTAAAGAAGGAATACCCTCAATTTAAAGTTAGTATGTTAAAGGATTCATTATTAGTTAAAGGTGAATTGCAACCTACTCCAAGGAGTAACATCTATCATTTTAAATTAAAGTATTCCGTTGGTGTAAGACCTAAAATTAAAATTACAAACCCTGAGCTAAAAAGGAATTTTAAAAATGAAAAGATTCCGCATGTTTATGCAGGTAATGAATTGTGCTTATACTATCCACAATACAAAGAATTTGATTCTAAATGTAAAATTTCTGATTATATAATACCTTGGATTAGTCTTTGGTTGTATTACTACGAAATATGGCACATAACAGGTGAGTGGCTTGGAGGAGGGATACATCCTATAATAAAAGAAAAGAACCCCAGCCCATAACAAATTAGGAATTAAGGCACAGTTGAGCCCCGAAAAAAGGCAGTAGGTTACA
>CAZXCP010000095.1:0-4351 GCA_964639355.1 uncultured Ignavibacteriaceae bacterium
GAGTCTTTACTCAGTGAAAAATGAGGAATGGTATGCATTCCTATTATCAGAGCACACAGTTTCTTTTGAGATCGTTGGTAAGAAGGAAGATATAAGATTTTACGTGTCTGTACCACATGAGCTAATGGAGCTAGTCGAGAAGCAAATCCATGGGGCCTACCCAGGAGCAGAGATAAAAACAGTCGAGGAGCCAACGATTTTTACTGATGAGGGCAAAGTTGCTTACGAGAGTTTGGTTAAGTCGAGTTCAGGTTATTTTCCCATTCAATCTTTTAGAGATCTCCCAACGGACCCACTCTCGTCTATCACTTCATTTATGGCAAAGATGAGAGAGGGAGAGGGGGCAGCGCTACAGATAATTGTGTCGCCTGCCCCTCATTCCTGGGGAGACAAGGGACATAGCTATATTAGTAATGCCAAAAAGAACGAGAGCAATCCAGACAAGGCAAGTTATAACGTAGATCCTAAGAGGCTCGAAGCAGTGGAGCGGAGCGCGGGGAAGCCTGGTTTTGAAGTGTCGATAAGACTGGTAGTAAACGCCCCAACCAAACATGAGGCTGAGTTGCTCTTAAAACAATTTACGGGAACATTCTCGCAATTCGCAGGTCCCTATAACAAGTTTACAAAGCAACATATCTGGTTAAAACGATTATTTATGATCGATTTTATTTACCGATATCAAGCAATGTTTAAAGGCAAGAGTATTCTTAATTCGGAGGAATTGGCTACAATATTCCATTTCCCCAATAAGCAAGTAGAGACACCACATATCCACTGGCTAACAGCGAAAAGCGCGCCAGCGCCTGCGCAGATTCCGCAATCCGGTCTTTTCTTGGGCAAAAGTGTTTACCGAGGACTTTCGCGTAATATTTATATTTCAGATAAGGATAGAGCGCGTCACATGTACATCATTGGAAAGACTGGTACCGGCAAGTCTGAGTTTTTGATGGATATGATATTGCAGGATATAAAGGCGGGGAAGGGAGTGTGTTTTATTGATCCCCATGACTCAGTAGAAAAACTATTGGAATACATTCCTCCAGAGCGGGCTGAGGACGTAATATACTTTGACCCCTCAGACACAGACCGCCCGATGGGACTAAACATGCTTGAGGCTAAGACGGAGGAAGAGAAGCAGTTTGTGGCATCATCAATTATCAACTTGATGTATAAGCTGTACGACCCTCACAAGACTGGTATTATTGGTCCTCGGTTTGAGCATGCGATCCGTAACGCAATGATGACAGTCATGAGTGAACCAGGTGCCACTTTTATTGAAATTGTGCGTGTACTGACGGACCAAAAGTACTTACAAGAATTGCTACCGAAAGTGCAGGATCCGATCGTGCGTAGGTACTGGACTGACCAGATAGCGCAGACCTCTGACTTTCACAAATCGGAAGTTTTGGATTATATCGTGTCCAAGTTTGGTCGTTTTATCACGGACAAGATGATGCGAAATATTATTGGACAATCAGAATCAGCGTTTAACTTTCGTGATGTGATGGATAACGGGAAAATCCTTTTAATTAACCTTGCCAAGGGAAGAATAGGGGAAGAGAATTCAGCGTTTTTGGGACTTATCTTAGTACCTAAAATCTTGGTGGCCGCGATGAGTCGACAGGATATTCCAGAAAAAGATCGACGCGACTTTAACCTGTACGTCGATGAATTCCAGAACTTTGCGACTCCGGACTTTGCGACAATTCTGTCTGAAGCACGTAAGTACCATCTTAATTTGACGGTAGCCAACCAGTTTATTGGCCAGATCGAAGAAGAAGTGAAGAATGCGGTATTTGGTAACGTGGGTACAATGATTAGCTTCAGAGTGGGTGTGCAAGATGCTAACTTCTTGCAACATGAGTTTGCCCCAATATTTTCTGAGGCAGACCTCACCAATGTTGAGCGCTATCATACGTTTATTAAGACAATTGTGGATAATGAGCCAATGCCGCCGTTCTCGATGGACTTGACTCGAGATGTCGAGGCAGAGCGAAAACTGGCAAATCCCAAACTGGCTGAGATGATACGCAAGCTGTCTCGCCTAAAGTATGGTAAGGACAAGACGATACTGGAAGTAGAGATTGCCAAGCGCGCGAGACTGTAAGTAGAGTGATACAATATCCAGAGTAAATGGGCCAATAGCTCAGCTGGTTAGAGCGCGATGTTGGGTGTGTCATTGACATTTTGGGTTAGATTTGGGTAAATAAATACATGGCAAAGGCATTGCTAGAGAAACATGTGCAAGCTCTAGAGCTGAGAAAGTTGGGATGGAGCTACTCGGCGATTAAGAATGAACTGGGGATTTCAAGGTCGACGGCAAGTAACTGGCTAAATAGGTACCCGCTATCACATGAGCAACTGGACAAACTTCAATTTCATAATGAGCACAGAATAGAAGCCTTTCGCGCTACGATGGCGAAAAAGAAGCAAAGACTAACTGATGAGGCCATAGCTAGTCAGGAAAAGATTATTGGACAGTTGACCGAGAAAGAATTGTATTTGTGTGGACTGGCTTTGTATTGGGGAGAGGGTGGGAAGACCCAATATTCTAGTTTGACTTTTAGCCAACACCGATCCGCGCATGATTAGATTTTTTCTTTTTTGGTTGCGGAGAGCGATGCATTATCCTGAAGATCATATTCGAGTGAAGCTACACCTATACAAAGACATGTGTGTGTCGAGAGAAATAGATTACTGGCAGAGAGTAACCGATTTGGATGCAGACCATTTTGTAAAACCCTATATCAAGGAGACTACCCTGAAGGGGTTGACTTATAAAACAAGAGGGCATGGGACATGTAACATAATAGCAGGAGGCTTAAGATACTCACGCCCTGTTTTTGCGGGGATGGAAGTGCTTTCAAGAATGTTCTGAGTGCGTGGTAAAATATCGTTAACTCTGGGCCAGTGGCGCAATGGTTAGCGCAATCGGCTTATATCCGATCGGTTCCTGGTTCAAGTCCAGGCTGGCCCACTTACGCTAAATCTAAGGAGGGTAAACACAAATTACAGGTGAAAGTAGAAAGTAAAAAGTTTGTAAAGTTGAGAATAAATGATAGGATGAGTAACGATGAAGAGTAAAAAGATCACAGTTGATCCAGTGTTGATGAAGGTGGGAGACCAAGTCTTTTGGGAAGAGTTTAACCAGCGAGAGAACCCTGGAGAGCGCTATGTGGTATTAGATACTAAGAAGAGTGAAGTGGTTGTGCAGAACGTGAAGTTAGTTAGAGATATGAAACGAGTAAAAGCGGATTGATTACTCACTCTACACTGCGAAAATATATTCTCTAGAGAGTGCTGATATTTAGAGTTCGGCGATTTTGATTTTCTTTGGTTCGGTCTGGGCGCCACCGATGAACTCAAGGTATTTCTCGGTTGTTGAGAGTCTTTTGTGGCCTACCATATGGGAGAGTTCGACGATCGGGACACCAGCTTTTAGTTGTTCAACGACAAAAGTGTGCCTGAGATCATTTACCTTAGCATTTTCAATACCTGCTATACGGAAGTAGCGATTGACTGCAGTCCTGATGTTGCGGATCAAGAAAGGATTGCCAGTTTTGGTGACAAAAAGGGTGGTGTTTTTGGTTTTTGGGCGACTGGCGACGTACTTTTCAATAGCATTTACTGCAGTTGAGTTTAGTGGGACTTTGCGGGCTTCGTGACTCTCATAGGCTCTAATTTTGATATTATTTTTTTCTATACTGATGTCCTGGAGTTGAATATTAGCGAGTTCGCCGATCCTAAGACCTGTTTGGAGGAGGAGCTCGACAATGCCATACATACGAACATCATCTTTGACTGCGTCGCGGAGCGCGCGATACTCAAGAGGGGAGAGGATCCTTGGAGGGGTAATTTCGTATTTTGGGTGGCTTACGCCGACGGCGGGGCTAGCAGTTACGATCCCTTCGCCGATTAGATACTTAAAGAAGGATTTAATACTATTTAATTTGCGACTAATGCTTTTAAGAGTATATTTGTTATCTTTAAGAAATTGCTTAAACTCCTCGAGGTTATCGGTGATGATGTCTGCGATATTGGTGATACCACGGTCGGCGAGAAAGTCGATTAACTGATCTAGATCTTTGGCGTAGGCGAGGACGGTTGCACTAGCCCTGCCTTCTTTCTGCAAATATTTGATAAACTGATCTTTAAGATTGCGCATAGCGGTAATAATACTATATTATGGGTCATAGTGCAACAAGAGAAAACAGTCATGGAATATCGCGGATTGTGGTGTATGCAATCTTGATATTCCAGATAGTGTTAATTGGGTCGCTAATTCGTGGAATTCAGGTGTCATATAAGTCTAGAGAAAGGGTAGAGATTTTGCAGGAAAAGAAGGGACAAC
>CAZXCP010000096.1:0-4301 GCA_964639355.1 uncultured Ignavibacteriaceae bacterium
TTGCAGATAATACATCTACTCATTAACAGCGTCCCATTAAATATTTTCTTTCATGTTATGTTCTTATCTTTTCTTTATTATCCTCTGCGTATTTTTTAAAATATTCTTTTCTATTCATCGAGGCGTAACCAGGTATTAAAAGCATCTCTATACTTAATGACGGTCGAATTTTCTATCCCCGGTGCAGTGTTGATCTCCAAAACATATGCTTTATCTTGACGTTCATTGTATACTACATCAACGGCACCGAAGTGTAAGCCGTAGAACTGAACAGATCTGATTGCATTATCCAGTACGCACTGAGGAACCACCACACCAGTACGGCAAAACACATAACCGTTAGCCGTATTACGAATGCGTGTGTCTCGTTGATCTTGGAAGTCTCTTCTCTTTTTCTTTTGTACTGCATCTATGGCTTCTCCGTTAACGACATGCACACGGTACTCAGCCTTCTTCTTTATATAGGCAGTGTACAGTGGAGCGTTAACCATGTCTAGTGGATTATCAAGGAGAACAATACCTGCGCCCTCATGACCACGAAGAATAGTACGAGCAACGAGAGTACGTGTACCCTCGCCTTCCCATAGCCATTGTCTTGCATCTTCCAATGAAGTCCAGTGCTCAGGTAGATTAAAGGGAGGATCGCCATTGGCAGTACTAAGTTCAAAGAATGTACGCTTATTGACGACATTAGAAACAAAATCAGGATGGTTGATGATCTCTGCATCGAAAAGACGAGCAGGCAAGCGGGTCGCACCCCAGTTGATGACCTTATCACGAGGACGTGGACGCCAACGTGAGCCTTCCTTCAACAGGATCTTGACACCCATCGCCTCAGCTAAGAGACGGGAACCTTCACCATAGTTGTGTGAGTAAATCTTAACGGACATTGTTACCTCTTAGAAGTATACCTGCGTTGTGTGCTCTTACAAGGGCACCTTCGAAATCATTTATTGCGATAGGATCCGGAACAGGGACATCAAGAACACCCGCCATCGGTTCCATGTACCGAGCCACTGCCTCTGTGAAGTGATCCCAATCGTTACCGTACACAAGCATGTACAGTAGATCGTAGTTGTACTCCAGTGCTTCTTGATTGATTCGAAGATCATCTTGCAAGATCTCATTGATTACTTTAGGATTACTTAGAACCTTTTCAAAGAGTTCGATAGGGTTTTTAGCTATCTGTGCTGCACCATGTATCGTATTGTAGCAGATACCACCCCACCTGTCAAGGTATTCTACATCATACCGTCCTTCCATACCACGGAACTCGATGGTACCTATGCTCTGAAGATTGTGATATGCGATGTTAGCATACTTGAATCTATCAGGGTGTGCTCTGAAGTTGAACTGTCGATTGTCGATGATGCTCTGAACATTCTTGAAGAGGATCGGTGCATCTCGAATAGTCAGACAGAACCTGTTGCCTCGCCTTGACTTACCGCAAAGATCAAGCAAACTGTCTTCGATGAGCCAACCGAAACACAAACCAGTAATGATCTGAAGTGGTGTCAGATCAAGACAGTTGATATGAACATGAACACTGGTTCTTGGACAGTTCTGAATCGGATGATGTTGATTGATAATATTCAGCACCCTTGTCAATCGTTCATGTCGGTGACGTAGCAGCATGGGAGTAGATACAAACTCGAAGCCAGCACCACGCAACGAACCATCACTCTTCACTTGCCAACTGCTGATTGGTGTAAATGGTGGTGGCATAGCCTCGAACTCAACCTCAATCTCGTAGCCAAGATCTGCCTTGCGTCGCTGCGCACCAGTGATAGAAGCAAGTACTGTCATCAGCGTACTCCAATCTTGTATAAAAGTTTCTCTGTCTGCGTTGGTATTGGTGACATGTGAACAATCATCTCACCTGATCGTGTGACAGTAGCCAAGGTACGTTGGATGTACTTGATTACTGCATTGTACGGATCGATCTTAACGATGGCAGCATGCCGGTGGAAGGGCACGCCCACATCCTTGGTTTCCCAGATCAATTTACAAGCCTCGTTGAATGACACATGACTACCAGTGATGCAGTGGTACATCTCACGTGAGAAGAACTGCTTATTAGATAGCGTCTCGTCTAAGTTGTTACGTGCCATACCGAGGTTGTTGTACCTACCCGGCACCCGAGAAAGATACTTGACAAAGCCAGGACCACGATACCAACCAAGTTCGAAGGCACTGTAGTCGAAGTCATCAGATGTGTATGCCACAATCTGTTCGCTCTGATCAAGCAACGAAACCAGCTTGACATGATCAGTAACGATCAGATCATTTGGCGTAAGCACCATGTACGGCACACCTTTGTATCGACAGATCGTATTCTGGAGTTTGCTTTGTGCATCTGCTGGTGTGTATAGACGAGTAGCCATCTGTGTTCTCCTTAGTAGATTCCGTACTCATGGAAGAGACGACGAAACTTTGCAGGTAGTTTAATACCAACAGAAGCTTCGTAAGCAACTACCGTATGTGGGCGCATTATTCGTTCACCTGCTGCCGTCTTCTTAGCCACGTTCAAGAACATATCAGCAAGCCAGGCAGCATGGTCAAGATCGTTAAGCCAGTGGTTGCTTGGAGTACGGTACTCTGTACCATATGGTTTACAACGGAAGGCACATGAACCACCGTAATACTTTTGTCGATAATAATTCCCAGGATCAAAGATATTAATAGACGGATTGTACGCAGCGTCCATCTGATTGATCATGGTGACAGCGTCCCACCAGTGATCAGAACCCGTTGTAGTATCCGCATCCTTAGTCCATCCGATATGAATGTGACCAGAACCAGTACGATTAGTACCTATACTAGTGGGTACTCGATTTTGTCTGATACCCTCAAGGACAGCTGTGTAGTCAGGATCACAACCCAGTTCCTTCGCACTTTCGGGAAGAGACTTGAAGTACGTTGGATTGTATGTGACATAGTTCTTGAAGTGGAACTTATATCGCTCGGGAATAATCTTGCGCAACTCATTGAGTGCTGACTTAACCTTGTCTGCAAACTCTACGCCCGAAGTAGCAGGCTCGATGTTGAACTCAACAGCCGTGCCATCAGCCTGCACATGAGAACCATCAGGCAATTTGACTGGATTCTTCTTGTTGCCCGGTACAATATCATGAGCAGACACAAGCATATCCTTCTTCTCCTGATCTAACAGGAAGAATTCAGGATCGGTACCGATGGTAAATTTAAGCGTCATACTTAGGCCCTCCTTTGATGAACAGACGTGGATCGAGATTCCAAACTTGATAGAGTCCAAGGTTATGGCAGCTGCTACAGAAGAACACTGGCCAATTGTTAACCGGATCGGTGGCCCAATAAACTACCTCGTTCATTGGTACTTTCTTTTCACAGTTGATGCAACCACACTTGGTTAGTTTGTGGTACGTCAACAGTGATACTGTCTCACCTTTTGGTCCAATGAAAGACCGAGGTGCATTCGATAGTGTAACCACCTCAGTGTATGGGTACCCCGGTAGTGCACTCGTACTAATACCCGCAGCACGCGGAACCGTTACTGGAACAGACGTTCGAGCTGGTTGTGAAGGAGGGAGAGCAGGGAGAAAGGGGATCTCGTCTTTCGGTTTAACAAACGGCGAGTACGTCCCCCTCTTGGTTAGTTCTACCTGACCGAACTTGACACTGACGTGTGTGTTGATCGGTAGTTCTTCGATGGTTGCTCCGTTAGCATTCGTCTTGTCTTTGAGAATCTCAAGCATCCATTTCTCAGACATCCACATCAACGTACCGTAACGCTTCATGAAGTACAGTGGGCGCTGAGAGTTACGGATGAAATTGAGTGTCTGTTCTTCTGTGTCTGCCCAGATCAAGGTGTATGCACCATGCTTGATTTTATCGAGTGTGGCTTCCAGTCCTTCGGCTGCCATCATCTCATAGATTGTTTGACTATCTGTCTGACTTGATCCTTTCGGTATGATACCAGACACAGTACCGTTGTGCATACCAACAAGAGGGCCAGCCCGGAAGGGATGGATGTTGTCTTTGTTGACAGCACCGAGGGTAGCATGCCTGTTGTGCACCATCACGACAGCAATTTTGTTCTTGTGCTCACCGAAAAAGTTGTTGACACCCTGTCCATAGATGAATGGAGCAGGCATCTGCAATGCTCGGATCACATGAGAAGCATAGGGTTTCTTCTTGCCTGTCTTAGTGATGGCACACAGACCTGAACTATCGACACCTCGCAGTGAAGATAGGTGAGACATGGGCTTGAGGAAGTCAAGCTCGTACTCACTGAGGAAGTTGCTAGCTAGTCCAAACAATCC
>CAZXCP010000097.1:0-4130 GCA_964639355.1 uncultured Ignavibacteriaceae bacterium
TTCACATTCGATGCTGCTTCAGAAAAAGTGCTTGGCATTTCCGGTAGACAGCTTTACGAAGAATGGAAAGCATTTCTTACTGAACATTATGCCGAAAGAATGAAGGCAGTAAATAGTAATCTTGTTTCGGGTGATACAATTGCTGCGGTTGGATTTGGAAATTTTTATCCCACTTTTTCAAAAGACGGAAAGAAAGTTCTTTATATCTCAAATAAGACATCGGATTATTTTTCACCATCAGGACTTTACCTTTACGATCTTGAAAACAAAACAGAAACTTCAATTACAACTGGTGTCAGATCAACCTTCTCATGGATAAATGATGAAAAGCAGGTCCTGTACGCAAAAATAACAGATGATAATCCTAACTGGTATAATGTTCATGATTTATATGTTTATGATATTGCTAAGAAAAAAGAAACCAGGCTAACAAAAAATCTCAGAGCCAATCAGCCATCAGTTTCCAATGACGGGATGAAAATAGTTTTCCTTTTTCAACGCGATGGTACAACAAATCTGGGTATGGTTGATGTTGACGGAAAAAATTTCGAACAGGTTACTTCTTTTAAAAATGGTGAACAGGTCTATAATCCTAAATTCTCACCCGATGATTCCTATATAGTATTTGATTATTCATATCACAATACTAGAGATATCGCCAGAGTAAACACTTCTGGAGGAGATATTGAATTTATTCTTCAAACAGAAATCGATGAGAGAAATCCTTCATTCGACAGCAAAGGCAATTTAATCTATGCGTGTGATGAAACGGGGATTTTTAATATTTACAGTTTAAACCTTAAGTCCGGCGTTAAAAAGCAGCTTACCAACGTGACCGGCGGAGCTTTTATGCCTGCTGTTAATCAGGATGGTGATCTGGTTTATTCTGGTTATACTTCAACCGGTTATAAAATATTTATGCTTAAGAACAGTGAGAGGAAAGAAATTCCTGCAACTACCGGTTATGTCAGAGTTGAGAATCCTCCGCTTGATAAAGATATTCCGAAAGGCGACATAGAAAATTTCGACATTCTTTCATTAAGAAACTTTAATGATCATGAACTTCCGGATTATGAAATTCGTCCTTACACCGGTGCTTTCACAAAACTCAGCCTGTTTCCGTTCATCCGGTATGATAATTACAATACGACGAATAAGTTTCTTGAAAAGATTAAACCCGGACTGCTCGTTGCTTCTAATGATATGTTGAACAGGTATGCAATTTTTGCAGGCGGATCAATCAACTCAAGACTGGAAAGAGATCTCTTCCTGGTGTTTGAATATAAGAACAAACTTCCGTTCTTAACATCATTTGGTTTACGACCAGAACTTGCGCTTGAAATATACAGCATTAGCAGAAAAACAGATGTGGATATTTTCTTCACACCTGATTCAACAAATTTTCCTTTCATAACTTACGAAGATACTACTGCAACTTCTGTTACTTATAATCTTTTTGAAGTGGATTTCATTGCAAAGCACAGATTATTCACTCGCGATCAGTACCTTCAATTAAAGTTTGTGTTCAGCAGGTACAATGCATTGCTGGGCAGTTTCGTAATTCCAAATTCAACTATTTTATATCCGGCAACAGATGACACTTATTTCATCGGACGGAATTTTGAAGCCAAATTTATGTGGGAAACATTTTTACCTTACCGCGATAATGATATAAACCCGATTGGTTTTGCAGTTGACCTAACTTACAATTATGAATTCAATAAATTCAATCCTGAAGGTGAGTATACTGTTGATGATGGCATTCTTGTTCCTCAGTACAGAAATTTTAATTTTCACAAGTTAGAGCTCAACTCAAGATTACATCTTCCGACTTTAGCCGGACATACAATAACAACAACTGTAAGAGCCGGTTCTATTCTTGGGCCTGAACAGCCCGACTTTTTCGATTTCTACCTCGGTGGTCTGCTTGGCATGAAAAGTTATCCCTTTTATGCAATCAGCGGAAATGAAGTTGCATGGCTGAACCTTACTTACCGCTTTCCATTGTTCAGAAATATAGATGCAAAGTTCGGACATCTCTATCTGGATAAGATTTTTCTCTCCTTCCACGGAGATATAGGTAATGCCTGGTCTGGCGATATTCCGAAACTTAATACCTTTAAAAAAGGTGCCGGTGCAGAGATAAGATTTCAGTTGAATTCATATTACCTGTTTCCAACCAGCGTTTTCTTTAATGCGTCATACGGATTTGATTCATTCGAAAGGATAGCAAGAGGCGAGATAGTCAAATACGGTAAAGAGTGGAGATTTTACGGCGGTGTGCTTTTTGGTTTTGAAATTTTAAACTCTAACAGACATGTTAGAGCTAGGTAAAAGGAATTATTTATGAAAAGATTAGTTGTTCTTCTCTTAATATTCGCAAGCAGTAATATCCATTCACAATATGCTGTTCAAACAAAGCAGGAGTTAACGGGCGTATTATACATTGATTCTAAAATTTCCCTTGCGGATTATGATATTCCTGAATCACCTGTTTTTAATCCGTCATCATCAAAAGAAAAATCACCTGTGGTTGCAGGACTTCTTTCACTTGTTCTGCCCGGTGCCGGTGAATTTTATACGGGTGAATATGTTAAAGCAGTAATCTTCTTTGCACTTGAAGCAGGACTTGTTACAACCGGACTTATCTATGATAAAAAAGGCGATGACAAAACCGTTGAGTATCAGAATTATGCTGATGATTACAAAAATCCTAATCATCACTGGAGTGTGATTAAGTATGCACAATGGGTTATACAAACCGAATTAGGCGGACAGGATCCCGGAATAATTTTAAGCGAGGATCCGACACTTCCACCATGGGAGCAGGTCAACTGGCAGTTATTAAATGCGAATGAACATGGTTCTCACAGACTTCCGCCTCACGGTGATCAGCAGTATTATGAAATGATTGGCAAGTATCATCAGTACAGTCCGGGCTGGAATGATTTTACCGGCGGAACGGTATCCGATCTTTCTTCTAATTTTCTTTTTTACTCCGGATTGCGCGGTAAGGCAAATGACTACTATAACGTAGCATCCGGTGCGGTTTTAGGTATTTACATAAATCATTTTCTCAGTGCATTGGACGGCGTATGGTCTGCTGTAAGATACAATAGTAATCTCGCTGTAAAGATGCGAGTTGAGGGTCAGCAGTTTGCAGACCATTATGAGTATATACCGACTTTGCAGTTTAGTTATTCGTTTTAATCGTAGTACATTGCCAATTGCAAATAGTTATTCGTTAATGGTTATTGGTTAATCGTTCACTCCAACGAACACATTTAGGATGCTGGATTCTGGATACTAGATACTGGATTCTTGATTCTGGTCGCTGGCTCACTTCATAAATCAACATTCGTTAATCGATATTCGTTATTGTTTAATCGGTTGCTTGTATTCATTCTCTGTGCTCTTCGTGACTTCTCAGTGAACTTCGTGTAAGAATTAGTTCTAAGAAACTTTCTTAATGATTAATCATTAATCGTCTGCCTCAACAGACAACAGACTACAAACCACAAACAAATTCCGGATGCTGGATGCTGGATGCTGGTTTCTGGATTCTAGATACTGGATACTGCCTGCCCCTTTGGGGAATACCGGATCACTTCATAAATCAAAAAATCGTTAACCTGCCAGCCGGGCGAGGCTGCTCCTTGTTCTGAAATCGTTAATCGTTATTGGTTAATCGTTATTCGTATTCACTCTGCCTGACCTTTTTAGAGTATCTTCACAAACACAATTGGTTGTTAAAAAAGAATGGGCTTTAATTCAAAAATCACTTAAGTTTGAATTGCACATATGAACATACCCTCCATTTACCTACCGACGATGCCGGAGGGGGATCCGTATTAGGGAGAGATTGAAGATATGGATAGATACCTAAAACCACAAAAGACGATAGATGAGAATTATTTTCGGGAATATTTTCCTGCGAAGAAGAATAGTTAAAATTGTAAGTTATTATTCTATAATAAGTTATGCGATTATTAATGAAATTGAAGATGATGATAGATAAGAAAAATATTCGGGACTATCATCCAGAACAAATAATAATAATTCTTTCTAAGTAATAGTTAGGTGGTTATGAACATTAAGAAAATTATTATAATAAGTTTATTCATTTTTCT
>CAZXCP010000098.1:0-3619 GCA_964639355.1 uncultured Ignavibacteriaceae bacterium
AAATATTAGCTCTGAGATTAAATTCGGCAATATTGAAAAAATTGCAATAGATTCCTCGAACAATGTTTGGTGTTCTTCATCAAGGCGAGGATTATTAAAATATGAAGACTTTAATAGAATATGGATTTTATTCGATACACTGAATAGTGAAATCCCTAATAATTATATAATTGATATGGAAGTTGATAGACAGGGATTGTTATGGATGACAACCGTCAAAGGATTAGCAAATTTTAATGGAACTGCCTGGAATATTTTTAACCAAAATAATTTCTCCATTCCTTTAAAAACCTTTTCGGAGATTGCTGTTGATGAATCAAATAATTTATGGTTGGCAGCTACTAATTTTGACTTGAAGAACAGAGGCGATAAGCTAGTAAAGTTTGACCAATCAAAATTTGAGGAAGTAGCACCATATAAGAATTTTGACAAACTGCAAAAATCGACGATTCGGGATATTTATATAGATGAAAATGATGTAAAATGGATATCGACTTGTGATAATCTAATTTGGTATGACGATAAAAACTGGAACTTCATGGATAAGTATCGTACTCAAATATTTTTTAGTTGTCTAGGAGATATTTACTGTGATCAAAATTATACCTGGGTGTGTTCTACTATGGGTGGATTAATAAGATATAACGGAACTAAGTTTATGGTTT
The DNA here is from genome assembly GCA_964639355.1 of uncultured Ignavibacteriaceae bacterium. GTDB lineage: Bacteria > Bacteroidota > Ignavibacteria > Ignavibacteriales > Ignavibacteriaceae > JAGXRK01. Next base: position 666 of record CAZXCP010000098.1, read on the forward strand.
GGAATGAAGAGAATTCATTCCTTCCTGATGACATCACAACGGTAAATAAAGATTCTTACGGAAATCTATGGATCGGGACACAAAATCAGGGAATTATATTATACAATCCAGAGGGGATAGTTTATGAAGAAAAGAAATAATCAAACTATTATATTCAATTTATTTTCACTTGTATTCTTGCTAGTAATTTTTCCAACAGTTATGGCCAAATTGTTTGCTCAAAATAATTGGCTCAACTTTACAAACAGTCAAGAAGTAAGAGATATTGTATTTCAGGACAATTTTGCGTGGATTGCTACGAGCGGTGGTTTAATGAAATTGGATCTCATTACCGAGGAAGGATATTTGATAAATCGTTCAAATTCAGGAATTCCATCAAACAATATTTCAAGTCTATGTATTGATAGTTCAAATAATATATGGGTAGGTACATACGATGCAGGAGTTGCAAAATTCGATGGTATCAATTGGGAATGTTATAGCGAAGATTTTGATCGATTAAAAAGCAATAGAATTCTATCACTGTTTACAGACAGTAAAGGAACTGTTTGGATTGGGACCGGATGGGATCTTTACAGGTTTTATGACGGATATTTGCTTAATGATTGGAATATTCAAGGCATAATTCAAGATATTACCGAAGATAAAAACGGTGCGATATGGATAGGCACAACTGGAGAATTATTAAGAATATCAGATGGAAAACTAAAGTTTTGGGGACAAGTAAATAAACCTATTCCTTTTTTTAATGTTTCAAATTTAGCAGTTGGAAATGATAATAAAATTTGGATATTAGCAAAAGAAGGAATAATTACTTATGCGGATAGTCAATTCAATAAATTCAATTTAAACTCAATTGATTTTCCTAATAGTTTAATTTCATCAATTACCGTTGATAATCAGAACAATTTGTGGTTAGCTTCACCCTACGGAAGAATTGCAAAATACAATGGTATTAACGTTGAAATTTTTGATTCTAAGAACAGCGAACTGATGGGAGGGAGAATTAATAAAATTAAAGTAGACAAATCAGGAAATGTTTGGGCTTGTTCGGGTAATGGTTTATATAAATATGAAAATAGCAGATGGAATTTTATAAGTACTAAAACCTCAATACTTACTTTAAAACAATCGACTAATTTGTTCTCTGATCGAAAAAATAACATCTGGTTAGTTGATGGATCTGATTTATACTTTTTTAGTAGAGATACAATAATTCATTATGATAAAAGTAATAGTAAGTTTAAAGGGGCTTACTCAATAGCATTCGATAATTCGGAGAATGTTTGGATTGGGAATAGTGGTGGCTTAACAATGTTTGATGGGAATAATTGGTACGAGATAGATACCCTTCAATCAATATTATTAAACAGAGAACAAGAATTTTTTAATAAATATAAGGATACAGCCTGGGTGGAGAAAAACTATAAAAGATATTTAATTGATAGCACATATTTTTTCCCTCCTCAATACTATATCTCAAAATTAACTTTTGACAATTTTGATAATCTATGGCTCAAATCCTCTGATGTATTGGTCAAATATGATGGTAAAAATTGGGCGTTATACGATACAACAAATTCAAAAATTCCAGTTTCAGGCATTAGTGATTTAGATTTTGATAGCAAGAATAATATGTGGATCGGAACGTATACAAATGGTCTGATTAAATATGATGGAGAAAAGTATTTAATTTATGATTCAACGAATTCGATTATCGCTAATAGGGTCAATTCACTAAATATTTTCAATGATAGTCTTTTTATCTCTACAACTAAAGGCACAGCTCTTTTCTATGGAGAGATTTGGAATGAAATATTCATGGGTGTCAGTACCAATACTACCATAAAAGATGAAAATGGTAATTATTGGATCGCCAGCAGCGTAGGTCTTATCAATCCCAATCGTGATGGATATGGAAAATACTACGGTACTATGAGTTCTGGAATCGCGAATAATTACATCCAGAAAATCTGTTTTGACTTTAGTGAGAATCTCTGGATTCTATCCAATGGAGGAATCAATATTTTTAATGAGGAAGAAATTAAGAATGAAGAGAAAATCGTAAACTTTCTTACATCATTTTAAATAAATCCAACTTTTATTTTAACCCCGTTCGCTCTGCGCTCGGGGTTTTTTATTAGATATTTTTGAAATATGGTTATATTTTCTTCCGTAATATTTTATAGAAATGAGCAAAGAAAATAAAACTGAAATTACTTTTGCCTGCTATCACTGCGGTGATGAATGCAAGGACGATTCAATAAGAATTGATGAAAAACTTTTCTGCTGCAACGGCTGCAAAACTGTTTATGAAATTCTCGACCAGAATAAGCTTTGTAACTATTACAATCTCGATCAAACTCCCGGTATATCTCCAAACTTAAATTTCGGAAGCCGGTTTGACTATTTAGATGACTCATCAACAATTCAAAAACTTTTGGATTTTCAAGATGAAAATATCAGCAAAGTTACCTTTCAAATTCCGCAGATGCATTGCAGCTCCTGCATCTGGTTGCTGGAAAATTTGTATAAGCTAAACAATGGAGTTAGTACTTCACAGGTTGATTTCTTAAAAAAAGAATTAAGCGCGACATTCGATCACAATAAAATTTCTCTAAAGAACTTGGTTCAGCTTTTGACCTCAATTGGATATGAACCTCAGATACTTCTGGAAAGTGTTGACAAAAAAGCTGAAGACCAGGTATCGAAACGACTTCATTATAGAATTGGTGTTGCAAGCTTTTGCTTTCTGAATGTAATGCTTTTCACATTTCCTGAATATCTCGGTATCGATGCAACCGATTCTTTTCTTAAAAACTTTTTTATAACGCTTAACCTGATTCTTTCATTGCCTGCAGTTTTTTATTCAGGCTGGGAATACTTTGGCTCTGCAATCAAAGGACTCAAAAAGAAAATTATCAACATTGATTTTCCTATTTCACTTGGAATAC
>CAZXCP010000099.1:0-3520 GCA_964639355.1 uncultured Ignavibacteriaceae bacterium
GGAGACAAAGTGGGATTTTTATTTTAGATATGAATCAGTATAAATACTGATTTTTATTAATGATGTTTTTTGATGAGGATTGTGAATGAATTAAAGTGAGCAATGAAATTGTTAACTTAAATGATCTAATGGTTTCAAAAAGTGCAAAGCTATTTAAGTTAGTAAAGCAGGGAAAAAGTAAAATTATGTTGAAGTAGTTTGCCAACCCATTTAGATATTCCTTTTGTTGTAAATCTGCCCGCAAATAAATCCAATAGCTAATATATTCTTCATTAAATGTCGTTTGACAATGATTTCATACTAACACAAATCATACAATTTTTTAGGACAATTCAAATACAAATTACACAATGCAACATAGTTATAAGCTATTGCATCATAGTTAATAACTACCATACACTATAATTTTTTTATTTGTAAGCACAATTTTTAAGAATTTCTATTTAATTAACTAGGGGTGAGAATATAAATCAAATTCGAAACGAAAATTGTCAGATAACTATCAATCATAAAAATAGGAGGTTAATTCTATGTCTGAAATTATCGAAAATTTAGCAATGGGGTGGTTACACGATTATCCAGACTTTCGGGACTTTACTACAGAAAAGTCTGAAATACCCGTGAAACTAAAAGAATTAGGTCAAAAAGAATCAATCAAATCCATGCTTAAAAAAGTTGGTGTGGATAATCCTTTAAAGGCAAGACCACCTTTGTCCGTTGATCTTAGAGCATGGTGTTCACCTATTGAAAATCAAAGCACAATAGGTTCATGCACAGCGCATGCCGGTGTTGGAATAGTTGAGTATTTTGAAAGAAGAGCTTTTGGAAAACATATTGATGCTTCAAGACTTTTTCTTTACAAAGTTACTCGAAATATGTTGCATTGGACTGGAGATACAGGAGCTTTTCTGAGAACAACTATGGGTGCATTAGCATTGTTTGGTGTGCCTCCTGAAGAGTACTGGCCATATATAATAGCAAACTATGATCATGAACCATCTGCTTTCTGCTATGCTTTTGCTCAGAGTTATCAGGCAATTATGTATTTTAGATACGATCCGCCTGGTACTGCAAAAAATTTACTTCTAGCGAGAATCAAAGCTTACCTGGCTGGAGGAATTCCCTCAATGTTTGGATTTACAGTATACAATTCAATTTCGCAGGCAGCTTCGACAGGTAAAATACCTTATCCAACGCCAAGAGAAAGCATTCTTGGTGGTCATGCAATAGTGGCAGTTGGTTATGATGATAAAATAAAAATCAGAAACACAAATTTTGGTGGAACCGAAACGAAAGGAGCCTTCCTCATTAGAAACTCATGGGGTACAGGATGGGGTGATGCTGGTTACGGTTGGTTGCCATATGAATATGTGCTGAATGGACTTGCAGTTGATTGGTGGTCCGTACTAAAAAATGAGTGGATCAATACAGGCAACTTCAAAATTTAGTAGAAGTGCAACTGATAAATCGTTAATACAATCAATATAAATATGTAATCTTATTGCTGAACTCATAAGATGGTAGGATTCATTTATAATTTGAGTAACCGGAACCTAAAAACGAGTTTAGAGATGATTATTGATTCTAGAATAATTACATAATGAAATATTATTGAAAGGACATTTTATATGATTTTCAAAAGGTTATTTAGTTTGGTCTTCTTTATCTCATTCATCTGCACAACAAGTGCTCTGTTTGCTCAGAGTCCAGAATTACCAATTAGAACGAATGATAATGTTATCGTAGCATCATATAATATTAAATGGTTTGGACAAACCATTCACGATTATGAGAAGTTAGCCAAAGTCATTCAGCATTTTGATGTCTGTGGAATTTTGGAAATAAAAGTTGAGAATGATTTACCAGAATTAGTAGAAAAATTAAAAAATCTTACCGGTGAGGAATGGGGATTTGCATTTGGAATGAGAACCCACAGGCCGGGCGGTACTTACTATGAGGCTTATGGTGTAGTATGGAGAAAAGATAGAGTAGAATTAGGAAACGGCTTAGTAAGCAACTTGTGGGATAGGGAGGAAGCTTATAGAAATGATCCATACTTGGTTTCTTTTCAAAGTGGAAATTTTGATTTTCTCCTATTCTTAATACATACCAGATGGAGTCCAGATGATGAAGGAAATCGGGAAACTGAAGTTCGTATGATTGTAGAAAAAATTAATTTTATAAAAAACATTACAGATGAAAGAGATATTATTATTGCTGGAGATTTTAATTACTCTGGGAATCATAATGTTATGGAATATCTTGCCGATGAAGCTGAACTTCGACAAATTGATCCTAACCAAAATTCAACTTTCAAGAGTGATTTTACTGATTATGCCAATTCGTATGATCATATTTTTATTTCTGAAGCCGATACTCAAGAATTTTTAGAATCTCAGTCAGCAGTATTAGATGTAACTCGGGTAATTTATGGAAGCAATTCTGAGGAGAATATGGAAAAATCAAAATCAGAACTTTCGGATCATCTGCCGGTATGGGCTGTTTTTAGTACGGTAATACAGGACGATGATTAATGAAAAATTAGTTTAATTAAATACAAGTATTAAACAGATTAATAAGGAAAAAATTGAAAGAAGAATTTATTTTCCAACCCTGTGATGTATTTCTAACTAGGGGAAATAGTTTGTTAAGTAAGGCGATTCGTTTTTTTACAAGGACCATCGGTGAGAGTCGCACAAAAGTCAATCACGTTGGGATTATGGTCGAAGCAGGCTCTGTTCATCGTTGCATTGTTATTGAAGCACTAAGCAAAGTGAAAAAACATAAGTTGTGGAGTCAATACGGTCCTCTGAAAAAAGACCTGGTAGCTGTTTTCAGACCTATAAATTTAACTCAAAACGAAAAAGATATTATTCTAAAGACTGCGAATAAACAAGTCGGCAGAAAATATGGATACTTTAAGATCATCACACATTTACTTGACTGGATGCTACTTGGTGCGTACGTTTTCAGAAGATTAACTAATGACGAAAGATACCCCATTTGTTCCTGGCTTGTGGCCCATTCATTCGCAAAGGCTAAGAAATATTTTGATGTCAAACCTGGTGCAGCAGATCCGGATGATATCTGGGATTTTATAACAGGTAATCCTGATAAATACAAGGAAGTATATCCTTTAAGTAAAATATGGGAAGTTTCATCTTCCAAAAAATAATAATATGAAAGGGTTATAAAATGAAATACATCACTCTTGTTTTTACAATTATCTGTTGTACCGTAATTAATGTTTTTGCACAGGTTGATCCTGATCGTACTTTGATTAATCGACGGGTACTTAATCAGAGAGTCAATTTCAATGTAATTGAAAACTCGCGCGATTCTTTAAGAAGAACTTCAACTGTTAACTCCTTTAATCTCCGACAAACAGAATTAAAGGCTTCTGCAAAAATTGGTGATAAAGTTGAAAAAATTGACATTACAAATGTTTCGATATTAAAAGACACATTAAAAATGGACCGTGTTCAAATGCTTCCCGAATTATACATTGCTAAGGAATCAG
>CAZXCP010000100.1:0-3465 GCA_964639355.1 uncultured Ignavibacteriaceae bacterium
ACAGTGCATCGGGTGAAGCAGTTGATGAAGCGGTACGGTATGCGCGATGCCCTTGAAAAATTCAGGAATGTATTTTTAAAAAATTCGAACAACCGTTTTGCAGATGAAACAGCCTACATTAAAAAATATCTTAACAAACAGAAAATAGTTCATCGTTCAATAAGCACTGTCTGTAGAGCGGTAAACGTGGAATGCATGTCAATTGACTCGGTGGAGGACAAAGAACTCTTGAAGAAAATGATGAGCAATGGAATAGACCTGTTGGTGTATTCGGGAGGAGGAATTGTAAGAAAATCATTAATACAATCCTCGAGACTTGGCGTGTTAAATGCGCACAGCGGTCCATTGCCATTTTTTAGAGGAATGAATGGATTGGAGTGGACACTTCTTTATGGAGTTCGTCCGGAAATAACCGTTCATTTAATGGATACGGGCATAGATACGGGCCCTATTCTTTATTCTATGCCCATGGAGATTTTAACTGTAGATACCATCGAATCATTACGTGGAAAATCTGTTGTGGTGGAGGTGGAGGCACTTTTATACTGTGTTCAAAATTTTCATGACCTCTTTGCACGGAAGCGAAATCAAGAACGGGCAGAAGGCAAGCAGTTTTTTATGATGCACAATTTTTTAAAACGCATTTTAAAGGATAGACTAAGTCAGGGGTGGAAACCAAAGACCGCGTATAACGACTTTAAGGAATCGTGAAGATTGTTATCCTCACACAATATTTTTATCCTGAAATGGGAGCTCCCCAGAACAGGCTGTTAGAACTGGCTTTAGGATTACAAAAGTTGAATTGGGAGGTTGAGGTAGTGACCGCAATGCCGAATTATCCCACAGGGAAAATATTTAAGCAATACAACAAAAGAATTTATTATAGAGAAAATATTCAGGGAATTGTAACACATCGCTATTTGATGTATCCTTCTAATTCAAGCGGTACATTTCCACGAGTTATGAGCATGCTATCATTTTCTTCTGCTGCTATCTTTTCGTTTTTTAAAGTGAGAAAATTTAAACCCGATTATGTACTGGTTGAGAGCCCTCCGCTAACACTCGCGTTTACAGGTTGGATGCTTAGTAAATTCCTTGACTCAAAATTGATAATGAATGTCTCCGACTTATGGCCATTAAGCGCAAAGGAATTAGGAGCCATGAATGAGGGGTATGCTTATAAATTGTTACTTAAGTTAGAGTCATTTCTCTATCATAGATCGCATATTTGCACGGGACAATCGCAGGAAATTGTAAACTACGTGTCGCGCATCAAGCCTAAAAATACTTGGCTGCTTAGAAATGGAGTTGATGTTACCCGTTTCAACAATACAACCCGTGTCAAGACGAATAGAATTGTGTACGCTGGATTAATAGGAGTAGCACAGGGAATAGATGCCGTTTGCGAAAACATAAAATTTAATGAGCTGGGGCTCGAATTTCATATTTACGGTTCTGGCAGTGGAGTAAGTCATTTAGAAAAATTTCTAAAAATGAATCCGGATAAAGGAATTAAATATTGTGGTGTTATCCCGCGCGATGAAATACCAGTTATCCTGGATCAATATGATGCGATGTTGGTTTCATTGGTCAAAAATATTTATGGAGCGGTTCCATCCAAAATCTACGAGGCCATGGCTGCTGGTTTGCCCATTGTTTTTTCTGGAGAAGGGGAGGGAGCTCAGATAGTCACTCAAAATAATATATGATGGATAATCCAGCAATTAGATTGGTCTGGATTGATTCAAAACCTTAAAACGCTTACTAATATTTCTGAGTATAATCTTCTGAGTTTAAAACAAAAATCCAGGAATGTGGCGAAGGAAAGATTTTATAGAAAAAATCAAATAGCAGAATTTGATAATCGGCTAAGAGATTACCATAATAAAATAGAATAAAATGAAAATCCCCTTCTCTCCACCCTACATCGATGACGACATCCGAAAGGAAGTGTTGGAAGCGCTGGATTCGGGATGGATCACCACGGGCCCCAAAGTACTGGCGTTGGAAAAACTGACAGCAGAATTCGCAGGAGTGGATTTTGCCAACTGTACCAACTCTGCCACTTCGGCTTTGATGTTAGTGCTGCATTGGTTTGGTGTCACCAGTGGAGATGAGGTGATCATACCTGCTTATACCTACGCTGCTACCGCCCTGGCGGTCATGCATGTGGGGGCTACTCCTGTAATGGTGGATTGTGGTCAAGACTTGAACATGGATGCTGATAAAATAGCGGATAGTATCACGCCAAAAACGAAAGCCATCATCCCGGTGGACATCGCAGGATGGCCTTGTGATTACCAGTTGATCTATAATACAGTAGAAAAGCAGGCTTCAAAATTTGTAGCAACTACGGACACCCAGAAAAAGCTGAACCGCATACTGGTGCTGGCAGACGCGGCCCATTCCATAGGAGCAAAATACAACAACAAACCCATTGGTTCCCTGGCAGACATCACCGTGTTCTCCTTTCATGCCGTAAAAAACGTAACCACAGCAGAAGGGGGTGCCATCTGCCTCAACATGCCTGCACCCTTTAACAATGAACAAATCCATAAGACTTTCAAATTATGGTCCCTCAATGGTCAGACCAAAGATGCTTACACCAAAACCCTAAAGGGAGGCTGGAAGTACGATATCGTCTACCCGGGTTTCAAGATGAACATGCCAGACATCTGCGCGGCCATCGGCCTGGCTCAGCTGCGCAAATACAACAGCCTCCTTTTAAAAGAACGCAATAGAGTATTTGATGCATACGTTTCTTCCTTTTCTCAGCATCAATGGGCTGAACTGCCTCCACAGGACACGAACGAAAAAACGGGTTCCTATCACCTATTCGCCCTGCGCGTCAATGGAATTTCGGAATCCCAGCGGGATCGAATGATAGAACACATAACGGAGACTGGCGTATCGGTCAACGTTCACTTCCAGCCGTTGCCCTTACTTTCAGTGTTTAAAGAAAGAGGGTATAATATCAACAACTTCCCGGTCGCCTACGATAACTACTCCCGCGAAATCTCCCTGCCCATCTACCCCGAACTGGATCAATATAAAATTGATTACATCGCAAAGGCTGTCGTCAATGCTTATCAATTGACAAAGTAGCTTTTCGGAACAACTTCTTGCTGTTGCACAAAGACCACTAAGAAGCACAAAGTTTCACTAAGTTTGAGTACTCCCTTTGTGTAGCTTTGTGATTCTTTGTGTAACTCTGTGGTATAACTTGTTAGCTATTGCACAAAGATCACTAAGTAGACACAAAGGTTCACAAAGGTGGATTATTCTCTTTGAGTAGCTTTGTGATCCTTTGTGTAACTCTGTGGTATAACTTGTTAGCTATTGCACAAAGGTCTCAAAGAAGCACCAAGTTTCACAAAGTTTGAGTACTCCCTTTGTGCAGCTTTGCGATCCTTTGTGTAACTCTGTGGTATAACTTGTTAGCTATTGCACAAAGTGCACTAAGTA
>CAZXCP010000101.1:0-3376 GCA_964639355.1 uncultured Ignavibacteriaceae bacterium
TTTAATCATTATAATCCCACTTTTAATTTCTATATTTTCTGGCTTGTTAATATTGGTGTTAGGTACTTAGCCCATAATTTATCAGCAAAAAAAAATTATAGAACTGCTTGAAAAACTTTCAGCACAAAAATTAAAAGAATGAGTTAAAAATGATTACAACAAAAGAAGAACTTCAACAACTTATTGGAAAGCAAGAAAGCAGAACAATTGATTTTAAACAAACTTTAATTTTGGATAATAAGGGAGATACGCTAGAGCTTCTCAAGGATGTATGTTCATTTGCTAATACAGTTGGTGGTCAAATAATTTATGGAATGAAAGAGGAAAATGAAGTTGCAACTGAATTGATTGGAATAGAAATAGAGAACCTCGGAAGCTTCATGCAATCAATTGAGAATAAAGTTAAAGAAATGATTGAGCCCAGAATACCCGGCGTCAACTTTAAATCAATAAATCTCTCAGGAAATAACTACGCTATCGTAATCAACATACCGAAAAGTTGGTTGGGACCACATGGATTTATGTTCGATAAAGGATGGAGATTTTATCTGCGAGGGAGTACACAATCATATATAGTTGACATCGATCAACTCAGAGATCTATTCACTCAATCCGATCAGCTTACTCAAATTATTAGAAGTTTTAGAGACAAAAGAATTTCAGAAATATTAGCTGATGCAACCTCGCTGAAATTTAGCCCAGCCTTAAAATCAAAATTAGTATTACACATTATTCCGACTATTTCTTTCAGCCCAACTTTCTCTATTGACTTTACAAAGTTAGAACCAATCAAAAATAGATTGAATCCAATATTCAGTCAAGGAACTTTTCAGAGATATAATTTTGATGGCTTTTTAACTTATGATGAATATTGGGAAGGTGGTGGACTACGTAATTATTTTCAATTATTCAGAAATGGTATTATAGAAACAGTTGACGCAAGCGTCATTAATTATCCAAGGAAAGAAAATGATAACACAATAGATTTGACAAGTGTTCAATCAGGTATTCTTGATTATTTACGAAACTATTTTGAACTCTATCAGCAAATGGAAATAGAATCATCTATTGTATTTTATTTTTCAATGTTAAATGTCAAAGGACGGCCAGGTAGAGTTACTCCAGAAAAGTTTTTCTTTAATTCATATGATTTGGACAGAGACAATCTTTTCTTCCCTGAAACAATTTTCAATTCGCCTAAAGATAATGTGGACGAGAAAGCTGAGGAGATCCTTCTACCAATGTGGCAGTCATTCGGTTCAAATAAAGTATTGATCTAAAAAGTATTTACAAACGATTTGAGAGAAAGCTTAGATAAAAGAAGGAGGAACTATGAAAAGAATTGGTCAGCTAAGAGAGACAGTTGTAACGATACTTAACGAACTGTTTGGAGATAGAGAAAATGGAATTGTTTTTAATTCCAGCGATACTAAAAAAAACAGTGGAGGTAAAAAGAATAGATCTAAACATGAACAAATAAACTCGGTCAATTGGTCAGCTAGGTGCCGCGGCAAGTATTATGTTACGGTACGTTGTATCGGAATGACAATGTTGGAGTTCATCGATGAATACCGAAATCAAAAAGTTATTCTTTTTATACGTGAAAAACCTTTTCAAGAAAGTTCCTTCAAACTGATTGAATATTTAATTTATAAAAATACTCCAACCTGGAAAACAACTGGATTTGTCCTAAATGTCGACACCGAGAAAAATATTCTCAGATTAAAATTTGAAGATATTTTAGATCCCGTTGAACTGCAGATTACCAAACAAACTCCACTTTGGTTACTCGACAAAAACTATAATATAGAATTCAGTTGTAAAATATATCCATTCTGGCGACACAATAATTTGCATTTGATTAACGATAAGAATTCAGATTTATCAAAAGTCTGGAAATCATTTCGAATGGAGAGGTCTATCCCAGATTGGGAATATGAAATAATAAAAAGTGCAAACACTGATTCAATTCCTTGAACCGTTTCTTCATCTCGCATCATTGATGATTAGCTGATACTTCACACTCTATTCCGCCTCTTGTCGATCAGTTCTTGGTTCCTCTGTTGTAATGCTTTTCTTATTTCTCTAAAAGCTTCAGGTAAGATCATTCGAATGTACGTCCGGATAGTTCTCTCTGACCTTTGAAATTTTTCTGCAAACATTCTCTCGAGCTTTGACCTTCCTCCATTAACAAGTAAGCTGTTAGGATTTTCAACTATGAATTTAAGAATCTCTCTGGCCTTCAATTCAGGAACATAATATTTTCTCATTACCGCCATTTTCCGCCATAACGCAATTTTTCGCACTCGAGTTGGAAAAATAGTTTTGATATCATTTCGTTTTATGATAATGCTTGATGATGAATTTGCGGATATCACTGATCAATCAATCAAAATTTCAGAAAATTATTAAAGATTTTCTAATAAATTTACTTTTTTAACCGATGTTTTTTGCCCATTCCACTAGTCTGATATACAATTGCATCGATACTTTTTTCGCTTAAAAAATACTTTTCTGAAAGAATAATTAAAATTTCCTTAGCCATTTTGCCGGCTGCTCTAAGTGCGTGGAAATCCTTTCTGATCCTCATATTCCTCAGAACGGATTCAGGGACTACTTCGTGCTTAACACAAACTTCTACTATTTCGATGTCAAAGTCACTGGGAACTTCAGGCATTTCAACAAAGCTTTGGTTGTAAAACAAATGTAAACTTATTTTTGATTTGCATTATAAAGCTCATACGTTCGATTTAAGACCTTCAACCGACCTCAGAGTCGTTTGGCAAATTACAATTAAAATTTGAGCCACTTCCTTTTGAATTTCAACATATTCCAGAGGAACATTCATCAGTATGCAATGAAACTGCTCTGCATTTCCTCTTTACTGAGTGGATTATCCCCGAATAAAATAAACTGCCCGGTGGTTCGCGCTTTATCGCACTTCGTACAAATTTCAATGCGCGAATAATTGGGCACCGGTTGCAAGCTCCAATTTACCGTAAAACCATTTCTCCTTAGTTCAGAGAACTTCCATCGATGGATACAGATTTTATTATGAGGGATGCATCGATTGAAAAGTCTGATTAAAGATTTCCATTTGTTCATTTGATACCTTATACAGTTAAAAAAAATTAATCAAATTCATTGTCTAAAATTCCAGTTGCATTCTTCAGATCATCTCTCCGGAGATGTGCATAGATCTCAGTGGTTTTGATGTCAGCGTGACCGAGTAACCGGCTGACAACATAAATTGAAACTCCTTTCTGGACCAACCAGCTGGCGAACGTATGTCTGAGTGAATGAAAATTTAATTTAGGATTCACCCGGGCTTTGTAAACATACTTCTTGAAGTCCTTGCTGAATCTATCCTGATCAA
>CAZXCP010000102.1:0-3299 GCA_964639355.1 uncultured Ignavibacteriaceae bacterium
CCCACACTGCTCCTATCCCGGCATCCCACAATTTCTTAGTATAAGCTGGCACCTCAGTTTCCATGATGGATTTTGCTCTGGCATCCAGTGCGTTCCATTCTTTTGTTAACTCTTCCAGTCGATCTTTGGAGGACTGATTGACCCTTGGGATAGAATTATTGCTCTCATTGATTAGATGAAGATAGTTAGCTGTGAATTTGTTCGGGAAATTAAGGAAGTCATCGTAGGCTACGGATCTGCGCTGCACCATATCCTCATCCCACAATCTCATTTTTTCAGTCAATGCCTTGCCTTCTTTTTTAAGGTTTGCGTACGAATCCCTATCTCCCATTGTTTTCAAAGCACTTTCTATCTGTTTACGCATCTTGAAAATCGTGTTCACTTTGGTACACATATCATTAAAGGTCGCTTCCATCGCAAGCAAAAAGAGGTGTTGCTCATTGTATGATGCTGCGTCCATTTCGTACAATGGACTGGGAAGGATTTTAAAATCACTTTTAACTTCCTTGCCTCCGTATTTTAATGTCAAATTATAAGTACCAGGAGGCGCTCTATGACCGCTGTAATTGCCGTCAATCCATGCTGTAGGCACTCCAAGCATAGTTGGATACTGGGTGTCCCATACGAAACGGTTGATGCCTTTCTCGTTAGGTAGGATAGGGGCTGCACTTGGACCACCTGGATAACTTTGGAAGGAGTCATCTTTTTTAGAACTTAATCGTCTCACTAATTTACCGTCACTGTCTTTTATCTCCATTACTAATTCCTCTGAACCTGCCAACTCGGTTAATTGGTAGTACGTAACCACTCCATTGGGAGGATTCACTCCTGTAAAAGGATCCGTTCCTGTGGGGTTAGCTCCATTCATTGCGCTTCCCCAATTTCCATAAATAAGATCTTCAGGTTTGAACAATGTAAATGACTTGCTGTCCACATCTTTGTATTGCCTTAGTAACGTCAGGTCATCCAAGATCCAAAATGCTCGGCCAGAAGTTGCTACTATCAGATCATTTTCCTTCACTTTTAAATCCCTAATGGGTGATACTGGTAAGTTGAGTTGAAGGGGCTGCCAGCGTGCACCGCTATTCCAGGAGATATATACACCCGTTTCGGTACCGGCATAAAGAAGTCCCTTACGCACATCATCCTCGCGCACTACTCTTGTAAATGCTCCGTAAGGAATACCCTCACTAATATTAGTCCACGTCTTGCCATAGTTGGTGGTCTTGTACATAGCTGGGGTATGATCATTGAACTTATGCTGCGTGGTGGCAATGTATGCGGTGGCGGGGTCATGTGGTGACACTTCAATGACATTCACCAAACACTCCGTCAAACCTTTTGGAGTCACATTGCTCCATGTTTTTCCACCATCGCGCGTAAGTTGTACATACCCATCATCACTCCCCGTCCAGATCACTCCCTTTTCATGTGGCGATTCTACTACGTACGCAAGTGTGCCATAATTTTCACCACCTATGGCCTCATTGGTATAGGGTACTCCAACCCTACCCTGCTTTGCTTTGTCATTGCGAGTGAGGTCAGGAGAAACTTCTTCCCAGGTAACTCCCATATCTCTGGTTCTTAATAACAGCTGAGCAGCATGATAATAGGTTCCTGGTTCATGTTTTGAACCGATAATCGGTGCATTCCAACGAAACCTGTACTTCATGTCTTTTGCATCCCTTCCCACGTAATGGATGGGAGCTGCCATGATCTTAGTGCTTCCTCCTGTATAGGCATCCAACACATCGATTGATCCTAAATAGCTACCTCCTAAAACATAGCGTGCATCATCAGGATCAAAAGCAAGAAATGCACTTTCACCTCCTGCAGAGCGAGTCCAATTTCTTTCTGAAATATTCTGAGCTCCCAATGCCATACTTTCAATCCTAACTGATGAGTTATCCTGTTGCCCTGCATAAATCCTGTAAGGATAATGGTTGTCGGTGTTGATCCTATAAAACTGTGCGGTAGGCATGTTGGCCTGTGTCGACCATGATGCTCCATGATTAAAAGTTATGCCCGCGCCACCGTCATTCGCAATTATCATATTCTTTGTATTGTTTGGGTTGATCCACAAATCATGATAATCTCCATGTGTCCCATACATAGTTTCCCATGTTTTACCGCCATCAATGGAGCGCAAGGCAGACTCCCCCGCACACATCGCATAAACTGTGCGTTCATCCTGAGGATCGGCAAATACTTCTACGTAGTACCATGCTCGCATTGTCAGCCGATGGTCATTACTCACTAGTAACCAGCTTTCACCAGCATTATCAGATACATAAAGCCCACCCAGCTCTTTTTCCCAGTCACTTTCTATTATTGCATATACCTTCTCAGAATTGGCTCTGGAAACAGCGATTGCCATCTTTCCCATTTCTTTGGGCAAGCCCTTGGTCATTTCCTTCCAGGTGTCACCGCCATCAGTAGATTTGTACAACCCACTCCCTGGTCCACCACTAATTACTTTCCAGGGTAAACGCAGGTTGTGCCACATGGCCGCATACATCACCATAGGATTGTGCATGTCCATTGACAACTCAGAGCATCCTGTATTTTCATTGATGTACAACACCTTTTTCCAGGTTACTCCTCCATCCGTTGATTTATAAATTCCCCTGTCTGTAGTGGCTCCATGAATGGCACCTTGAGCGGCCACTAATACGATGTCAGGGTTTTTTGGATGGATTACAATTCTTGCAATCTGCATCGTTTTCTCCAGACCCATGTGTTTCCAGGTTTTCCCGGCATCATAGGATTTGTAAACACCATCTCCATAAGAACTCTGCACTCCGCGCGGGGCGTGTTCGCCCATCCCTACATATACTATATCTGGGTTGCTTTCTGAGACCGCAACGGCACCTACAGATCCCGTTTTAAAATAGCCATCAGAGACGTTATCCCATCGTGCTCCTGCATCTACCGTTTTCCAAACTCCCCCTCCTGTCGTTCCCATATAATAAGTAAGCGGGTCATTAACCACACCGGAAGCCATATTGGAGCGCCCCCCTCTGTATGGGCCAATGCTTCTGTATTTTACATTTTTGAATACACTGTCAAGATTCTGGGAAAAGCCAGATAACGCCTGGGACAAGATTAACGTCAGGATGATAAGTTGCTTCATAAAAAATGATTTAAAAAGTTTATCGTGTAGTCCTTAATATAACAAGATTTTAGGGTGGGTATAGCAAGGTTTGCAGATGGGCGGCCTTTGTTCATTTTCTGTGGATAGAATTTTGTCCCTACGGCAAAAAAGCTGTACAGTACTGGTCATCCTTCAAATGATTTGT
>CAZXCP010000103.1:0-3109 GCA_964639355.1 uncultured Ignavibacteriaceae bacterium
TCGGGTTAAAAACCCGGCCTTTTCTATTTTAATATTGTGTAGTTGATTCATTGCATCGATTTACTCAAATATTTCTCTTAAATTTGTCATGTAATTTT
The DNA here is from genome assembly GCA_964639355.1 of uncultured Ignavibacteriaceae bacterium. Taxonomy (GTDB): domain Bacteria; phylum Bacteroidota; class Ignavibacteria; order Ignavibacteriales; family Ignavibacteriaceae; genus JAGXRK01. Next base: position 99 of record CAZXCP010000103.1, read on the forward strand.
CTAATTGAAAGCAGAAGCCGGAGTCAGAATATGAAACAAAAAAAAATCATTCCAGCCGTAAGAACAGAAAATATTACTTATGCAGTTAGAGATATAATTGTAATTGCAAACCAGGTTGCTAAAACCGGAAAGCAAATGCTCTACCTGAATATTGGTGATCCGAATATTTACGACTTCCAGCCTCCGGAACATCTCGTCAAATCTACTTATGAAGCAATGATTAAAAACTTTAACGGATATGCGCCATCTTCAGGGATACAAGAAGCCCGTGATGCAATTGAAAGGGAAGCTGAGAATAAAGGTATAACAAACGTTCACGATATTTTTGTCACAACCGGCGCAAGTGAAGCAATTGATGTCTGCTTAACTGCTTTAGTCAATGATGGAGAAAATGTTTTAACTCCTACTCCGGGTTATCCGCTTTACACTGCAATCGCCAGCAAACTTTCGATGATGGAGAATCCTTATTATTTAAATGAAGAGAATGGCTGGCTTCCTGATATTGATGACATAAAAAGTAAGATAAACAAAAAAACAAAAGCAATTATTCTTATTAATCCGAATAATCCGACCGGTTCACTTTACACTACAGAAAATCTGCAGCAGATAATCGATCTGGCACTGGAAAACAATCTTGTAATCTTTGCGGATGAAATTTACGACAAGCTTTTATTCGATGGTAAAAAACATATCTCTATTGCTTCGATGAATAATGATGTTTCCTGTATTACTTTCGGTGGACTCTCAAAAAATTATATGGTGCCCGGTTTTAGAATCGGGTGGGGGATTGTGAGCGGTCAAAAAGAAATTCTTGAAGATTTTATGGAAGCCATCAACAAAATCTTGAGAGCAAGGCTTTCTGCAAATCATCCTGAGCAGTACGGAATTAAAATATCTCTGGAAGGTGATCAATCTCATTTAGTTGAAGCAAATGAAAAATTAACTAAACGCAGAAATATGACAGTTGAGATGTTAAATTCGATTGACGGAATTTCCTGCGTAAAACCTGAAGGTGCATTTTATGCTTTCCCCCAAATTCACGGAATTAAATCGGATGCACATTTTGTTTCAGAATTAATAAAAGAAACCGGTGTAGTCGTAGTTCCGGGCAGCGGTTTCGGGCAGGTACCGGGAACAAATCATTTCCGGGTCGTCTTTTTACCGAATGAACAAATTCTTGAAAAAGCTTATAAAGCAATTGGTGATTTTCTGATTAAGTATAAAGAAAAGTATCCTGAAAAGGTTGAAGTTTAAGATTACTGATTGTAATTGATTCATTGTTGCATTGCTAAGTTGTTATTAATAAACAATAAAGCAATAAAACAATTTTAATAATTCATTTCTCCTTATTTCTATTGTTCTTATATTTGTAGCTAAAATTCAGTTAAGATTCAGCAAAAATTGTGGATAATTACTACTTAACAACTCTTCCCAACGGGACTAAAATAGTATCGGAATTTATACCTCACGTTAAATCATTTACTCTCGGTTTCTGGTTTAACGTTGGTGCCCGTGATGAGAATATTCGCAATAATGGAATTTCTCATTTCATTGAGCATATGTTGTTCAAAGGCACCAAGAAACGTACTGCAAAAATGATTGCTGAAGAGATAGAATCTTATGGCGGATACCTGAATGCATTCACTTCAAAAGAGCATACCTGCTATTATTCAAAAGGATTAACTGAAAACCTCGGTCGGACTTTTGGTGTTCTATCTGATTTAATTCAGAACCCTGTATTTAAAGAGCGGCATATTAAAAAAGAAGCCGGTGTTGTTATCGATGAGATGAAAGATTTAGATGATAATCCCGAAGAACTGCTTTATGATAAATTTGAAGAGATTATTTTCAATGGAAATAAATTAAGTCTTCCGGTGATTGGAAGAGAAGGAAATATCAAAAAGTTTAACTCGGATGATCTATTCAAATTTCACAGTACAAATTACAATACAGATGGACTATTGATTGTCGCGTCCGGAAATGTAAAGCACGATGAACTTATTAAGCTTACTGAAAAATATATTACTCAAAGAAATTCAAAATTCCGCAGAAGCAGAGAAAGGTTCGCTCATAAAAAAGTCAGAGATACTTTCATTGAAAAGGATGTGCAGCAGGTTCATACCATAATTGGAAGAGCTACATATGGTTATAATGACAAAAGAAGAATCCCTGTTAGATTTCTTTCTGCACTTTTGGGTGAAGGCAGCAGCTCAAGATTGTTTTTAGCAGTCAGAGAGAAGCTGGGAATTACTTACCAGATAAATACTTTCTTAAATTCATATTACGACACGTCAGCTTTTGGTGTTTATTTCTCAACTAACCAGCAGCAATATGCAAAAGTAATCGATATTATCTTCAAAGAATTTAAAAAGATAAAATATAGTTTGGTGAAAGATAAAGAATTAAAGAAAGTAAAAGAGTATTTAAAAGGTGGTGTTCTTCTTAGCATGGAAAGCACAACAAATCGAATGATGAGAATTGCGAATTCTATACTTTATTTTGACAGGGTTATTCCAGTAGAAGAATATTTAGATAGAATTGATAAAATTACCGCAGAAGATGTTCAAAAATATGCAAATGATCTCTTAAATGAGTCGAAGCTCGTTAAAGTTATTCTTAAATCAGATGTAAAATAAATTTGTAAAGCTAAAAGATTATATGCCAAATATTACAATAGACAACAATCAAATAGAATTTAAACAAGGCCAGACAATCATTGAAGCTGCACGCGACCATGGAATTGAAATTCCTCATTTCTGCTGGCATCCAAAATTATCTGTTTCAGGTAATTGTAGAATTTGTCTGGTAGAGGTTGAAAAAATGCCAAAACTGGTTATAGCTTGTTCAACGCTTGCTTCAGAAGGAATGGTTGTTCACACAAAATCAGAAAAAGTTATCTCAGCACAAAATGCTGTTATGGAATTTCTGTTAATCAACCATCCGCTCGATTGCCCTATTTGTGATGAAGCCGGTGAATGCAAACTCCAGGATTATGCATATAAATATAGTGT
>CAZXCP010000104.1:0-3056 GCA_964639355.1 uncultured Ignavibacteriaceae bacterium
CGTTTATTTTTATCAAGTTCTTTTTTTGTCCTTCAGTTGGATAAAATTTTCCTGTCCAACTAACAACTTTTTGATTTCTCAAATCATAAACAGCAACCAGTTCAATATGCTGATAATTTACAGAATTGAAACCATCAATACCTATTGTAAAATAGTCAGCAGTTTCTTTAAGTTTTTTGAAAGTTGCAGGGTTTAAACTCTCAAAAAATGAAAATATAACAGAATTTGCTTCCTTTTGTAGCATTGAAACGCTTTGGCTTTCTGCCTTAACAATGTCAAGGTCATATTGGAGACTTCCTGGAAACTCAAAAGTCAAGAAGCCACCAGGAGTTAAAATAAACTCGTAAGTTCTTTTCTGATATTCTGTTGCAAGAAATTTTTCAATTAGTTTTTCCAGTTTGGAAAAGTTTGGATTGCCGTTTTTGTCATACTGCTTTCCAGTAACAATGAGCCGTGCAATTTTGTGTTTCGTCTTGGCTTCATTTTGCTCGTCTGCAACCGAAACAATTTGTTTCAAATGTTTTTCAGCCCCGTCTGCTTCCCAATCAATATCACCGTGTTTAATTCTGACAAGTTTATAACCGTGTCTGAATGCTTCAATATCTCTTACTGTATCATAAAACGCCCTTTTTTCATCTCTGTCAATTGGGCTGTTATCTTTTGCGTTAATTTTCTTGCAAGCATTTATCCAAGCTTCTTTTGGAAAATGCAGTTTGATTGTTGATGGATAGTTTTCTAAAGTGATTTGTCTTGCTTTGCTGAAATGTTGGTTTTCGTCATACTCAATAATCAATTTGTGGTCTTCTAAGACAATGTCGCAAAGAAGTTGGTAGTTTGATTTCTGAAAACCGATTTGATTTCGGTATTCTGATAATGCTTTTACAATTTGTGAATACTCTTTAGGTAAATTGTCATGGTTCGGGGTCTTTAGCCAATTAAATTTTTTCTCAGTTTCAATGTGTCCGTAATGTTTTTGTAATAGTCTTTGTATTGAATTTTTTTGACTTACAACATTTAATTTTTTGATGATAGTTTTTTGAGGTTCAACTTTGTCTGTTTGTTTGGTGATTGCTTTTTTGTTTTCTATTGGTTTAAGTGTTTCCTTTTTGTATTGAACTGTAAATCCCAATTTCTTAAAAAAGTTAGCAGTCTCTTGTCCGCCACTATATTCACTTTTTGAAATTTCTTTTTTGTTGGCTACGTAGTAAGCAAGTCCCCGAATGTGTTTTGCAGGATATTTTTTGTTGTTATAAATCAGAAATGTGTTTCGTGGTTCAGGATAATTTTCATTTGTCCTGTCAAAAAGTTCTATAGCTTTTTTAACGTCATTTGCTGTTATGTTGTCCCAAAGATTTTTCATTTCGCTGTCTTCTTAATATGGCTGGTAACGTTTTCGGGCTTTGCGTTCGGGCGGGTTTCGGAGCAAAAAACTGTCAACCAGCACTGAACATGAATAGAGGCACACAGCTCCAAGTTTACACGTCAGCCCGCCTGACGCAAAACCCGTGTTATGCCTTCGTTGTTCTTTTTCAGTCGTGTCGTGTCTTCTCATAGTTCGCTGTCTTGGTGTGTTGCTTTGTGGCTCTTTTGGATTTTTTAGCGTTGGTCTGTGGGTTAGAAAAAAATACAAATGTGCCACCAAATGCGTTGGCTATACTTTTAATGTCTTATTGTTTTGGTTATAGTCGTCTCCAACACAATAAGGAGTATTGTTTAATTCGCCTGCTATCATTGATGTACTAAATATAATTTGATGATCTTCTTTATCTTTAAAGGATTCTAAAATTTTCACGATTAGATTTTGTAAATTTTATGTTTTTTCTTTTTCCATTCTCTTGTCCTCCATATTGCCACAAAGACAAACTACGATGATTCAAGTCTCATGGATAAAGTCCAAAATGAGTCGGGCGCATTCATCAGGAATCTCCAGGAAGGGAAAATGACCGATCCCCTTCATGTAGATAAACTTGCCTTTTGGAATAGATTTGGCAGCAGCTTCACCGACAGCCGCAGAGGCCATGTCGTGTTCACCCCATAGCAGTAATGTTGGTGGTTTCAGTCTGGTCAGTTGATCGCCCATGTAGATTTCGGAGCGGATGCCGCGAAGATTAGCGATGCGTCTCAGTAGCACAGCCCATGTGTCAAGTGCGCCCGGTCGTGTCATGCCGGCCAGACGTGTCTCGAAAAACAACTCCGGCAACATAGCTGGGTCCGTATGAAACATATCCCGATACTGCTTTTTCAGGCCCTTCAAGCTGGCAAAATTGTTCATGAGCGGACGGGCTAATCCGGGTACTCCACACATGATTCGAAGTGGTAGGGGCAACGTGCGAACCAAGCCAGCCGGCATACCCATCAGTACGAGTTTGCGTACCCGTTCCGGATGAGTTAGAGCGGATGCCAGAGCAAAGAATCCACCCATTGAGCCGCCAACCAGCGTAGCAGTCTCTAGCTCAAGTGCGTCAAGCAGCGAAATGACGAAATCCGATGCATGAGACCGCAGGTCCACGTGCCGGTAGTCGAAGTCATCGCTGAGGCCGAAACCGGGTCGATCGACTGCATAAAGGTGCAGATCTGATTGCAGCGATGCTAGAAGTGGCGCCCAGTTCACCGCCTCACCATCTCCTCCATGCAAGATGACGATTGGTTCACCACTGCCAATGTCAATGAGGTGCGCCTGCATGGCTGGTTTCTTTAAGGCTACGTATCGTGATGTCCCTTTGACATTATAATGACTCAATAATTGAGTCTGTAACTGTTCGAATTTTGGATTACTTATCATAATTGTTGCATTTAAATTGATGGTTATTTTGTTTTAAAAAAAGCTCGAATACTTTTTTGTCCGATTGCAATGAGTACGAGACAGGGTAATACAAATTTCTCGTCCGAAATTTGGGTGATGATGTCCGCTATTCTGTATGTTTTCCAAATTTCCATATTTTATTTTTTAGTGTCTGTTTGATGTTTGCTGTGTCGTCCTACAATGAGGCATAACATTCTAATCTAACGGGCTTTGTATTTTGCTCAGATGCTTTTTGCTTACGTGAGTATACAGC
>CAZXCP010000105.1:0-2922 GCA_964639355.1 uncultured Ignavibacteriaceae bacterium
GCGCTATTTTGTATTGACTTATGTATGGAGGCACACAGCGCATACATGGGCGTTGGCAGCAATCTGGCTTAAAAAATGGGACTCATGCGACTAGGGAACAAACGAAAAAAAAATGAACACAAGGTTGTCTTTCTTATTGCTTACGTTTTTGATTTTAGTATCCTGTGTGGACGATGAGAAGATTGGAAACTGTATAGCTTGTTGTGATGTGGACGGAGATCAAATATGCTATTCAGGATTTACTGACAACAGGTGCTCAGAGTATAATAAAAAGAAGGTGGACGGGTACGAATGGAAATTTACAGAAACCTCTTTGCCATGTCCTCCGATTCCCAAATAATTTACTAAATACAGACAAGCCACACAGCTGCCAACAATATGTATGTGTCATGTGCTTCACTGCGTATCTGAAAGGGCGTGCGTCTTACCGCGCCTTTTGTGTTTTTCAAGATAGGATAGGGCAGGAGGCTTTGCCGGAAGTTCTTTCACCTGGCCTCGAGCAGACTCGGCATCTGAGATTGTAATAAGTTCTTCGCTAAGTTTTTCCGATGTTGGAAGGAAACACAAAAGGCGCTATTTTAGTAGTGACTTATGAAAGGTGGCACACGACCACATACATAGGCGTTGTGGGATCATTTTTTTTAAAGACAATTAGGACTTCTATTGACAAGAGAAAAATTAACCATCGGACTATTTGGAAAGACTAAGTTTTGGGCTGGTCTTTCATTAGGACTCACGACTACTTTAATTCTATATTTTCTTTTTACCTATGGACGAGAAATCCTGAGGAGTACGACAGCATACTCTGGAGATTTATTGATTCCGACCAAAGCCGAGTTTGTTGCTTACAACCTATTCTTCTCAGCTATTTCTATAACTACTGGATTTGGAATAACCGCTTGGTTTTGGTTTCACAATCCCTTTTCGTTCAGGCATTCATATAGTTTCAATCAGTTCATTCGGACATCCTTAATAACAGGGACTTTGATTTTACTGGCAGCCTTAATGAAGACAAGTAATATTGCGTTATTCCTTTTGTATGGTATTGATGGATACGACAATCATCTAAGTTTCTACTATGAAATACCGGAGTTACTGGTACTCTTCCCAACTTTTTTCTTTTTAAACATTTGGACACCAATAAGAATTAAGTACAGAGTTGGTAATTGGTTTTGGTACTCCATTATCGCATACTGCACGGGGATAGTTGTCCTAGGGTTTAGTACGCCCATAGACCAATCCCGACTTAATGAGAATTGGGACAAGCGAAATGTTCCATACCATCAAATAGTTGACTCCGAAGTAGTAAGAGCCAGGAGTAACGGAATAAATATAGACCCTAAGACAATTGAGATACTAAGGTTTAGAGGCAAACAAAGGGTAATCGACCAAGCGAAACTCTTGAAGAGAAGTTTTAAAAGCAAAAACATTGTACCGCTTGAATTAGTAGTAGTTGAATTAATTCTAATTAAGAAATCGAATTTAAAGTATATCCCCAACACCGACCGAGGCGACCTAGAAAGTATGTGGCCGTTTGTTTTACCAAGAGACGTATATAAACAAGTGACCCTGAGCACGGACAGTGTTAGGACTCAATACTTAATAGAAATACTAACTGAGTTTAAGGACATCTTCACAGAGCAAGAAATGGAGCCATGGGAGTTAGGCGAAAAAGATGGGCTATACGAAAAATATCAAAACAGGTTTTCAATGAAATGGCGGTACGAGGACATAAGCTTAGAGACCAACAAATACATGGACTCATTAAAAATTCGTGAATAAAAAACGACCCACAACATTATGTAAGTGTCATGTGCTTCACTGCGCATCTGAAAGTGTGTGCTACTTCCCGCGCTTTTTGTGTTTTGATTCTTATCGGAAAATATCGCAGGTCTTGCCTGGGCTAAGATTACCTGCCCTAAGCTCGGCTTCTACTAATGTAATAAGTTCTTAGCTAAGTTTTTTCGGAACTTGAACGGAAACACAAAAAACGCTACTTTGGTAGTCACTTATGTAGGGTGGCACACGCCACTTACATAGGCGTTAGCGGCAAGCGGCCTCGGATAGATTAGACCATGAAAAAGGAACTGGTAGAAAAATCAATAGCGACAGGAGAACTTAAGTTGACTATTTCACAAAAAGAAGGACACTATGGTATTGTAATTGCATTTTTAATAGTTCCGACAGTTTTTCTGTTCTTCTTAATCAAGAACCTAATCACAAATGAACTTGATAAAATTAGACCAGAATTATTAATCATAGGGACAATTGCTAGCGGACTAGGTTTTCTAGCGTATAGATTTCAAAGAAAAAGACTAAGATTTGTGACAGTCGAAACTAAACTCAACCGAGACCAGCTGATGAAAATAATCGAATTAACAGGAAAAGAATTAAAGTGGGCGCCATTCTACATTGACGACAAAGTCATCATCGCAAAGACATTTCCTAGGGTTTGGTCTGGTAGTTGGGGTGAACAAATAACAATAATGTTTGACTCGGGAAAGATCTTGATAAATAGTATTTGTGATCCTAATAAAATGAGTTCTGTATTTTCAAACGGACGAAACTCAAGGAACATAAGTTCACTAGTAGAGCGGGTGAAGGCCGCCAGCCGCTAACAATATGTATGCGCCATGTGCTTCACTGCGTATCTGAAAGTGCGTGCTGCTTACCGCTGCTTTTTGTGTTTCTCTGTCTTGGGTAGGGTAGAAGCTCTTTCCGGAGCGACTTGCTTCACTGGCTTCGCGCAGGCTCCGCATCTTTAATTGTAATAAGTTCTTTGCTAAGTTTTTCCGGAACTTGAACGGAAACACAAAAAGCGCTATTTTGGTAGCGGCTTATGTATGGAGGCACACAGCGCATACATGGGCGTTAGCGGCAAGCCTCAATGCTTCGAATGAAACTTATACCTTTTGATAAAAT
>CAZXCP010000106.1:0-2906 GCA_964639355.1 uncultured Ignavibacteriaceae bacterium
CCAGGGTAATATCGCCGCTTCCGTCTCCCGTGCGCGACCGCATGTTTACCAGCCCCCCGAAGTTGGAAAAAACGGCTTCCAGGCGCGAGGTCACTTCACTATCGGCCACCACAGCATTAGCGCCTCCATAGCTGTAATAAATGGTTACGGCAGGCAGTGAACGATCCGGCAACAGTTTTACCTTTAAAAGCGGTGATAACGCCAGGCCGAGAAGCATCAGGGCAAGGGTTGCCATGATGATGGGGAAAGAGGTGGTATTAGAAACAAATTTTCTCAAAATAACATTATAGTGTTATTACATGTCCTCATTAAGAATCTTATTATAAACGATCTCCAAATATTCATTGGTAAAATCGGGAAATAATTTATTTGTAACATGAATTAACTTTGGTGCAAAACTGGAATCAAGTACAAAAAAATAGGGAATATTCAATTCATCTATTTGTAATTGTAAACTATCTTTTTCTTTAATTCTATATATAGGAACTCTATTGTTTAAAGATCTACTTAGTAATGTCACATCGCGTATATTACTATCTTGATAAAGTATTACAATCTTCCCTTCTTTAATGGTGTACTTATTTAGAAATCTTTCTAATATTTCAACATCCTGGTTTGTACAAGTATTACAATTGAGTTTTGATATCTTAAGAATTAGCAATGGATTTGTTGTTAACAGATCAGATATAAACACTTCGTGTGAATCTTTATCAATTAAAACACAATCTTTGTTTATCATATTAATTTCATCTGCAATTCGAGATATCTCAATTAAGCGCTCAACTTTAACATTCGCGTAATTATCTTTCGGTTTATCATTATCTCGATTAAACAAACGATATAGTAAGAATATATTAACTACGATTAATGCAATTATTATAATATGCAAAGTATTTATCTTCATATATTTATTTATTATGGTTGAAATTATTATTTTGTTATATCAAAATATTATAAGAAAACGATCTTTTTATATGTTTTCAAACCAAATTAATGATAGCAATGAAGCTACTTCCTTAACTTATAAAATGCCAATAATAAATTATCTGATTGTTCTATTTTAGCTACTTCTTCTTCCAGTTCATTATTGTTTAATATATTTCGGTTAGCCGCATCTATCAGTAAAAATGGAGGAATTTCACTTACAAAAAAATCATTATACGAATAAATAGGGGCAAAACTAAAGGCCAATATATCGGATTCATCACTATCTGTTGAAAAGGTACAATAGCTTTTTTCGTTCTTTTTATATATAACCCTTCTTAAGTCACCTTTCCAAAAATAACGAAAATATATATATGATTTATTTTCAACAACATAATCAAAAAGATATGCATATTTTTTGTATTTTGAATCAAATATTTTTTCATCCTCAGTATACTCTAAAGGAATTTCATTCCCATTAAAATCGATACAGTATCTTTGTTGTATTTCATCATTAACAATCGAAAATATTCTCGAATTCCATTTGTCAACATAACAAATTGTGTCATTCAATTCATAAAAAACACGATTTAATGGGTATCTGAAAGATAAAGTTTGAGGGAATTGGAAATATTTCCGGATAATTTTCCCATTTTTAGTAATGAGTAGATCAAACTTAATTTCTTCATCGAAAAAAAAGGAACTTTTGTTTTGAAAATAATATAACTTGTTATTTTTAGCAATAAAATCATAAGGGTATAGTTTAGCATCTTCAACAAAAATAAACTTGCCATCTAATTTAAAATGTAAAACCTTTGAATTTTTATCATCAAAAATTAGCACCTGTTGTTTTATTTTATCAATTGCTATGTTCCTAATAGCGAGAATCTCATTTGGACCCTTACCAATTGTTCCTATCTTTCCAAGAAAATTACCATCAAGATCAAATGTAAAAACTAACTGATTTTTTATATCAAATATTATTATTGTATCATTTAATATTTCAAGTTTAGTAATATCTCCAAATAACGAATTTGGCGTTGTTTCAAGTCTAATTAATTTAAAAGTATCAATTATTTCATTAAAACTTAAAGAATCATTATTAACAGTTGCGTGTAGTATAATTCCACCACATTTTGTTCTTTTATACCCTTCCTTTTTATTTGAATTTTTACATTGGTATATAAATATTAGTATGAAAAATATCAAAATGAACTTAATACTTGTTTGAAGAACATTTCTAAAAGACATTTTGTTTTTTGTGGTCATATTATAAGATTTATTTATAGTATTTCAATTTTATTTTCTCATGGCTACCATATCAATAGCCATGAGAAAACTCACACATAAGATCCTCTTCTAACAAGGATCAACATCTGCTTCGCAAGCAGATCCCATACAATTCGTTATTCCTTCTGAATTATTAGGACATGTTGTTTGATGACCAGGGGCTGAAACCCATTTTAATTGCAACCAACAAAAAACGGATACAGTACAAGAAGTACGTACCGCAGCTTCTCGTTGGACACATACTCCATTAATACATGCGAATCCAGGGCCACATGCAGGCTGACAATCATCCTCTGCATTAGCAACTGACAAGTTCATTAATGAACGTAAACTCAAATTTGAATTAGAATTAGAATTAGCATCACCGAATACTACAAGTGCATTAATTGCAAGAAAGGCGATTACAAAAATCCCAACAACTATTGATTTTATCTTTTTCATTTTTTAAAATTTAAATTTTTAAATATGTTATTATTTTCCAATCCTGTAATTGGACTGAAAGGGTAAATTCATTCAAAATTTCTCAGTATCTTTGCTCCCGAAAGGGAGCTACCAAAACTGGCTTTTAATGAGCATTGAACTGTTATTTTTATGGTTTTTCCCTTTCATTTTTTCTGTTATTCTTTGCTTGTATTTATATTTTCTGCCAATATTTCCTGCATCTCTTCTTTTATCTCTTCAATAGCTTTGGA
>CAZXCP010000107.1:0-2850 GCA_964639355.1 uncultured Ignavibacteriaceae bacterium
CCTGTTCATCATCCTTCTCAACTATTACGGCGTTATTATATTGCATTGTTGCAAAGCTTATTAATAGCCCGGTAACCATCATATATAATGCAAGTATACCATAATCTGAAGGAGTATATATTCTTGTAACAATAGGCGCGGTAAAGATTGAAATTGCCTGCGCAACTCCTGTTCCTCCGGCAAGCGTTGCAACATTTTTGGCAAAAGGTGAATTTTTATAAAAAGAAGTAATTCTGTTAAACATATTGCGTTGCATCATTTGCTAACTGATTAAACTTTTTTGCCACATAAATTATAAACAGCATCATAACCTTTAGCAATTTTAATTAAATCAAAGCGTTCGCAAAATTCAAATCCTCTATGAAATAATCATTCGAAAACCAAAATATTTATTTCATTCTTTAACTCTTCACGTATGCTTTTATAAAGTCTCTCAATGCTGAAATTTGCGTGCGGTCTTTTTTTTCTTACAAAGTGAACTACGGTCATTTAGTTATGCTTAGTTTTCTTACAGAAGTTAAAATGATATGCGAAGTTAAGAAATTTTTTGAATTTGCGAATTGCCGGATTATCGAATTAACGAATTCGCTTATTCGCAAATTCGCAATTCGCCAATTATGAATTTACGAATTATCGGATTTTCGAATTACCGAATTCGCCCATTCGCAAATTCGCAATACGCCAATTATGAATTTACGAATTATCGGATTTTCGAATTACCGAATTCCCTTATTCGCAAATACGTCAATTCACAATTCGCCAATCAACCAATCCACGTTTCGCTTTCGCACAACCAATCCTCATTTCGTTGCCTCTGACAGATCATTCCCAAGATTCTTCGTACCGATAAAGTTACGCAAAACGAATGATCGGAACTCAGAATGACAATGAGCGGGCTGCGCTTGATGCCATTGCTCAAGGCATAGGGTGAAATTTGTCAGCCATACAATAGTTTCAGCGGCGTTTTCAAATTAAGAAGAATAAATCTGGATACCTTCTTTTACAATTGCAGCACTAAATGGTTCAGATTCATTAAAATCTTCTAACAAGAATGGGTGTGGTTCAATAATTACATCAAACTGTCTGCAATATTTCATTAATTCCAATCGTGTTGTAAATCTGTCTTTTTTATATTCCTTCAGAACCACAGCAATATCAAAATCACTTTCGGTACGCTCTTCATTTTTTAATCGGGAACCAAAAAGAAAAACTTTCTCAACAGGCAAACCATTATCGATTAAAATATTGTAATATTTATAAACAATATCTTTTATTTCTTCAATTGATCTATAAGCCATAGTCTTAAGTTTTTAATTTTATCTATGTAAAAATTAGTGAATTCAAAATCTGCCTTGTTATAAAATTCTTTCTTATAATCAGGATAACGTGTTTCAATATTAAATGCTGTAACAGAATCAAATAAATCGGCTAATTCTTCATTAACTTCTAAGCCGGCCGTTTTAGCTAACTTATTTAGGTTATGAATTTTAAGTACGTTTTCAACTCCTGTATTCAATGCAATAGCTTTAAGGAGTTTTTCAATGACCAGATGACCCAGGAACAACGACCATACAAAGTCTTTACTTGCAAATAAATTGTTCATAGCCTTAAAATCTAAATCTGATGCTTCAACCCAATATTTTATAAGTTCATCTTTAGTCATATTAAAAAATAATAAAGATTTTGTACAGATGTTATGTCAACATTTTAGAATAAAATCAGAAAAGCTTATTGTGTTTATTTTTCGTCCGGGTATGATCACCGGATGACCAGGCTGGATTCCATCCCTGAGGGGAGGTAAACTGGTCAATGAATGCCGGGTTCAGAATTCTGTTGTCTTTGCGCCAATCAGCATTCCGCTTGCGCAATGACAATTGCTCGATTTTGGGTCGCAGCGCGCTCTGCTCTTAGCGCTATGCAACGAATGATTCCCAATTACCGAATTAACGGATTTTCGAATTAACGAATTCGCAATTCGCCAATCCGCAATTCGCCAATTCCTTTCCCAATCAACCAATCTGCGTTTCGTTTGCGTTCCCACAATTCGGAGCGAAGCGGAGATCCCTTCTTGTCGGGACAACCAATCCGGGATTGAATGATTGTACTACGCAGATTCTGCGCCCTGATTGACTGATTGATGGTCAATTCACGCATTTTCGGATTAGCGGATTCGGCAGTCCTCCAATAGCACCATATTTCAGTTATGTTGAAATATTAATTAGGCGTAAACTAATTTTCTTCCTTTGGGTTTAGGAATTTTTCTACCAAGTTTTTTAGCAGTCTGTATCCATTCATCTATAATTATCTGGACATTTTTCAGCGCATCCTGATAACTTTCACCATCAGCCATGCATCCGGGCAGCTCCGGCACTTCAGCTATATAAACATTATCTGAATCGCTCCAATAAATAATTACTTCGTATCTATGCATTTTATAAATCCTTATTTAAAGAGTATTTAAAAATTAACTTTCTGCATTGTTTAACATGATATGGTTTAGCTTTCCCATCTTTTAAAGGCTGCAAATTTAGTATCTCCATAATACCCGTCTTATAAAAAATATGATGATCACCTTTTATTCTTTCCTTAAATTCAAGGAACAACAGTAATTTCCTCAAATCGACGAACCTGATATTTGCATCAGATAAGCCGGATAAAACCTTATTTAAAAGATTCTTCATAGCATTAAAATCCGCTTCAAATCTACAGATTTCTAAATTTAATCAAAATATTTATTACAACACCCTTTCCTTACCAATCCAATTTTTGAGTGTGTGATACTCAAATTCGCAATTCGCCAATTATGAATTTACGAATTATCGGATTTTCGAATTACCGAATTCCCTTATT
>CAZXCP010000108.1:0-2846 GCA_964639355.1 uncultured Ignavibacteriaceae bacterium
CAAGTTCTCCATGTCCATCCGAAACAAAGTTATGTTCTAATTCTACTTCCGATTTGAATGACCACTTCTCTGTAAAGCTGTGCCCGAAAAACAAAACAAACCTGTGGAAGTCAAGTGTCTTTGTAGCTTCAGACATTTCCGGTTTCACATAATTGTAATGAAGTTCGCCGTATCCGCCTATTGTGGTTTTAGGCTCAAAGAAGTCTAATTCCTGCGCATAAATTGAACTAAAAAATAATATAAGGAAGAGAGAAATAAGAAGACTATAATTAGAGCGCATAGTTTATTTGACCTTTCTTAATTGTTGATGTAAGAATAATATTATTGTTATTAAGATTAAATCTAAATAATTATAAGTTACCAATCAATATGGATAATTTGAAAAAATTAAGAAGGGTTGGTTATTGAGTTGAGATTAGTTGCGGGATGTCGCCTGTTGGCGATGCATATATTAAATTATTTTTTAGTACAATAAAAAACTTTGCCAGCCATATTTATCAGACCCATAGATACTATCTTTTCCTCTGTTAAAAAATCAGATGGATCAGATATTTTAACTTTAAAACCTGCCTCGATTAGTCGATTTACATAATCCGGCCCGTATACTCTAACGTGATCTGATTGACCAAAGACTTTTAACCGTTCTGCCGGATCGGTGATTGAAGGATCTTCAAATGATTTATCAGCACTTATAGGTACTAACAAAATTGCCCACCCATCGGGCTTTAACACACGCAGAAATTCACGCATAGCTTTTTTATCATCAGGTACGTGCTCTAAAACATGACTGCAATAAATCACATCAAATTTTTCATCAGGATACTGAATATTTGTAATATCCATTTTTACCATAGCTTGTGGATCAAATAGATCAGCTGTAAGATAGCCTTCCCCTAAAATTTTATTGAGGCGGTGCTTGAAGGCTTTCTCTGGTGCAACATGTAACATTTTTTTTGGACGACCATCAAAAAGATCTGTCATCTTTTTAAAATAAAGCCACACAAGCCGATGTCTTTCAAGTGAACCGCATCGTACGCATTTGGCATCTTCTCTGGGAACTACACCGAATTTTTCAAACTTCCTGAAAGAAGTATTACAGATTGGGCAGTATCGTTTATTCCCGTAATAAGCTATTGCAAATAGAGTACCTCTGATCTGCCTGTAGGTTACTAAAATTCGTTCAATTAATTTTTTCATAATTTTTGTTAAAAATGATCGGCTTTCTAAAGATAAATAAACAAAGTTTAATCTGCAGTCTGCTTAACTGAAATAGTATTTATGTGAAGCCAAGGAAAACTATTTAAAGAGACACAGCATTATATCAGCCGACTTATATTTCTTATTTACTCCTTGCTGGAATATAGCGCCACATTTCAACAATCTTACCATCTTCAATTAGAAAATCCGCCATTGCAGGTACTTCTATGAATTCTCCCTCAAGCACAGAATGGTATAAATATCGAACCGCTACCCAATTCCCCTCAGCAATTATATTATCGATCTGAATTTTAATGCTCTCAAACGGACGACGAGCTTTCTTCAGATAGTCAATAAATTCCTGAACATTTGTTGTTTTTATTTTGCCAGCATCGTAATACCTGCAATTTGGTGCGAGGAGTTCGATTACAACATCTTCATTCCCCTTGCCAACAACTTCATTAAAAAAGTTAATGACTTTGCTCTTATTTTCTTCGATCTTTGTAACTTGATCCAATGCAGTCGATTCGATCTCAGTCCTGGGATCCGGAGAACAAGAAAAAATTATGGATATTGCAGTAAGTGTAGGAATCAAATATTGTAACCGAGATTTCCACGATAAAATTTGCTTCATAAGCTTCTCCACTTTGAATTGAAACGGAGATAAAAAATTAAAATAACGTCGTTACGGTTAAGCTGCTGCCCATAACAAGAATACAGCACTGAAAAACCTAAGCCAATAATTATTAAAAAACTTTTTTTTAGAGCTATTTTGAACAAAAACCTTTAAGCGGAGCGCAAACCCTAAAAACAGTAAAAATGCCGAATGCGTAAGAAGCGGTCGGCTTGAGCAACTTGTTATACCAAAACTTTATCTAATATTATTAATACTTATAGATAAGTTTTCTTTAATGTCTTCAAATATTTCTTTAATTGAAATTACAAAGAGTAGCATTTCCAATAAAAATGGTTGTTCGATGCAAAATAATTCTGATGAAAGTTGTTTTATTAAATCACAATACTTTTGATAAGCTGATTTATAACTATAATATTTGGAACTATAATTTTGATGATGAACAATATTAATTATGGGTAATAAGTTAAAATCATTAATAATCTTATTCCTACCAAACGGGCTTGGGAAAAATTTTAAATTTGCAGTTGGATATTTTAATATTAACCAATTCAGGGAATAAATAACTCTTGAATCATAAATAAAGAAATTTTCTACATTTGTAAATGAAGAGATTTTAGATAAAGAGGATATATTTGAAAAAACGTTTCGAGTAATATTAGAATTATTGTGTAGATAGTTTTTAAAATCAAGAATTTTTTTATCGTTTTTCTCATTTCTTTTAAAATTATTAATACCACCCCATTTATTAATAATCCAATAATGTATTTCCGGTTGATCAAAATCTTCGTTTAGCCTTGTATTTAAAATATTTTTTAATGCCAGATTTTTACAATAAATGTTATCCGAATTATTTATTTGTTCCTTTTCCTCATCATTAATGAAATTGCATTCATTTAAAGAAAAATTGTAATCAAACCTTTCTTCAAGATTTATTCTATTCTTATAGAACCTTAATTCTGAAACTAATCTTTCCATACTGACTTTTGTTATAACGGCGTTGTTGCTAAGCCGC
>CAZXCP010000109.1:0-2843 GCA_964639355.1 uncultured Ignavibacteriaceae bacterium
GAGTGGTGATGTCTGGTGAAGCGGCTATGTTTTCCGCACAATTGGCAGGACCCAACAAATTAACGATGGGCATGAATTCGCCTCTCGCAACACAAAATTACCAACTTCTCTTGAATATAATCCACTGGCTGGATGGAATCATTGACTGAATTATCACCCTTCCTTAGAATTCGACTGTAACGTATTTAGTAAATCATACGTGCGATAAAACTGATATTTAGTAACCAGTGATGCTTGTTTTTCGTAAGCCAAAAAGTACCTGTTTCTGAATTGTGTACTATGACTAAAAATTTGCTTCTTACTGCTATTAGAGGTTTTTTAAAGCACCGATACTATACACTTGTCAATATTATCGGTTTGGGAATAGGCTTGGCTTCTTACGTACTCATCAATCAGTATATCGCATTTGAAAAAAGCTTTGACTTAACTCATCCCCAGCAGGAGTCAATTTATAGGGTAACCAGTCAGAAAACACAGAATGGGGAAGCACAAAACAGGAGGGCACAGGTACCTGTTATTTTAAAGGAAACTTTACTTGCAGATGTTCCTGAAATTGAGGCAGCTTTTAGAATTCATCCTCTTGATGCCAAGAAGGTTACGCTTAGGAGAGATACGGAAAATGGAGATCGCATAGATATTATCGAACATCATGTATATCATGGCGAGTCAGCCTTTTTCAGTCTGCTTGATTTCAAACTTCTTAATGGCAATAAAGACAATGTGTTGGATGATCCCTATACAGTAGTTTTATCAAAATCATTATCAGAGAAGATGTTTGGAGTGGACAACCCTGTGGGTAAATCAATTCGCATAATAGAAGATTTTGATCAGGTATATAAGGTTACCGGTGTAATGGAAGATTTGCCTTCCAATACACACTTTAAGATGAACCTTCTCATTTCATTTGAATCCTTCAGAGCACAACACCCGAACTGGCGATGGACAGCCTGGGATTGGGATTACTTCTTTACTTATATTAAAGTGAGACCCGGCATTGACCCAGTGGTGCTAGAGAATAAAATTCAGGCAATTGCTGATAAGGTAGCACAACCTCAATATGAGGATCGTAATTATACAATGGATTATGATTTGCAACGGATAGCTGATATCCATCTCACTTCACATTTAGAAGGAGAATTTCAGGTAAACGGAGAAGGGACTTATCTGAATTTCTTATACGGAATCGGACTGGCCATTCTGATCCTTGCCTGGATTAATTTTATGAATCTGGCAGTTGCCAGGGCCATGTCTCGCACTGCCGAAATGGGCATCCGCTCTACATTCGGTGCGGGTAAATTGGAGTTGGCGTTTCAGTTCATTATCGAGACTGGTATACTTCATTTTTTTGCATTAGCAACAGGTTTGATACTTATTCACTTCGCAAGTATGATTCTTCCTGAACTTGGAGTTCCAATGATGGATGATATTTTGTTCGATGTTGGGTTTTGGGTTTTGATACTATCCCTATGGGTAATTGGTGTATTGTTCACCAGTTGGTACCCCATCATGCTTATGGTGGGCTACAAAACGCAACAAGTTTTGAAAGGGAAGGTGGAACAAAGTACAGGAGGAGCGCGTGTTTGGAAAGGCCTTGTGGTGTTTCAATATTCCGTATCCATCCTGCTGATCGTGTTAACACTGATCGTACAAAGTCAGGTAGATTTTTTACGCAACCGTGACCTTGGAATTTCACTATCACAGGTGCTGAGCGTTTATGCTCCTTCTGTCAAACCAGTGAGTTATTGGGATCAGGTGGATCAAATACGAAATAAGTTGAGCGATGATCCTGATATTACCCAAATCTCGGGTCATTCTTATTTGCCGGGAGAGAACCTCCGGCATGTTGAACTGGTGCAAATGGAAGGCAGAGATATCAACGAAGCTGTGTTGATGAAGTATCAGCCCATTGATTACGAGTATTTTAAATTGTTTGAAATTGATTTACTAGCTGGAAGAAGCTTTAATAATGGGGAGAGCGTACGGGTAGATAGTTCTATGGTAACAGAAGTGATTCTCAACGAAGCAGCTATTCATGCTCTGGGTATAGCAACTCCTGAAGAGGCCATTCAGCAACCTGTTTCCGTACTTCATTCATTTGGATATATTTCACCAACAAGAATAAGGGGAGTGGTGAAAGACTTTGAACAACTTGCGCTGGATGGCACCAATTTCCCAATGGTGTTTGTACTATCGAGGGATAGCTACTGGTGGAGCGATTCGGAGTTTATTTCGTTTAAACTAAATACGAGTGATGTATCAGGAGCTATTGAGAAAGTAAAAACAGTCTATCAAGCTGCTTTTCCCGAAGACTCTTTTCAATACTTCTTTGTGGATGATTCCTACAATCAAGCCTACCAGACCCACCTTCAATTTGGCCAACTCATTGCCTCATTTTCTGTGGTAGCTATTTTCCTGGCAGTCTTTGGCCTTATTGGAATTTCCATGCATACGATCAGTAAGAAATTAAAGGAAATTGCCATTCGTAAAGTATATGGCGCATCTGTTCCACAAATAGCACAACGCCTTTTAAACGGAATACTATTGCTTGTTGGTGTAGGATTTATTCTGGCATTGCCGGTCTCTTATTGGCTATCAAAAGAGTGGCTTAAGAACTTTGGCGAAAGGGTATCATTGCAACCATGGATGTTTCTGGGACCACTCATTACCATCTTGTTGGTTTCCTTCCTCACTGTAGCCTATCATACCATTAAAGCAGCCATGGTTAATCCCATAACGATTATCAAGGAGGACTAAGGACTAATCCATCTGCATAAAATCCTCTTTTAATACGCGATCTAAAGTGGAGAGAAGAAAATCAGAATCCTCCTTATTGAATATGATCG
>CAZXCP010000110.1:0-2836 GCA_964639355.1 uncultured Ignavibacteriaceae bacterium
TTAAAAATTGGAGTATAATCACCTGTCAATCGATATTCTCATAACCAAATATTTACATTCAATAAGAAAATCAGGAATTACTTTTTAGAATTCCCAGCCAAAAATCAAATGATTATCTAAGATTTCAATGCAATTGGCTATTAAAAATCTATTCAAAATAATATTTGCCATCAGATAACGATTCTCTATTATAAAAAAATAAATTTTTATAATCAGGAATTCAGTTAATCTCTTCAATCAATTAACATCAAAGCATCGCAATAAATTCTTATTATCAAACAAAATAGAATTTGATGAAACTTAGCGTGATGGCATATTTTATGTAAATAGTTGGCAATTCAATAAGAAATCAGTCGACTATTATGTACAAAATCATCTCAGCCAAATTTATTGCGCCTAATATCAAACACTTTAAAATTGAAGCTCCCAAGATTGCTCTTAAAAGAAAAGCCGGTCAGTTTGTAATAATAAGAGTAGGTGATTCAGGAGAAAGAATCCCTCTTACAATAGCTGATTCCGATTCTGAAAAAGGTGTTATTGATATAATTGTTCAGGGAGTTGGAAAATCTACCAAAGAACTAAACAGGCTTGAATCAGGGGATTATATTGTTGATGTTGTTGGTCCATTAGGAAAGCCATCTCACATTGAAAAATTTGGAACTGCAGTAAGCATTGGTGGTGGTGTTGGGACAGCAATTGCCTTTCCAACAGCCGTGGCTTTGAAGCAAGCAGGTAATCATACAATTTCTATTATTGGTGGAAGAACAAAAGACTTTGTAATTCTGGAAGAGGAAATGAAAAAAGTCTGTGATGAAGTCTTTGTTACAACTGATGATGGAAGTTACGGAATGCATGGTTTTGTAACCGATCAATTAAAAAAAATAATCAGTGAAAGAAAAATTGATTTTGTGCTTGCAATAGGACCCATTCCAATGATGAAAGCAGTAGCAGATGTAACAAGAGAAAGGGGAATTCAAACTGTGGTGAGTCTTAATCCGATAATGGTCGATGGAACCGGTATGTGCGGCGGATGCAGAGCAACAGTGGATGATAAAACAGTATTTGTTTGTGTGGATGGTCCAGAGTTCGATGCTCACAAAGTAGATTTTGAAACTTTAATGAGAAGGAATCAAACATATCTTGATCACGAACGTAAATCATTGATGGAACATGAATGCAAGCTGGAGAAATTGCAGCCTGAATCACTAAAAGCATAACAGAGGAAAAATGTCAGAGAAAATTTCAAACAAAGAAAGAATGAAAATCCAGCGGCAGGTTATGCCTGAGCAGGATCCTTTGGTGAGGAGTACCAATTTTAATGAAGTAAATCTTGGCTTTACTGAAGAACTGGCTAGGATGGAAGCACTAAGATGCATTCAATGTCCTAAACCTACTTGTGTTGAAGGTTGTCCTGTTGGAGTAAAGATTGGTGAGTTTATTGCTTTGGTGGCTGATGGTGATTATCTGGGTGCAGCAGATAAAATGAAAGAAGATAACCTGCTGCCTGCAATTTGCGGCAGAGTCTGTCCCCAGGAAGAACAATGCGAAACAAAATGTGTAATCGGTAAGAAGAATGAGCCCGTCGCAATCGGAAGACTTGAAAGATTTATTGCCGACTATGAAAGAGAAACGGTTGGTATCAGATCTCCTAAGTTAAAAGAACGAACAGGAAAGAAAGTTGCTATCGTTGGTAGTGGACCGGCAGGATTGAGCTGTGCAGGTGATTTGATTCAAATGGGTCACGATGTTACTGTATTCGAAGCACTTCACGAATTAGGCGGAGTTTTAATTTATGGAATTCCAGAATTCCGTTTACCAAAGTCTATTGTTAAAGCTGAAATTGATTCGTTAAAAAATTTGGGTGTTGAATTTGTGACAAATGCAGTTATTGGTTTCACAGATACAGTTGATGAACTAATGCAAAACGGGTACGATGCAGTTTTCATTGCAGTTGGTGCGGGACTTCCTTACTTTCTAAATATTTCGGGAGAGAATTTGAATGGTGTTTACTCCTCAAATGAATTTCTGACAAGAGTAAATCTGATGAAAGCATATCGTTTCCCGGAATTTGATACACCTGTTTTTGATTGTAAAGATAAAAATGTTGCGGTCTTTGGTGGCGGAAATACTGCAATGGATGCCGTAAGAACTTCCAAAAGGCTTGGTGCAAAAAATGCTTACATTATTTACAGAAGATCAGATGTGGAAATGCCGGCAAGGGCAGAAGAAATACACCATGCAAAAGAGGAGGGAATTGAGTTTATACTTCTTTCAAATCCATTGGAATTTATTGGTGATGATAAAGGTTGGCTGAAAAGAGTTAAACTTCAGAAAATGGAATTGGGAGAACCTGACAGTTCAGACAGAAGAAGACCAGTTCCAATTAAAGGTTCTGAGTATGAGCTTCCAATTGATATGGCTGTTATCGCTATTGGCAATGGCTCAAATCCGATAATTCAAAAAACTACTCCTGGACTTGAATTCAACAAATGGGGAAATATTCTTGTCGAAGAAACAACTATGAAGACATCAAAACCAGGAGTCTTCGCTGGTGGAGACATTGTTACCGGTGGAGCAACTGTTATTCTTGCAATGGGTGCTGGAAGGAAGGCAGCTGCTGCAATAAATGAATATTTAAATAACTAAAGGGGACGCTGGAGAGTAAAGAGAAACTTTACTCATCCAGAATTGAAATATACTCACACCCAATTGGGATTTCTGGATTAACCAGCAGAACATCTTCTTTCAGCAAACGAACCGTTCCAGCAGCATCACCTTTTTTCTTCACAACATATTTTTTGAAAGTATAAGCAACGGGTACTATTCCAGCAGTTTT
>CAZXCP010000111.1:0-2833 GCA_964639355.1 uncultured Ignavibacteriaceae bacterium
CCCTGACCATCAAGCGTTACTGTTACACCCTTGTTTCTGATTAGCTTATAGGTATACCAGCCGGAAATATTTGATGTGTTCGTCGGTAAATCAGCATGGTAAATCATAGATGAAAAATCATTAAAAATATTATCGCTATCCGGAGTTATTTTATTGTTCTTTACTTTCAGAAAATCAGTTAAGTGATTTATATATTCACTCTCATCAAGTTTAACAAGCTCTGGATCATTATAGACGTTTGAAAATGTTTCAAAAATATCCGGTTTAGAACCGGCTGCATTCATTATAAAATACACAATTGAAGAACTATCTAATCCTCCCGAAAGAGCAGCTCCGACTTTAACATCAGACCTTCGGCGCAGACTTACCGCACTTTCAAGTAGCTTACGATAAATATCCAGATTTCTCTCATCATTTTTTTGTTCAACTAAATACTTATCGCTGTTGATTTTTAGACACCAATATCGTATAAATTTTGCTTCATCCATTCGCGGATTTTCAGAGCTCGTTACATAAAATGAAGCCTGAGGAAATCTTTTAATGTTTGCTAACACAGTTTTGGTGGAGTATGAATCATCCCCGATCGTTAAAAAAGTTCTTAGTGAATCATTGTCAACTACTTTCGATTCTAGATTAGCTTTGTGTATTGCTTTAATTTCACTGGCGAGAATTATAAAATCTTTGTTTTCAAAATAATAAAGTGGTTTTATACCGAATCTGTCTCTTGAAATAATTAACTTATTTTCATGAACATCATAAATAATGAAAGCCCACATTCCGTTAAATTTATTAAAACAGTCTGTACCCCAATGATCATATGCGGCTAATATTACTTCAGTGTCTGTTCCGGATTTGAATGTAAATCCTGATTCAATTAATTCAAAGCGTAACTCTTTATAATTATAAATCTCACCATTAAACACTATCCAGTACCTGCCCATATAGCACATCGGCTGATGACCAAGTGATGACAGATCCAGAATTGCCAATCTTCTGAAACCGAAGGCTATAGAACCTTTCTTAAAATTTGGTGTGTTGGGAGTGGAATCCTGATATTGTTTCAGTAAAAAATGATTATTACTATTAAAACTATTTAGATCATACACCAGCCCATGATAAAATAATGCATATCCTTCATCATCTGGTCCTCGATGATAAAGGGTATTTGTCATTTCCTTAAATTCCGGAAAATTGATTTTACCGAATGGATTTTTACAAATAGTTACAACAAAACCGCACATTAGTTTCTATGTTTTGATGATGATTTCTGAAAAAGATCAATATAATAATCTGCAACTTTCTGAATATTATGATTTTCACGAACATAGGTATATGCATATTTGCCAAGCCTATCCGTCAATTCTTTATTCAGATAAAGATTTTCAATGGCATTTACTAATTCATGTACATCTAATTTGATAAGAATCCCGTTATTTTCATTTATAAACATCCTCGTATCACCAACATCTGTCGCGATTATTGCATTACCGCAAGCCATAGCCTCTAACACGCTTTGTGAGGGATAATTATTTGTAGTTTGAATTGAAACTAATACAGACGTGTTGGCAAATATTTCAGTTGGATTAGGATAGAAACCATGAAAAATAATATTTGATAACTTAATACTTTCTACTTTGTCCTTAATGTCTAATGACAGTCTTCCTTCACCCATTATATGAAAGATAATTTCAGGGTATTTTTTTGAGATAATGATTGCAGCTTCTAAAAACAGTTCGGGATTTTTATCCTTTTCTAATCTGCCTGAAAACGCTACCTGGAAAACGCTCTTATTGCTTGTTTTACATTTTGAATAATCTGTAAACGAACAAGGCGTTATTGAAACCGATTCATCCTTTATTTTAATTCCTTTTTCCCTTACACCATTAAGAATAAACGGACTGAGAAAATCTACTATGTCGCTGTTTTCTAGTGCATAATTGAACGAACTGTATTTTCTGTACCAATATTTTTTTTCCCGAGGAAGAACGTCATCAAACCAGCTATCCGTATCGCAGAATACAATCCCAACATCTCGCTTCTTTTGCTTTAAATAAAAATAAAGAGGTATAATTCCGTTATAAATTCCAATAAAACACTTTAAATCTTTTTCTATTCTTATTGAATTAATTTCTATATAATATTTTTTTTGAAGTCGATAATTTTTTACAAATCTATATATCTGTCTAAATATACCGGGGTGATTAGGTGAATAAGTTTTGTTTATTCTTTGATTAGCTGTAAGGTTTTTGTTATTTGATCTATTTAATCCTATGGGGAGCAAATTTTGAGTCGGATAGTTAGGAAATATTTTTAATATTTTCTGGTGCAGACTCCAGGTAGTAATTAAGTAATATTTTTCAGGATAATTATGTGAGAGGTATTCAAGCAATTGAGCAAATCTCTTTTCAGCACCTCCTAGCATACCTCCTGTTAATAAAATGAATGCGTAAGTTTTTTTTTTATTCATATATTTCTTTTGTAGCTGGAGATCAAATATTTGCCCAGGTTATTAAGAAATCATCTGAATTTATTTTCGGAACGATGTATTGATTAAAGCACATTTTTCTTCTTATACATTAAATCAAGTAATATTTTTCTGTATATGGCAAGACCGATACCAATTAAAATGACTGTATAACCTATTCTAGGACCTGTAAAATGCGAACTCAGATTATAGAAGTTAAAAGTAAACCAGCTTATTACAGTCAGTGAAAAGTATAATGAAAATATTATTAGATAAGGATCATTCAGATAACTGGCTAACATTGATTTCAGAAGCCTGATCAGTTTAAAAAAGAACCATGCCGTTAAAAAATACAAGGGAAGTATAGTG
>CAZXCP010000112.1:0-2821 GCA_964639355.1 uncultured Ignavibacteriaceae bacterium
ATCTTGCAGGATGTCCGCCTCGTCCTGATAATCTTCTTCATGCATTAATGATGATTCAGGATAAAATAGGAAAGACCAAAGCATCACAATTTCCTAATATCACAATTGAAGATAAAGGAATTAAGGTTCCTGAACTTAACGTAATTCAGAATAACTGATTTTTATGGATCTGAAAACTCTTATTCCACAAAAACTAAAAGAGAAATTTCCTTCGACAGAATTTGAATTATCAGATTACAGAGATGAGCTGACAATCAAATTTGACAAAAAATATATTATAGAGGTCTGTTCATTTCTTAAATCAGATCCTGAGCTTGAATTCTTTATTTGTTCGGATGTTACGGCAATAGATTGGGCTACCCGTACAAACAGGTTTACGGTTGTTTACAATATCTTTTCTCTGAAACATAATTTTCGTTTAAGATTAAAATGTGATGTGGATCAATCTGACTGTTCAATAGATTCCGTCAGCTCAATCTGGAGATCTTCTAACTGGCATGAAAGAGAAACTTACGATATGTATGGGATTACATTCAATAATCATCCTGATCATAGAAGAATGTATATGCCGGAAGAGTTTGAACATCATCCTTTAAGAAAAGATTTTCCTTTGATGGGTATTCCCGGTTCACTTCCTTTGCCAAAGAAATAACATTTATGGATCAATTAGAAAACGAAATACACCCTAAAATTCTTCAAGCACTACTTGATGCCAGAAAAGACTGTACTATAGAAGACGTTCTTGAGAATGAGATGATCCTTAATATGGGTCCTCAGCATCCGGCGACGCACGGTGTTCTCAGACTTTTATTAAGACTTGACGGTGAAAGAATTATAGGATGTGTCCCTGATCTGGGATATCTGCATCGTGGTTATGAGAAGATGGCTGAGAACATGAGTTACTATGAATACATTCCTCACACAGACAGACTTGATTACATTTCACCGATGGCAAATAACGTTGCCTGGGTTTTAGCTGTAGAAAAGTTAGCTGGAATAGAAGCTCCTAAGAGAGCTCAATATATAAGAATGATGATTGCAGAACTTGCACGTATTGCATCTCATTTAGTTGCAATCGGATCATTTGCAATGGATGTTGGAGCATTGACGGTTTTCTTATGGACACTCCGGGAACGTGAAAAAATTCTTGATATATGGGATATCCTTTGCGGTGCAAGATTTACAAACAGCTACACTAGAATTGGCGGTGTTGCAAACGATGCACAGCCAGAAGCTCTGGCAAAAGCTAAGTGGTTCATTGATCAATTTGAACCTTATTTAGCCGAGGTTGAACAGCTTCTTAACACAAACAGAATTTTTATCGAACGTGTCGATGGAGTTGGTGCAATATCAAAAGAGGATGCAATTGATTTAGGATTTTGTGGACCAAATCTTCGTGCCTGCGGAGTTGAGTTTGATTTGAGAAGAAATGTACCATATCTCTGCTACAATGAAATTGATTTTAATATTCCTACTTACACTGAAGGCGATTGTCTAGCCAGATATTTCTTAAGATTTGATGAGTGCAGAGAAAGTGCAAAGATTATTAATCAGGTACTGGACAAATTGCCTCAAGGACCTGTTCACGCTGATATGCCAAAAAAAGTTCTTCCTCAGAAAGATGAAGTTTACACAAAGATGGAAGAATTGATTCACGATTTTATGATTGTTAACTTTGGAATCAACCCTCCAGAAGGAGAAATATATCACGCAATCGAAGGATCAAAAGGAGAGCTTGGATTTTACCTCGTAAGCAAGGGTGAAGGTAAACCCTGGAAGTGTAAAATCCGTTCCCCCTCATTTAATAATTTACAGGTACTTCCAAAGCTGGTAATCGGACATCTGATATCTGATGTTGTGGCAATTATCGGAAGTATTGATCCAATTATGGGTGAGGCGGATAAATAAGTGGAAATATCAAATGACAAATGTCAATTTTCAAATAATTTTCAAATTTCAGTATCCAATATTGAAAGCGTCGATTATTTGAATTTCAGATTTGGTTTTTATTTGTTATTTGGATTTTGATCATTGGAGCTTTATAAAGATGGAATTTAAATTCACACAAGAAAATCTCGACCGGATTGAGCAGGAAACAAAAAAGTATCCTGTCCGTAAACCTGCGGTTATGGCTGCTCTTTATATTGCTCAGGAACAGAATGGGTTTATCTCTTTCGAAGTGATTAAACAAGTAGCAAATGTCTTAGGAATAACTGCTGAAGAAGTTTTGGGAGTCGTTACATTTTACACAATGTATCATCAAAAACAGATAGGCAAGTATCACATACAGGTTTGCACAAATGTATCCTGTATGCTTCGTGGGGGATATGAAATCTGGAACCAGGTAAAAGAAAAATTTGGAATTGATCATATGGGTGTAACTGAAGACCAAAAATTTTCTTTAGAAGAAGTTGAATGTATGGGCAGCTGTGGTACTGCACCAATGATAGCAATCAATGAAGATTTCTATGAAAATCTTTCAAAAGAAAAAGTTGAAGAAATCCTCGAATCCTTGAAGGGAAGTAACTAATGGAAAAAATTCTTCTTCCCGATATAAAAGATCTTCACTTAATTGATGTATACATTTCTAATGGTGGATATAACGCCGCCAAAAAAGCTTTCACCCAGACATCTGATGAAATAATCGACCAAGTTAAAAAATCCGGTTTAAGAGGAAGAGGCGGAGCTGCATTTCTTACAGGCTTGAAGTGGAGCTTTATGCCAAAGACTACAGACAAACCAAAATATCTCTGTGTCAACGGTGATGAAAGTGAACCCGGTTCATTTAAAGACCGGCAGATATTTGAATTCAATCCTCACC
>CAZXCP010000113.1:0-2760 GCA_964639355.1 uncultured Ignavibacteriaceae bacterium
AATATAAGGCTTTTACGGCACTTTTGTTTTTTGACTTGGGGTGAACATCCGTTTCAGGCCAAGAGGATATCTTGTTGTGCAACCTTCAAAAAAGAGAACCAAAAACAGCAAGGACAAAAGCCTTCTCTGTTGTGTGGACATCGCAAATACTCCTTGAGTTAAACCTGCAATGACAAATAAAATTGCTGATGGCAAGACAGTAGCCCATACATAAAATTACATTAAATAGAAATAACTTTGTTTCCTTTGCCTTATTCTGCAAAGTCTTTTGTATACTTTAGTATATTTTTATCCTTTACAATTTCTTCTGGAGCTGCTTCATGTATTTCTCCTGTTTCTGTATCAACGAGGTATGAACGAATCACAATAGTATTTATCTTATCAGTAATAGTTACTATAAGTACGGTATCAGCCGATGTAAGTTCTCCAAATCTTTTAACAGCCTCGGGTTTAACTGAGAATTCTGTATCAGAAATACGGTTAATTAAATCAAAGGTGGGCATCTTGAGTACTGAGAGGGCACGATCAAACAAATCTTTTTTCACTACAGAAAACCCTTTTGTATTGTCAAATCTATAAATAAGTTCAGCTATTAAATATCTCTCAAAATCTGTGTAAGAATCATTCTGGGGTTTAAATTCGAATATGGCAACTCTTTCCCAACCTTTACTTCTCATTTCCGATGCAACCTTAGCTATAATATTGTCCACACCTATACCAAAGGGCGTTCCTGTTAGCATGTCAATCTGTTCCCTACTCCATAAATAAGTAATCACTTTATTACTCTCCGGATTCCACGCAAATATTTGACCCTCGTGACTACTACCCACAAGATTTTGGATCTGTCTCACAGTAACAAGTCTTCCATCATTAACCTTCCTGAGCTTTACTGTGAAGTTCTTAATCGCACTCGATTGCATCAAATCCACACTGAACGTAATCATGTATTGGTCGCCTGGGTAAAAACCTATACCAGATATCGGCATTTCATCTATAAGATTCCACTTAAGCCTACCTGTCCTGCTATCCCACAGGAAAAGCTCGTTGTCGAGACCAGCAGCAATATAATAGTTTTCATTGCTGAACATAATACTACCCATAATACTTTGAGTATTAGAATCTCTTGTCTTGTTTAATGCTATGTAGCTCATCACTTTACCAGAGGGAATTGCATATATTTTTATAAATTCATGACTACCAGCAGCTAAATACTTACCATCATTACTAAAAACCAATCTGTGAGCAAGGGGTATAACTATTATGTTTGCGGATAAAATGTTGAACCCTGGTCCCTTAAGAATGGGAACTTCTTCAGGACGATTTTCTGCGAACTGTATTCGCCAAAGTCGCCTTCCATCATCCAAATCCCAAAGATTCATTCCTCCTTCCTTATCAGAAGCAGCGAGATAAGTATTTGTTGAATTAATGGCAAAAGAATGGATATTTGAGTTGGTTACAAGTGTTTTATTAAGCGTTCCATCTCTTAATTTCCACAATTCAATGCTGTTCTTAATAGGTAAAACAAAGTAACGATTATCAGGAGTAAAACCTACAGCACCACCAATGACATCAAATATATTATTGTCCCATACCTTAACTATTCTACCCGTAGTAATCTCCTTTAGTACAACTTGCCCTTTTTCTCTATCGC
This sequence comes from uncultured Ignavibacteriaceae bacterium, assembly GCA_964639355.1. Lineage (GTDB taxonomy): Bacteria > Bacteroidota > Ignavibacteria > Ignavibacteriales > Ignavibacteriaceae > JAGXRK01. The sequence continues at coordinate 1,652 of CAZXCP010000113.1, forward strand.
CAAATACCCCATAACGACCATCTGAGGTACTACTTGAGAAGTAAGGATATTTTCTACTAACAGAAGTACAAGAAGTAATACATAGAATACAAAATAACAGGGATACTAATCTTACTCGAATTCTATTCATCGACTATTCTTCTTTTAACTTAAAATTAAATTCCCGATTCTCACCTTCTGTTATCTTATAATCGTTTTCATAACCCTCTTTTTCAACCCGTATTCCATAAGAACCTTTCTCTAAAGTTGTCGAATAAGGTGTTATCCCAACTTGCTTTTTATCTATAAAAACTGTCGCCCCTGATGGCGAGGAATCTATTGTAACTGAAAAACTTGTCGGCTCAGACCTAGGATGCTGTAATGGATCAGAGAAATTTCCCATTTTTCCTATTAGCAGTAATAATACCCCAATAATTACACCTATTAGTATGCTATAACCTATTATGTTTCCCCAAAAAGTATCCCTTTCGGTAGTAGCACCAATATTAGCAGTAGAAGTTGTATTAGTGTTACTAGCACTAGGCACGGAATAACTATCATCATTACTATAACGATGAGACAAGGAATCATAAATATCCTCAATAATTTCCTGCCTAGCTTCTTCTATAGCTGATACCCTTTCTTCCTCCTCTTTTTCTCTCTCTTCAATTTCTTCTCTCAGTTTAATACCTTCTTCCCGACCTAATTCTTTAGCTTTTGTTATATCGTTTTCTGGTGTAATAGGGGCAATGGCCATTGAGCCAAGAGCATTAAGAAAGTCAGAAAAAGAAGTAGAATTTTTTCCTTCATCTATACCATTTTTGTAAGCTTCCAATATTTTCTTTGCATTATCGTTTTTATCCATGATTGTCTTCCTTAAAAATCTTTATAGAAGATTTATCTTCACATTTGAGTCAAGTTTTTTAGGCTTGAGAAAGGTTATGCAATGACAGTAAATTCCTCTCCTTCCAAAAACTCTTCTTTTCCCAAAGGTTTGATCACGCCATGTGAAAATCTGACAATAATTCATCCTGATTATCCTGTTAATCATGTCAAAATTATTTATTTTGATTATTTTGCCTCATCCGCAGAATCTGTGGGTAAGTATTGGTTCCGGCAAATTACCAAGA
>CAZXCP010000114.1:0-2695 GCA_964639355.1 uncultured Ignavibacteriaceae bacterium
TCATTATCTCTGGCTTTGTTACAGATGCCGTTACGGGAGAAGCAATAGTTGGCACAAACCTGCTTCTTTACAAAGACAGTCTTAATTTAGATGAACCTCCCTTAACCGGTACGGCTACAAACAAATTTGGTTATTACGTAATTCCCTCTCTAACAATCGGAAGATATTATTTAATTGCAAGATACATAGGTTACAAGACAAGCATATCAGAAGTAATTGTAACAGGAGAAAAGCAGAGCGAGACACTGTCCATTGAACTTACTCAGGAAGATATTAAGTTGGAAGAAGTTATTGTTGAAGGTGAACGAACCGGAGAACCTGTTTCCAGCACAATTGATATTTCCCCAGAACTGCTCTCAAAATTGCCTACTCTAAGTGGTGAAGTTGATTTGTTCAAGTCACTGGAACTGCTGCCCGGAGTAAACAAATCGTCAGAAATATCAAGTGGTCTTTATGTTCGTGGTGGATCTCCGGATCAGACATTAACACTGATTGATGGAGTGATAGTTTACAATCCTGCACATCTTGGAAACATTGCAAGCACATTTAATACCGGTGCTATCAGCGATGTACGATTAATTAAAGGTGCATTCCCTGCTGAGTATGGTGGACGTCTTTCAAGCGTGCTTGATATAAAGCTGCGATCTGGTACAAAAGAAAAAGAGAAAGGAACTGCAGGAGTTGGTGTAATTAATTCATTTGCTGCTTTTGAAGGACCAATTGGCGAAACCTCAACTTACATGATTTCAGGAAGATATATGTACTACGATGTTCTTCAAGAAAATTTCAGCAACACTTCAACAATCCCCAGATATAATTTTTACGATTTCAATGCAAAAGTAAACTACAGTATTTCAGAAAGTAACATTGTGTCAATAAGCGGAATGTACAGCAATGACAACGCTTACAATCCACCAGAATTATCAGATACGGATTATGATATTAAATGGAGAAATGTGAACCTGAGTTTGAATTGGCTGCAGGTAAATCAAAAATCTTTGCTCTTAAACTCTATTGTCAGTTTCATTAATTATGAGTTCTCTTCTAAAATTGGAATTAATCCTGAAGCAGTTTCTTCGTACACATACTTTTCAAATCCGAATCTGGTCGATTTCTATTTTCGTCAGAATGCAGAAATGAAATGGTTTCAGGACCATACATTTAAAACAGGATTTGATATCGCACTGCACAACTATGATATTATATACAGCGATATCTACAACGAAGCACTGGAAAATGCACCTTACGCAGGCTCTGATATTACTTCGGTTGAAGCCTCTCTTTACTTCCAGAGTGAGTCGCAGTTTACAGATGACTTTTCAGCAAATTATGGCGGAAGGATTTATTACTTCAATGCACAACGATTATTACGCTTTGAACCAAGGATTGCTGCATCTTACAAAATTACTCCTGATTTTATTTTGAAAGGTGCGTACTCAATTGCGCATCAGTTTCTTCATTTGATCGTAAGAAATGATATCACTCTGCCAACCGATCTCTGGTATCCTTCGACTAAAAACATTCAACCAAGTAAATCTGCACAGTATGTTATGGGATTTGACAGCTACTGGTTTGATCAGTTTTATGTTTTCACCTTTGAGGGGTTTTACAGGGATATGAAAAATATTTACGAATTTGTAAACGCTCCTCAACTAAATCCACTTGATGATTCAATCGAAGATCAATTAACAGCAGGACAAGGTGAAGCATATGGATTGGAATTCTTTCTGAACAAAGTAAAGGGAAGATTCAGCGGATGGATAGGGTACACACTCTCCTGGTCAGTAAGACAGTTTGATAATTTGAACGGCGGGAAAAAATATTATTCAAAATATGACAGAAGAAATGATATCTCTTTAGTGCTAACATATGAACTGATTGAAAATCTTAACATAGGATTTACCTGGGTTTATGCGACAGGACAACGATATACATTGCCGCCCGGTCAGTTTATTTTTGAAACTGTCGGAACCGGTGGCAATGGTCAGGTTCAATTTAATTATGCCGACTTAAATACTGCACAGTTCCCTGATTACCATAAACTTGATTTGAATTTTAACTATTCATTCAAAATGTTTAATTCGGATTTTGAAGCTTACGTCAATCTTTACAATGTTTACAACAGGCATAATGCCTTTGCACAGTACGTTGTGCTTCAGGAAAATGAGAACGGTGAAGAGATACCGGTAATAAAAAGAATCACGCTCTTTCCGTTTATTCCTTCAGCAGGAGTATCAATAAAGTTTTAAGCTTCAACTGATGAAAAAATTTTTCTACATAATCTTGATAACGACACAACTTTTATTCTTTGGTTGTGAAGTCGAGGAAATAATTAATCCCGATTCTGTTTATGTGGAATACACAGTTGTTCAGGCTGAACTGCACCCTGAACGACTTTTCCCAGGTGTAAGATTTACGAAAACATTACCATTGGGAGTTCCCTACGACATTAGTGAAGCAGAACTTAAAAACGTTACAGCTTACATTGTAAAAAATGAAGTACAGGTAATTCCCCTACTATACACTACTGATGGTATGTATGAACCGTTGTATGAGTTTTTTATTCACGAAGGTGAAACATATGAACTTTATGCGGAACTTGAAGAAAAATATATTTACGGAAAGACAATAATTCCGTATAAACCGAATGTTGCATCAGTGAACTTCAATCCTAATGATTATTACTTCGAAGCTG
>CAZXCP010000115.1:0-2659 GCA_964639355.1 uncultured Ignavibacteriaceae bacterium
TCCCTTATCAATGGCATTATTGTAAGCAGTATGTGTGTTGGACGTTGGACCTATAAAAGCGCATCCGCCTCTGGGTGGTGCTGTTAATGAGCCCATCTCTATCCATGCTTCGCCGAAACAATTTCCGGCATCGAACATCGCTACACCACAGCCTATACTTGTTACAAATGTTAGCTTGTTAGCGTTATTCAAACTATTAACGTGTGTATTACTAAAATAATAACAGCTTGCATGCCAGCCATCATCCCATCCTTCGCCACGGTAATTGAGAAAACTTCTTCCATTATTAAGGGCAGCTACAATATCATTTACATCGTATGTACATTGTGCATTACTCATCATAGTATCTACAGAAGTAAATCCACCGAACTCCAGCATACGTTGCGCAGTAAACCTTTTTGTATCGACTTGTGAAGCATAATAATTATTTGAACAGACGGTAGCTTTTTTGTACCATCCAGTCTCTGCAGTGTATGGATATTTTTCATATTTTAGAAATTTATTCACCATAACCTGTAATATCTGTTCTCCACCACCACTGACACCATTATAATTGGTAAACCTTCCGATCATCATTTCAGGGAAGTAATCGTTTCCATCCAATTCAACGAAGTAATCCTCATTAACAAAAGTCCACCCGCTGCCCGTCCAATATTTTACAGGTGCATTACCTGCGGGCGAACCATAGTCTCCTACAATTAAAATGTGTGTGGGAGCATCTATCCAGGAATTATAAATACTCAAAATATAATTTTTAATAATATCGGGATTAGATTGGTTTGCCCCAATCTCACTGAATTTTGTAATATAAATTTCTGTTCCCGATTTGTGTTTCCATTCAGCATAAGGTTGGAATTCTTCAACATATATGTCAGGCATTATGCATAACATTATATCGTGACCGGTTTCCATTCCACTGTACCTGCGCTGTAATATTTCATCATAATTAAGAATGTACTTTCGGTATAGTTTAGCGAATGCCGGTGCGATTGGTTTCGGAAGCGTCGTTTTTGAATTGAGTCCGGGACCTGATTGGTAATTCACTTTAATTGTAATAGATGAAATTGCATGAATTTCATGTTTTGAAGGTGAATACCGAATCGGAAAAATTGAAATGCGTGCTATTCTAAAATCTCTGAATATTACCGGATCATCCGCTTTTGCATACGTGCTTGGGTAAATTTCCTCAGAAGAATAAGCCAGTAGATTTTCTTCATACGGAGTTTCGGGTTGTCCTTCTACCCAGCTTTCTCTCGCAGGCGGAATATTTATTCCTTTGAAAACCTGGACAGGTGAGGATTCAATTACTTCAATACTTATAGTGCCATCGTCCGGGATGGCAAGCATCTTAGCTATATGAGATATTTCCGGATAACCAACTTCGGATGTAATCGCTTCACCTCCGCAGTTAATCTCATGGTAAGATTTTCCATCAGATGTAAATTCCCTGATGCGAAAGCCCGGCAAATCAACTTTGATTATTGTGCTAAAAGCATCATCACTTATTAGTTGAACATTTGGTGGTGAATCGGGGATAGAATATTTATCTATCGATATCCATTGTGCAGAGGAAATGGAGTGAATTAAAACAATTAAAAGACAGCCAAGTGATTTTATATTAATCATCACTTATATCTCCCTATAAGTATTTAATGAAAAAAGTTATTTTTCAAACGGATGCGATGTACGGATGAATCGTAATCTTAGCTTTAAAATTAGCTGGAAATTTTGTTGTTACCAACTATTGCTAATTTTTTATTTTACCTTTATTCGAAGCGCAACTTGCATTCCTAAAAATTAAACGCGTTTCAAGAGGAATTACATCAGGAAAAGTAAAATGGAAATACTCGAGGTAAAAACTGTCTATAAAATTTAGTTCTATGCGTCAACCGTGGCGAATGATCATAATATCCCCATCTTTAACAATGTATTCTTTTCCTTCCAATCTCCAGGTACCCTGCTCTTTTGCTTTTGCGAATGTACCGGCAGAAATAAAATCATCATACCCGACAACTTCGGCACGAATGAATTTGTTGTAGAAGTCGGTGTGAATTTCTCCTGCAGCTTCCTGAGCCGTTGAACCTTTTTTAATTGTCCAGGCACGGCATTCAGTATCGCCGCAGGTGAAGAATGATTGAAGACCGAGCAGATCATAGGCTTCTCTGATTATACTGTTCAGTGCAGATTCTTTGATTCCGTACTCGTTCATAAAAATTTCTGCTTCTTTTTCAGAGAGTTCTGACATTTCCTGCTCGATTTTTCCAAAGAAAAAAAGCGCCTTAGTGTTTTTGCTTAATTTTTTCTTTATGAGCTCATCAAGATACTTTGAAGTATCATTCACCTGAGATTCATCGAGATTAAGTGCAATTAGCATTGGCTTTATTGTTAGAAGCTGGAACGAATTTAATACTTTCATTTCATCATTTGTAAGATGAGCATCTCTCAATGGTTTTTCTTCCTGCAGCAGCTGATAACACTTTTCAAGTAGTGGTAATTCTCTTTTAAGCTTATCATCCTGAGTTTTCTGTACTTGCTTTTTAACTGTGTCAATTCTTTTTTCAATGATTGCCAGGTCAGAAAAAATAAATTCGGTCTCGAAAGTATCAATGTCCCTCATCATATTTACTGAACCATTAGGATGAGGAACTAATTCATTATT
>CAZXCP010000116.1:0-2592 GCA_964639355.1 uncultured Ignavibacteriaceae bacterium
TTTGATTTTTTTTCTGGGTGGGTGCTTTACTGAATCCTTTCTTAATAGAAACAAAGGTATTGTATTTGTTTTAGTTTTCAGCTTTGTATTCTTTAAGTCAGGTAGGCTTAAAGGTACACAAGCCATTAGTAAATGACTTTATCACAAACAAGAATCACCAATTCTGTACTAGGGATAAACCTGGATGCTATTAGTTATACTGATGCGGTAGCTAATATTATTCTGCTAGGTAAGAAAAATACTCCGAGTTATATATGTTTTGTAAACGTTCATATGACGATTGAAGCATATAAAAATGCTAGTTTTGCCAAACAAATTAATGAGGCCACTATGGCTTTGCCCGATGGAATGCCAATTGTGAAATTTTTAAGGCTTAGCTATGGTAATAATCAAGAGCGGATTGCAGGGATGGATTTAATGCCTGATTTGATAAGGGCATCAGGTGGAGAAAACCTAAAATTATTTTTTTTTGGCACAACAATTGAAACACTTAGTAGAATTGAAAAGCGAGTAAGAGAAGAGTGCCCGAATGCAAACATAGCCGGCATGTTGGCACCGCCATTCAATAAGAATTTGGATGATCCATGTTATATTACAACCATTAATGAATCTGGAGCGAATCTAGTTTTTGTCGCTTTGGGTTGCCCAAAACAAGAAAAATGGATGGCGAGTAATTCCAATAAGATAAATGCAGTTTTATTAGGAGTTGGAGGGGCATTTCCAGTTTTTGCTGGTGAATCTAAGCGTGCACCAGAGATATTGAGAAACTTAAGTCTTGAATGGGCTTATCGCCTTTGGATTGAGCCACGAAGGTTATTCATGAGATATTTCAAGACGAATACGCTATTTATTTACCTTGGCCTAAAACATATCTTGAGTTCAGACAAGAGAAAGTACAAATAATTGTATGATTCAATAGTGGAATTTATTTCTTGAGCTTACTATTTGCAATCTATGGGTCATTTTCAGTTGAAATATAAAAGAATTTATAATTTGAAGAGGTCAAAATATCTGTGGTGGGGATTTTTAGTTATGGTCTTCGGTATACCGATTTCGCAGTTTACAAGTGCCCGGATATTATTATTGGTACTGATATTCAGTTTTTTTATTGGGAATATAAGGGTAAAATTTTATGAGGCTTATAAGCTTGGATGGGACTTGGGATTTTATCTTCTTGTACTTATTGGAGGACTTATTTATTCTGAAAATCTTGCCCTGGGAATCAGTGTAATTGAAACTAGCTTTTCTTTCCTTGCTTTTCCAATAGTTTTTGCGGCAATTAGGGTGGCCGGCAACTTCAAAGCAGAAACTCTATTCTATTCCTTTTCCTGCGGAACTCTAGTTGCTTGTGTTATAGTATTTATTAATGCAAATGTGCAGTTCGTGATGACATCGGACAAAGAAGCATTCATGTATTATAACCTTACTGAAATAATTGGTTTGCAACCTACTTATTTGGCTTATTATTTGATTTTTTCCATTACCTATGGAGTCCATTTATTATATTATGATACCTCCGGTTTCAATTCTCTAGTTATGGGTTTTTTAATCTTATTTATGGTATTAATCCTAACACTTACTGGGGGCCACACCACGTTTATTAGTTTGATCTTTATAATTTCTTTTTTTGTTCTTAAATACTTGCTTGATAAGAGGACACTCAAAAAAACTTATGTTATTAGTCTGGTTTTAATTATTTTAATTGGCCTGCTTTCTCTCAGTTCAATGGATTACTTTAAGAGCTTGTTTAGTAGTCAAAATGATTATTGGGAAAGGTCAGTTCTGTGGCGGTCAGCAATTGAAGCCAATCCGAATCCATTATTTGGTGTGGGGACTGGGGACTATAAGGAAGCACTTAATGCTTATTACAATTCACATGGGATGGTAGAATTCGCTGAGGGTAGTTATAACTCTCATAATCAATTTATTCAATTGTACTTTTCCAATGGAATTTTTGGGTTATTTGTACTAGTTCTTATCGTTGCTCGACCTTTATACTTATCTTTCAAAAACCAGTTTACACTTGGTATTCTCTTATTCTTTCCATTTGTTATTTATGGGATGACGGAAGTTTTTCTTGGAAGATATCAAGGTGTTGTATTCTTTGTGTTATTGCATCAAATTATAATTTCACATTACCATGTATCCAAGCAACAATCCGCGTTTAACATTGCTTAGTGATATAACACTTTTAAATAAAAAGTTACCTTTCTAACCGATGAGTGTTTTATTAAAAGTAGTATTTTTTATAGTAGATATACTTTTTTTGAACTTAGCAATTCTTTTGTCATTTTATTTCGGCAAAGAAAATTTGGTGACGGAGACTTTAAATGAGGTTTATCTTATACTATATAGTAACTTAGGATGGCTTTTCCTTGTGATGGTATCAAATCCATATCAACTCAATAAGGGTTGGACACTATCCAAAATACTTAACAGTCAATTTGCGTTTATTTTTATTCATTTATTGATTGTAATTTCTTTAACTATTTTCTTTCATAAGGTATACTCTCCATCACAACTTATTATTATATATGCTATTTTTATTCCCCTCTTTTTTACTTCAAAAATACTGGTTGCCTATGTTAGAAA
>CAZXCP010000117.1:0-2571 GCA_964639355.1 uncultured Ignavibacteriaceae bacterium
TGGGTCAATTTTCAGTGGGAAAAGTGGGTCAAATTTTAGAGAGAATTTTCAACAATTGCTCGATTCTGGATACTGCCTGCCACTTTGTGGGATACTCGATACTGGTACGCAGCGCGCTCGGCTCTCAGCACTATGCAACAAATGACAACCAATGACAATGAATGACTACGACTGACCACGAATGATAACGACTGACCATCAATGCCTTGCCTGTTTTATCATTTCAACCCTGACCTCCGACCTCTGCTCCCAACTCTCAACTCAAAACTCTCAACCCAAAACCCTCAACTCAAAACTCTCAACCCAAAACCCTCAACTCTGAACTCACAACTCAAAACTCTTAACTTTTCACTACGAATTACTGGCGCTAGATACTGGATACTCGATACTGGTACGCAGCGCGCTATGCGCTTAGCGCTCTGCAGCAAATGTCAACCAATGACCACGAATGACCACGACTGACCACGAATGACCACGACTGACTATGAATAACAACGATTGACCTTTGCTTGGCTGAATGTATGAATGACTGAATGCTTTATCACTGACCTCTGACCTCTGATCTCTCCTAGATGCTAGATCCTAGATACTGGAGGAACTGCGATTTTGTGAAACCCTTTGCGGCTTTGCGTAACCCTTTGCGTACTTTGCGTGAAATGATTTGATGATTGACCACGACTGACCACGAATGACTACGAATGACGTTTGATTGACTGATTGTCTGACCTACCTTCGGTAGGCAGGTTGAATGATTGGGTTTTGCTTCCCAAATTCGCCAATTCCTTAATTACCGAATTAACGGATTATCGAATTTTCGAATTACCGCATTCGCAACTCTGAACTCCAAACCTACCTTCGGTAGGCAGGCTCTCAACTCAAAACTCTCAACCCCGCACTCAGAGATAAGCAGGGAATACCGTACAATCTGTTTTTGTATAATTTTTGCTTACCAGAAAATATTTTTTAACTCCGATGCTTTCGCAGATCTTTTTCAATTTATTAAGATCTTTCTCGGTTGCATTAAGTTTAACCTCAAATGCTGTTTCGTTATTGAGTATAAAATCTATTTCAGAAGTATTTCTTTTATTATAAAAGCTCAGATTACCGTACTCAGATAACTGAACAGCCACAGCATTTTCAAATAACTGAGCGTCGTTTACTTTGCCTATTGTATTCAGGAGTCCTGTATCATTAAAATATACTTTTCGTCCCCCTGCTATGGATTTATCGATACTTGAAGAAAATTTAGGTATGAGTTTCAGGAAAAATACACCCTGCAGCAGTTCAAGGTAACTGTAAACTTTCGGACGATTTATTCCCAGCTCCGATGATATTTTAGATACATCGAGCATATTGCCAATACGCGGGACAAGAAGTAAAATGAGATCACGCAGCTCCCTGATATCTTTTATGTCCGATAGTATGCGTATGTCTTTTTCAAAGAAGGATGCAAAAATATTACGCAGGATCATGGTTTTAGTATCAGCATCCTTTGTCACAACCACTTCAGGAAAGCCGCCGTACTGCAGAAAGTCAAGATACTCGTTTTCGTACTTCTTAAAACTGAGTAAAGAGGAATCAGGCTTGATCTTTACAGAATCAGGATTCAGATCCGGTTCCTCTATTTTGTCATTAAAGTACAGGTATTCTTTAAAGCTGAGCGGATTCAGAATGAAGAGGAATTTCCGTCCGCTTAAAGATTCAGGAAAAAGATTTTTAAGGTAATAATTCGATGAACCGGTAACGACAAACTTTACATTGAATTTATCGATATGGTATTTAATTATCCTGGTGATCTGCGGGTAGTTTTGTATTTCATCGATAAACACAAAAAGCCGTTGTGCAGAACTGCCTGCTTTTCTAATTAGTTCAGAATAAATTGCATCATAATCAGTATTTTCAAAGTAGAGCAGGTCAAGCGGATTTTCAAAATCGAACCATAGCTTAGGATTGTTCACTTTTTCATAGAGCTGTTTCATCAGGGTAGTCTTACCTACCTGCCGCATACCTGTAATAACAAGTGCATTTTTATGGTTTAACTGCTCTAAAAGCTGATTATATAGTACTCGTTTTTTCATATATGTAAAATATTTATTACAAATATACGCATATATGTAATATATTCAATAACAGTATTGCAATAATATTTCTGTGAGCGTTCAGTGCAAAGCAACCAATGACCACGAATGACTACGACTGACGGTTGATTGACTGATTGACTGATTGCCCCAATGACAATGAATGACCACGAATGACCTTTGTTTGGCTGAATGTTTCAACCCCGACCTCTGCTCCCAACTCTCAACCCCCAACTCTTAACTCAAAACTCTTCTCCACGAATGACGTGTGCTGGATGCTGCCTGCCACTTTGTGGGATACTGGTTGCTGGTGCAATGCGCAGAGCGTGTTCGCCTGCAAGCGCCAACTCAAAACTCTTAACTCTTCACTACGAATGACAATTGCTCGATTCAGCGCCACAGCGCGCTCTGCTCTTAGCGCTACGCAACAAATGACAACCAATGACAATGAATGACTCTCAATTAGCGAATTACCGAATTAACGAATTTTCGT
>CAZXCP010000118.1:0-2510 GCA_964639355.1 uncultured Ignavibacteriaceae bacterium
GCACAACACGCGGTATAGTTAATTGCCGGTGCAGTGCGTATTCGAGCGGCACAGCTCGTATCAAAAGTAGTTGTAACTTGATAGGAAAGTGCTTCGAAATCGGCAACTAACCATACCGCCATCCGTTGTGCGTAATGCCTCCGGCAAGAAATGAGACTATCTAGACTAATAATTCTTATCCTATTTCTTTTAATAAATTCATCTGTATTCAGTCAGTCTGACTCTGTTAATGTTACTATTAACGTAACGAACAAAGTTGAAAATGATAATTGGTTTAATGACTTCGTTTCACTGGACAAGAAGCAACAAATTAAAGCTTTCAAAGAAAGGCTTTTGAAGGACACCATCGCTTTTGTCTTAACTAAATCAGTGTTCCGAGGAGAACAATTCATAGTAGATTTTTATTGCAGACCATTTATTAAGGTAAATGGACAAGACGTATATATTGACAATTCGGTACAGACTAAGAAGTTTATTGAACTTCTAGATGATAGTCACATTGCAAAGTTGGAGGTTTTAACACCAGACGTAGCAAAAGAGCGATTCGGAAAATATGGACTTTGTGGAATGTTATTATTTATCTCTAAGGACAAGACCATATTAGATAAATTAAATAAGATGAAAGGTTAGGCACTACGCACAACATTATGTATGTGTCATGTGCTTCACTGCGTATCTGAAAGAGCGTGCGCCTTACCGCGCCTTTTGTGTTTTTCAAGATAGCTAATTGCTGAATGACTTACCAGAGGTTATTTTAACCTGGCCTCGAGCAGACTCGGCATCTAAGATTGCAATAAGTTCTTCGCTAAGTTTTTCCGATCTTGGAAGGAAACACAAAAGGCGCTATTTTAGTAGTGACTTATGGAAGGTGGCACACGACCACATACATAGGCGTTGGCGGCAAGCTTTCTGGACAGAGACATTTTCAAATGACAGACGACATAAATTCCAAGATAATATCGACAATACTATTTTGGACCTATTTTTCTATTGGACTCTTGACCGAGGGAATTATTCTCTGGCTTTTCCCCAACACAGGTCTCGGTGGACTAATCTGTTGGCCGACAGCTTTGTTGCTAAGTTTGGTACTTGCATTTGGACTACTGAAAATTCATAAGAAATTTAAAAGTAGACGACTGATCGTAATTTGCTTTGCTACATCTTTATCAATTCAAGTTCTTATACAATTATTAACGACACCTCAAGAGTACGGTGGACAACCAATCGAACAAATATCAAGAGCAATCACAACATATAAGCAATTTGACCACATCGATTTAGAGAACTTTGAACACCTAGACCAGTTCGAAAGAGTTGCCTACATTTTCAAAAACAAGAAATCATTACCAGACAGCTACCTAATTCTTTCAATTGACAGTTTAAATGACCAACACCTAATTCCAGGAGACTCGAATTATTATACTTACTCGAAGACTTATATCATTGAGAACAGGAATGGTAAGAGAAACTGGGACAATGAAAAACTTAACTTAATTGAGACTGATTCGTCAACTATCATAATCCAAAGAAATGGTAATGGGGACAGTTTGGTCTACCAAGCAACAAAAGACATTTTGAGAGGTGGCGTTGGGACTACTTTTGACGACCTTTCAATATTTTGTACCAAGGACGACTTGAAGTTGACAACTGGAATGCAAGAAATATTCTATGACATATTGAGTTTAACAAAAAAGAGTGGAGAATGAAAGCCAGCCGCCAACAATGTGCATAATGCATGGCGGGCGAATGTGTTTTATTTAAAAGTTGTTTAGTATATTTCGTGCACGTTCGGTGGATAGTGTGGGCTTCGAAAACGCCACGCATCATGCACTGGCGTTGTAGGCCATTTTAGAACAAGCATGATTCATAGTACACCAACCAAGATTAGAATGACTATAATGTTATTTGCAATGTCATTAATAGTCGGACTTTTATTATTGCTGATCTTTGAGTTAACAACCAACAAATTAGGCATAAATGCTTTAGGGCTTTATCTTCTGGCCGTTGGGCTTTTCATTGTGACATTATTTATTCTTTTTGAATTACCCAATGTGGTAGTATTAACAATTGACGAAAATAAAATTACAGTCAGAAATTTACTGACTAGAAAGAAGAAGGACTTTCTATTTATGGACTTCCACAGCTTTAAGATTTCCGTTCGATTCAGGATGTATGCATTACCTTATTCTGAGCTTATTCTTTTAAGGCATGGAGACCCAATTGAAGTAATTCCATTAGTTTACATAGCTAACTTGGATCAAATAGTAAAGGAGTTGGAGAAACACTCTAGAAATATGACTGTGGACGAGTACGGGCTTATTAGTCTATTGAGAAATCAAAATAATTAGAAGGAAAACGGCCTACAACATGATGTATGCGCCATGTGCTTCACTGCGTACCTGAAAGTGTGTGCGCCTTACCGCGCCTTTTGTGTTTTTCAAGATAGCTTATTGACGAATGACTTGCCAGAGGTTCTTTCACCTGGCCTCGAGCAGACTCGGCATCTTAGA